>DEJE01000022.1:0-46845 GCA_002353205.1 Prevotella sp. UBA2756 | reverse complement strand
GCCTATAACGAGGCGAAAGACGCCCTCAGCGAAGCTTACGCCGAGGCGAAGGAAACGACATCCAACGCCTACGATGAAGCAAAAAACGCCGTCAGCAATGCCTACGCCGAGGCGAAGAAGACAACATCCAACGCCTACAATGAGGCAAAGGACGCCGTCAGCAATGCCTACAACGAGGCGAAAGATGCCGTCAGCAATGCCGTCGACGAGGCGCAGGGAGCCATCGACAGTGCCATGAACGATGTGCAGACCGCCATCGATCAGGTGAACAAAGATATCCAGGCGGCTGTCAACGAGGTGAACAATGCCATCAAAGCCGTTCAGCAAACGGTGAACAGCATCATCTCGAAGGTTCAAGATGCCATCGAGAAGGCGAAAGACACCATCGACAAGATCAGCGACACGATTGACAGGATCAAAGATCTGGCTGGTGACTTCGCCGCCGGCTTCCCCAACGGTTTACACATCCCCACCCCGTCATTCCTCAACCGCGACATCGGGAAAGACTATTCGGCCTTCCACTGCCAACTCAACGTCGGCGGAAGGAAGTTCGGCATCGTGCAGTGCTCATACGCTTTCAACCAGTCGGTCGACAGCATGGGCAAGCCAGTGTCGCGACCGCGCGGCGGACGCATCGTCTTCGTGTTGCCATCGCGCAGCGACGAAGACCTGTTCTTTTATCGCTGGATGTTCAACAAGACGGAAATGGAGTCGGGAACGTTCCGCTTCGTCGTATGGTCGCAGCAGAACCGTCAGAGCTACAAGACCGTTTCGTTCCGCAATGCCTATTGTGTGGGACTGAAAGACTTCTTCAACAACAACGACAGCCGGCTGATGCACATCACCGTAACGCTCATGGCCGAGGTGATAACCATCGGTTCCAACGACATCGCTGAGTTTAACAACGAATGGGAATAACCCACCGCACCTCGCACCACCGCACCACCGCACCTCGCACCACCACACCTCGCACCACCGTACCACCGCACCACCGAATAAACCATGTCCATTTCAATCAAAGACATCTCCGTAAGCATAGCAGGAACTCGTTCCAACAGGTTCAAGATCGACCTTGGGAGCGGACGATTCACCATGGATAACTTCGTGATAACGGAGCGCATCCTCGACCACTGCCGCCTGTCGTTCGACCTCGTGAAAGATCCCGACGAGTCGATCAGCGACACCCAGTTCCAGGTTTGCACCGAAATCATCGGCAAGGAAATCAACATCTCGCTGCTCACCGACAGCATGGAGACCGAAATCAAGGGATTTGCCAGCGGCGACCAGAACGCCGATGTGGAGTTCAAGGGGTTCATCTGCAACGCCTCGGCCTTCCGCAACAGCAACGCGCAGTATTCGGTACGCGTGAATGCCGTCAGCTGGGACGGCAGCCTCGACGACGATCCCAGCTGCACACAGTATGCCGGTTCGCTCCAAGACATCATGGAAAGCGTGCTCAAGGAGTCGCCACGCCTGGAGTTCGAGGTCGACCCGGCTTTCATCATCGAGCCTTATCAGTACTGCGTGCGGTGGAACGAATCGACATGGGACTTCGTAAAGCGCATGGCCGTCCGTCATGGTGAATGGCTTTTCAACGACGGGCGGAAGCTACGTTTCGGCAAGCTGCCCGAGAAAGAGACCGTCAAGCTGAACTATCCCAGCAAGGATATCATCTCCTACGGCGTGGATCTGAAGACGCGACATCTGAATTTCGTCCACATATCGGCCAACAACACCCACTCGGAATTCACCAAACAGTTCAACAGCGAGGAGTCGATGGACAAAATGGCCGACCCGCTGAACGCCTTGAACGATGCCGTCTTCGACAGTTCGCAAGAACTCTATCCGCAACAGACCTACGAAAACATCGTGGCCGGAGGTTTCTCGCCCAACTTCAACGGCACGCGTATGGCCGTGGAGAAGCAGCTCACACCGCAGGCAAAGGGCATCAAGGCATCGCTCCTCAACTACCAAGGGCGCACATCGTGCTCCAAACTGAGCACAGGGTGCAAGCTCGTCATCGTGGACAACTACATCACCGACACGCAGGCCAACGCCAAGAGCGACGTGCAGCAGGATGAGATCCTCATCATTGCCGTCACTCACACCTTCTCGAAGAACGAAACCTACGAGAACTCGTTCTACGGTATCGCCTCCGCTGCCACCTATCCGCCCTACACCAACGCTGCCGCCGTGCCCAAAGCACTGCCTTGCCGCGCCATGGTGAGCGACAACGACGACCCCGAACGGATGGGGCGCATACGCGTTGTCTTCCCCGTGGGCTACATCAAGCGCACCCAATACAGCGAATCGGACACCGAGAAGATCAAGAGCCCGTGGATCCGCGTCGTGCAACCTTACGTGATGGACAAGCGAGGAGCATACATCATACCCGAGCGAGGAGCCGAAGTGCTGGTCGACTTTGAAGGTGGAAACGCTGAGATGCCATACGTACGGGGCAGCATGTTCGACGGAAACCACGAGGGAAGCAACGGCAAGAGTCACGTGCCCGACGACGAATGGAGCAGCGCCGGCGCCGTGGGGAGAAACGAGGTGAAGGCTTTCCGCACACGCAACGGCCACACCATCGAGTTCCACGACGCCCACGAGATGGACGGCAACCAGAACTACGACGGTTTCATTCGCATCTATAATGCGTGGAAGACGAAATACGAGATTCTCCTTTCCTGCGACAAGAACCTCATCAAGCTGAAGTCTGTAGGCAACATCGTGCTCGAAGCGGGGAAGGATATCATCATGAAAGCCGGTAACGACATCGTGCTCGAAGCCGGACACGACTATTATCTCTACACAGAGAACGACCTCACGATGGAAAGCAACCACATCTACACCGCCACGTCGGTGGATGACATGTGGATGAAGACAGAAAAAATACTGACGACTCAGTCGGACGAGGACACCTACATCGTCACCAAGAAAGACCGTCATGACCATATCGACGGCAAGTTCCAGACCGAAACGGGCAAGGACTACATCGTGAAATCGTCGGAGAACGCCGGGTTTCAGGTCACAAAGAAGTTCGCCACCAAGGCACAGGACATTCAGATGGAAGCACAGAGCTCGTTCAAAGAGTACTCCATGACCCACGAGATCAACGCCAACCAGTCGGCCAACGTATCGGCCACAGGCACCATCGACATCAAGGCTCCGATGATCAGGGAGGGATAAAGTTCTTCTATCTTCACTTTCCAGTCACCACTTTCCACTCTTCACTCTCCACTTTCCACTTTCAACGATGAACTCTAAATGGGATTTCTCGGCCTACGACCGTCTCTTCGACAAGATAGGCAAGGCTGCCGAACCGAAGGAAAGCGATGACATCGAAGTTTCCGAAGAGTTCCCCTTGACCACAAAGGTGGAACCGTCGGCAGAGGAAACGCTGAAATCCGAGCCTGCGGAAGTGCCCACTCCCTCGCTGCCAACGGTCAAGACACCAGAAGAAATCGGTTTCCTCGTTCAGGATGAGCGGCCGGAAAACGTCAGGACGTGGGAAAGTGTGCGACAGTCTGATACAAAACCACACAGGGAGAGGCGTCCGATAGGAAAAGAGGACGTTGTAAAGATAGCGGAGAGCATGGCCACGATGGTCGAAATCACCATCGATGCAACCCGTCAGCTCGCCGCCATCATCGACAACGGACAGAAACGAAAGCCGAAAGGACTGAGGATTTCTCGGCGACGGCTGGACGAATGTACGGATATATTCCTCGCAACGAAGACCATCATGACCGTCATGGCAGAGACGGAACGGCAAGAAGTGTTCGCCGCCATTGAGAAGAGTAAGCTTAACACGCTCGCCAACATGGCCGAAATGAATCTGAAGGGCATGAAAAAGAAGCTCGAAGCCCGTCTGCAAGAGATACAGACAGCCGTTGAAACCGACGATTCAGACGCAAGTGCCATGGCGCGAGAACTGAAAAAGCAGGTGATCAGCCTGCACAACGAAGCCCGACAGCTGGCAGGCAGACTCTGCGAAACGACCTTCGCCTTCCCTTCCCAGCACGGACAGCTGGATCTGTTCTCCCTGATTGAACAGCAAGGCAATACCGACGACATGGCACGCATCGACCGCGTGATGCGGATGACAGGCGAAGTGGTGATCAGCGTGGCCGACGCGCAGACCATGATCAACGCCATCGAGAACAAAGACCAGCGCACGGCCGACGCCATCACGCGCCGGATGATCGATGCCGCCATGCAAACAAATATAGCCTAACACATTTTCGCACCTCGTACCCTCGCACCTCCGCACCTCGCACCCTCGCACCTCGCACCTTCGCACCTCGTACCTCCGCACCTCGTACCTCCGCACCTCGATATAAATATATGGCCGACACATACGTTGTAACGGGAGCCCTGATGACCTGTACCTTCGGAATGGCACCGTCGTCACTCATCGTCAATCCTTCGCGCACATGTTTCTTGAGCAACATGCAGCGCGGCAACATCATGGACTTCACGCCGATGGTCAACATCATGCCCTTCGGCATGTGCTCCTCGATGGCTAACCCCACCGTGGCGGCAGCCACCTCGGCAGCCATGGGTGTGCTCACACCGATGCCTTGCATACCCGCCATCACGGCACCGTGGATGCCCGGCAAGATGCAAGTGATGGTACAAGGACAGCCCGCTCTGACGCGAACATGCCAGAATCTCTGCATGTGGGGCGGACAAATCACGTTCACCACCGACGGACAGATGCCCTCACCGCCACCCATCATCGTGCCGCCACTCGACATCAGCGTGTCGCTCCCCACCCCCAACAGACCATTCCCCGCAAGCCAACGGAGCAAGATGACGGAAGAGGAGCAGCAGCAATACGACAACGACATCGCACAGGCCAGCAAGTCAGGCGACACTGAGCAGTTCATGGCCGACTCCCTCAGCCGTACGGCCGCCGACTACGCCAGTCAGGGACAGACCGCCAAGGCCGCCACGGCCAGTCAGGCCGCGCAGAACTATTCCTCCCGCGCCGCCGGCAAGCAGAGCGATGCCATCGGAGAGGTGAACAGCAAATATATTTAAGAATCATAATTATGCCAGGAACGACTGATGCTGTTAAAGGTGAGCGGAGTTTACCTGCTGCAACTGAAGACATGTTGGAAAAAACGTTCAACATGACCGTTATTTTTTCTGTCTTCTCACGTTGTGACATGATTGACCCAAACGGCGGTCTTCTTTCAAATGAAGTTAAGCCTGGCGCACACATTGCCCATATTCGGGTTAAGGAAGAAAATACGTTCAACAAGAATACTAAACAAGACAAAGTCATCTATGTAGACTGTAGTGATCTTGAAATAGACCCATCAATCGTTACAAATCCGAAAAAAGACGGTTTGATGTCAAAGCTTACCAAAGCGATTGAAATCATTAAAGGATTTTTGGATCAGATGACAGCCAAAGGTCAAAAGGGGAATGTCAACTTTAATCTGTGCGGCTATGCACCGGCTGAAGTTTTAATGTATGCACTTGACAGCATCCTCTCACAACAGTCCAAAGCTCCTAAAATGTATGGTAATTTCATTACCAACAGCGCAAATAAGAAATTTCATAACACTTTTACACGTTATCTGGAAGGTGGATTCAGCTTTAAGGTTGTATATAAGTGCATCTATGCAGGCTACAGCCTTGCCACTCCAGCATTACCTCCTTTATATGAAAGAATAAGAAAGTTGGAAATACTGAAGGAAAAAGTGAGGCGCCAACAGCAGACTTACCACCTATACAACAGAGACTTAGACGAATGGAATTACACGGCCGCCAAGGAAAAAGAGAAGGGAGGCGTGGAAGGTGTTGACTATCCAAGTCAAGACCAGGTGGAGTATAATGGAAGGTTCTGCACTGAAGAAGAATTGGAAGAAGTCTTGTCACGCTTAAGAGCAGAGCAAAACGAAATCATCTCGGCACAAGAAGAGTACGACCGACTACCTACAGAAACGAAAGAATCGTTGAAGATGATAGATCGGCAAAGAGCAAATGCAGACTTGCACAAAAAGAACGAAGCTGAAATAAAAGAGCTAGGAGAACACATGACTAGGCTGAAGCAACAAGGTGTCAAGAACTCTGAAGAAGGAAGAGCTTATGAGCAAGGCCGCATACTGCACGAGGAGGAAGGAACGCTAAATGATTACCATTCCATTGACAAGATAGAGTACCAGAGTGAGTATTGTTCTTACGGTGAGCTGATGGTCAGATGGGATGAATTACAGACACAGTTAGAGCAGTCTGACAAAGATGCTGTTAAAGCTGAAAGGGATGGCATACGGGCAATATATAAAGAAAAGGAAAAACTAGTTCTCAAATACCTCCACCTGGCTGCAGGAATAGGCAGTCTCGTTTTTGGTCCCTTAGCTTTGGTCGATGCCTTAATAGAGGTTTACGAAATGGTTAGTGACGGCGACCCGTCCCACCTATTTGCTATTGGGATAAACATCGTTGCCGTTTTTCCAATTGCAGGCGGAACCGCCAAGATTCTTTCAAAAGGAGCACAAGAAGGAAAGACCGTGAATCAAGCCAGATTCGTTGGCAGAGGAGCTGACAATATTGCCCGGGAAGAGAAGAAAATTGAGCAGATACACTCTGACATAAAAGCCACGGAGAACGTTATGAGTGTTCAAGAAAAGCAAGTTTCCTCTTTGCTTGACAAGAAGCATTCTTCTTGGCAGCAAACAAGGAATGACTTCTCTTCCGAAAACGTGAAGGCACAAATAAGAGCCAAAGAACGCTATGAGGCATCCATTAATGTATATACTAGAATGGAACGGAATCTTGACAAGCTCAGAAATGAAGTTTACAAAGAAGAGAACAAACTAAGCAGAATGATCTATCGAGAGAACATAAAGTCAAAGATTGCTTTATATCAGTATTATAGAGACATCGTCAACTTCAATAGAAACATTCCGAACTTAACAAAAACAGCAAAGATAACTGCTGCCAGCTCTCTTCTAAAGGATGGTGCTGCAAACTTATACACAGTATATGGAGTCGTAGACAACGGCTATTTCATATATAAGAATTAGTAAGACAGGAAATGACAAATAACTATACACCATCAACTTCTTGTTACTCTCAGTATCCTATGCGCCTTTTCAAGGCCGACTTGTACTGCAGAAGTACAAACCGCTTCACTCGTTGTATCTACAATGAGTCGGGAGACTGGGGGGAAGCAACGACGGTAGAAGAAGTAAGCAGTCGGGTCGATCCCATGCCTGACATGCTTATTATGAGATGGTGGTCACCTATAGAAAGGAAGTTTTATAATCAGGTAATGGAGCTTGACTCAAAAAAACTTCAGAATCTCTGGGAAGTTCAAGAAGATTTAGGGGAGTTAAATAGATATAGGTATCTTGTGGCAGGAATGAGTCCGTATGGAGGAACAGCCATTTGGCTTCGTGGATACATGAAATCAGTATTGATAGATTGGAGAAAAGCTGAAGATGTTTCTTTGCCAGAAGATGTTTTTATACGCCTTTCGAAAGAGTATCCTGCTCCCCAGGGAGTATTACTGCCAACAGAGACAACGTTCGACAACAACATGAGGCAGTATCAATACCGGTATGTGGGATTGGAAGAATATTTCGACGGTAAAGTATGGCAGCAGTATGATGTTGAAGACGAATACTACGACGACCTGGACCTCGACAGTATAGAAGACCAACGCTTTGACGGCACACACGACCAACAACGAGACGGTGGACTGATGAAGTATCATAAAGCTGGCTGCCCGAAACGAATTGCCGTCAGATGGCACGAAGGGAACCATGATTTCTCGGCCTACTACTGGCTCAACAAAGATGTAATGCCACAGGCCTTCTGTAGCTTCTTCCATAAGAATATCGAAGGAAGGATTGAAATACTTCTCCGCATAGATACGCGCGCCAACCACTATGGAATTGCGATGAAAGGTGATTTCATACAACAGCCGCAGGCGCTGCCCGCAGATGCCTATCAACTCATCGTCTTCCGCAACGGACTGGAACTTTTCCGAAGCGAAAACTACGCGCAAGAAGACGGGGCTTGGAACTGGTGAGCACTGCGCATGCGGCGCAAGAGCGTGCGGCGGAGCCTGCCGGAGCAGTCGTTTTCAGATGGCGGGACGTTGAACGAAGAGTGGCGACAGGCTGTCGTTCATGCGCAAAATAAATTGAATTGCCGACCAGTATCATTTGTTTTGCCGAGCGAAATCATTTGAATTGCCGCGCAATCTAAATTGAATTGCAATCGCCGACGGCAGCAACGACAGCGACAGACGGCCCTGAAGCCGAACTGACAAAGCGCTGACGACAGGGTTACGAGGGGCTGATGAAAGGCTGACAAAGCACTGATGACGAGGTTATAAGGGGCTTATGACGGGGTCATAAGACACTAATGACGGGGTGTACGAGGTGCTGAAGGCGAACATGGAAGGTTGCAAGGCGACCGAAGATGAAGAATAACAATAATAATATAATCAAATAAAAGAATACGACTATGACAGACCAAGAATTTTATCAAGACGAGTTCATCGTGCTGCTCACCATCGACGGCACGTCGTACGACGAGATTGAAGTGAAAGTGACTGATCCGAACAAGACCATTCGCGACCAGATCAACAGTATCATACAGGTGTTCGAACTGCCTCGCATGGACAACGGGGGCAACCCCATACAGTACTTGCTGGGCAAACTGATGGAGGACGACGAGGAGCCCGTCATCCTGGAGTTCGAGGATGAAAGCGGCCGCGAGATGGCTCTTGTCGACTACGACATCCAACCCATGGACCGCCTGCATCTCATCTCGGTTCCCATCGCCGGTTAAGATGCGAATCAGTGAAACCCTGTAATGCCAATGACTATGAATCCGATGATCAACAACTTCAACCTGAAAGAACTGAAAGGGCGTGATGCGCGCCTGTTTCAGGAGTGGAAAGAATTAGACTCACTCTGCAGCAAGCGCAAGCAGCAGAGCCCCAACCCCTTCAAACCCTCGCTGTCGTATATCATCCGTAGGAAGAACGCCGTCGGCCTGCCCACGGAGTTCGAGATATGGTACCGGTGCAAGAGCATCGTGGGGGTGGAAGAGACCGAGCCGCCGCGCAAACCCATCTTCGGCGACCTTCACAAGATGAGCGTGGTGCTGCCCAACAACTATCCTTCGGCCGACGGCAACCCCGTCTTCACCTTCATCACCGACATCTGGCACCCCAACATCCGCCATTCGGGCAGCTTCAAGGGCCATGTTTGCCTCACCATCAAGGAGATGGGTGTGCTGGCAAGCATCAAGGACCTGGTGCTGCGCGTGGAGCGCTACCTGAAATACCAGATGTATCACGCCCAGAACACCTACCCCTACCCCGAGGATCAGGGCGTGGCCGAATGGGTTCGCGAGGAAGGCGAGCCCAACGGATGGGTGAAGTTCGCACAAGACAAGAACGAGCCCGCCCCGCAGGCTGCTGCACCTGGCGAGGCGAAGAGTGAGGAGAAACCGCAGAAACCTAAAGTGTCGTTGAGTATATGAAAAGATATGTATTGCTGACATCATTGTTGATGGCCGCCATCCTGACCTGTCAGGCCGACGAGCAGAAGAAGATCACGCTCAGCAGCGACCACGCCAAGGAGACGGTGGTGCTGTCGTATGCCAACATCTTCGTCTCGCTGGCCGAGAACGACGGCGAGAGCGGCAAGGTGAAGATAGAGATTGAGAACCTGGACGAGCAGAACGTGCTGGTGCTCTTCGACCGTGCCTACGACGAGAAGACGATCAAGAAGATGCCCACGTCGATCACCTTCGACAAGACGTTCGGCGGAACGAAGAACAAGCGCGTCATCGACCCCTACAGCGGCGATGGCGACCGCGTGATGCTCTTCCGCCCGTCCGACAAGTACGACCTGCCGCTGGTGGCGGTGTCGAACGGCAATGCCGTGGTGTGCCGTCTGCCCATCTACATCGCCAAGTACAAGGGGAAGAAGATGAACAAGCTGCTGCTGCTCGAAAAGCAGGTCATCGAGCTGAACATCGAAGCCGAGTTCAAGCCTTCGGCTGAGTATCTGGGTCTGAAGAAGCGTTGCGACGACCTGGAGCGCGAGCTCTCGCGCAGCGGTCTGTGCCCCAATCCGCGTCACAAGCCGTCGATAGAAAGGCAGAAGGCCGGCTTCACGAACAAGATTACCGACCTGAAGAGAGACATCGACAGCGCCATCGCTGCCCACGGGTGGACATCGGCCGACAACGGCTACAAGCGCTACACGGCCATGAAGACGATGCTCGACGGCCTCGACCTCGATTCGCACGAGCGCGACTGCGGCCGTCACAAGGTTTCAGGCGGTGGCGGCGGCCACAAGTGCAGCTACTGTTCGCTCTCGCTACAGCAGATCTACCACAAGCTCGACGACCTGTACAAGAAGATCTACAGCAGTTCGAACCGCAAGGCCGCCAAGAAGGCCGTGATGAGCCAGGCTAACGCCCTCTACAAGTGCTGCACCGACGCGTCGTGCAGCCGTCATGCCTCGCAGTGGAAGAGCGGCGGCGACGGCTATAAGCAGAAGATTACCGAGCGCTATAACCGTATCAGCGGAATATGATGAAGATAAGGATCGTCTGCCTGGCGGCACTGCTCCTCGCAGCATGGAAGGGCGGTGCCAGGGAGGTGCGCGACACGCTCTTCTCGGGGAGCGGCGACCGCATCATCGTGACCTACTCCATCGTGCAGAACGGCGGCCAGCTTTCGGTGCGCTTCCAAGGCGTGCAGAAGAAGCTGGGGCAGAAACACCAGGAGAAATACAAGAAGCTGAACGAGGTGGCGGTGGTGATGTTCGACCGCAGCGGCAACTACAGCGACATCAAGTTCGACGGCATGACGGCCGAGGCCTTCATGGTGCCCTCGAACCTGAGCTACAACAAGTCGTCCGACGGCTACTTCCTGCTGCAGGACGAGCCGTCGATATCGTTCGGCGTGACGTCGGGGAAGGCTCAGCTGAGCATTCCGCTCTACCTGGCCCACTACGAGGGGAAGCGCCACTACAAGGTTTTTGCCAAGTGCGGCGACCTGAAACTCTCGTCGAGCGGTGAGAGCCGACGGACGGTGGGCGCTGCCGTGGGTCAGGGCGACATGGCCGTGGAGACGGTGACGTCGACGACCGAGGAGGAGATTCTCACCGACGAGGGTCTGTCGCCCGTCGACGAGGCCGCCATCCGCATCAGTTCGCTCAACTCGATGCTCGAACGCGCCACGAAGTTTCCGCTGTCGGAAGACCTGACCCACGAAGCCCAGATGCTCCGCGAGCTGCGCTTCAAGATTACCGACCCCGACGTGTCGGCTCAGATAGCCCAGGCGCTGGAACGATATGACGCCAAGAAGCAGGAACTGGAGAGCCAGGCCGATGCCAGCCAGCAACAGGCAGCCGCCGCGCAGGCTGCTGCCGCGCAGGCCCAGCAGGCCCGTGCCGACTCTATTGCCGCTGCCCAGGCCGAGCAGTCGTCGAAAGACAAGAAAGACATGATGTGGCTCATCGGCGGCATCGGCGTGCTGAGCCTGTTGTTCATGGGAGGCAAGCAGCTCTATCAGACCATCAAGAACAACAAGATGCAGAAGCAGATGATGGATTCTATCAAACAGGCGCAGGATGCAGCCATGCGTTCGGCCGGCAAAGCCGTCGATGCAGCCATCGACGGTGCCAACCCGCTGGCCGGCGTCAATGCCCCCGGCGTGAACCAGATGACGCAGAAGGTGAAGAACGAGGCCAAGCGCACTCTGAGCAAGGAGGCCGAGGCCGCCCGCCAGCGCCTGATGCAGATGAAGGGCACCAAGGGTGCCGATGCGTCGAGGCCCTCCACCAACTCCCCCGAGGGGGAGAGAATAAAGCCGAGGAGCACCTCAAACACTCCCGAGGGGGAGAGGACAAAGCCGAAGCCACCCATCGGGAAGCCTCCCCTCGGGGAGGTTGGGAAGGGGTCCCGCAAACCGTCGATGAACGACGTGATTCCCTCGAAGTACAAGCGCTGGCGCAAACCCGGGAAAGACAACAATGACAACAATAATAAGGTATCAATTTGACGTGTTATGAAGAAATTGAACACACTGGCTACCATCGCCTTCCTGCTTTTCTTCATGGAGACAGAAGTGGAGGCCGCTCCTTCGAAGAAGAACTTCCGAGGGGCAAGAGAAGACGCCTCGACGGTGGTGGAGGAATTCCGTAAGCATGTGGAGACCGTGCCCTACTTCTCCGACACCGCCCTCACGGCTGCCGGCAACCAGATAGAGGAGCACATCAAGTGCCTGAAAAACTGGAACGACCGCGAGGCCTACGTCGAGGAGCACCACCTGAAGGAGTATGTCGGCACCTACCGCGATTCGCTGCAGTACTATAAAGGCATTGCCACCGTGCTGATAGACAACTTCATGAAGCAGCACCGACTGGGCAATGCCGACGAAGAGACGGAATGCCGCAAGACCATGCAGGGCATCCTCGACGACAAACTGGGCACGCGCGAGACGAGCCTCAACCTGCTCGACCGCGAGCTCAACACACCCGTGGAGAAGCCGCTTGCCGACTGGAAGCTGATCGGCGCCATCGCGGGAGCCGTGCTCCTCGTCGGCCTGCTCTTTGCCGTCTTCAGGAGGAACCGCAACCAGGCTGCTCCGGCACCCGTGAACGCCAAGGGCAACTACAACGCGCCGCAGAACGGACCGCAGAATGCCGACAGCGGCATCGTGGTGCGCCGCAAGACGGCCACCATCCTGAAGAAGCAGAGCCTGGAAGACGTCATCGGCAACCCCGACTACCTGCAGATCGACGTGGCCGACTTCTGCTACGAGTCGGCCGTCCGCCGCATGTATATCAAGAACACGTGCATCGCGGACATCTATAACATGTATGCCAACGATGCCGACCATCCTGAAAACGCGAAGGAATACGGCTGCATGGTGCTCGGGCGGTGGGTCTACGACAACGAGAGCCAGGAGTACTACGTGTCGTTGGAGCAGATTGTGCTTCCCGGCGACGATGCCGTTTTTGCCGAATACGAGCTCAACTTCGGCGGCAAGATCAAGCTGCGCGTGCTGGAACAGCTGCGCCGACTGCGCCGCGAGACCAACTTCCAGTACGACCTGACGTGCTGGGTGCACTCGCATCCGGGCCTCGGCGTGTTCTTCAGCAACTCCGACGTCAGCGTTCAGACACAGCTGAAGCACCCCACCCATCCCAATTTCCTCACCGCCATCGTGGTCGACGTGCTCACTCCGACACAGGAACTGGGCATCTTCACCTTCCGCCGCGACCAGAACATCAACTCGAGCAACGACCTGAAGCGCCTCTATTCGCTCAAGGAGTGGTATGCCTGGGCTGTGCAGTCGCTCGGCAACCGTGCCCAGGAAGCGAACGAAGAGTTCAATCACGCCGACTTCTTCGACACGCTCGCGGAAGCCAAGAAGCGCCACGACCTGTGCAAGGGGGTGCTGCTGAACCGCGACATCATCATCGATATGTGCATGTCGATGAGCGCACAGAGCAGTGGCTTCGTGGGATATGTCCACGGACGGTCGTACCAAAAGGACTCGAAGGTGGAGCATCTGGCCGAACGGCTGTCGAACAACGAGGCGGTGGCGAAGCTCGACGTAGTGGGATGCTTCGTGACCGACGCCCACTTCAGCATCCCCACCATCCGCAAGGCCGTGGAAGGGTGCATCGACAAGGTGAGCTTCGTGCTGTTCTACTCGCCCACGACGGGCATCCTGACAACGATCCCCGTCGTCGACGGCGAGCTGAGCACCGATGAGACCTATTATGGAGAACAAACCTTAGAAAACCTGAAGATATGGACAAGAAAGAAATGATGGTGGCCCGCAGGCTGCTGAGCCTGCTGTTCTGCGCATTGTGGCTGACGGCGTCGCAGGCGCAGGATGTGTCGCGCATCCAGTTTTGCGACAAGAAATATGAATACGGTCAGGGGAAAGACAGCATCACCCTCTACCTGAAGGTGCTCGACAGCAAGGGGACATCGTCGAAAGACGTCGATGTGGCCGACCTGGAGAAGTATCTGGTCGTCAACGAGGAGGGAACGCTCATCCCCGCCGACCGCAGGAAGATTACTGCCGTGAGCACCGGTCAGCGCATTCCGGCCGACTTCACCTTCTCCGTGCTGGTGGACCTCGGCATTCCCGAAGAGGGAAAGGACCGTATCTACAACACCATCGGGAAGCTGGTCGACAGCGCACCCGACAGTTGCGTCTACCTGTCGTTCTTCGGCGACGAAGTTTCGTCGAGCGAGATGGTGACGAAAGCCAACTACAAGAGTTTCCAACCCCGTTTCCACGCCACTGCCGAGGCGAAGCACTTCTACAGCGCCCTCTACTCGAAGCTGACGGAGTTCAGCCCGACAGCAGGCGAATACGACGGCGACGTGAAAGCCGTTGCAGGCTATGCGAAGAACGCCGACATCCAGAAGCGTGCTCAGCAGGCCAAGGACAAGAACGTGCTGATTGTCTTCACCGACGCCAACACGCGGTCGGAGGATGAGACCATCACGTTTATCGAGGTGACCGACTACCAGTCGAACCCTGCCCACTTCGTGCCGCGCGTCTATGCGATGTACTACACGGGCAACGGCGTGGACGAGAACGTGAAGCTGACGCTCGAAGGCGTGTCGGTACCGCGCGACACCACGGGCACCGTGCTGAAAGAGCGGCAGGGATCGTTCAAGCCGTCGGACGACATGAACACCGTGCTGCGCAACTTCGAGGAGGTGGTGAGCGATGCCATGTACGATTTCGCCTTCACCTACCGTGCCACCGACGACAAGGCCTACACCGGACGCATCACCTACACCGCCGAATGGAAAGGCATGGAGGCGGGCGAAGGCGACTACTCCATCGGAACGGCCGAGACACCGTGGCCGCTGAAGGCCGAGAGCACGGCCGACTCGCTGACGAAGTTCCTCGTGGCGCTGCTCGTGGCACTGCTCACGGCAGCCGTGTTCTTCCTGGTGATGAAGGTGCTCATACCGTATATCAAGTCGAAGCGCTTCTCCATGCAGTACTACAAGAAGTACGTGCCCGAGGAGAACGTGCAGCGCCGCATCTGCACCTACTGCCGCCAGGACATTGAGCCGGGGCAGATGGTGGTGGTGAAGTGCAAGCACATCATCCACGTGGGCTGCTGGCAACAGAACGGCTACAAGTGCGTGGAGTACGGTCAGAACTGCAAGGACGGCATTCAGGATCATGTCGACATGAAGGAAATCTTCAGCCGCTCGTCGCTGCGCGAGAGTTATCAGGCACTGTCAGGAATCGTCGCCGCACTGGTGAGCTGGATTTGTTTCGAGCTGATGGGGCGCGGCATGCTCAGCTCTGTGGCCACAGGCATCGCGAAGACGTTCTTCCGCAACGAGGAGCAGATGGGGAACCTCTTCAACGACTGCGTGCAGAAGGTGTCGGCTTTCCTCGCCGTGGGCCTGCTGCTCGGCTTCTTCCTCTCGCTGGCCTTCCGCTGGAACGATGAGTATCGCAAGAAGGATGCGAAGGTTTATCTGAAGATCATCGGGCTGTCGCTCTTCTCGGGCATCGTCGGCATGCTGGCCTTTGCCCTCGGCGGCATCATCTTCTGCCTGCTGCTCTCGGCCGTCGGGACGACATACATCCCCTGGTACTGCTCGTTGCCGGCCTACATCCTGTTCTCCGTCTGCGTGGCGCTGAGCCTCACCGTCAAGTCGTCGATTCCGATGAAGAGCGCGCTGATAGGCGGTCTCTGCTCGGCCATCATCGGCTTCATCGTGCTGGCATTCAGCGGAGTCATTGGTTCAAAGTACGGCTGGATGAGCATGCTCATCGACTTCATCATCTACGGCGGCGGTCTGGGAGCATCGCTGGTCACCGTGCGCATGCTGGCCGAGAAGTTCTTCCTCGTCATCAAGAACGGCGTGAAGGCCGGCCAGCGCATTCCCATCCACAAATGGATGAACGCTACGGGCGGCGGCAACAAGGTGTCGATCGGCATGACCGGCGAATGCGAGATACAGATGAACTGGGAGAAGAGCAACAAGGTGGCCAAGGAACACGTGCAGCTCTTCATCGACAAGACGAAGAACCTGCCGATGATGAAGCCCATGGCAGCCGGCGTGGTCTACAATGTGCGCACGGAACTTCCCGCCAACCGTCCTGTCGTGCTGTCGAACGGCGACACGTTCAAGGTTGGCGACACCATCTTCGAATATGTTGAATCGTAAGTGATTAAAGTTTCGGGGGAACATAGGTGCGAGGTGCGAGGTACGAACCTCGAATGCCCGAACATAGATTCCCCCAATAATCGAATAAGCGATATGCAGGACGAAAGGAAATACGAATGGGGAGAGGGCGTGTACACGCTGCTCTCCTGGTTCAAGAAAGAGAAGGTGCGCAATGCCCGCGTGCTGGTGGCCGGTGCCGGTGCCCTTGGCAACGAGGTGGTGAAGAACCTTGCGCTCTTCGGCGTGGGTCACATCTTCGTGGTGGACTTCGACCAGATAGAGATCTCGAACCTCACACGCTCGGTGCTGTTCCGCGAAGAAGATGCCTACAGTCATGCCTACAAGGCCGACATCGTGGCAAAACGCGCCATGGAGATCAACCCACAGATCAAGGTGACGCCCATCGTGGGCAACCTCTTCTCGGAGGTGGGGCTGGGCATCTATCGCTCGGTCGACGTGGTGATAGGCTGTCTCGACAGCCGCATCGCGCGCTATCTGCTCAACCGGCTGTCGCTGAGGGCTGGCAAGACGTGGATCGACGGCAGCATAGAGAACCTGACAGGCACCGTGCGCGTGTTCACACCGGGCAAGAGCTGCTATGAGTGCGGCCTGTCGCGCGAGGAGTTCAACAACATCATGCTCCGAACAGGATGCGCCGACGTGGTGCGCAACCAGGGATCGGCAGGCCGCGTGGCCACGACGCCCATCAGCGCTTCCATCGTGGGAGCCATACAGGTGCAGGAAGCCATGAAGATCATCCATCTCGACACCGAGGCGGCAGGCCAGTTCCGCACGCTGCAGAGCAAGATGTTGCGCTACGAAGGTCTGAACAACACGATGAACATCTACAAGTTCTCGTCGTGGAAGAACAACTGCCCGGCCCATGAGCGGTGGGACGAGGTGCTGAAATGCGACGCGCTGTCGGCCGAGCTGACCGTCGGTGAAGCAATCGCCCTGCTGAGGAAGGAGCTGGAAGCCGAGAATGTGGAGATTAACATGCGCAACAACAAATTCATCGACCGCATCGTCTCCGACCATCCGGAGAAAGAGTTCGAGGTGATGGTGCCCGAGTCGATGCTCGACAAGGTCATCAAGGCCGACAAGGAGATGCGCCTGCTGAGCTATCGCACACTCTTCCACAAACGGTTCTACGAGAACATCGACGACCATTTCCCCTACCAGGAACTCACGCTTCGGCAGATCGGCATCCCGCTCTTCGACGTCATTCAGGTATCGACCGAGCATGGTGTTACGTATGTCGAGCTGACGGCCGACGCCAAGTTGTACGAATAACCCGACTACCAGAGAATGGACAAACCAAAGACCGTCGTTCCAGAGAACCTGCCGGCTGACATCAATGCCGAGACTCTGTTGGGCCTACTCCCCGAGGGTAGCTACACCGTTTCGTTCCACGGGCTCCACAAGCGCAACACCTATCGCGACGTCGTGGGCATGGAAGCTGACTATCAGGGTCGAGCCAACGTGGAGCTGGCCAGAATGAGCCTCTACAACTCACTGCCCGAGTTCATGTTTCACCCCATCGACCGCTTCGACAACCTGCCTCAACACGAGGAGAAGGAGCGCTTCGAAGAGCAGCTCGATGCCCAGCAGGAAGAGATAGAGAACGCCTACCGCTTCTTCCAGCCTTTCGATATCCTGCTGCTGAAGCAACGCATGGACGTGAAAGAGAAGGTGCTCGCGCTGGCCCAGGAGGATGTCGTCATGCAACAGGTCATCGGCGACCGTCTCAGCGAGGAACAGCGATCGAACAGATTCATCCGACAGTTTGTTCCCTTCCTGCCCCATTGCAAGGACATACGCGGCAACAAGACGCTCCTCACCCTGCTGCTGCGCAAGGTGTTTCTCGACGAAGGTCTGAACATCCACGTCGATCTGCTGCGGAAAAGGCTCCACGACGACGCTCCACGCTATGAGGAACGAATCGACATGACGCTCGGCGAGGGCTACGTAGGCAATGAGTACGACGACATGGTGACGGTCTACAACCTTGACTTCTGGAGCGACGAGGCGTGCGATGAGCATTTCCTTGCCTTCATCAACGATGTCGAAGAGTTGCGCGTCTTCATCCAGGACTGGTTTCTGGCTGTGGGCGAGGAACTGCGTTTCAACATCACTCAGGACTCGAAGCCTCTCCGCTTGAACGATGAGGTGTTCTATAATTACTTGAACTATAACACAAATATATAATAGTATGCCAAAAAGAATCAGTTGGAAAAAAGGGATGCGCCTGACCGACGAGGTGCTCAATGCCGCCGACCGCTGTAGCGAAGAGACCATCAGACAGGCCTTTGCCCTGGCTGCTGCCGGGAGGATTGGACTGATGCCGTCGGCCCGTCCGTTCCAGTTGTCGCTCAGCATCGGTAAGGGTTATGTTGAAGTCGAGTCGATCGACTGCCTGGGCATCACCCGTGCCGGCGACATCATCGACATTCACTTCGGCACGAACTTCACGAATTCGTTCGACACGCGACTGCCCATTCCAGCCCACGGCGACGACAAAGAGTTCCTGCTGACCGTGAATGCCGATGCCGACACATGGAAAGACACGCCCGACGGCTACAAAGAGCCCGACTACACCTTCGCCCTGGTGGGACAGAAGACGGCCATTCCCGACCATGCGCTGCCCGTAGCCCGCATCGTGAACGAAGAGGGCTGGCAGGAAGACACGTCCTACTTCGTGCCGCCATGCTTGTTCGTCTCTGCCCATGCCAAGTATGTGGAGCTGCTCGAGAAGCTGCTCGACATCCTGAAGAGCATCAACGAGCGCACCATGCAACAGCTGAACACCGCCGTCAGGCCAGCCATCAGCATCTACTGGCCCGTTGTTCAGCAGGTCTTCATCGAAGCCAACACCTGTCGCGAGACGCTCACCCCCATGCAGCTGCAATCGTTCGTGCAGCGCGTGGTTGGCATTTTTGCCTGCGCCTGTGAGTTCGACGAGATGCTCAATCTCGAAGATGCCGACATGTTCCGCAACTATGCCGCCACCCCATACAACCCACGCGTGTCGTATCTTCGCATTCGTCAAGGGTTGGGCATGTGCTATGCCATCAGTGAGAAGATAGAGAAGTTCAGCCTGCTGAAGATTGAAGAGCCCGTGGCACCGCCGCCACTTCCCAAGCCCGAGCCGCCGAAAGACGACCGCCGACGCTGGAGCGGGCCTAACATCTAACCATCCGTGCCGACATGCTGAGCTTTATCAGAACACCCCTGCGGCTCCGCGACGACGGCAAGCTGGTGCGCGACATCAACGAGCGCATCAGCATGCTCGACAATCTGGTGGAACTCATTGTCTTCACGCCGCGTGGCTCCTTCGAGGCCGACCCCGACTTCGGCTTCGAATACTGGAACCATGAGTATTCGAACGTGCACTACAGGGAGTTCAACAACAGTCAGACAGGACGTCTGGCACAGGGATTGCAGAATGAGGTGACGAAAAAGGAGTGCGAGGAGAGCATCAAGAGCAGCCTGGCCACCTATGAACCCCTGCTGAAGAACGTGACGGTGACCATCGAACTCGACTCTGCAGCCGACAAACAACTGCGCCGCCGGAAGATGGTTTCAAAATACGAAGTGAACGTGAACGTGCAGGGAAACCTCGACGACGGTCTCGGAACGAAGCTATATTATAATAAGGTGGTGACATTCCTCATCGAACCCACCGTGAAACGATACCGATAAAACGATAAAAAACGTAGCCCTTCCAGAACATGGATGTAGAAATAGAGAAAAGAATCAGTGAGGTGATGAGCGTGTTGCAGCGCTCTTCGGTCGACGGTATCGACTTCCAGCAGATGGATCCTGTTGCGAAGATGATGCTCGTGGCACTGGTTGCTGAGGAGCAGAAGATACAAGACTATGTGGACAACCTCTCGGAACGGCTGGTCGACCGCTTCTGTTCCGACTTCATCCCCCGCAGGAAAGTGGAGGCCACACCGGCTATCTGCCTGATTCGTCCAGCACTGAAGACGACACGCGACACGTCGGTCGCCAACGTCGGCAGCGGAGCAGTGTTCTCGTTCAAGGCCGAAGGTCTGAAGACTCCGCTCAACTATATCCCCATCTTCAACACGACAATGCTCCCCCACGATGACATCTGTCTGGTGAGCCACAGCATGATGACCGACGGAAACCGACGCGTCGCCGTCAGCATGGAGCATCCCAACTGGCTGTGGCTGGGCATCAAGACGCCTGTTGAGGTGGAAACACTCAAGGGGCTGTCGCTGTTGGTCAGGGGGACGGGCGGCGTCCTGCCGCAATACATCTATTCGGGAGTCACCGGTCAGGAACTGAACTTCGCCTCGATGCGCGAAATGGAAGACATCGAAATGGTGGAGCCGTTCGATGCCCAGCAATCCTCGGGAGCCATGTTCTCATTCGTGGAGAATTGGAAGGAGAACCTGCTCAACATCGACGACGCATCGCTCATCTATATCACCGACGACATCGTGGATCGCGACATGTTCAAGCCTCGTGCCTACCCCCGCGAGTTCCCGCACTGGCTTGAGAGCAGCGTGCTCGACGGTTTCTCCGCCGACACCATCTGGCTCCGCCTTGTGTTCCCCGAGGGGTTCGCCGTTTCCGCCGACTGTCGCGTGATGCTCAACGTGCTGCCCGTCACCAACATCGACGTGGAGACGCTGATGCTCACACAGACGCAACCCATTGCCAAGCTGCAGAAGCAAGACGAAGCTTTCTTCCTGCGCATATTGGAGACGACGACAGCTTCCAACCGACAGGGTTTCGGCATGATGAACGACGAACTGATCGTACGCGACTTCGATGCCGCCTGCTACCACGACGGAGACCTCTATCGCGAAGTGCGACACCTCTACAACCGCTTCATCGACGACTACTACGCCTTCGTGGAATACAATGGCATCAAGGACGGGGAAGTGCTGAAGCAGTTGCGCGAGACCATCAACAAACTGGGGAAGAGCGTAGGCCTTCAGAACAGGAAGTACAGCTTCGACAGCGGCACCTTCGTGATGAAGAACATGAATCAGTACCCTCCCACCACATCCACCAAGGTGACTTATATCACCACCATGGGCCGAC
This sequence comes from Prevotella sp. UBA2756, assembly GCA_002353205.1. GTDB lineage: Bacteria > Bacteroidota > Bacteroidia > Bacteroidales > Bacteroidaceae > Prevotella. The sequence goes on along the minus strand of DEJE01000022.1, from coordinate 25,548 downwards.
TGGGCAACCTGCCACGCACCGACGACACGCTGGAGAACCGCCATCTGCCGGCATTGGAGCAGAAAGCGCAGGTCGTCGTGGCTGCCATGGGCGGTGCCAACAAAGCCACGGCCGACGAACGCTACGAGCAACTGCGCTACTATTCGCTCACCAACGACCGACTGTACACACGTATGGACGTCGACGCCTTCGCAAGGAAGGAAATCATGTCGGAGTTCGGACGCGACGAATTCCGCCGTATCATCGTCAAGACAACCGTCGGCGGTGCCGCTGGTGCCGACGTCTTGCGCCGCGGGCTCTATGTAGACATTGAGTTCAAGGACAAGAAGAACTTCCAGCACGCCGTGGACTCGATGTTCGACAAACGGGTACAGCAGAAAATCATCAACAAGTCGTGCATCGCCATGCCCATCGTGGTGACGCTGAAGAACCTGGAGACATAACACCATGGGAGACTTTCTCGACCAAGCCAACCACCCCACGACGATCTACATCGTCAACACGCTGAACAAGATTCGCGAGCGGCGCATGGACACCAACTGGACAACGCTGACAGCTGGCGTGGACTGTGGCATGGTGGTGCGCGAGGCTCTGCGCCAGTTTCAGAGTTTTGCAGGTCTTTCACCCTCAGGCAACTACGACTTCACCACGGAGCAGACGCTGCTGAAATACAGTCAGGACATCACCTACGGCATGGATCCCGTGGAAGAATACTTCATCTACAACTACGAGCGCATCTACCCCGTGGCCAACATGCTGTCATCAATCGTCGGGACGCTGGCCTCCTATGGCGACGATCTGACCGTCGAGATAATCAACAAGCATCAGGCCGACCTCAACGAGCTGCAGCTCGAGATGAAGAAAATCATGGAAGACATTGAGAAACTGCAGAGCAAATCGATTGACAGTCCGGGCAGAATCGACGACAGCCCGATATGGAATCAGGTGGACACCGCGAAAGGAAAAGCCCGACGACGTTCCCTTCCGCCTCCGGAGCAGCGTGAACAGCTCATCAACGATGCCGGAAAGACGGTCGTCAAACGACAGGGAAAGGCTGGGAACACATTCAAATCAGCGGTCAGAGCAGGCACACCCGTCTTGAACAGACTCGGCGCCGTCGGAACAGCACTGCAAGCTTACGACCTGATGAAAGAGCTATGCAAGTTCGACCACACCGATGCCGGGCGCGAACGGCTGGCCGACTACCTGGGCGCTTTCTGCAACGGACTGGTCGTAGGCGCTGCAACGGGAGCCGTGGCCGGTGCTGTCGGTGGTATTCCCGGCGTCGTCATCGGTGTCGCGGTGGCGGTGTTCGATTTCGTCTTGGTGGCTACAACGGGCAAATCAATCGCCAATTATATGTTTGAAGCGGAGAAATGGATCGGCATGCAGATTCTGACACCCGTTGCCGACAAAGCGCAACCCGCCTTCAGGTATGTGCTCGACGACATGACAAACGGTGCTTTCAGCCAGCTGGGATTACCCATGTAAAGAGGAAACGATGAAGGATAACACAAACGGAATGGTAATGATGAAACGAATATTCCTGCTATTAGTATTTTCTATCTGCTTGACGGCGGCAAAGGCGCAGTCGTCGGCCGACATCAGGGCCTACATAGCCAAATACAGTCGCATCGCCCTCGACGAAGAGAAAGCCTTCGGCATTCCTGCCCCCATCACCTTGGCACAAGGAATACTGGAGTCGGGAGCCGGAAGGAGCGGACTGACGCGCAACGCCAACAACCATTTCGGCATCAAAGCCTTCGGCGGATGGAAAGGTGCCGTCTATCAGGCATGGGACGATGAACCGCAGAAGAGCCGTTTCCGCGTCTACAGTTCGGCGGCTGAATCGTTTCGCGACCACTCCCTCTTCCTCAAGAACAACACTCGCTATCGCAGTCTGTTCTCCAAAAGCGTCTACGACTACCGCGGATGGGCCATCGGACTGCAGAACGCAGGCTACGCCACGGCCAAGACCTACGCCAAGGCGCTCATCGGATTCATCGATTCCTACCAGCTCTATGCCGTCAACGGCGGTGTCAAGCTGAAGGCGGGCAAGACGGTGAAGATCACACGCTACGTGCAGGAGAAGCCGGTCTTCGATGCCGACTGCCAGCTCGACGAGGGCGAGGAGAGCGAGGAACAGGAGACGGTGACGAAGGCCGTGCGCCGTTTCGTGGTCGAGATCAACGAGGTCAGGTGTACGATTCTCTATCCTGGCGAGACGCTCTCGTCGGTATCGATGCGCTACGACATACCGAAGGCAAAGATTCTGGAGTACAACGAAGTGACCAGCGAGGATGACTTCAACGAGGGCGACATCGTCTTCATAGCGAAGAAAAAGAACAAATACAACGGAGCGCAGGACTTCTACCGCGTTCGCGAGGGAGACACGCTCTACGAGATATGCCAGAACTTCGGCATCAAGCTGGCCAGTCTGGCAAAGATGAACGACAAGGACATCTTCTCACGACTGAAGGAAGGCGAAAAGATAAAACTTAAATAAACCCAACAATATGATTGACTTAGAACAGCTCGCCAACAGGAGCGAACTCTTCGACGGGCGCTACAAGTTGCTCAGGCCGCTGAGCACCGACGGCGGAACGGCCGACGTGTGGCTGGCCATCGACGTGAACACCATCGACAACCCCCTCGTCGAAGACGAACACGAAAAGAAAGAGAAAGGCGATGATACGGGAATGCTGGTGGCCATCAAGATCTACCGCCCCAAGAACGCACTCGACATTGAGGGCGAACAGCGTTTCCGCGACGAATTCAAGATTGTCTACGAGTGCCGTCACGCCAATGTGCTGCAGCCCACAAGCTTCTCCATCTACAACGACCTGCCCTATCTGGTGCTTCCCTACTGCAAGTTCGGTTCGTCCGAACAGCTCATCGGCAAGAAGCAGAAGGCGGCAGAGATATGGAAATTCATTCTCGACGTGGCCTCAGGATTGGAACGTCTGCACTCGAACACGCCGCAAATCGTGCACCAAGACATCAAACCGGCCAATATCCTCATCGACAACAACCTCAACTTCGCCATCACCGACTTCGGCATCAGCTCGAAGATGGGCGGCGTCCACGGCTACTATTACGATGACGACAACAACGGCACGCTGGCCTACATGGCACCCGAACGCTATCAGGAGGGCACCGAGCCCATGCCGCAGAGCGATATATGGGCGTTCGGAGCCACTTTGTGCGAGATTCTCACCGGACAGGTGCCCTTCGGCGAGAGCGGAGGGCGCGAACAGCTGAAGGGCAACACGCCCATGCCAGCCCTGACAGGGGTTCCCGCCGATATCCAAAGGCTCATCCACGCCTGTCTGGATACCGACCTGAACAAGCGTCCCACCGCCCGACAGCTCATCGAGGCAGCCAAGGCGAAGGAGTTTCCCGTGAAGTCGAAGGCTCCCAAATATATTCTCTTGGCACTGGTCTGCGCGCTCCTCGTGGGCGGCGCCCTCTACTTTTTGCTCTCCCGACAGGGCGAAACGAAGATCATCGAGGTGGAAAAGGTGATGACCGAAGAGGAGGTGAAGGCCTTCTACGACCACGCTTTGGGACTGATGAACAGCGACAACGCCGACTCGCTGAAGGTGGGACTGGCGCAGATGGACAGCCTCAGCGGAACCAACTACGTGCCCGCCATCTACCAAATGGCACTCACCTACGGCTGGTATTCCGACCCCGTATCGGTGAAACGCAAGCAGCTCATGGGCATCGAGATGGACGACAGCTACATGCCCAAGGCCGATCACTACAGCAACCGAGCCGTGGGACTCTTCACGCGCATCATGGAGCTCAACGACTCTGCCTACGCCGACATCAACGCCAACGCCACCTACCGTCTGGCTTGCTACTATGTGATGCCGAACAACATCTACAAACCCAACTACGACAAAGGGAAGCGCTTCCTGCTGAAATCGCGCGAGTGGGCCACCTTGGCCGGCGATCAGGACTTGCTCGAGAAGATTCAGCGCGGGCTCGCCACCTTCGAATAGCACACGACAACCTACATACCTTTATATAATATGATGAAACGCATTCTTCTATCGCTCCTTACTGCCATCACGTCGGTGACAGCAAGCGCGCAAGTGGCCGGATGGCTCATACCGCCGGCCTACGACAACCTCTACAAAGTGATCGGTGCCGACCTCATCATCACCGAGTCGCAACAGGAAAAGACGCTGTGGACCTTCGACGGGCAGCGACTCTTCACCACAAACGAGACGTTGTTCGTCTTCCAGGACGACGTGGCACTCGTCACGCGAGGCAACACCACGGCCATCCTCGGCTTCGTCAGCACCTCGGGCGACTACATGCAGGTGAACGACTTCCTCGTCACCAACTCCTATCCCTACTTCTCTGAAGGACTGCTCGCCGTGAAGTCGGCCAACGACGGCTATTGCCACTACATCGACAAGCAGGGGCGTGTCGTCATCAGCAACTGCGCCGCCGCCTACCCCTTCCGCAACGGCTTTGCCAAGTGTGAGGCTTTCCAGGACTCACAGAAGAAGAAGGGCTTCAACCAGCTCCTGCTCAGCAAACAGGGCAAGCCGATGCGCTTCACCATCAAGGGTAAAGAGATCGACGATGAGGACATTGCCTTCATCTCGTCGGTCAACGACGACAAGGTGGCTTTCGTCGTCGTGAAGCAGAAAGTATACATCTTCGACGGCAAGGCCACAGAGCTGCAGCCGTTCTGCCCCGATGCCGACTCGAAGGATCAGGCCGAAGTGGCGGGCGAGGCGACATCGTTTATCACCAAGACCGACGCTTCGCACATCGAACTGAACGCCAAATGCGGGCGCAAGACGAAGGTCACCGTGCGCATGGACGCCCTCTACGTGCCCTGCGAACTGGTGGTCAACGACGACGTGAAGACCTACACTCAGAAGAAACGCGAGCCGTGGCTCACGGAGACAGCACTCGAAGTGACCGAGTCGAACGGTCTCTATGGTCTCTACTGGGAAGGCCGCGAGCTGCTGCCGCCGCAGTTCGACAAGGTGACGACATGCTTCGACAATAAGGCTTTCGTCTGCCTCAACGGCCGATACGGACTCTTGCGCGTGCAGCCCGACGCCCAGTTCACCCTGAGCCTGAACAGGGGCAACGACATTGCCTTCCGTCATCAGCGCGCAGAGACGGAGATACGGCTCGACCTGCCCACCGGCGTCGATGCCAAGACGGCCACAATCGAGATGGATCCCGCATCAGGATGCGAGATCGACGTGATGTCGCGCGAAGCCAAGGTGAGCAGTTTCGGAAGCTCGGTGCAGTACGGATGTTTCCTCACCATCCCTGACTATCTCGACGACGACGTGGTGGAGGTGGCCTACAAGGCTCGCGTGAGCTACGACGGCCTGCTCTCCGCGCCCATCGCGTTCACCGCCAACGAGTGGTACTACCGCTATTTCGTCATCGATGTCGACGACGTAGAGACCATCATCGAGAACGACGACCTCACGTTCACATTCGATATCAGCGCCGACAAGGCGTCGGGCGAGGAGCTGTTCCCCAGCAACGTGAACGTCAGGGCCAACGATATGCCCGTCAGACTGGAGAAACTATCGGAGACGCGCTACCGCTGCTTTGCCGACAATATCGGCGAGGGCACCCACCAGATTGTCATCCAGATTCAGGAACCGGGCTGCCCGCTGTCGGAATATCCTTTCGAGATCACTTACTCCAAGCCCGCTCCGGTACCAAAGAACGTCGACAAGACCACTGACAAACCTGCCGACAAGCCCGCTCCCGAGAAGAAAGTGGTGATACAGAACAAGGCCAAGCCCAAGAAGCCCGCACCGCCGAAGCCCGTCACCAAGCCCGCGACGAAGCCGAAGAAGCCGCATTTGGAAATCTGATCGTCTACAAATAAAGAAACACACACGGACATGAAAATCAGAATAGCAGCGATAACCGACGTCGGCAAGGAGCGCGAGAACAACGAGGACGCGCTGATGTTCTGCTCCAGCATTGCCAGCCAGGACTGGCAGCAGCTGCAGACCGACGGCTACTCGGCCATCGGTCATCTGGGAGCTCTGCTCATCGTGGCCGACGGTATGGGCGGAGCCAATGCCGGAGAGGTGGCATCGGCGCTCGCCATCAAAGCCGTACGCGATGCCTTCACGGCAGAGAATGCCACCGAGGCTCTGCAATCCGACGAACAGATAGAGCAACTGCTGCAGAACGCCATACGCCATGCCGATGAAGCCATCGACGACCGCATCTTCCAGGATCCCGACACCGGAGGGATGGGGACCACCATCGTCGTTTGCTGGATCACCAACGACAAAGCCCACATCGCATGGTGCGGCGACAGCCGATGCTACGTCTACCATCCGCAACGCGGACTGACACGCCTTACCAAGGACCATTCGCTGGTCCAGGAACTCGTCGACAAGGGGGAGATAACGGAGACGGAGGCCTTCACACATCCCGACAGCAACATCATCACACGCGGACTCGGCGACTTCGACGGCAGGCCCACGGCCGACATCGTGCACTACGACCTGCTGCCGAGCGACACCATCATGCTCTGCAGCGACGGACTCTGCGGCTACTGCACCGACAAAGACATCGAAAAAACGTTCGATGAGCACTGCGCCGACATTGCCAACTTGCGCGACGAACTGCTGCGCGAAGCATTGGAGGCGGGCGGCTACGACAACATCGGCATCGCCCTGGCATCGGTCATCGGCGACGACGACGAGCAACCGGAAGAGAAAAAACAGCCTGGCCTGAAGTCGTTCTTCAGGAAAATCTTCGGCGAATGAGCCCCCTACAGGCAAGAATCGAAAAGAAAAGCCATGTTTCAAAATGCTGAAACATGGCTTTTTCTTGATTGCCTGAACACGGCTAACTCTTGTTGATGAGCTCCACCAGACGAGCCATCTGGTTGGGAATGCGGATCTGCTGCGGGCACTTCGGCAGACACTCTTCGCAGTCCTGGCAGGCCGTTGCCCACGTGGCTTCGTCAGGCAAGGCTACGCGCAGGCCGTCGACGAACTGCTTCCGCCGCGCAGCATAGTCGGCAGCACCGGCTTCGGGCAGCGGCAATATCTTGTTGTTCACGGCATCGTTGTAGTAGGCGAAACTGCCGGGAATGTCGACACCGAACGGACAGGGCATGCAGTAGCTGCATGTGGTGCAGGGAATGGTGGGGAAGCCGGCCATCGTGTCGGCAATGCTGGCCAGCAGCACGTTCTCATTCTCGTTGCAGGGATCCAGCGGCGAGAAGGTCTTCACGTTCTCTTCCAGATGGTCCATGCGGTTCATGCCGCTCAGCACCGTCAGGATGTTGGGGAACGAGCCCACCCAGCGGAAGGCCCAGCGCGCCGCACTGTCGCCCGGCCGCGCCGCTTCGAGCTGGTCGGTCAGTTCCTTCTGCATCTTGCCGAAAGCGCCGCCACGGAGCGGTTCCATGATGACGCACTGGATGTTCAGCTTCTCCAGCTTGTTGTAGAGGTACTCCGCGTCGGCGTCTTTCCGCCATCCGTTCTTGTTGAGCGAGGCATGGCGCCAGTCGAGGAAGTTCATCTGTATCTGCACGAAGTCCCAATGATAGGTGTCGTTATGGTCGAGAAGCCAGTCGAAAACGCTCACATCACCATGATAGGAGAACCCCAGATGGCGGATGCGGCCGGCCTTCCGCTCGGCGAGGAGGAAGTCGAGCAGCCCGTTGTCGAGGAAGCGCCCTTTCAGAGTGTCGAGTCCACCCGACCCGATGCTGTGCAGCAGGTAGTAGTCCAGATGGTCGGTCTTCAGCCGCTCAAACGACTGGTAGTACATCTTCTTCGCCTCACTGATATCCCACAGGCGCTGGTTCTGGTTCGACATCTTCGTCGCCACATAGTATTTTTCGCGCGGATGGCGCGAGAGGGCGTTGCCCATGAGCACCTCCGACTGCCCGCGCATGTACATCGGCGCGGTGTCGAAATAGTTCACTCCGTGCTCAATGGCATAGTCGACGAGCCGGTTCACCTCGTCCTGATCGTTGGGCAGGCGCATCATGCCGAAGCCTAAGAGCGATATCTGCTCGCCCGTGCCGCGCTGTATGCGGTAGGTCATGCGGTTGTCGGCGCTTTTCTTCGTCTCGTCCTGGGCCAGCACGCTCAGCGGGTCCATGGCCATCAGGGCCACGGCCGAACCTGCACCCAACCCGAGTCGGCGCAAGAACTCGCGTCGGCTCATATCTTGTCTGTGCTTGTTTTCCTTTTTCATGGGTCAGTTTGTTCATTTTTGAAAGTACAAAAATAAACAAAATAATCCGAAAAAGCACGCTCTTTTGTTTAATTAACAATCATTGTCGTCAGAATCTACACAGCGTCCCGACGAATTCGGATTTTTTTGTGCACCCGGGGCATCGCTCCAGAACGTACCGTAGAACCGTTTTCGGTTGTCGCAGGGGCCTTCTCATGCTGCAAGACAAATGATTTTGCTCGGCAATTTAATTTGTTTTGCATGGCAATTTAATTTGTTTTGCACGGCAATTCCAATTAGATTGCGAACCAAAATCAATTAAATTGCAGGGCGAGGAGAAGGCGTTGGCAGGGCATAGTGGCTGGAATGACGATTGGAAACGGTGTCAGCAGCAATCTTTTTCGGACCGTGCTGAGCCGTTATCCGTCTGAAAACCACCTCGAAACATCTTTTTTTACTTCCAATTTGTAATAATTTGACAAAATTCATGCACACTTTGAGAATAAATGATTATCTTTGTAGCCAAAGAAATGTTCAATTAAAAGATTAGTGATTATGACATTACCGATTATTATTATCCTGGTCGTTCTCGTGTTCGGCTATTTCGTGATGACGCAGCGCTCGCTGGTCAATCTTGATGAATTGTGCAAGAATGCTCTCGGACAGATCGAGGTGCAGCTCAATTCGCGTTGGGACGCAATGCTCGCCTTGGCCAAGACCGCCGCGCAGTATGCCAAGCACGAGTCGGAAACGCTCATCGAAGTGATCCGCCAGCGCCGCGGCGAAGATGTCAACAGCCCCGCCATCGCCAACGAGCAGCAGGGTGCCTTGCAGCAGGTGATGGGCCGTCTGATTGCCATCGGCGAGGCTTATCCCGAGCTGAAGGCCGCCGACCTCTACAAGGAGGTGACCGAAGGTGTGCGCCAGTATGAGGAGAACGTGCGCATGTCGCGCATGGTCTACAACGACACCGCCACGAAGATGAACCGCATGGTGCGCCAGTGGCCGTCGTCGATTGTTGCATCGATGCTCCACTTCGGTCAGAAAGACTACTTCAAGACCGACGAAGAGCAGAAGAAGAGCTACCCCAATCTCGACGAGGCTTTCAAGAAATAACATGACGAAAAGGCTGACAACACTCGCCGTCGCGCTGCTCCTGACAGGAGTCTTCGCCACGCTGACGGCACGACCGCTGCTGCACGACCTGCAGATACATGTCGTGCTGAGCCCCAACGGCGATGCACGCATCACCGAGACGCGACAGATGGACATCGACCTCGAAGGCACCGAATGCTACATCGTCGTGGGCAACCTGCCCGAAGGGAGCCACGTGAGCGACCTGCAGGTCTCCGACGAGACGGGCAATGAATACCGGAACGTCGGCGAGTGGGACGTCAGCATGACGCGGCAGGAGAAATACGGGCTCTGCGGAATCGTCACGAAGAGCAACGGCTACGAACTCTGCTGGGGACTGGGCAACACGGGCAGCCGAACCTACGTGACGTCGTACACCGTGAGCAACCTGCTGCGCGCCTACAGCGATGCCGACGGCTTCAACTACATGTTCGTGGCCGAAGGCCTTGACCCCAGACCCGACCATGTGAGGCTGACCATTGAGCCCGCAGCACCGGCGAAAGGCGTGCAGGGTATCGACAGCGTGCTCACCGTGGAGAACACCGGTGTGTGGGCCTTCCGCTACCGCGGCGAGGTAAACGTGGTGAACGGCACCATCGTGGCCGAAACGAGCGAACCCTTCAGCAGCGGCAGCGCCATGATCGTCATGGCTCGCTTCAACAAAGGCATCTTCAGCCCGGCCATCACCGAGAACGGCTCGTTCGAGCAGGTGAGCGAGCGGGCTTTCGAAAACAGCGACTACCAGATTGAAGAAGGACCGACGAAGGAAGACCTTCTGATGCTCGCGGCACTCGTGTTTTTCATCTTCTTCGCGCCCATAGCGCTCATCGCCGGGTATTTCTACTACGTGTGGAAAGCGCGCAAGAAGGTGAACAAGGACCTGCTTTGGTATCGCGACATACCGGCCAACGGCAACCTGCAGTGGGCCAACGAGGTTCAGAACGCCTACAGATATGTGGGCACCGACTATAACAATCTCCTCTCGGCAGCCATCCTGAAACTCATCGACCTGAAAGCCATCAGCATCGACAGGAGCATGAACGAGAAGGGGAAGGTCGTGGAGCAGTTTGTCATCCATCCGCTCAACGATGCCGCCCAGCAACCCAAGCTGCTCAGCATGGTGCACGACATCTTCCGCAACGCGGCCGGCGACGACGCCATTCTGCAACCGAAGGAACTGCGCCGATGGATGAAGAAGAAAGACAACCAGACCACCACCGATGCCTTCATCCAACTGCTGCACACCAAGCAGAGCATTCGCCACTACAAGAACCAGCTCGACGAGGTGCGCCAGCTCTTCGGACTGAAGAAGTTCCTGAAGGAGTTCTCGCTCATCGACGAGCGCCATGTGCAGGAGGTGGCACTATGGAAAGACTACATGGTCTACGCCACACTCTTCGGCATTGCCAACCAGGTCATCAAGGACATGAAGGCCGTCAACCCTGAATATTTTGAACTCGACCAGGTGGCGCAGCAGATGTCCGACACCATGACGCTGCCGATGATTCAGTCGGCATTCCACTCCAGTACCATGCGTGCCGCAACGAGCAAAGCACAGCGCGAAGCCAGAGCCAGCGGTCGCGGCGGCTCGTCGTCGTGGAGCGGAGGCGGAGGTTTCTCTGGCGGAGGCTTCGGCGGCGGTGTGAGATAACGGAATCCCGAAATAACGAAATCCCAGAATAACGAAATCCCGAAATAACGGAATCCCAGAATAACGGAATCCCAGAATAACGAAAAAATAAAAAAAGCCCCGAAAATGAACACCGAACCAGCCCCCCACCCTCTCCCCGATACCGACGGCCATCATCTGAAACAGGTGAAGCGCTGCGCCGACGGCAAATACCGCTGGGTCTACGAGCTCGACATGTTGAAGAATCCCGCCATCCTCTTCCTCCTGTTCAAGATCTTCGGCGGAATCATTGCGGGCATCGGGGTGTTCATCATCCTGCTCGGCCTCATGGAAGGACAAGGACTACAGGCACTCACCGGCGGGGTGCAGGTCTTTCTCATCACGTGTGCCATCTTCTTTTTCCTCATCCTTGCAGGCTATCTCCTCGTGGCAGCCTTGTACAGAGGCAGGTATGTCGTGATGTTCGAGATGGACCACGAAGGCATCCTTCATCGGCAGATGAACAACCAGGTGAAGCAAGCCAAGGCTTTGGGATGGCTCACGGCGCTCGCCGGAGCGGCGGCAGGCAGTGCCTCGGCAGCCGGAGCAGGCATTCTGTCGGCTACGAAGACCTCGAGCTACTCCTCCTTCGCGGCCGTCAAGAGCGTGAAGGCTTATCCGCGGCGCCATCTCATCAAAGTCAACGAACCACTCTGCAAGAATCAAATCTACGTTGACGACGATTTCGACTTCGTCTACACCTTCATCCTCTCCCACTGCCCGAAGGTATCATAAAAGAAATTCGCCTTGCTTGTTGCCATAAAGAAGCAATAAACAAGGCGAAAAACATTCTCAGTCCATGTGGAACAGCTCTTGGATGGGGATGGTGACGGGCGAGTTGTCGGGGTTCACCTCCATGATGTCGGCCATCATGTCCCACCATTTCTGCGTGATGGGATCCACGTCGGTGGTGTCCTGACTGTTGCCCTCGCCGCTGCACTCCTGATAGGCAAAGAGAATGTTGGTATCCTTGTCCCAGAAGATGCTGTAGTTGCCTACGCCCTGGTCCTTGATCATCTGCTTCAGCTCGGGCCAGATGGCAGCGTGGCGTTTCTCATACTCTTTCTCGAAGCCTGGCTTCAAGTACATTTTGAATGCGAATCTTTTCATAATTGTATGGTTTTGTAAATGAATGAATCAACTTTGAATCATGTTTCGAGCTCCGCTTGCTTCGCTTGCGAAGCGCTCGACCTTTGGTCGCTCTGCTTGCAGAGAACTATGTGAGCTGACACTCAGTTTCCGTCCGGCTTCGTGACATCGGCTTTGTCGGGCGAATTGAACCACACGAAGCGGTTGAAGTCGTCGGGTTGCGACGGGTCGAAATCTTTCCAGTCGGCACGCAGGTGTGCGACGATTGGCAGACCGAGCTGCTTCATACCCATCACCACGAGCTTGGCCACCTCGTAAGCGCCGTAGGGATTGAAGTGGGTGTTGTCGGCGAGAGCTTTTTCCTGTCCCGGGAATGTGTTGGCCGGATAGTGCACGAGTGCCCGTTTGCTGTCTTCGTAGCCCAAGGTCTCGAAGAATGTCTTCGTTGAACCGTTGAGGTCGATGACGGGCACGTTCTCGCGCAGGGCCACGCTGAGCATGGCGGCGGGGAACTCGCCGTGCGTTGCCTTGATGGTTTTGTTGTCGGCCTCCCACGCCCTGCGCTGCGTCGGCGTGCAGAAAATGATGTTTCCACCGGCCTCGCGCACCTTGTCGATGAAGATTTTCAGGTTGTAGACGTAGTGATACCACGGTCCGTCGCCCGCCCTGTGCTCCTTCTCGTCGTTGTGGCCGAACTCACAGACCACGTAGTCGCCGGGCTTCATCATCGTCAGAATCTTGTCCAGACGGTTGGAACCGAGGAAGGTGCGCGCCGTGAGTCCGCTCTCGGCATGGTTGGAGATGGCCACCTGGTCGTCGAACCACCGCGTGATCATCTGCCCCCACGAGGCCCACGGGTCGTTGTTCTGGTCGACGACGGTGGAATTGCCGCAGAGGAAGACCGTCGTGGCCGTGGTGTCGCGCTCGATGCGGATGCGCTGCACGGCGGGTGCGCTGCCGTTGAACTCCAGCGTGAGCAGGTCGTCCCAGTTGAGATAGTCCTTCTCGCGCTCCTTAATTTTCACGATGCCCTCCTTCGTCACGACCGACTGCTTGTCGGCCGACGGCTCGCGGTAGACATATCGCGGCGAACGCTTGCTGACGATGAACGAGACGGTCTGCAACTGACCCTTTCGTGTGGACAGATTCTCCACGAACAGCCGCCGGCTTTCAGCTCGTACAACGGTCTGCGCGGCTCTTTTCTTCGAGCCGAGCGTGAGCGTCACTTTATAGTTGCCGTCATCCACGGGTACGGAGAAATAGAAGGGCGTGGTGGCTTTGCGCTTGATGATGGTGTCGACAACCGTCTGCGCCTGCATGGTTGCCGCCATGGCAACGGCTGCCAGCATGATGAGAGTTTTTTTCATTTTGTTTTGTATTATCAGTTGTAGCAGTTTGTATACGAACGCAGTGCCGCCGATACACACCGCTCGGCGCCTTTGTTTCTGCAAAGGTACAAAAATAAGCCGAAACGAAGAAAGATAATGCATTTATTTGACCGAAAATGATTACCTTTGCATCCTAATCAGGGAAAATCATGGCAAACGAACAAGAGATATTCCAGCGTGCAGGCTTGCTGCTGGGCGACGAAGGGATGCAGCGCATCGCCGACAAGCGTGTCATCATCTTCGGTGTGGGCGGCGTAGGGTCGTGGTGTGCCGAGAGTCTGGTGCGCTCGGGCATCAGGAAACTCACCATCGTAGACAGCGACCGCGTGTGCGCCACGAACATCAACCGCCAGCTGATGGCCACGACGAAGACCGTAGGCGAGGTGAAAGTGGACGTTCTGCGCGAACGTTTGCTCACCATCAACCCGCAGGCAGAGATTACTGCCTTGCAACAGGTGTTCAACGAGGAGACGGCCGAGAGTTTCCACATCGGCAGCTACGACTATGTGGTCGATGCCATCGACTCGCTGAAAGACAAAGCACTGCTCATCCTCATGGCCACGAAAGCCGACGTGAAGCTCTTCTCGTCGATGGGAGCCGCGCTGAAGATGGATCCCACACGCATTCGTGTGACGGAGTTCTGGAAGGTGGCGGGCGATCCGCTGGCCCGCGCCCTGCGTCAGCGCTTCAAGAAGCAGAAGATGTTCCCGGCGCACAAGTTTCAGGTCGTGTTCTCCGACGAACTTCTGAAGAACAAAGAGCTCGATTCCGGCTCAACGGAAGCTCATGTCAACGGATCGATCGTCCACATCACGGCCATCTTCGGCTTCACGCTCGCCGGACTGCTGATTCAAGACGCTGCGAGAGCGTGACTCCACACACGAAAGAAGCCTCGTCTCTCCATTTCTTTGCTTGGGCATAACTTATGTTGATTACCCGGGCGAGTGCTTTCCGTGCTTCAGGTTCCGTGACATTCTGCAACCGGCGCTCCGGTTCTTTAGCCAGTTTCCTGCAATCGGCACTTCTCTTTCGCATCTGTTCGATAGTCATTTTCTTTTCCATAGCTATTCCTCCATATTAGTTTGTTCATTGAAGTTCGTTCAAGCAGCGAGAGAGTTTTACACAGATGTCTACTGGACGAAAGTCGATGCGTTGCTTATTAATGGAGAAGAGGGGAACAATTTGATTCAGAACGTTGGTCCAATAGCAAGAACTATTGACTACTTCCACAATTTGTTCAGTGAATCACACCCCTTACCCGTTGAATTGCACTCTAAACAACAAAATGGGGAACTTGGCTATATCATTGAAATAGGGGATGACGAGGAGTTTGACATCAAGAAGCTTCAACTGATTTACTCGAATGAGTTGGCAAATACTGACGTCAGCCGATTCAGTCTCGTAGATTATCCACAAGCCATATTGGGAAGTAAGATTCTATATAAAGGGAAAGAGGTTGAGGTGCTTGAAGATGACGATTTCGATGACAAATATTCAATTATAGGCAGAGACTACGCAAAGGAAATCGTTAATGAATGGACAGACTGTTTTGCCATCGTCGATGGTGAAGCTATTATTCCTGCCGGAACGGAAAGAATAGAACGGAATGCTTTCAGAGGCTGCTCTGACCTTAAAAGCATCGTTATACCAAACTCTGTGACCAGTATTTGGAGTGGTGAAGCTTTCGGCGGATGTCCAAATTTGTCCAGTATTGTTGTATCAAAAGGCAACAAGGTATATAATTCTCGCGACAACTGCAATGCTATCATTAGCAACGAGGATAAAAAGTTAATAGTTGGATGCAAGAACACAGTCATTCCCGACTCGGTTAGGGAAATCGGTGAGGATGCCTTCACCGATTGCGCAGGTCTGACGAGCGTCGTTATCCCCAAATCGGTGAAAGAAATCGGATATACCTTCAACGGTTGCGCGGATATTGCCAGCATTGTAGTGTCGGAGGGCAATAAAGTTTATGATTCGCGTAATAATTGCAATGCCATCATTAGAACCGAGACTAAGGAGTTAATAGTTGGTTGCAAGAATACTATCATCCCCAATTCGGTGACTCGCATTGGTGCAGATGCTTTTAGGGGATGCACGGGCCTGACTAGCATCACCATTCCCGACTCGGTGACGAAAATCTCCAACAATGCCTTCGCTGGTTGCACTGGCCTGACGAGCATCACCATTCCCGACTCGGTAACAAGAATTGAATTTCATGCATTCGAAGGTTGCACGGGTCTGACGAGCGTTGTCATCCCCACATCGGTGGAATACGATGAGGGGCTTGGTAACAGCTGCCTTTTCCGAGATTGTACGGGATTGAAATCGGTTGAGATTCAAGCAAAGTGGAAATCGATAGATTACACGATATTCGGAAATTGCACTTCACTTGAAACGGTAACATTTACCGGAGGTGTCAGTAAGATAGACGAAGATGCATTCAAGGGGTGCAGTTCCTTGAAGACCATCAACGTGCCCGCCAAGAAGGCCGACTACTACAAGAAGCGCCTGCCAGAGGAACTGCACAGCCTCATCGTAGAACTGCCTGCCGAGAAAAAGGCGAAGAAGAAATAAGTCCTCCAACATCTCCGAAAGGAGGCAATAACCACTCCCGCCGCATGGTGCCATCGATGCATCGTGCGGCGGGAGTGCTTCGTTGTTGCCTCCCTTACCTAAGCAATCTCGGATCGAATTCCAGTTGCATACCCTGAAATAACACAGTGAAAAAACAATTTGAATCTGCCAAAAATGTTAAAAACCAAAACAAGAGGCAGAATATCATATGCTTTATTTCGCCGTTTGGTATATTTTAGTTATCTTTGCGGCAAAATATAATCAACATGAGTACAATTGTTGGAAGAAAGCATGAGATAGAAGAGTTGGAGCGACTCTACTATAGTGACCGTCCTGAGTTCGTTGCTGTTTATGGTAGGCGGCGAGTTGGTAAGACATATCTCATCAAGCAAGCCCTGAAAGATAAGTTCACCTTTCAGCATACAGGGGTATCGCCTGTTGATCAGGAAGACGATAAGAATCGCTTGAGAACACAGTTGGAGAGTTTCTACTACTCCATGCTGAATCATGGTCTTGAAGGCTTCAAACACCCCAAGTCGTGGATGGAGGCGTTCTACCAGCTGGAACAATTGCTCATGAAACTCGACAATGGTCAGCGCATGGTGATTTTCATAGATGAACTGCCTTGGATGGACACGCCTCGAAGCCGCTTCCTGTCTGCTTTTGAGAACTTCTGGAATGGATGGTGCAATGGCCGTGACAATGTGATGCTCGTTGTTTGTGGCAGCGCAACATCATGGATGCTCAGCAACCTGTCGAGAAGCAAAGGAGGACTTTATGGTCGACTTACTGACGAAATAAAGGTATATCCTTTTACCCTCAAGGAGTGTGAAGACTATTTTGAGCATGAGAACATAGAATTATCTCGTTACGACATTGTACAGTCGTATATGGTATTCGGCGGAATACCCTATTATCTCAGTTATTTCCGCAAGGGCTATAGCTTTGAGAGAAACACAGACATGATTCTCTTCGGTAGCAAGCCAAGACTGAAAGATGAGTTCAATCGTCTCTTTAAAGCCATCTTTACGAATTCGGAAGACTGCAAGAAGATTATCCGTTTTCTTGCCACTCGCAACTACGGTTTTACACGTGAGGAGATAGCGTCTTTCACGGGGCTCCCTCTTGGTGGTGGTCTCAGCGACACGCTGTCTGTACTTGCAGAGAGCGACTTCGTCTTGCGTTATAGCCCTTACGGAAAAGGAACAGGCGAGTATTATAAGCTTATAGATAACTTCTGCCTGTTCTGGTTGAAGTATGTTGAGAAGAACCAGGAGAATGCCACATTCATCAATGATCATTTCACATCGGATGTGATGGATGCATGGCGAGGCGTAGCCTTTGAGCAGGTTTGCTGGCAGCATATTCCTCAGATGAAACGAGCACTGGAGATAGGTGGAGTCAGGACTTCGGTCTCTGCGTGGAATGTACCTGGTACAGAACAAAGGGCAGGAGTGCAGATAGACCTTTTAATTCAACGCGATGACAATATCGTAAATCTCTGCGAGATGAAGTTTTACGGTTCCCCTTTCTCTATTGACAAGGAAGAAGAAGCAAAGATGCTCCACCGTGTAGAGATGCTTAAGAAAACGCTATCTGCCAAACAAACAGTTCACCTTACGCTCGTAACCACCTTCGGACTTGTTCACGGAAAGCATAGCGGAAAGGTCCAGAAAGTCGTAACGATTGAAGAACTCTTCACATAGCCGTTGCTGTGTGCGGGATAACTTCAGTTGCTGCACTTATGATTTTTGAGCGCTATTGCTATGCTAATACAAAAAACCGAAAAGCCAGAGGGGAATCTTGTTCCCCAGCACATACTCCTCGTCGGCAGAGGCAATGAAGCTATTGGCAACGCCGGCAATCTGCTTGCCGTCCTTGGAACGCCCGCCTACCTCAATCGTGTACTGATGATCGATGGTAAAGTCGGCAGATGTCTTGCTATATTCCACCACATGGGCTGCTGACAGCTGGTTAATGAAAAACACCTCGCGCTCCGTGCCCTCATTCACCTGTGTGGTCGCGAGGGCATGCAGCATGTTGGTGTTCTCCATATATATCTTGTCCGGTTTCTGCAGACGTTTTACGTTGGTAACATCTGAATAGAGCAATTGAATGAGCCGTGCCTCGCTTAGATTCTGCAGATACTGCAACAACGTGTTACGCAAAAAGGCGTTGGCAAGACAACGCTGATGACACAGCGCATTTTGCAGGAGTTTGGGCCGACAAATACAACAGATGTGCTGTTGCCAGTCTTGATAATATCTATTTCAGCACGCATAGTCTTTTGGACTTCATCGAGCGATTCCATGCACAAGGCGGGAAATACCTGTTTCTGGATGAGGTGCACAAATACAGAGGCTGGAGCCTGGAAGTCAAGAATGCATACGACGAGTTTGAAGATATGCATATCGTGCTGAGCGGCTCGTCGCTGATCAATCTTATTGAAGGAGAGGCCGACTTGTCGCGCCGTTGCATTACATATACCATGCAGGGGCTTTCGTTCAGGGAATACCTGCGGATGTTCCATCAGAAAGACTTCCGAAAGAGAACGTTACAGGAGATTCTGACAGAAGGAAACAGTCTGTGTGCAGAGGTTAATTCACAGCTGCGCCCGCTGCCACTGTTTTCAGAGTATCTTCGCTACGGCTACTATCCCTTCCTGAAAGAAGGCCAGAACAATTACTATCTGCGCATCGAGAATATCGTCAATACAATTATCGAAGTGGAACTGCCCCAGTTGAGGAAACTGGACGTGGGCAATATCCGCAAGATGAAGTCACTATTTGGCATCCTTTCGTCAGGTGTTCCGTATACTGTCGATACCGTAAAACTGTCATCAATGGCAGAGATGTCGCCCTTTAATCATCAGCAGACGGTCATCCCAGTCGATTTCATCCATCATACTCCTGACGAAATCGAGTCTTACTGTCTGCATCCTGTTCAGATGCCTCTTAATCAATGCTTCCATTTTCTTTGAATTACAATTCAGGTGCAAATATAACCAAAAATGTTCAGTCAGCAAAACATTATATTAAATAATTTGTTCTGCATATTGAACATTTAAAATTAATAGAGTAATTCCTGTGTTAAGTTTGTGTTTCTCAAAGAACAACTAATGCTATAATGTGTTTTATGTGCACAACACATAATAGCTGATGTCTCAATGAGAGTTCCCGTCAAAAAACAG
The DNA here is from genome assembly GCA_002353205.1 of Prevotella sp. UBA2756. GTDB lineage: Bacteria > Bacteroidota > Bacteroidia > Bacteroidales > Bacteroidaceae > Prevotella. The sequence continues at coordinate 6,293 of DEJE01000022.1, read as the reverse complement.
CGTTTAACGTTATTTAAGGGGGGGCAACGAATTTTAGCGAAAAAGTTGCTATACTTGCGCTTTGAATGCGCGAAACTGAAAACAATATTTAGAACCTCACGATGTAAAGGGGAATCGCAATACTAACTTATGGCAAAGAAAGAACAAGAAATGTACGAAGGCATGCTCGTGATTGAGGCATCGGACTCTAAAGGATTGGAAAAGAAACTGGCGAAGCTGGAGTCGCGTCCAGAGAAGTATGTAGTGAAAATCTCCAACAGGTCAACAAAGATCAAAGCTTGTGCCTTTGTAGATTGTGTGGACATAGCAGCCGTGATCATTTCTGACTCGGTGACGGAAATTGAGCCTTCTGCTTTTTCTGGATGCACGGGGTTGAATAATATTATTATGGGCAACTCGGTGACGAGAATAGAATCGTGTGCCTTCGAGGGTTGCACGGGTTTGACAAATGTTGTAATTCCTGACTCAGTGAAGTTTGTCGTTTATAACATCTTCTCAGGATGCACGAGCCTTACAAATATTGTCGTTTCAGAAGGCAACAAAGTATATGATTCACGAAATAATTGTAATGCCATTATCGAGACGGCAACCAACGAACTGATTTTTGGATGTGGGAATACGGTAATTCCCGATTCAGTGACGAAAATTGGTTGGCATGCTTTTTCTGGTTGTGGTCTGAAGAGCATCATTATCCCATAATCGGTGACGGAAATAGAAGATAGAGCCTTCCAGGGTTGCAAAGACCTGTCGAATGTCACGATTTCAGATTCGGTGACGGTAATCGGAGGGCATGCTTTCGAAGATTGTAAGGCCCTGACCAACATTGTTTTTGGAAATTCGGTAACAGTATTTGGAGAAAGTGCATTCAAAGGTTGTTCAAGCCTTACCAATATCATCATCCCGAAATCGGTAACAAAAATAGGAAACCATTCATTCCAAGGATGTATTTAGAGACCTCTAAACTACCATGAATAACGAAAACTAATCGAACTTAAATCATTGTATTACAGTCACTTTTGGATTTTAACACTTCGGAAACTGTTTTTGGTTGCTTCGGAAATTCCCTATAAATTTGCAACGTATTTCTACCGCAGGGAATTTACGAAGCTTTATTTTTGCCACATCGTGGAGAGAGTTGACAAGGGTTGCTGACAGGTTACAACAGTTGACAGAGTCCTGAACTCTTTTTGAGTAAAGCAACATTGTGGCGAAAGTTGACAGAGGGTGTCGAGAGTTAACTTGTGGTTACTTGCGGAGAGGCACAACAAAAGGAATGTTGAACCCATAAATATCGCAAGTATGCCAAAGACCAGAAAATGTGCTTATTGTGGCAAGGTTTTCACCACAAACAACGGAATGCAGAAGTACTGCTCAGAAGAATGTGCCGAGCAAGCGAAGGAAACTAAGAAAAAGATACAAAGGGATTTCCTTCGAGCTGTCGAGCCGGTGATGGAACTCCAGCAACAGGAGTATTTGACTTTTTCCAAAGTAGCTATCCTTTTAGGTTGTACCCGTCAATATGTCTATAAACTCGTAGAACAAGGGAAGTTGCCTGCCTCACGGTTGAGCAGCCGAATGGCTCTTGTCCGCAGGAGTGACATCGAGAAGATGTTTGCGGCCAATCCTTATAATCGTGTCCTGCCATGTACTAAGCCCAAGAAGTCTGTTTCCAAGAAAATAAAGAATTCTGCAAAGGACAAGGCAAAGAAGGAACGTGCAACCGATGAAGTACTTGAATACTACTCTGGCGAGGAGGTAAAGCAGATTTATAAGGTCAAGCAGTCTTGGCTCTATGCATCAGCGAAGCGTCACCAGATTCCAATGTGCCGTATTGCAGGACGAAACTATTACAGCAAGAAACACATTGATGCAGTATTTGGCACTACCATAGACCTTGATGCTATCGTCGATTGGCTGTCACCACAGGAAGTGGCAGACCGATACGGCATCAATCTATCGGCAGTTCGTTCCTACGCCCATCGCCACAAGATTCCAACCAAGCGTGAGTACGGACACACCTACTACTCTCAAAGCCACTTTGATGAGTTCCGTCGTACCGACCTCCTTTCTGATGAGAACTATTATACCGTGGAGCAAGTGCAGCAACTCTACGGATTGACCAAAGCCAACATCTGCCACATCGTCAAGGTAAAGCACATTGAGAAAACAAAGGTCGGACGGCTTAACCTCCTGCTCCGTTCCGATGTTGAGAGAGTGATGGAAGAACGGAAAATGAGTGGAATGATGGATGCAGGATTCTGAATTTCTACCATACTGACGGATTATTCAGTGATTATTGGGAATAATCGGAGTCAGCATGTCATCATTGAGTTCCTTTGCACCCGTGGAGAAACGCTCCACCATGATTACTAACAATAAAAAGATATAAGTATGAGTAACATCTGCAAGACCGTGACCCTCCGCACACGGAAAATCAAAGGCGGAGAACAGCTTTCCTTCTATCTCGACTACTACCCAGGCTATCGGGACGAGTCCACCATGAAGGTCATGCGCCATGAATCGCTCGGCATCTACATCTATGCCAAGCCGAAATCTCAACGCGAGAAGGACTACAACGACCGCATGCGCGAGAAGGCAGAAGCCCTACGCTGCCGTCGCTATGAGTCCATAGTGAACGAGAGGTACGACTTCTTTGACCGTAATAAGATGAAGGGCGACTTCCTTGCCTACTTCAAACAGAAGGCAGACAAGAAGAACTGCAAGTGGCAGCACGTCCATAAGCACTTCGCCAAATTTTGCAATGGCAAGTGCCGCTTCGATGAAATCAACGTTGACCTGTGCAACAAGTTCCGTGAGTATCTTCTGACTGCTCCGCAGACCATCCACACGGAACACAAACTTCACATCAACAGCGTAGCTGGCTATTGGTCAACCTTCCGTGCCGTCCTCCATACTGCTTACAGGGAACATAAGATTATGGAGAACCCCAACGGCTTCTTGGAGCGCATAGACACCATCCCCACGGAGAAAGAGCATCTGTCCAAGGATGAACTTGTCAGGCTGGCGAACACCCCATGCCAATATCCTGTTCTGAAAACCGCCTTCCTCTTTGCCTGTCTAACTGGTCTGAGAAAGAGCGACATCAAGCAACTCACATGGGAGAACATACAGCCCTATGGTGACGGAGGAATGTATGTCACACTTCGTATGCAGAAAACAAAGGAACTTGTAAACAATCCCATCAGTGACGAGGCTCTGGAACTAATCGGTGAGCGAGGAACAGGCCCCGTCTTCGTCGGCTTTGCAGACAAGATGACACAAACACCCTTGAAGAACTGGCTGAAGGCCGCTGGCATCACCAAGAAAATCTCGTTTCATTGCAGCAGACATACATTCGGTTCTCTACAGGTGGATGCAGGAACAAGCGTCTATACCGTTCAGCACATGTTGGGTCACAAGAACGTCTCGACCACACAGATCTATGCGAACATGGCAGACGAAAGCAAACGAGAGTCAGTAAACCGCATCACGCTCAAACCGATGAAGACGGTGCAACTAAAGGTCGTAGGGCAATAACGACTTTCATCTTGTTCTATCGGACACCTATAATATATATGTATCATCTTGGGGGAGGGGCATTGCTTCTCCCTTTTTCTTTCCCTTTCGTCATGTCCAACAACATTTTATAGTATGATTATTGGTTCTTTTTTCATACTCGATAGAACCAATTTCTAAACTAATGTAAAAACGGAGCGGATTTTTCGGAAGATTTTGAGCAGTCGGGAATAATCGGAGTAACTTTGCATAGGAAATCGCATAGCCGAGTTCTGGCAGATACCGACAATTCCGAAATGTACAAATCAATAAAATAAAAGGAACAAGAAATATGAACAGCGTAAAATGCAAGACAGGAAACATGGCAGTACGAGACTACTGCCTTGTATGGGGATGCCCAGGTATGATCATTTTCACCATCTCCCTCTTCGTGTCATTGAAGGTGGGCAACGATTTCGGGCAAGACAACTTTGCCAAGTTCGTAACCTTTGTAATCTCCAGCGGATTACTGGGGACAGTCTATTATCTGTTCCAGTCCGTATTGGCAGAAGTGCCACTTAGATTGCAGAACGGGCAACGCAAAGAAACCATACCCCTGACCGACCAAGAAGCGGAAGTTGTAATAGAAGATTCAACGGACAACATGAGTATTGAACAAGTTCATGAATGTTTGGCAGGAGTTCTACCTCAAACAGAATCCGCAAAAGAACCCTTATCCGAGGATCTAATAGAGACGACTGTAGAGGTTTCCGATTCAGCAGAACCAACAAAAGAGGTTACGGATACGACAGAGACGAGTTCAGAGCAGCCCGACCTATATGCCCAACGTTGCAAAGAATATCAACGTGAGCAGGAACAGAGGCGACAGAATGCCATCGATGCCATCATGGAATATGTAACTCATACCATGTCCCCATATGTCTATGATAATGAGGAATTGGAAAAAATCTGTGATGCAATCAGAAAGCGGGCCGATGACTGGCAACATATTCCTGTACCCATCAGGTTGAAGTCCACTCTTACCACCCTTGACCTACGGCACTTTGTCTGGAATATAGCCGAGAGACTGGGCAGCAAGAAAGATTATACGGGACGTGTCCGTGCAGACTTTATCAAGCGTATGTTCCCGGATGTGATGAGAGACATCGAGCAGGATAGCATCCGCAACTTCAAGTTCCAGCCTGATACAGGAAACATCGTGATAGATGAGCCGTACAATGGTGACTATCACTTCCATTACGAGTAGATTTCATATTTAAAAATCAGCGAAAATCAATAATATTTTCTCGTTTTCGCTGATTTTTAAGCCAAAGCTGCATGGGTCTTAAATAACGATTGCATGCCTGTTCTTTATATTCCCCGTTGATTGAGTTTTTTCCAAAACGAGTGCAAATTCCATATTTTGGAAAAAACTCAATTTTAATACACCTCCACATCTTTCTTTGACAATTCCCCCGATAGTGGGCGAAAGCTGATGTCATTGCATCGGTTTTCGCCCACTGTCTGTTTTGTAATCTTCTGTCGGGAGCACCAATAAACCTTGCCACAAGCTCTATTCTTACCTTTTCCATATCATTCTTCCCCTTGTAGCCCATATTTTTCCCAATTATTTCATGTTGACATGATTATTCGTGGATTATCGTGAATAATCGGAATCAGCATGGCATCATTGAGTTCCTTTGCAGCCAATTCACCAAAATAGTGATAAGTTATGCAAAACGAGAATTTGACATTCAACGACCTCCCGCAGGTCGTCGCCCAGCTTCGGGATGAAGTGATGGGCATGAGAGCCATGCTATCAAGACAGCAGGCAGAGAGTAGTAAACCCGTAAAGGAGAACCGCCACAAGCCTATGACTGTGGATGAGGCCATCGAGTACACGCACATCCCCAGGGGAACCATGTACATGAAACTGGAGGATGGCACCATCCCTGCAACCAGGCCTGGTAGAAGATGGATCCTGTATCAGGACGAGCTTGACAAGTGGCTGGAAACGAAGCGCAGGAATGCTGTACCGCTGACAGCGGACGAGGAGAACGATGCAATCCTTGCATCGCACAAACGAAAGCCGGACAAGCATGATTGGCAGGAAGAAACTGATGCCGTCCCTTCGTAACCCTTTTTCAAGTCCAATTCAAATCAAGTTCAAATCATATTATTAACAACGGCTGAGGGCTGACCAATGCCAGCCCTCGCCACAAACAAAAGAAACAATGAAGTACAAAAACGTAAAGTATGGAATCCTGCTGACCAGAGAGCAGCTTGATTTCCTTAAAGATGACAACCAAGGCTTCCACCGCATGAAAGCCCTTGATACCTTTCTCTCTTTGGCGGCAATAGAGCCTTTCCGTTACCAGAAGAAGAACTTTTCAGCTGACCTCGGTATCGGGCAGTTTGCCATATCGAAAGTGGAACTCGCCGAACTATGGCACTGTGACCGTAAGACTGCACAGAAAATGATTGACCTCTTCAACGAGGTGGGGATTCTCACATCCATTGCCAATAACCGCACGACCATCCACACCATCCACTGTCTGGCGTTCTGGTTCGTGGACGGGCAGGATGCTCCCATTAAGAATCCAAATTATCATCGTAATCCAGTCGCTTCAAATCTGGCTGTCCAAGGTAATGCCAATCCAATGTCTGCCAATGGTAATGGCAACAGCCATTCTCAAGCGCTTACTTCTAATAATCCTGTTTCATCTGTGGCTGATGCCAACGGATGGAGCAGCGAGTGCCATCCGAGCTTACTTGAACGTGAGTTCGATGTAAGAAAA
>DEJE01000008.1 GCA_002353205.1 Prevotella sp. UBA2756 | reverse complement strand
CCGTTCAGCTCGGGGATAACGAGACCGATGGCCTTGGCAGCACCCGTAGAGTTAGGAACGATGTTCTGGGCACCGGCACGGGCACGCTGAACATCACCCTTGCGCTGAGGACCGTCGAGAATCATCTGGTCGCCAGTGTAAGCGTGTACGGTTGTCATGATACCGCTCTGGATAGCAGCGAAGTCGTTCAGAGCCTTCGTCATGGGAGCCAGACAGTTGGTGGTGCAAGAAGCTGCGCTGATAACGGTATCGGCGGGAGTCAGAGTCTTGTGGTTCACATTGTAAACGATAGTGGGCAGGTCGTTACCGGCAGGAGCAGAGATGACAACCTTCTTGGCACCAGCCTTGATGTGGGCAGAAGCCTTCTCCTTGGAGGTGTAGAAACCGGTGCACTCGAGAACGACATCAACGTCGAGCTCGCCCCAGGGCAGCTCAGCAGCGTTGGGAACAGCGTAGATAGTGATCTCCTTGCCATCGACGATGATGGAGTTGTCGGTGCAGTCCACAGTGTGCTTGTTCTCACCGATCTTGCCGCAGAAGCCACCCTGAGCGGTGTCGTACTTCAGCAGGTGAGCCAGCATCTTGGGGCTGGTAAGGTCGTTGATGGCGACCACTTCATAACCTTCAGCCTCGAACATCTGACGGAATGCGAGGCGACCAATGCGGCCAAAGCCGTTAATAGCTACTTTTGTCATTTTTCTTGTTTTATTTTAAAGGGTTATATAAGTAAATGCTAAGAAAATCGCACTTTTTATCAAATTTTTTCTGTTTTCGGGCACAAAGTTACAAAATAATTCCTATATTTGCATCAGTTTTCAGTATTAATAAATTGAAAATCGACGCCGACGGGCCGAAAAAAGATGTTTTGATGTCTTCCCCCGGCGGAGATTGCTAAATGAAGATAGCATTTTAACATTAATAATTATTAAATCGTTTTGTTATGGGTTTCATTAAAGAATTCAAGGAGTTTGCCATGAAGGGCAACGTGATGGACATGGCAGTCGGTGTGATCATCGGCGGCGCTTTTGGTAAGATTGTCAGTTCTTTGGTCGACGACGTTCTCATGCCTCTGATCGGTGTGATCACAGGTGGTGTCGATTTCACTGGTCTGATTGCGAAGGTTGGTGATGCTGAACTGAAATACGGCGTGTTCATCCAGAACATTATCGACTTCTTGATTGTGGCCTTCTGTATCTTCTTGATGATCAAGGCTATGAACAAGCTGAACAAGAAGAAGGAAGAAGAGCCCGCTCCTGCTCCCGAGCCATCGGCAGAGGAGAAACTGCTGGGCGAGATCCGCGACTTGCTGAAGAACAAGTAAGTGGTGGCGCTGTCGGGTCGGCTCTGTTGCCGGTGCGGCGGCTTCGTTTTGAAAAGTTATGGTGGGGACTGTCCGTTCGAGCGGATGGCCCCACTTTTTAGTTAAGAGTTCTTTGCAAGCAAAGCGAGCGTAGCTCGAGCGAAGAATTAAGAGTTAAGAGTTCTCAAAGCAAACTACTCTTCAGCACTTAACTCTTCAACGCTTCAGCTCTCGCAGTGCTTCTTCGTGCTGCATGGCCGCCTTTTCGCCGAGTTCGATCATGCGCGCGATGTCGGAAGCGTTGAAGTCGAGGACGCTGAAGCCGCTCAGGTCGGGACGTATGTAAATGTCGGCCAGACGGCGGTTCGCGTTGTACTTGCGCCAGTCGGGACGCGACACGGCCCAGTCGAGGAAACCACCGATGCCGAGGATGTTCTTCAGGGAAAAATGGCGCGTGGGATGGTCTTTCTGCTGCACGTCGACGGCGATGATGATGTCGGCTCCCATGGCTTTTGCCACGTCGGTGGGCAGCACATTGAGCATGCCGCCGTCGATGAGCAGGCGCCCGTCAATCTTTACGGGCTTGAAGACGCCGGGGATGGCCATGCTGGCACGCATGGCTCGAGCCAGCGAACCACGGGTGAGGACGACCTCGCGCTGTGTCTGCATATCGACGGCCACGCAGGCGAAGGGGATGGGCAGGGTCGAGAAGTCGCATGTGTCGCCCGGGGTGGTGAACCGCTCGAAGAAGCCCACAAGGTTGCCGCCGGCGAAGAGTTGAGCCCATCGCTGAGAGCGGAAGAGGGAGTCGAGCTCTTCTGCACGATACCCCAGTGCGTGAAGGGCGCCGACGATGCTGCCGATGCTGGTGCCTGCAATGCAGTGGATGGGCACGCCGCAACGCTCGATGACCTTCAGCGCACCCACTTCGGCGGCTCCCATGGCACCGCCGCCGCTGAGCACGAGGCCGATGCGAGGCTGCGATGGGGTGGGGGACTCTTGCGCATGGCCGGCACCGACGGCGAGCCACACCATGAGAAAGAGGATGATGGTGCGCCGCATGCTATTCCACAAAGTCGGTCATGGTATTGAGGATGCCCTGGATGACACCGTTGATCTCGTTGCCAAAACCCTTGATCTTGTCGAAGATGCCCTCTTTGGCCCCCTTGGCCATATAGCCGGCACACTTCCCTTCAAGCTCGCCGATGCGCTTCTTCTGCTCCGGCGTGTAGTCGAACTCATGCTTGGCAATGTCTTTGCGGATCTTCATGAACTGCTCGCCTGCCTGCTGCCAGTCGCTCAGTGAGTAGTAGCGACTGTTGTCGCGGAGGTCGTCCGACAGCGCTTCCAGGCGGTTGATGGCCTGCAGTTTCGTCGAGCACGATGACAGCGATGCGACGGCAAGCGTCACAAAGCATGCGATGGTGAGGATTTTTGCTTTCATCTTATCGTCTTCTTTTGGTGATAATACGGTGGCAAAGATAGAAAGAGTTTTGAACATGACCAAGGAATTTACGTTTTTTAGGCTTGACTTACATTAATAAAGATGGTGCGAAGATGAAAAACAGGAAGGCGGAATAGCTGTATGTCGCTGAAATGTAATAACTTTGCACTCCCAATCCGGGAAAAGGCTTTTACATTATTAAATATTATACAGGATAACATGTTTCAGAAAAAAGACTTCATTGCCAGCACCAAAAGCACGTTCAGACCGAAGATGGCCGCAACGATACGCCAATATGACCGGAAGACTTTCTCTGCCGACCTGATGGCAGGGCTCATAACAGGCATCGTAGCCTTGCCGCTTGCCATCGCATTTGGCATCGCTTCGGGCGTGTCGCCAGAGAAAGGCATCATCACCGCCATCGTGGCTGGTCTCATCATCTCTGCTTTCGGCGGGAGCAAGGTTCAGATTGGCGGCCCTACGGGCGCGTTCATCGTCATTGTTTACGGCATCATCGAGAACTACGGAATGCAAGGTCTGACCATAGCGACCCTCATGGCCGGTGTCTTTTTGATCCTGCTTGGAGTCCTCCATTTGGGGACCATCATCAAGTACATCCCTTATCCCATTGTCGTTGGCTTCACCAGCGGTATTGCCGTCACCATATTCACTACACAAATCAAGGATTTGCTGGGCATGCAGATAGAGCATGTTCCGTCGGACTTCGTCGAGAAGTGGATAGCTTACTTTACCCACCTGTCAAGCATTGATGCGTGGAGTGCCCTTGTCGGAATCGTCAGTGTCGTCATCATTGCCGTATGGCCGCAACTGCCATTTAACCGAAAAGGACTGGGAAAGAGCATTCCCGGATCGCTCGTGGCTATTGTCCTGATGACCGTGGTTGTCCTGCTGCTGAAAAACATGGCGGGCATCGATTCCATTGAAACCATCGGCGACCGTTTCAGCATCAGTTCGCAGTTGCCCGAAGCGACCGTTCCCGAACTGACATGGGACACCATCAAAGGACTGGCGGCACCAGCAATGACCATCGCCGTGTTGGGAGCCATCGAGAGTCTGCTCTCGGCAACCGTTGCCGATGGTGTCATCGGTGACCACCATGACTCGAACACAGAGCTCATCGGGCAGGGTCTGGCGAACATCGCCTCACCGATTTTTGGCGGAATACCGGCAACAGGTGCCATCGCACGAACGATGACAAACATCAACAACGGCGGCCGGACACCCGTTGCAGGAATCATCCATGCCATAGCTCTGTTGGTCATATTCCTTTTTCTGATGCCTCTCGCTCAATATATCCCCATGGCATGTCTGGCAGGTGTGCTTGTTGTGGTGAGCTACGGCATGAGCGGTTGGCGTTCGTTCAAGGCCATGATGCACAATCCCAAAAGCGACGTCACGGTCCTGCTCCTCACTTTCTTCCTCACCATCATCTTCGACCTGACCATCGCCATCGAAGTGGGGCTGATCTGTGCCTGTCTGCTCTTCATGCGTCGTATGGCTGAAACAACAGACGTGCGCGTCGTTCTCGACGAAATCGACCTCAACGAGGATGCTGATATGGAACGGGGCAATCTGGAACACCTGTCTATCCCCGAAGGCGTAGAGGTCTACGAAATCAACGGACCCTATTTCTTCGGTGCCGGCAACCGTTTCGAGGACATCATGGCCCGCTATGGTCATCGTCCGCAGGTGCGCATCATCCGCATGCGCAAGGTTCCCTTCATTGATTCTACGGGCTTGCACAACCTGGAAAACCTCTGTCTGATGAGTCAGAAAGAAGGAATCACGATCGTGCTCTCCGGAGTTGTACCCAAAGTGGAATCCGTTCTGAAGAACAACGGGTTCAATCAGCTGCTCGGTGAGGAGAACATCTGCAACCATATCGACCTCGCTTTGCAGCGGGCACGAGCAATCATCAGCGCTTAAAAAACGGGCTTCGAATCACTCATCATGGGCCACCATGATGACGAAGTCCCGCATTTACTGATCTTTTTCAGGCAAAATAAGCAGCGAAAACGCTCTTTGCTACAAAAAATACACTAAAAATTTGGCGTTTCAAAAAAAACAAAGTACCTTTGCAACGCTTTAAGACCAAGAGCCAGTTTTCGCAACTGCAAGGAGAGATGGTAGAGTGGTCGATTACAACGGTCTTGAAAACCGTCGTGCTGAGAGGCACCGGGGGTTCGAATCCCTCTCTCTCCGCGACCTATCAT
>DEJE01000050.1 GCA_002353205.1 Prevotella sp. UBA2756 | reverse complement strand
CGATTATTGTTGAATTTCTGTTCCATCGTCATCGAATTTGTTGGCAAAGGTAATGAATTTTCCAAGAAATCGTTTCTTTTTGTTATATCACAGCCTTGTTTTAGACAAAATTTGCTTAAACTACGCGTGATACGGTAAACAAATTCCTTACTTTCGATAAAAATGAGTACCTTTGCAAGGTATAATGGTTTGCTGATTCAAGATTTAGACATCGCAGACGTTTCTTCAGAAAGGCGCAATCCCATTTTTGCAAACGTAATGGCTCAACTTGACTATATGGAGAAACGAGGCAGTGGACTCACACGCATTTGTAATGAGACCAAAGCTTTGGAAGGTTATAAAGACGAACTTAAGCCTGTGTTCAAATCTACTCCGACCCAATTCCAGACCGTTATCTTCGCCTCCTCCGACACACAAAATGTCGGAGACCATGAATGAGACGTGTCGGAGACGAAACTCACTGAGCGTCAGCAGAAAATGCTTAATCTTATCAAAGAGTCTCCGACAATCACCGGCAAGCAAATGTCGGAGACTTTGTCGGTGAGCCAGCGCACCAAGATATACACCTGGGTGGAAGGAGTTTGACAATTATGTGGAAACCGATATGACAGGTGTCGAACAAGTAAGCGCAGATGGAATTGATGTGGTTTCGCGCTACTCGCTGGACGGCCGCCAACTCACCTCTCCCGCGAAAGGCCTGAACATCGTCAGGATGAAGGACGGGGCGGTGAGGAAAGTTCTGCTCTCTGCAGAGGGAAAACGAGGCGTTTTATTTTGCCGGATGAATGCGTTTGAAATGCCATGCCGTTCGTTTTTCCCTGCCATTCATTTTGTGTTGTTCTGCAATCTAATTGATTTTGCGCTGCAATTCAATTTATATTGCTATGCGATTTAATTGATTTTGCTCTGCAATTCAAATGACTTTGACGCCCGTACCGGCTAAATGATGCGCCCCTGCGGGGCTAAATGACAGCGGCCTGCGGGCTAAATGACAAATGATAAATGATAAATGATAAAGCGGCTTGCGGCCCTAAATGATAAATGAAAAATGATAAATGATAAAGAATGTTTGGTCAATCGGAACAAAATCTGTATTTTTGCAGACACAAATGCGCCCCTGCGGGGCTAAATAATGCATAATTTATAATGCATAATGCATAATTTGATAAATGATCAAGTGACAATGAAACCATTCAATGCGAAGGAAGTGAAGGATCAGGCGGTGCAATGGATCCGCGACTGGTTTGAAGAGAACGGCCCTGGATGCAACGCTGTGCTCGGCGTGTCGGGCGGCAAGGACAGCAGCGTGGTGGCTGCTCTGTGTGCCGAAGCTCTCGGCAAGGATCGCGTCATCGGCGTGACGATGCCCAACGGTGTACAGCCCGACATCGACGACAGCCTTCGGCTGATCCGCCATCTGGGCATCCGCTCGTGCAGCGTGAACATCGGCCAGGCCTACGACGCGCTGATGGCCGCCGTGAAGGAGCAGTTGGGCACGCTGGAGGCTGAGGTGTCGAGACAGACGGTGATCAACATGCCGCCGCGTCTGCGCATGACGGCCATCTATGCCGTGTCGCAGTCGATGAACGGGCGCGTGGCCAACACGTGCAACCTGTCGGAAGACTGGGTGGGCTACTCCACGCGCTACGGCGACGCCGCCGGTGACTTCGCACCGCTGGGCGGTCTCACCGTGGAGGAGGTGATAGCCGTGGGACGAGAGCTGGGACTGCCTCGCGAGCTGGTGGAGAAGACGCCGTCGGACGGTCTCTGCGGCAAGAGCGACGAGGACAACCTGGGCTTCACCTACGCTGTTCTCGACCGCTACATACGCACGGGTGAGTGTGACGATGCTCAGACGAAGGCGCTCATCGACGACAAACACCGCAAGAACCTCTTCAAACTGAAGCCTATCCCGCATTTCGAGTATTAAAGCCCCACCCCGGCCCTCCCCGAAGGAGAGGGAGAGATGACCCCCTCCCGGCCTCCCCGAGAGAGAGATGACCCCCTCCCGGCCTCCCCGAGGGGAGGAGATTGTGGAGAGTGGAAAGTGGAGAGTGGAGGCCAGTGGGATTCAGATGGAGAGGGAGAAAAAGACTGTAGAATGAAGAAAGTGCTCAAGTGGACTGGTCTGGCAGTGCTGATTCCGGTGCTGCTGGTCGTTGTATTGGCCGTGCTGCTCTATGTGCCGCCCGTTCAGGAGTGGGCAGTGAAGCACGTGGCACGCATCGCTTCTGAAGAGACGGGGATGGACATCAGCGTGGAGCATGTCAGGCTGGAGTTCCCGTTGCGCCTGGGCATGGAGGGCGTGAAGGTGCTGCGCACCGACTCGCTGACGCAGCAGACGGACACCGTGGCGATGATCGGCCGTGCAGTGGTTGACGTTCAGCTGAAACCTTTGCTCGACAGCAGGGTCGAGGTGGACGAGCTGGACCTGCAGAGCGTAGCGTTCAACACGACCGACTTCGTGAAGGATGCGTGGGTGAAGGGCACCGTGGGCAGGCTCAGCCTGCAAAGCCACGGCATCGACCTGAAGGGCAAGACGCTTCGGCTGGACGATGCGCTGCTGGCCGACGCCAACGTGAGCGTGGTGCTGCCCGACTCAGTGCCCCCCGACACGACCGAGAGTACGAACAGATGGCGCATTGACGTGGACCGCCTGAAGGTGGAGCGCAGCCACGTGGCCCTCAGCATGCCCGGCGACACCCTTCGGGTGGCTGCCTATCTGGGCAACACCGTGGCCGAGGGCGGAACGTTCGACCTCGGGGCGGGCGACTACAAGATACGGAAGCTGGACTGGAACGACGGCGCGCTGACGTACGACGACACGAGCGCGAAAGCCATCCCAGGACTCGACTATAACCACCTGGCGCTGAGCAATATCCATCTCGGCGTCGACTCGCTCGCGTTCAGCGGGCCGAAGCTCGACCTGCGCGTGCGCTCGGCCTCGATGAGAGAGAAGAGCGGCCTGCAGGTGGACAGCCTGAGCGGAAAGATAGCCATGGACAGCACGCGCATCTACCTGCCCGACATGAAACTGCGAACACCTGAGAGCGTGCTCGACGCCCACTTCGTGATGGACCAGAACGCCTTCAGCGACAGCGTTCCGGGCAAGGTGCACCTGCGTGCCGACGGCACCTTTGGCAAGCAAGACATCATGCGCCTGCTCGGCGGAATGCCCACCGACTTCGTTCGCCGATGGCCCAACCAGCCGCTGACGGTGAAGACGGTGGTGGCCGGCAACATGGAGCGCATGGAGTTGACGGGACTGAATGCCCGTCTGCCCGGCGCTTTCAACCTGAATGCGAAGGGAACCCTTGGCAACCTGAACGACACAGAGCGCCTGAAGGCCAACGTCGACGTGGACATGAAGGCACAAAACATCGACTTCCTCTCAGCACTCGTGCCCCCGAAGTCGCTCGACGGCCTGCGCATTCCGAAAGGCATCGGGCTGAAGGGCAACGTGCGAGCCGACGGTCCGAAATATAGCGCCGACGTGGTGGCCACTGAGGGCAGGGGACGGCTGAAGGCCCGGGGCACGGTTGACACCCGCGGCGGCATGCGCTATGATGCCGACGTCGAGGCTAACGGTCTCCAGCTGAGGCATTTCCTTCCCGCTTCAGACATCGGCGACTTCACAGGAACGGTCAGCGTGAAAGGCTCAGGAACAGACTTCTTCTCGCCCAAGACACATCTTCAAGCCAAGGCCAACATCACGACGTTCAGATACGGTGAGTACAACCTTGACCACATGGCAGCGACGGCAACCGTCGACAAAGGGCGCGTGGCCGCCGACATCGTGGCCGACAACGCGTTGCTGCAAGGCAATATCAACGTTGATGCCCTGATGAACACCAAGCACGTGGAGGCCACGGTGAGCACCGACCTGCGCCATGCCGACCTCTACAACCTGCACCTGACAGACGAACCGACCACCGTGGAGCTGAACGGCCACGTGGCCGTGGAGACCGACATGAAGGACTTCTACCAGGTGAAGGGACGCGCCGGCAGCATCCGTCTGTCAGGTGCGAAGGAGACATATATCCCCGACGACGTGGTGATCGACGTGCTGACACGGCGCGACACCACCCATGCCGTCGTCTCCACGGGCGACTTCAATCTCGACATGGATGCCTCGGGCGGCTACAAGGACCTGCTGAAGGTGGGAACGAAGCTGGCCGACGAGGTGAAGCGGCAGTTGGAGGACAAGCGCATCGACCAGATGGCCCTGCGCAGACTGTTCCCTGATGCCCGCATACGGCTGCAGAGCGGTGGCGACAACGTGTTCAGCCGCATGCTGCAGCGCGAGGGTTTCCACTTCGCCGATGCCAACATCAACCTGACATCATCGCCCGAATACGGTCTGAACGGACGGTCGGAGCTCGTGTCGCTGATGAAGGACAGCATGCTCATCGACACGCTGCGGCTGAACTTCGTGTCGGACAGCACCAACATCACCTTCAACGGTCAGGTGCGCAACAACCGCAAGAACCCGCAGTTCGTCTTCAACACGCTCTTCAACGGCTATCTGCTCGAACGGGGCGCCGGCTTGAAGATCAGCTATTTCGACGAACAGGAGAAGCTGGGACTGCAGCTGGGAGCCGAGGCGGCCATGGAAGCCAACGGCATACGTCTGCACATGCTCACCGACGATGCCGTCATTGCCTACCGCAAGGCGCATATCAACGACGACAACTACGTGTTCCTGGCCGACAACAAGCGCATCTCGGCGCAGCTGAACATCCTGGCCGAGGACGGTACGGGTCTGAAGGTGTTCTCGGACGACGAGAACGAGGAGGCCCTGCAGGACCTGACGCTCTCGCTCAACAAGTTCGACCTGAAGGAAATCAGCTCCGTGATTCCCTACATGCCGCGCATCGAAGGACTGGTGGACGGCGACTATCACTTCGTGAAGGAAGAGACGCGCACCACGGTGTCGTCGTCGATGGAGGTGAGCGGTCTGGTGTACGAGGGAACAAAGATGGGCACCGTGGGCACCGACTTCGTGTATATGCCTGAAGACGACGGTTCGCACTATGTCGACGGCATTCTCACCGTGGAAGGCAACGAGGTGGGCTCGGTGGTTGGAACCTACAGCGGAAAGGGTGAAGGAAACCTCGACGCCAAGGTGACGCTGTCGCATCTGCCCCTGTCGCTCGTCAACGGCTTCGTGCCCGACCAGGTGATCGGTCTGAGAGGATACAGCGAAGGCGAGCTCGACGTGAAAGGTCCGCTGAGCCGTCCGCGCGTGAACGGCGAGATGGTGCTCGACTCGTGCTTCCTGGTGAGCGATCCCTACGGTCTGAACATGCGGTTTGCCGACGACCCCGTGCGCATCGTGGGCAGCAACCTGCAGCTGGAAGACTTCAAGATGTTCTCTCACGGCACGAACCCGCTGGTGCTGAACGGCAACCTGAACTTCTCTGACCTTGACCGCATCACGATGAACGTGAGGATGCGCGCCGACAACTATGAGCTGATCAACGCCAAGGAGAACCCGCGCAGCGTGGCTTTCGGCAAGGCGTTCGTCAACTTCATCGGATCGATGACGGGTCGGCTCGACAACCTCAACATGCGCGGCAAGCTTGATGTGCTCGGCACGACCGACATGTCGTACGTGCTGCGCGACTCACCGCTGACCACCGACAACCAGCTGGACGAGCTGGTGAAGTTCACCGACTTCACTGACACCACGCAGACCGTCGTGTCGAGACCGCCGCTGAGCGGCTTCAACATGGACCTGACGATGGCCGTGGCACAGGGTGCACACATCATGGCCTACCTGAACAGCGACCACTCGAACTACATCGACCTGATGGGCGGCGGCACGCTGCGCATGCAATATAATAATGTGACCGACCTGCGAATGACCGGACGCTACACGCTGGCCAACGGAGAGATGAAATACTCGCTGCCCATCATCCCGCTGAAGACATTCACCATTCAGGACGGCAGCTACATAGAATTCACGGGCGACGTGATGAACCCGCGCCTGAACATCACGGCCACGGAGAGCACGAAGGCCACCGTGTCGAACAGCAACGGGGTGGGGCGCGGCGTCGACTTCGACTGCGGCGTGATCATCACCAAGACGCTCAACGACATGGGACTGGAGTTCACGCTCGATGCCCCCGAGGACATGCAGCTGCACAACGAGCTGCAGAGCATGTCGAAGGAACAGCGTGGCAAGCTGGCCGTGACGATGCTCACCACGGGCATGTATCTCGCCGACGGCAACACCAGCGGATTCTCGATGAACGGAGCCCTGAGCTCGTTCCTCGAAAGCGAGATCAACAACATCACGGGCAATGCGCTGCGAACGCTCGACCTGAGCATCGGCCTCGACAATGCCACCGATGCCTCGGGCGCTATGCACACCGACTACTCGTTCAAGTTTGCCAAACGGTTCTGGAACAACCGCGTGAAGTTCTCCATCGGCGGCAAGGTGTCAACAGGAAGCGATGTCTACGGCAAGCAATCGTTCTTCGACAATGTGTCGCTGGAATACCGACTCGACGACACGGCGAACAAATACGTGAAGCTGTTTTTCGACAACAACGCCTACGACTGGCTCGAAGGCTACACGCAGCTCTATGGCGGCGGTTTCATCTGGCGGCGAACGTTGCAGCATTTCAAGGATATCTTCCGCTTCAAGAACGACAGAGAACAGTTGCCACCACCGACCAATGCCCCTGCCGACTCGGTCAGGAACGGCGTGAGTGGCTTGAAAGGAAAAGAAGAATGACCGTATGAAGAACAGAATAGAGGACAGAACAGCAATGAAGGGACAGACGGGGCTCATCGGCTTCGCTCTGCTCCTGGCGCTCGTGCTGACGGGCTGTTCGACAACCAAGCATATCCCCGACGACGACCAGCTGTTTGTAGGACTGACGAAAATAGCCTATAAGGACTACGAGCACAACCAGAATTTCATCTCGACACAAGAGGAGGTTGAAGCTGCTCTGGCCACGGCGCCGAACGGAGCCCTTTTCGGCAGCAGCTATTACCGCACGCCGTTTCCCTACGGCCTGTGGATATGGAATGCCTTCTCGAAGAAAGACACGCGTTTCTCGAAGTGGGTGACGAAAGCCTTTGGCAAGCAACCGGTGCTGATGAGCTGGGTGAACCCTGCCTTGCGGGCATCGGTAGCGCAGTCGGTGCTCCGCAACCACGGCTATTTCCACGGAAAGGTGAACTATGAAATCGTTCCGCTGAAGAATCCCAAGAAGAGCAAGATAGGGTACACCGTGAGCATGGGCGAGCTGTTCACCGTTGACTCCATGCAGTATGTGGGGTTCCCCGACGAGGCCGACAGCTTGCTTCGCGAGAATGCCGACATGGCCGAAATCCGTGCCGGCGACCCCTTCACGGTGGCAGCCCTCGATGCCGAGCGCAGCCGCATCACGACGCTGTTCCGCAACAATGGCTATTATTACTACCAGAAAGGCTACGCCTCCTATCTGGCCGACACCCTTGCTGAGCCGGGAAAGGCCAGCCTGCGCCTGCAGCTTGCCGACGAACTACCCGATGCTGCGCTCCGGCGGTGGTATATAGGTAATGTGGACATTGATCTTCGCAAAACGTTCATGCAGGCACTCAACGACACCCTGGGACGACGATTCTTCCATGTGCGCTTCAACGGCCGACGCCCGCCTGTGAGACTGAGCGTCATCATGAACGCCATGCGTCTGCGCCATGGTCAGCCCTATAGCTACGACAGCTATCTGGAGACCATCTCCAAGCTGAACAGTACAGGCATCTTCTCGATGGTGGACTTCGCTTTCACGCCGCGTGAACGCAGAAACGACACCATTCCCACGGCCTCGATGATGAATGGCCGGACGCTGACTCCCGACACGTTGGACCTGGTGCTGAACTGCGTGTTGGAAAAACCTTACGACACCTATATAGAAACGAATATCCAAGGGCGGACGACAGGGCGAATTGGTCCCGAACTGCGTGTGGGTATCACCAAGCGCAACGCTTTCAGAGGAGGCGAGCTGCTCGACGTGAACCTCCACGGGTCGTATGAGTGGCAACGCTCGAAGAGTGCCACAGGACAGTCGGAGCAGATGAACAGCTACGAATATGGTATCGATGCGTCGGTGGAGTTCCCTCGCATTCTCTTGCCGTGGCGCGAATGGGCTTACCAACGGCGGCAGAACCGGATGCGCAGACAAAGCTCGGAGCCGCTCGACAGTGCCGCCTTGGCTCGTCGCCGACAGCGACTGCGCAGGCTCCGCTACATCAACACACCCTCAACACTGGCCAAACTGTCGAGGAACACGCTGAACCGACCGAGCTTCTTCAAGATGGTGGACTTCGCAGGAGAGTGGACCTATCGTTGGCAACGGACAGAAACGAGCCGGCATGAGCTGTCGCCGCTAAGCATCACTTATCAGCATCTGGCGAAGTCGACCGATCAGTTCAAGGCGATTCTTGTAGAGAACGAATACCTGATGGTGACCATGACCGACGTCTTCATACCGAAGATGTGCTACACATACTCGTACGTCAGTCCGTCGTCGAAGCACAACCCCATTTCATGGGAAGTGACGCTCTCGGAGGCCGGCAACCTGACCGCCCTTACCTATTTGGCGGCAGGCAAGAAATGGAACGAAACGGGAAAGGAACTGTTCAAGAACCCTTACTCACAGTTCTTGAAAGTGGAAACGGACTTCACCAAACACTGGAGACTCACCAACACCTCGCAGCTGGTGGGACATGTCAGTGCGGGAGTGGTGTATAGCTATGGCAACAGTGCGGCAACACCATTCAGCGAGCGCTTCTACGTGGGCGGAGCGAACAGCATCCGGGCTTTCACCGTGAGAGGAATCGGTCCGGGACGCTTCAGCGGTTACAGCGACGGCCGCTATTCCTACCTGTTGCAGAACGGCGACGTGAAGCTGCAAGGCAATCTCGAATACCGCACCCGCCTCTTCGGAAACCTGCAGGGTGCCATCTTCCTCGATATGGGTAACGTGTGGGAACTGGACAAAGCCCACAGCAGCGTGGGAGGTGAGGCCGATGAAAGCGATGTCAAGTTCCGTGTCGGCTCCTTCTGGAAGCAGATGGCTGTGGGAACAGGAATCGGTCTGCGCTACGATATGGATTTCCTCGTGCTGCGTCTGGACTGGGGAATAGGTCTGCACGTGCCGTATGAAACGAACAAAAGCGGCTTCTTTAACATACCGAAATTTAAAGACGGACAGGCTCTCCATCTGGCCGTGGGCTATCCTTTCTGATATGTTTTTGCAGTTTTTATGCTTTCATCTTCGTTTCTTTCGCGAAAATTACCTATCTTTGCACAATCCTTCAGCTGGCAACGCGCCGTACCGACCGATTCTGCATAGAAACGAGGAGGATGGTTCAACGTTGCCAAAGGATGATGGGAATAGAGAATCTTTAAACAAATCATAACAGAATACGACATGAAACCGACATTGTTTTTGCTTGCTGCTGGTATGGGCAGCCGTTATGGTGGCCTGAAGCAGCTCGATGGTCTGGGACCTAACGGTGAGACCATCATGGACTATAGTATCTACGACGCCATCGAGGCTGGATTCGGCAAGGTGGTATGGGTCATCCGCAAGGATTTCGAGGAGCAGTTCCGCACGCAGATCCTGTCGAAGTATGAAGACAAGATTCCCTGTGAACTCTGTTTCCAGGGGCTCGATGCACTGCCCGAGGGCTTCAGTGTTCCTGAGGGCCGCGTCAAACCGTGGGGTACAAACCATGCCGTGCTGATGGGTAAGGACGTCATCAAGGAGCCTTTCTGCGTCATCAACTGCGACGACTTCTACAACCGCGACGCTTTCAAGGTGATTGGCAAATTCCTTGCCGATCTTCCCGACGGTGCCACCAACCAGTATGCCATGGTTGGATTCCGTGTGGGTAACACGTTGAGCGAAAACGGTACCGTGGCGCGCGGTATCTGCTCGAAGGACGAGAACGAGAACCTGACAACGGTGGTGGAGCGTACGGAGATTGTGCGTTGTGCCGAGGATGGCAGCAATGCCGGTGCCGCTGCAGAGCCTATCCGCTATAAGGATGAAGAAGGCAAATGGGTTGTCGTGGACGACAATACGCCCGTCTCGATGAATATGTGGGGCTTCACACCCGACTATTTCGAGCATAGCGAGGCATATTTCAAGGAGTTCCTCAGTGATCCGAAGAACATGGAGAACCTGAAGGCTGAGTTCTTCATTCCGCTGATGGTGAACAAACTCATCAACGAGAAGACCGCCACGGTGAAGGTGCTCGACACCACAAGCAAATGGTTCGGCGTGACCTACGCTGCCGACCGTGAAGGCACGGTTGCACGCATTCAGCAACTGGTAGACGAAGGTGTCTATCCTGCCAAGTTGTTCTGATCGCACGGACATTGCTTCTTAATTCTCCCTCATGCCGGGCACATGGAGATGTCGTCGCACGACAGACTTCTCTGTGTTCCCGGCAGTAAGGGATTCATTGCTTGCGAACAAAAACAAACCATGGATATCAATTTATTGAATGAATTAGACTTGGATCATCTGCGCTCGTTGATAGCAGAATCTGAGAAAATCATCGTCTGCTGCCATCAGAATCCAGACGGCGATGCCATCGGTTCGGTGTTGGGATGGTCGGAATACTTGCGCCAGCAAGGAAAGAATCCGTTGATGGTCGTGCCAGACATGTTTCCCGATTTCCTGCAATGGTTGCCAAACACCGAGAAACTGGTGCGCTACGACAAGCATACGGAGCGTGTTGATGCTGCGTTCGGTGATGCCGACCTGGTGTTCTGTCTGGATTTCAACAGACCGGAACGTATGGAAAAACTGGGCGAGGTGATGATTGCCAGTCCTGCCAGAAAGGTTATGATCGACCATCATCCCGATCCTGCCATTCCCTGTGACGTTTGCATCTCCCATCCCGAGCTCAGCAGTACATGCGAGGCAGTGTTCCGCGTCATCTGGCAGCTCGGCGATTTTGAGATGATGGACAAGAAAGCCGCCGTTCCTCTGTATTGCGGAATGATGACCGACACGGGAGGATTCACTTACAACAGTACAGCTCCCGAGGTCTATTTCATCATCAGCCAGCTGCTTACGAAAGGCATCAACAAGGACAAAATCTATCGTAACGTCTACAATAACTACAGTGAGTGGCGCATGAGGCTGATTGGTTACGTGCTCTATCAGAAACTTCAGGTGTTTACAGAGAAACGAGCTTGCTATTTTGCGCTGACGCGACAGGATCTGAAGCATTTCCGCTATGTGAAAGGCGACGCCGAAGGGCTCGTCAACATGCCGCTTCAGATCAAGAACATGCGGCTTAGCATCTCACTGCGCGAAGATACGGAGCGCGATAATCTCATCTGGGTGAGCCTGCGCAGTGTCGACGACTTCTCGTGTACGAAGATTGCCGAGCGTTGGTTCAACGGCGGTGGGCATCTGAATGCATCGGGAGGACGGCTATACTGCTCGATGCAGGAGGCTGAGAAAATCGTGCGGCAGGCTATCAGTGAATTGTGATTGCAGCCCATTATTCGTTCAAAAAGGTTTCCTTCGCTGTTAATTTTTGCATAGCTAATGCAAAAATAGGTTAGTCATGTCGGCGAAGTGCTAAGTTTTTTGTACCTTTGCAGCCAATATAACAATGAGATAGGGAAAATGAAGAAATCACTCTTGGCATTAGCGGCCGTCGCATTGATGACGGCTTTTGCTGCATGCAGCCATTATGAGACGTATGCAGAGCAGAAAGAGAAAGAGAACGACGCCATCAAGGCCTATATCAGTAAGAATGCTATCAGCGTGATCAGCGAGGAAGTGTTCCGCAATCAGGACTATACGACCGATGTTGAGCGGAATGAGTATGTGCTTATCAACAGTAGCGGTGTGTACATGCAGATTGTGCGCAAGGGCTGCGGAAAACCCCTGGAAAAGGGTGAGACAGCCACCGTGCTTTGCCGTTTCACCGAGCGCAACCTGTTTACCGACGCCGTCACTTTCTCAAACAACAACCAGGAAAGCATCGTCTTCGTCGACAAAATGAGTGTCACCCGTACGAGTGACAGCTACAGCGCATCGTTTATCGCCAACCAAAGTTTGATGTACGCTGCATACGGAGCATCTGTACCGGCAGGATGGCTGGCGCCTTTCTATTATATCAACGTTGGTCGACCGGAGAAAGAAACCGACGAGATTGCGAAGGTCAAGGTTATCATACCGAGTGCACAAGGCACGCAGAGCGCAACGACCAATGTGATACCCTATCTCTATGAAATAACATACGAAAGAGGAATATGACACTTATCAAATCTATATCTGGCATCCGCGGCACGATAGGCGGACAGACAGGGGATACTTTGAACCCCCTCGACATTGTGAAGTTTACCACGGCCTATGCAACGTTCATTCGTCGACAAGGCAAAGGAAAGTCCAATCGGATTGTTGTCGGACGCGACGGAAGAATTTCCGGCCCCATGGTGCGACAGGTGGTCTGCGGCACTCTGATGGGAATGGGCTACGATGTGCTCGACATTGGCTATGCTACAACACCAACAACCGAGCTGGCCGTCCGCATGAGCGGGGCCGACGGCGGCATCATCATCACTGCCTCACACAATCCCCGACAGTGGAATGCGCTGAAGTTGCTCAACAATGAGGGTGAGTTCCTGACGGCGGCCGATGGCAACGAAGTGCTGACCATTGCTGAAAAAGAAGACTTCGAGTATGCCGACGTGGAGCATCTCGGTTCATATACGGAAGATCATTCGTTCGATCAGCGCCACATCGACAGTGTTCTTCAGCTGAAACTTGTCGACCTTGCAGCCATCAAGAAGGCCAAGTTCCGCGTTTGTGTCGATACCATTAACAGCGTGGGAGGCATCATTCTACCTGAGTTGTTCAGGCAACTGGGCGTTGAGGCCACATTCCTGAATAAGGAAGTGACTGGCAATTTTGCCCATAATCCCGAACCTTTGGAGAAGAATCTGCAGGGAATTATGGACGAAATGCGCACGGGAAAGTACGACCTCGGCGTCGTTGTGGATCCTGATGTCGACCGTCTGGCATTCATCTGCGAGGACGGGCGGATGTTCGGCGAAGAGTATACGCTGGTCAGCGTGGCCGACTACGTGTTGAGTCACACCGTCGGCAACACCGTCAGCAACCTCAGTTCAACCCGTGCGTTGCGCGATGTCACCGAGCGACACGGTGGAGTGTATACGGCAGCTGCCGTGGGTGAGGTGAATGTGACGACGAAAATGAAAGAAGTGGGTGCCGTCATCGGAGGCGAAGGCAATGGCGGCGTCATCTATCCTGAGAGTCACTACGGGCGCGATGCACTCGTTGGCATTGCCCTCTTCCTTTCGTCGCTGGCACAGAAAGGGTGCAAGGTGAGCGAACTGAGAGCCACTTTCCCCGATTATAGCATTGCGAAGAACCGCATCGACCTGACCCCTGAAACCGATGTCGATGCCATCTTGAAGAAAGTGAAAGAGATGTTCAGCGGCAAGGAGAACGTATCGGTGAACGATATTGATGGCGTGAAGATTGATTTCCCCGACAAATGGGTACACCTGCGCAAGTCGAACACGGAGCCTATCATCCGTGTCTACAGCGAAGCGTCTTCAATGGAAGAGGCCGATGAGCTGGGCAAGCAGATCATGCAGGTTGTCTACGATATGCAATAAGGAACCGCCGACGAATGAAGAACCAATGGAAAAGTCTGCTCTTGTTGGCTACGGCCTTGTGTGTGGTGCTGGGATATGCTCTCTGCAAGAGTGAGATCCGTTTCGATGTTCGTCTGAAAAAGGTCAATATGGCAAAAACTTTCGAGCCCCGTCCCGCCGATTCGTCGGTGGAGGCGGGGCTCGCTGCGTTGGCCAAAGTGCGCGAGGACAGTATCCGGACAGCACGCGAGCATCCCGATACGACCAGGCAGCGCATCCTTTTCTTCGGCGACTCTATGCTTGAAGGACTCAATCGGCGTCTGAACGACTATGCAGAGCAGAACGGACATGAACTGCACACCGTGGTGTGGTACAGCTCCACCTCGCAGATATGGGCGGAGACTGACACCCTGAAGCATTTCCTCAACAAGGTAGACCCTACCTATGTCATCGTATGCCTCTGTGCCAACGAGTTGTTTGTCAAGGACCTTGACCAGCGCGACCGCTACGTGAAGACCATCTTGAACCGCATCGGAAAAATCCCCTATGTATGGATCGGCCCTCCCAACTGGAAGGAAGACACGGGTATCAACGATGTTATCGAGCGCAACGTTGGCCACGACCGATTCTTCGACAGTCGCCATCTGAACCTGGAGCGGGGACGCGACCATGCCCATCCCACCTTCTCCGCTGCCGCCGTTTGGGCTGACACGATAGCCTCGTGGCTGCGCAGCCCGAACACAGAGCGCCCCATCCGCCTCGACGTCCCCTCACAGAAGGCCCGGACCAACCGCATCACGCTACTGATGCCAAGCAAATAATGAACGACGATATCACCATGCCAGACATTACCACCATCCTTCGCTCGCTCGGAGACTTCCTGATGTTTCAGGATGGTTCGCTGCAGTTCTGTACGCTGCAGTTCTTGGCATTGTTTGTCGTCTTCTTTGCAGGCTATCTGCTTATCGGTCAGAAGCGTCGCACGCTGATGATCGCCTACGTCGTCGTGTTCAACTTGTTCTTTGCCTACAAGGTGAACGGACTGTTGATGCTGCTGATGCCGCTGACCACCATCCTCTCGTGGCTCCTCACGCGAAGCATACGTCAGGCCGACACACCACGATGGCGAACCATCTGGCTCGTGGCCGTCATCGTGACAGACTTGCTGCCGCTCCTCTATTTCAAGTACACCAATTTCTTCATCGGGACGGTCTCTGCTTTGTTGCAGACCAATTTCCCCATGCTCGACATCGTGCTTCCCGTGGGCATATCGTTCTTCACGTTCCAAGCCATCAGCTATTCGGTGGATGTCTACCGCAACCGCTTCAAGGAAGATGTCACGCTCTTGGAGTATTCGTTTTTCATGACTTTCTTCCCCCTGCTGTTTGCCGGTCCCATCACTCGGGCGGGAACGTTGCTCACACAGTTGCGCGACAAGCATCATCTCGTCCTCCAGCGCTCTGTCTATGCCGGCATGTGGCTGATCACTATCGGCATGTTGAAGAAAGGTCTTGTGGCCGATTACATCTCGGAATACAACAACTGGATCTTCGAAGACCCGATGGCATACAGCGGTTTCGAGAACCTTGTCGCCGTGCTGAGCTATACGCTGCAGATCTATCTCGACTTCTCAGGCTATAGCGACATCAGCATAGGCTTGGCAGCACTCATGGGTTTCCGTCTGCGCGACAACTTTAATTTCCCTTACCAGTCGCTCAACGTCACGGAGTTCTGGCATCGGTGGCACATCTCGCTCTCCACGTGGATACGCGATTATCTCTACATACCACTTGGAGGAAACAGGGTGGGAATGGCGCGCCGCAACTGGAACCTCTTCATCACGATGGTCATAGCAGGTTTCTGGCATGGTTCGTCGTGGATGTTTGTCATCTGGGGAGCCATCCACGGTGCAGCCCTCGTCTTCCACAAACTGATGAAACCTGTGTTGGAGCGTATTCCCGACAACCGTTTCGTGCGTATCGTGAGCTGTGCCCTCACATTCCTCTTCGTGGCGGTGGCATGGGTCTTCTTCCGTGCCGACTCGCTCCCGACGGTGATGAACATCTTCACTCGCATCGCTACCGACTTCAGCTGGGACTATGCGATGCCCTTCTTCTCGGCACGCACACTGTTGTCGCTGTTGCTCATCGTGAGCTATGCCATGCTGTTCATTCACGACCGCACCTACAGGCTCCTCGAACGCATGTTCATCGAGTCGCCCTGGCTGATGAAGCTCATCCTGCTCGTATGCACCATCCAGCTGCTGATCAATTTCAGCACAGGCAACATCCAGCCGTTCATCTACTCACAGTTCTGAGAACGCAGCCGGGGGACCGAATGAGAATTGTTTCTTAGAAAATGGAGATGACTTGTTCGCCCAACCAGAACAGCAGTCGGAACATAAGGTAGATGAGCACGCACAGGCAGACGAAGATGGCGACGCTCCAAGCTGCTTTCTTATTCACGGTCTTGATAATGGTTTCGTCCCCGTCGACGAAACCTTTGATGAGCGCCATGTTCTGGCGGTTACTCTTGTGGAACACGTCGATGATGTCGCCGACGTAGAACGGTATCAGGCCAAGAAGAAGGTCGCGCAGCACATTGTTCATCACGGCCAGCGAGAGCGATAGCGAGCGCACGCCGAACACGCTGAATCCCACGAAAGCCAGTGAGGCAACGGCCGTAATGGTGTCGCCAATGCCGCCGGGGATGGCAAATCCCAGTGCAGCATCCAGGTAATAGCGGTCCATGATGTCAGCCATCTTCTGCAGCCAAGCGTAGCTACGGCTTCTGTCGAGCCTTTGCCGCGTGATTTCCCTTCTTTTTTCGTTCATGAATGCAAAATAACGAAATTAATCCCGAACATCGTCTGTTATTCATTTTTTTTGCGTATTTTTGTAAGCAAATAACAGTTTTCTCATGAAATACAATCTTTTTTCCTATTTGGCCTTGGCCCTGCTCATGGCTCTTGCCGGTACAGCGACGTGCCATGCTGAGAAGAATTTGCTCCCCGCAATCGATGTCGCGACAGCCGATTACCATGTCGTCCCCTTGCCCGACAGCATCAGCATGCAGCGTGGCCGCGGCTTCCTGCTCGACGGCAGCTGCGTCGTCACGACCGATATGTCCGACAGCGACATGCAGCGCAATGCCCGCTTCCTGTGCGACTATCTTCGCGATGACATCGGTGTGTCCGTCCGGGTGTCGCCTTCCAGCGTGAAAGGTAAGACGATCGTGCTGCGCCTGAACAAGAAGATTCCTCACCCCGAGGGCTACCGGCTTTCCGTCGATGGCAAGGGTGTTGTCGTTGAGGGGCAGACGGCGCGCGGAGTGTTCTATGGCATCCAGACCATCCGCAAGTCGCTCATAGCGGCCGACGGGCAGCAACCCACAACATTCCTCCTGCCGGCCGTCGTCATCGAAGATGCGCCGCGCTTCGCCTACCGTGGCATGCACCTCGACGTGGCACGGCATTTCTTCGGCGTCGACTTCGTGAAGCAGTACATCGACATGATGGCACTCCACAACATGAACACCTTTCACTGGCATCTCACCGACGACCAAGGGTGGCGCATCGAGATCAAACGCTATCCCAGACTGGCCGAGCAGGGCTCCGTGCGACCCTACACCACGCTGGGGCGCAACTCTGCCATCGACGACGAGACGCCCTACGGCGGCTGTTTCACGCAAGAGCAGGCGCGCGACATCGTGCGCTATGCCGCTGAACGGTTCATCACCGTCATCCCCGAGATCGACATGCCTGGCCACATGCTCGGCGCCCTGAAGGCCTATCCCGAGCTGGGGTGCACGGGTGGTCCCTACGAGGTGGAGGGCCACTGGGGTGTCTTCGACGACATCCTGTGTGCCGGCCGCGAGGAAACCTTCCGGTTTGTGGAGGGTGTCATGGAGGAAATCATGGATATCTTCCCTTCCGAATACATACACATCGGGGGCGATGAGGCACCGCGCACACGGTGGGAGCAGTGCCCGCGCTGCCAGAAACGCATCGCCGACGAACATCTCGTAGGCGATGCTGACATGAAGGCTGAGGCTCGTCTGCAGGGCTACTTCACCAAGCGCGTGGAGAGGTTCATCAACAGCCGCGGCCGCAAGCTCATCGGATGGGACGAACTGTTGGAGAGCGATGTCGACGAGTCGGCCACCATCATGAGCTGGCGCGGGCTCGAAGGAGGCTTGGTCGCTTCCGAGAAAGGCCACGATGTCATCATGACGCCCACGTCGCACTGCTATTTCAACTTCTATCTTGTCGAACCCCACGAATGGGGTGAGCCCTTTGCCTTCGATGCCGTCATACCGATGGAGAAGACCTATTCGCTCGACCCTGCGCCGCCGACGCTCAGCCTTCAGGCTCGCAGCCATATCCTCGGTGCTCAGGGCAACATGTGGACCGAGTATGCTCAGTTCCCCTCGCAGGTGGAGTATCAGGTATTGCCGCGCATGGGCGCCCTGGCCGAGGTGGTGTGGACGCAGCCCGGTCGCAAGGACTATCGGCAGTGGGTGGAGCGCGAGCGCACCCTTACCTTATTATATAAGAAGCGGGGATGGTCGTTCGCACCGCACATCTTCAGGAAGTAGCAGTAGCGAACAGTCCTTATCAACGTTCCTGACGAGATTCGTTGTTGCTGACGGCTTTGATGTTTCTTACCAGACCGCTGTACTTGGCGCGCTTCACCGCACTGCCCTTGAACAGCCGTCGGTAGTCGTCCTCGCTGATGGTCTTCCATCGGTCCTTCGTCATGCGCAGCAGCTCGTCCTTGGGTTGCAGCGCAGGCTCGTCGGTGGGGTGGGCGTGGCTGTTCCACGGGCAGGCCTGTTGGCATCGGTCGCAGCCGTAGATGCTGTCGCCCATCTTTCGTGCGATATGTTCGGGAATGGCAGAGCGGTTCTCTATCGTTTGGTACGACAGGCATAGATTGGCGTCGAAGTCCTGGCCTGCCCTGATGGCTCCCGTGGGGCATGCCTCGATGCATCGCTGGCACGTGCCGCAGCGATTCTCCATCGGCGAATCCGTAGCAAGGGCGATGTTCAGAAGCAGTTCACCGAGGAAAAACATGCTGCCCCCATGGGGCACGATGAGCTGCCGGTTCTTGCCTGTCCAGCCCAGTCCTGCCTTCACGGCCCAATAGCGTTCCAGTATCGGAGCACTGTCGCTGAAGGCGCGGTAGGCAAAGGTCCGCGGCGTTGCTCCGATGGTGTAGGTCTTCGTTTCCTCGTCGTTGGCAATGAAGGCGGCGAGCTTGTGCAGCCGCTCTTTCACAATGTCGTGGTAGTCCTGCCCGTAGGCGTAGGCGGCAATCTGGTATTCACCTTCAGGGATGCGCCTCGCGGGGGTATAGTTCATGGCCACACACACGATGCTCTCCGCACCCTCCATGAGCAGCCGAGGATCCAGCCGCTTGTCCAGATGGTTCTCCATGTAGCTCATGCCGGCCTGCCTGCCCTGTCTGAGCCACTGCCTGAACTGCGTGGCAGCAGCCTCGTCAACGCGTTCCGCCTTGGCGATGCCACAAGCAAAAAAGCCGAGACGCTGAGCCTCGGCTTTTATTCTATTCGAAAATGCGGAATTCATACCCTTGTCCTTTCAGCCATTCGATGGAGCGGGGCAGTGCCGTGTGCAGCTTCTCGATGCTCTTCAGCGAGTCGTGGAAGGTGATGATCGAGCCGTTGCGGGCGTAGGTCTTCACGTTCTCCACCACGTCGTCGGCCGTCAGGCGGTTCGAGTAGTCGCGCGTCACCACGTCCCACATGATCACGCGGTAGTATTTCTTCAGCCAGTAGTACGGACTGTGGCGCATCCAGCCGTGGGGCGGCCTGAAGAGGTGCGCGTGCAGCAGCTCGTTGGCCTGGTAGGTGTTGATGATGTAGGTCGTCGTCCAGTGGCGGAACCCGCTGATGTGGTTCATCGTGTGGTTCCCTATCTGGTGCCCCTCGGCCTTGATCTGCTCAAACAGCTGCGGATATTTCCTCACGTTGTCGCCCACCATGAAGAAGGTGGCTTTGATGCCGTAGTCTCTGAGCGTCTGCAAGATGAAGGGTGTCGACTCGGGGATGGGCCCGTCGTCGAATGTCAGGTACACGGCGTGCACCTTCGGGTCCATCCTCCAAGTGGCATGAGGGTACATCCACCTGATCCATCTTGCCGGTTGCTCTATCAGCATGGATTATTGCAGTTTGTTCGCAATGTCGCCGGCTACCGTCTCCGCTTTCTTCACCATCTCGTTGTGGTAGTTGGTGTCGATTTCCGATGCGAAGTCGGTGCAGCTCCTCACTACGAAGTAGGCGCGCTGGATGTCGTTCTGGTAGCTGGGCAAGAGCGAGGGCTTCAGCGAACCGTACCACTTCAGGTACTGGTAGGCATTGTCGAAGATCTGGTCGATGATGCTCCGGGCCTTCTTCATGTCGCCCACGAGCATGTAGCCATGGGCAATGTCCAGGCTTCCGCTGATGGCGCTCATCATGTTGTGCGGGATGTTGTACGACGGCAGCTCCTTCTCGCAGCGGTCGAGCACCTGCTTGGCCTTGTCGGTCTTGCCCTCCTGTATGAGGTTCATGGCCAGCATGGAGAACATGCGGCGGTGGGTGTAGCACATGCGCAGCACCGTCTCGTCGAGATAGATGCCCTTGGCGTCGAGACCGCCGTAGCGGTAGCGCTCCATGAGGTTGCGGAACGTCTTCTCCGTGTCGAAGTTCTTAGCGCCCTCGGCGTTGGTGGTGAAGGGCGAGATGCGGTAGGCCAGTCCTTCCTGAATGAAGTTGTCGCCGAGGTTCATGTAGTTCTCTTCGCCCACGGTGATGGCCACGTAGATGGGGCGCACCCAGTTGCACTGGGCTATCATCTCGAGCATCATCAGGTCGCCCTTGTACAGGGCGCGCTTGCCCTTGAGCGAGATCACCATCCGGTCCGGTATGCTGTCGGTGGCCATCATCATGCCGCTCTTGCGCACGGCATCCTTGTCGATCGTCACGTAGAGCGTGTCGGTGGGTATGGTGTTGTAGATGAACTTTCCGTCGTTGCCGCGGCCGTGGACGAAGGTGTCGAGCACATATTTCAGCTCGAAGGGCTGCGGGCCCATCATCGCCTTGGCCTCCTCGGGATGGTCGTGGTAGAAGTCAAGAATCTGCTGCTTGCCGCCCAGGTCGATCTCCACATATTCGTTTGTTCCCGAACAGTAGTCCAGACGGGGCCACGTGATGGGAACCTTCGGAGAGTCGTAGGCCGGGCGGATCATCTGGTCGATGTACCAGTCGGTCTGCAGATAACTCAGGTTGCACACGCGGGCGTCGGTGCGCACACCCTCCACGTCTTGGTTGTACCACAGTGGGAAGGTGTCGTTGTCGCCGTTGGTGAAGATGATGGGGTTGCCCTCGTCCTGAAGCGTCATCAGGTAGTTCTGACCGAAGTCGCGGCATGTGTAGCGGCCAGAGCGGTCGTGGTCGTCCCATGTCTGCGACGCCATCTGTATCGGCACCGCCAGGCAGGCCACCGAGGCCAAGGCTGCCGTCACCACGCTCTTGCGCTTGGTCAGCTTGTTCAGCCAGTCGATGATGGCTGCCACGCCCATGCCGCACCAGATGGCAAAGGCATAGAACGAGCCTGCGTAGGCATAGTCGCGTTCGCGCGGCTGCAGCGGTGTCTGGTTGAGGTAGATCACGATGGCCAGGCCCGTCATGAAGAAGAGGAAGAAGACCACCCAGAACTGTCGGATGCCGCGCTGTCCGCGGAACGACTGCCAGAAGAGACCTATCAGTCCCAGCAGCAGCGGCAGGCAGTAGAACACGTTGTGCCCTTTGTTCTCCTTCAGGTCGTCAGGCAGCTGGCTCTGGTCGCCAAGCCGCATGTCATCGAGCAGGGGGATGCCCGTGATCCAGTTGCCGTGCTCCAGCTCGCCGTGGCCCTGAATGTCGTTCTGTCGGCCTGCGAAGTTCCACATGAAGTAGCGCCAGTACATGAAGTTGCACTGGTACGACAGGAAGAAGTACAGGTTCTGAAGCTGCGAGGGCATGTGCACCATCACTGGCTCACCGCAGCGGTCGTAAGGTACGTCGTAGCCGCCGTCACTGATCACCGACGGAGCCGCGGCCAGCCAGCTCTCATACGACTGCTGATGGGCGGCATCGTGCATGCGCGGGAAGAACATGTTCTGCGCATACTCGTAGCTCGTCTTGTTGCGCACCACGAAGTACGAGTCCTTCTCGTCGGCCGAAGCCTTCTCCTTGCGCTGGTAGATGGGAGCACCGTCGTTCGTATGGGGCTTGCAGTAGTTGCCCTCCACGTCGAATTTCACCTGCGACGTGTATGCCTGCCCATAGAACAGCGGACGGTCGCCATACTGGTCGCGGCTGAGGTACGAACCCAAGGTGAAGATGTCCTCCGGAGAGTTCTGGTCCATCGGGGGGTTCGCCGACGAGCGCACCACGATGACCGCATACGTAGAGTAGCCGATCATCAGCATCAGCATGCACAGCGTCGCCGTGTTCTTCATACGAGCCGTCACCCACGCACCGCGTACCTCGCCACTCGCACCTCGCACCTCGTACCTCAGCAACAGCCACAGCAGCACCAGCACCACGATGCCTGTCAGCGCAGCCTGCCAGCCGTAGCCGTAGAAGGGGATGCCCAGCATGGCCACAGCAGCCACGAAGGCAATGTTCTGGCGAAGCTGGCTGCGGTCTGTCTGGCTCTCGTAGATAGCCCAGAGCACAACAGCCACCAGCAGCGCTATGTAGACGATGAGCCCCGTGTTGAAAGGCATGCCCAGCGTGTTGACAAACAACAGCTCGAACCAGCCGCCAACGGTGATGATACCCGGCACCACGCCGTAGAGGATGGCGGCCACGATAGCCATAGACACCAGCAAAGCCACGGCCGAACCCTTCAGGTCGGCGTTCGGGAAACGGCGGTAGTAGTACACCAGCACGATGGCAGGCACGCAGAGCAGGTTCAGAAGGTGAACGCCGATGCTCAGGCCCGTCATGTACGTGATGAGCACCAGATAGCGGTCGCTGTGCGGCTCGTCAGCATGGTCCTCCCATTTCAGGATAAGCCAGAACACCACGGCAGTGAAGGCCGACGAATAGGCATACACCTCACCCTCAACCGCAGAATACCAGAACGTGTCGCTGAACGTATAGATGAGCGCACCCACCAACCCCGACGCCTCAATGGCAATCAGCTTGCGGAGAGGAATCGTGTCTCCCTCGTACCTCGCACCTCGTACCTCGCACCTCGGGGCCTCCACAATCAGCTTCCGCACCAAGTGCGTGATCGTCCAGAACAGGAACATGATGCACGCCGCAGAGAGCAACGCGCTCATCGTGTTCACCATACGCGCCACATCCGAAGGATCGCTCACGAACTGCGAGAACAGGTTCGCCGTCAGCATGAAGAATGGTGCACCCGGCGGGTGCCCGATCTCAAGCTTGTAGCCCGTCGTTATAAACTCAGGACAGTCCCAGAAAGAGGCTGTCGGCTCAATCGTGCTGCAATAGACCACCGCGGCAATGACGAAAGTCAGCCAACCAATGGCATTGTCAACAATGCGGAATTGTTTCATCTTCTTTTCTCGTGTGATTGTCGTACCAAAGCGTACGATTATGCAAAGGTACGAAGAAAACACCGCACCACCATCCCTTTTTTATATTTTTAACGTCCACTACCAACCATCCTGACTTGATCATTTATCCTTTATCATTTGTCATTTAGCCCCGCAGGAGCGCATCATTTGCCCTTAGTTGCTGAGCAAAAAGATTTATTTTGCTCAGCAATTCAATTTAAATTGCTGACCAAAACAATTTAAATTGCACTGCAAAATCAATTAAATTGCAGCGCAATATCAATTAGATTGCAGAACAAAACAAGATGAATGGCAGAGCAAAACGAATGGCATGGCATTTCAAACGCATTCTTCCGGCAAAATAAAACGCCTCGCATTCCCTCTGCAGAGAGCAGAAAAAAAGGAGTGGATAGTTTCTTGCTGACCAAAAAACTATCCACTCTCCACTTTCAATTATCAACTGACAGCTGTCACCTGTCATCTATCAGCTGTCACCTGACAATAACTTTCCTCACCGACCCGTCCTTCATCCTGACGATGTTCAGGCCTTTCGCGGGAGAGGTGAGCTGGCGGCCGTCGTAGCTGTACCATGCCGACGGCGCGTTGTCAGCACGCTCCACTTGGTTCACCGCCGTGGGCGCCTTGTTAGAGCTGATGTTCACGAACTTTCCCCACTGCGGGTGGTTGCGATACTTCTCCACCGACTCGTCTGGCACTGTCAGAACGACCTGGGACGTGACATAGTCCTCAAAATCAGTCTGGTCAATGCTGTGGATAACAGAGGGTGG
>DEJE01000018.1:17076-54311 GCA_002353205.1 Prevotella sp. UBA2756 | reverse complement strand
TGACAATGAAAAGCTCTTGGTATTTAGGGAACTTTAACATTTCGGGCATAAAGATATCATAAAATCTCCTTATCTTTTGCATAAAAATCCATATAACTGAGAATTTTAAACTGTAAGTCATGAAGAATCTTGCTTTCATTGTATTACTCGTCACCCTTTCTGTCACCAATGGTAAAGCCAGGACTCTGCTGGACATCGTCACTGTCAATGGTGTTCAATACAGTGTTTACGACACTGGTGCCTGTATTCAGATAACTCCAAAGATTTATTTAAACGCCACTTTTT
The DNA here is from genome assembly GCA_002353205.1 of Prevotella sp. UBA2756. GTDB lineage: Bacteria > Bacteroidota > Bacteroidia > Bacteroidales > Bacteroidaceae > Prevotella. The sequence continues at coordinate 54,026 of DEJE01000018.1, read as the reverse complement.
TGAACACATGGACACCCCGAATGACTCCTGCTATGAGGTTGCCTTATTGATCGTAACGTAAGGTTATACTAATGGAATGATTTATCGAATTATACAGGGTCGATATAGCGTATAATGGATTTATTGAAATGCGTCTCAGAGCATTCTCATCCTTTTTGTCCTGATTTTCCAGCAAAGAGAAGTTCTCCAAAGAGCAGCGTATGGCATCTGTCAAATGTTTCTGTCCCATAAATACACGAAGGCTCTTCATTTTTCCACTTGTGCCGGCCTTGCACTCAATTGGCAACACTTTCATGTCACGGGTGATGATGTAATCCACTTCTGAACGTGTCCCTTCTGCTGTGTTTTCCCAATAGTATAGGTCGTGTTGTGAACGCGGATTATTGTATTTCACCAGTTCCCATCCAAGCACCATCTCTGCCAGTCCACCTTTGTTAACCAGATTAAACATTTCCTTTGAGATACACAAGAAATTATTGTCTTTTCTGATAAAACTAAGACGAAAAATTGTTGCTTATTTGACAAAACCGAGAGGAAAACTAAAATAAGAACGACAAAACCGAGAGGAAATTTCTTTGTATTTCTGATAAAACCGAGAGAAAATGTACTGCATTTTACCAATATCAGAAGCAGAACATCAACCGCTATGTTCATGCGTACTACAGCAACAATGCCGAGGTCATGATGGAACGAAGGCATCGACCTGATGTTCTCTTACCAGAAAGCTATGCTTATGCCTGTCAAGGAGTATCGGGAGTATATGAAGGAGCGTAAGAAAGAGCCAAAGCAAAAGGTAGCAAGCCTAACATCGTCAGGATGAAGGACGGGTCGGTGAGGAAAGTTATTGTCAGATGACAGCTGATAGATGACAGCTGACAGCTGTCAGTTGATAATTGAAAGTGGAGAGTGGACAGTTTTTTGGGCAGCAAGAAACTATCCACTCTCCTTTTTTTCTGCTCTTCTCAGAGGGAAAACGAGGCGTTTTATTTTGCCGGAAGAATGCGTTTGAAATGCCATGCCGTTCGTTTTTCCCTGCCATTCATTCTGTTTTGTTCTGCAATCTAATTGATATTGCGCTGCAATTTAATTGATTTTGCAGTGCAATATCATTTGTTTTGGTAGGCAATTTAATTGATTTTGCAATGCCACAGCAGGCTTCGGGCGGAGGAAAAGCGGTACTTGGGCAGAGGAAAAGCGGTGCTTGGGCGGAGGAAGAGCGGTGTCGGGGCGATGCGTGTTGGCTGCTGATGGCTGTTGTCTTGTTGGTTGCTGAAGAAGAAAAAGGGGACGCCACATCACGTGGAATCCCCTTACCTTTTTACTAACTCTAAAAAACTAAACCAATGAATTATTAACTCAATTTTCTTAAAAAAATTCGGTTTTGCGAGGTTGGGAGACAATTCATCTCCACAGCCTCACTCTCAGAGAATCACGCGAATATTAATCATAGTGTGTATCAAGATAAACAACCTTCGTCACAAGGTATTCCTCCATGCCGTGCTTGCCGTCGGCGCCGCCGATGCCGCTCTTCTTCACGCCGGCGTGGAAGCCCTGGATGGCCTCGAAGTGCATGCGGTTGATGTAGGTCTCGCCGAATTCTATCTCGCGGCAGATGCGCGTTGCGGTGTCGATATCCTTCGTGAAGACGCTCGAAGCCAGTCCGTACTCGCAGTCGTTGGCCCACTCGATGACCTGGTCGATGTTGTCGAACTCAACGAGTGGGAGCACCGGACCGAAGGTTTCCTCGTGAATGATGTCCATGTCTTGCGTGCAGTTGTCGAGCACGGTGGCGGGATAGAAGTATCCCTTTCCGCCTGCGGGCTCACCGCCACAGAGCACCTTGGCGCCCTGCTCCACGGCGTGCTTCACCTTGGCGGCGACGCTCTCGAGGGCTGCTTTCTCCACGAGGGGACCCATGTCGACATCCTTGTCGATGGCGGGGTTGCCAAAGCGCACGGCCTTGAACTTCTTCACGATGATGTCGGTGAACTCCTTCTTCACGTCCTTGTGCACATAGACGCGCTCGGCGTTGTTGCAGATCTGGCCCGTGTTGCCGATGCGGCTCTCGAGGATGGCCTGAGCAGCGAGCTCAAGGTCAGCATCGGGGAAGACGATGGCGGGAGCCTTTCCTCCGAGTTCGAGCGACACTTTGGTGATGTTGGGTGCAGCAGCCTCCATGATCTTCACGCCGGCGCCCACCGAACCTGTCAGACTGACGATGCCGACCTTCGGATGGCTGGCCAGTGCGTTGCCTACGACGGAGCCTTTACCGGTGACGACGTTGAACAGACCTGCGGGGAGTCCGCTGTCGTGCACGATTTGGCAGATCTCGCAGCAGTTCTCGGGTGTGATCTGCGCCGGTTTGATGACGATGGCGTTGCCGGTGATGAGTGCTGCTGCGGCCTTTCGTGCGATGAGGAAGAATGGGAAGTTCCACGGCAGGATGCCTGCAGCGACGCCGATGGGTCGCTTCACGAGGATCATGGTCTCGTTGGGAGCGTCGCTCTGGATCACTTCGCCCTCGATGCGGCGTGCGAACTCTGCCATATAGTCGAAATATGTAGCGGTGACGCCCACCTCGGTAGCTGCCAAGGCCTGCGTCTTTCCCTGCTCGCGGACAAGGATTTCCTGGAACTTGTCGAAGTTGGCGCGAATGCCGTCGGCAATCTTATGGAGGTAGACGGCGCGCTCGGCAGCGGGCACCTTGGCCCATTTCTTCTGAGCCACGTAGGCGGCTTCGACGGCCTCGTTGACGTCATCGACCGTTCCTGCCGGCTGTCGGCTGGTCACTTCCTCGGTGCTGGGGTTCAGCACTTCGATCCATTCTCCTGAACGAGCTTCAACGAACTTGCCGTTGATATACATTTTCAGATCTTTCATGTGCGTTATTATTAAGTTTTAATAGGTTAATGAAAATGAGTAGCTTTAGAAAAACTGTCACAAAGATAGAGATTATATTTGTAAGCGACAAATATTTCTCATTTTTTTATAACAATTTATCAAAAGTCAAGGTTTCTGTCAGGGCATGGGGAGCAGGCCTTCCCAGCGCACGTCCCACTTGCCGTCGGCGGGGAAGCCGGGGTTTCGGCGTTCGCAGCCGTCCCATCCGGCGCACATCATGGCCAGGGCAGTGAGCAGTCCGCCGTTGCCGGGGAGGTAGAGTCGCAGCCGCTGGTCCTGGTAGTTGTGCCCGCTGACGAGGTATGTGTTGGTGCGCTTGTCCATAAGCAGTGCGTCGACGGCTTTCTGCGGTTCGTTAAGGCGCGCTGCCGTCATGGCCACCATCGGGTAATCCCATCCCCACGTCTTGTCCCAGTTCCAGTTGTCCCATATCCAGCGGAGCGTGTTGCGCATAACGGTGGTGTCGACCTGCGGTGTGGCCGGCAGTATGCCGTAGGCTCCGAGCAGTGCCGGGTGGTCGCTTGTGAAGCGAATGTCGGTGTAGGTGTCGGTTGCGCTCTCGGCAGCGAGGTAGAGAGCGTCGGCTGTTGGCTGCCGGGACGCCTTGCTACGGGTGTGAGCCAGCGGCGACAGCTTGCCGACGAGTCGCTGCCACGTGGTGTTCAGCGGCTCGTTCCTGAGCTGTTGCCACTGCAGGGCGGTCTGCATGCCCCAGTGCCAGTAGGAGAGTTCGAAGGGCGGGTTCACCGTTTCGGCGGCGCGAAGCGTCTCCTGTGCGGGAATGATGCCTTTCAGAATGTAGCGGTCGCGCGCAGCGTCGTAGTCGGCGAAGTCGAACATGAAGGCCGCCGTCTCGTTGACCAGCGGGCCGAACTTGTCGAGCAGTCGTCGGCCGTTGCCGTTCTTGTCGGCGCGCCGCAGCAGTTCTGCCAAATAAATAAGGTGTGGCTGCTGCCAGATGAGGAAGCTGCCCACCTTCGACGGTGCCTCCTCGGCGCTCGGATCGGTCATCTTCATCCAGCGCAGGCCGTCGAACCCTTGTCGGCGCGCTATCTCGCGGGCTTTCGGTGCAGCCTGGAAATACCAGTCGAGCGAGCGTTCCAGCAGTTCGGGGTGGCCCCAAAGGGCGAACTGAGCCTGATGCCACCAGATCATTTCCAGATGGTACTTGCCGAACCATGAGTTGTAGGTGAGGCCTGTTTCCTGCGGCGGTGTGTCGCCGGCACAGTTCACGGCCAGCAGGTATTGGCTCAGCACGGCGCGCCGCTCAAGCTCCTTGGCCCGCGGGTCGGTGCAGCGGGAGAAGTCGATGATGGCTCCCTGCTCCCAGTATCGGCGCCAGTGGCTCTTCGTCTCTTCTATCGCTACGGTGCTGACGGGCGCTTCCGTCTGTGGCATCTGCTCGGAATATTCGCACGAGAAGGTCAGACCCTGCTCGCGCGGCGTCAGTCGGTAGTCGTTGTCGGCCGTGCAGGTGAAGGTGGCCGGAGCTTCCCAGCGGATGCTGACGTAGTAGGTGGTGGCATCGAGCGTGCGCCGCAGGACGACCGACGAGCTGTCCTGCCTGACGATGTCGGTTCGGTTGTTGGCATGGGGCGCCCAGTCGCAGCCCGAGTCGGTGTGTTTCCCCGTAGGATAAGGGAATCGGAATCGCACGGCGAGCGGCTTTTCGCTGTCGGTCATGTAGCCGGCGTAGACGATGTCGCGCTCGGGATGCACCCATGTGAACGTGACATAGCCTTTCCCTCCGTAGCCGAAGGTGCTCAGCATGTGCCCTTCCCACAGCTCGATGGACTGACCCTTCGGCTCCACGCGGGCCGTGTCGGCCAGGGGAATGTCGAAGCCGATGCAGCCCAGATGCAGCCGGTGCGGATTGGCGCGCAGGTAGTTGGCCGCTGCCCGCGACCGTTCGTCGCCCCGGTTCTCCACGCTGTAGGTGCCATGCACGCCGCTGTGATGTCCGAAGTCGTAGGCCTTGAGTGCTTCTTCGGCGCGGTAGTTCTCCGTATTGGGAAACGAGTGCCAGCCCCAGTCGCTCATCGTGCCCAGGGGGACGCCGCTCTCGTAGTATTCGGGGAAGGTCTGCAGGCCGGTGGCATCGACGGTAAAGGCGAATCCGCCGTTGCCTACGGTGAGCGACGACAGTCGGTCGAGGCGCTCGACGACGGGATTGTTGCGGCGAACCACGGCGTGGCGGTCGATCTGAGCGTGCAGGCCTGCGGCAACGGCGCATGCTGCGAGTGCTATGAGGAGTCTTTTCATACGCGTAGTAGTTTCACTGTTTTTGTGCAAATATACGCATTTTTGTCTGTTCGGGAAACGATTGGCTGAAAAAAAGCACCGTTTGGTTGATAAAATTGCGCTCAGACGGGGAAAAACACTACCTTTGCAGTCGAGAAAACAACCCATCAATTGTCATAGCTTATGAGACACAGAATTGCTTTCATCGCCTTCATGGTGTGCACGGCACTGGCCGCGAAGGCTTCCGACTTCAAATACCTCGTGCTCGAAAAGAGCGACGGAACCACCGTCTCGCTTGAGGCCGTGGGACTGACGATGACCTTCCAAGACGGCAACCTCGTGACCGGCGACGGCACGACGGTCTCTCTGGAATCTCTGCAGCGGATGTTCTTCTCGAACGACGTCACACCGTCGGCCATAGAGACCGTGGCCGCCGACCAGAACGACGGCGAGGTGGAGGTCTACAGCATGGGGGGAGCCTTCGTGGGGCGCTTCGGCAGTGCCGCCAGCGCACGCAGCTCGCTCTCGCGCGGCGTCTATCTGCTGAAAAGCGGCGGAAAGACGGTGAAGATTGCCGTCGGATAACCGCTCTCTGCTACCACCATACAGGCCAGCCCGCTCCGGAAAAGAACAGGCTGGTCTTCTGCTTTTTTCGCATCACGAAGCATGGTCCGGCCTGTCGGTATCGGAAAAGCTCGTAATAATTTGGCTTTTCACCCGTCTTTTCGTCGCTTTGGCTACGACGAACTTACTTTGCACTCGGAAAAGCTAAATAAATTTTGCTTTTCTCTCGTTTTTTCGTCGCTCGACGCTATGCGTCGCTTGCTAAAGCAAGAACTTTGCGACTGAAGTCGCGAACTTACTTGTACTCGGCATAAAAAACAAATGATTTTGTTTTGTTCTGCTCTCGTTTTTTCGTAACTTTGCACGCAGAAAAGTCTGCACCGACATCACAACATGGCGTGCAGAACGGAAGAACAGATTTTTATGAGTCTTACAACAATAGTGAGGAACGTCTTCCTGCCCCGGCAGAAGGAACTACGCCGACACGACCACGATGGTGAGGCATTGCAGCAGCGAGTGCTGGAATATCTTGTCGGCAAAGGCAGGCAGACGGAATACGGCCGCGACCACATGTTCTCGGTCGTCAAGGGCTATGAGCAGTTTGCTCAGCATGTGCCCCTGAACGACTACGAGACGCTGAAGGGCGCCATCGACCGCATGCGCCACGGCGAGCGCGACATCCTGTGGCCCGGACAGGTGAAGTGGTACGCCAAATCGTCGGGCACTACCAACGACAAGAGCAAGTTCATCCCCGTCACGGCCGACGGACTGAAGAACACACACTACGCCGGAGGCACCGACACGGTGGCCATCTACCTGCGCAACAACCCCAAAAGCCGACTCTTCGACGGCCGCGCCCTCATCCTCGGCGGCAGCCATGCACCCAACTACACGCTCCCCCACTCGCTCGTGGGCGACCTGAGCGCCATCCTCATCGAGAACATCAACCCGCTGGCCAACCTGGTGCGCGTGCCAAAGAAGCAGACGGCACTGCTCAGCGACTTCGAAGTGAAGCGCGACCGCATCGCCCGCGAGACGCTCAACAAGAACGTGACCAACATCAGCGGCGTGCCCTCGTGGATGCTATCCGTGCTCACACGCGTCATGGAGCTCTCGGGGAAGCAGCATCTCGAAGAGGTGTGGCCCAACCTGGAGGTGTTCTTCCACGGAGGAGTGGCCTTCACACCCTACCGACAGCAGTATCAGGAGCTCATCACATCGCCTGCCATGCACTACATGGAGACCTACAACGCCAGCGAAGGATTCTTCGGCATTCAGGACGACCCGTCGGACGCGTCGATGCTGCTGATGCTCGACTACGGCGTGTTCTACGAATTCATCGACATGGACGACCTGCCGGCGGTGCAAAGCCAGCTCGACGGCACGGCAACCGACGCCATCGCCGACAAGATCATCCCCATCTGGGACGTAGAAGTGGGCCGCAACTACGCCATGGTCATCACAACGGCCTGCGGACTGTGGCGCTACCTCATCGGCGACACGGTGCGCTTCACGTCGAAAAACCCCTATAAGTTTGTCATCTCGGGACGAACCAAGCACTTCATCAACGCATTCGGCGAGGAACTCATCGTCGACAACGCTGAAAAAGGACTGGCCGAAGCCTGCAGGCAGACCGGTGCCGAGGTGATGGAATACACGGCGGCGCCCGTCTTCATGGACGGTAAGGCGAAGTGCCGACACCAATGGCTCATAGAGTTCGCACGCGAACCGCAGGACATGGCGGCGTTTGCACGCATCCTCGACGCGAAGCTGCAGGAAATCAACAGCGACTACGAGGCCAAACGCTACAAGAACATCACGCTGCAACCGCTGGAAATCGTCAAGGCAAGCAAGGGGCTCTTCAATGAATGGCTCAAACGGAAAGGAAAACTCGGCGGACAGCACAAGATACCACGCCTGAGCAACGAGCGCAAACACATCGACGAGCTGCTGCAGATGATGGCCGAAGGCAGCGGCCAGGGGCTGCTCTGACGGTCCGAAGCCTCTACGAATGGAAAAAAGAGTGTGAAGAATGACGACGCTACGCTATATATATATAAGGTGTAAGGACAAAGGCAGCATCGCAACTGTAGCCTTGCTCATCCTGCTGATGCTCGCAGGCTGCGCACGCATGGGCCGACCCGACGGCGGTTGGTACGACGAAACGCCGCCCCGCGTCATCGGTGCCACTCCCGAAGACAGGGGTGTCAACGTGAAAGAAAAGACCGTCAGCATCTACTTCAACGAGTTCGTCAAGATAGAAAACGCCAGCCAGAAGGTCGTCGTGTCGCCACCGCAAATCGAAGCGCCCGACATTCAGTCGAAAGGTAAGTACATCCGCGTGAAACTCGTCGACTCGCTGCGCGCCAACACCACCTACACCATCGACTTCAGCGACGCCATCACCGACAACAACGAGGGGAACCCGCTGGGAAACTACACCTACAGCTTCTCTACGGGCGACCACATCGACACGCTCGAAGTGTCGGGATACGTGCTCAGCGCCGAGAACCTGGAACCCGTGAAAGGCATTCTCGTCGGTCTCTACGACAATCTCGACGACTCCGCCTTCGTGAAAGAGCCCATGCTGCGCGTGAGCCGCACCGACAGCCGCGGGCACTTCGTCATCAAAGGCGTGGCTCCAGGCAAGTATCGCACCTACGCGCTGCAAGATGTCGACAACAACTACATCTTCAACCAGAAGAGTGAGATGATCGCTTTCAACCACGACATCATAGAACCTTCGTGGAAACCCGACATCAGACAAGACACCATCTGGCGCGACTCGCTGCGCATCGACTCCATCATGCGCGTGCCCTACACACATTTCCTGCCAGACGACATCATTCTCAGGGCCTTCACCGAGACAATGACCACGCGATATCTTGTGAAGGCAGAGCGTAAACAGGCCAACCGCTTCACACTCTACTTCAGCTACGGGTCGGATTCGCTGCCGAAGATACGTGGACTGAACTTCAACGACAGCAACGCCTTCGTCGTGGAACCCAGCCTCAAGGGCGACACCATCACCTATTGGCTGCGCGACTCAACGCTCATCAACCAGGATTCGCTCATCATTGAGCGCAAATACCTCGCCACCGACACCACAGGCGTGCTCGTGGAACTGACCGACACGGCCACCATGCTCTCGAAAGAGCCCTACGAGAAACGCATGAAGCAGAAGGAGAAAGAGTACAACGAATGGAAAAAGAAGCAAGAGAAGGCAGAGAAACGGGGCGAACCTTTCGACACGGTGATGCCAAAGGTGGCACTGGTTCCTAAGTTCAGCCTCCAAGGCGAGATGGATCCCGACCAAAACATCAGCATCTCGTTCGAGACACCCCTCGACAAGGCCGACTCGGCGATGGTACATCTCTATTCGAAGCACGACTCGCTGTGGTACAGGGCACCGTTCGCCTTCCACGAGAAGGAAAACGCCACGCGAACATACGAACTGCTGGCCGAATGGCGGCCCGACGTCGAATACAGTCTGGAGATCGACTCCGCCGCTTTCGTCGACATCTACGGCACGGCGACAGGTCCCGTCAAGCTGGGACTGAAGGTGAGGAGCATGGATTCCTACAGCACATTGCTGCTGCCCGTGAGCGGCATCCCGCGCCGACAAATGATTGCCGAACTGCTCGACGCTCAGGAGAACGTGGTGAAACGCACCAAGGTGAACGACGGTATCATCGAGTTCTTCTATCTCAAGGCTGGCACTTACTACCTGCGCGCCTTCATTGATCTGAATGAAAACGGCAAATGGGACACGGGCTGTTACGAAGACGACCTGCAGCCCGAGACCGTCTACTATTATCCAGAGAAGATTGAATGCAAAGAGAAGTGGGACCTCACGCTGACGGCATGGGATCCCGAACGGCGAAATGCGGCCGAACAGAAGCCTTCGGCCATCGTGAAGCAGAAAGCGGAAAAGGAGAAAACCATCAAGCGCCGCAATGCCGAACGCGCTGAGAAGCTGGGAATCGAATATATCAAAGAGAACATTCCCTTCTGATCGGACTCGCCGGTTTAAACTTTCTGCCCCGACAACCGTCAACAAGAAAGAAGAAAAAAACGGAAAAGAACATGAAACACATCGGAAAATGGCTCGTAGCAGCGCTCCTCGTGCTCGCATCGGCACACGCTTCAGCGCAATGCACGATGGAGAACACCGCCTTCAACGGCGGAGAGTTCCTCTCGTACAACCTCTATTACAACTGGAAATTCGTGTGGGTGAAAGCTGGATCGGCCAGTTTGTCGACCGTGGAGAGCACTTACAAAGGGAAAAAGGCCTATCGCGCCAGTCTCACCACGCGCGGCAGCAACAAGGTAGACCAGTTCTTCGTGCTCCGCGACACCTTGCTCTGCTACACCAGCCGCGAGCTGGCACCTCTCTACTTCCGAAAAGGAGCGCGCGAGGGCGACCGTTACACCGTAGATGAGGTGTGGTACGACTACAAAGACGGCCAGGTGAACCTCACACAGCGCCGCCTGAACAAGGACGGAAAGCTGAAAACCATCCACAACACGAGCAAGATGTGCATCTTCGACATGATCAGCATCTTCCTCCGAGCGCGCAGTTTCAACCCCAAAGACTGGAAGAAAGGCTACGCCATGCAGATTCCCATCGCCGACGGCAACAGCATCCAGCATGAAGCGCAGCTGCGCTATCGCGGCAAGAGCGTGGTGAAAGCCGACAACAACAAGAAGTACAGATGTCTGGAACTCTCCTATATGGAGCTCGACGACGGCAAGTACAAGGAGATTGTTCGCTTCTATGTCACCGACGATGAGAACCATATCCCCGTGCGACTCGACATGTTCCTGCGCATCGGCTCGGCCAAAGCCTTCCTCACAACGATGAAAGGTGCGCGCAACAACATCACATCGGTCGTGAAATAGCGCTTCGCCTGACAGCAAACAAGAGCGCTAATCAATACGAAAAACGCTTCTGAAACAGAAAACGAAAGCGGTAATCTATACGAAAAACGCTTCGGAAACAGAAAACAAAAGCGGTAAAACAATACGAAAAACGCCCGTTCCTTCGGTGGAAACGGGCGTTTTTTATTTGTCATTCAGCACGTTTGGGAATCCAAACGACAGACCCTCGAGGAGGGAAGTGAGGGAGAAACGGCCTGGAAAGCTACTTGATGATGCGATGTTCGAACCGCTGAAGCAGGTGGAGAGCAGCGTCGACGGTCGCTTCAACGGGCCATCCGCGCAGCTCGGCATAGCGCCCGACGCAGTATTCATAGAGGTCGCGGCGGTGAACGAGGCGCACGAGGTTCTTCAGACAAGCCTCATCGTCGGGCCATCCGTCGGTGAAATGCGAGCGGTTGATGTCGATCATGGTGAACAGAAACTTCCCGTCGGAACTCTGTTCGTAGAGGAAATTTGAAAGGTTGAGGTCGCCGTGGAGAACGCCCTTGCTGTGCATGAAGACGATTTGCCGCACCGTGGCATCGGCCAGTTCAGTATCAAAATGCTCCGTGTCGCGAAGATCAAGCGCCAGATCGCGCCCTTTGCTCTCTTCGCAGACGAAATATCCCGTGGTGAACAGCCCCATCTCGAAGGTTTCGATATAGGCAATCTCACGCGGAGTGCGCACACCACGCTGCCGGTACGTCTCAGCAAAGCGATAGGCGCGCTCGGCTTTCGTCTTCCGGAAGAAGGTGTAGACGATCTGCTGCACGGGGTTCACGCGCTTGAAGCGCTTGGCGATGAACACCAATCCTTTGTGTTCGAAGCGCCGCACTTGGTTTCGCTTGTCGTAAATCAGTTCACCCTCGTCGCGCCGGAACAAGGTCGGAACCGACGAAAGGAAATTCTCCACCGGACGGTAGGCATCAGCAATCACTATTTTCATTGTAATTCCTGTATGGATTGTTCAAATCAAGGTAGTCGAAACAATGTATCTTACGCATATTTTCGGGCGGCAGCTGCATGTAGTCGGAGCCATAGACGGCACGCAGATAGGCGTCGGCATCGTGCACTCCGGGCAGGCAGACACCTTCAAAAACGACGGTTTCGGGCTCACCCACGACGCTTTTGGGCATGATGGCACGCGAATGGTCGTCGTAGAGACAGACGAACTGCGACTGCCTGTAGGGATATCGCATCAGGATCTTCCTGATTCTCGCCTGCACCTGGATCATGGTGAACAGCTTGCGGCACAGCAACGGCAGCCAGCTCGACGGTCCTCGCCCGTGGCGATAAGGGTCGCGGTGGATGAAATAGAGCACCCGCGACCAGAACACGTAGTGCGCGATGTGGAGGCGCTGCCTCAGCGCGTTGCTACAGATGCCGTCGATGGGCATGATGTCGACGAAGATGCCGCCCAGATAGTGCAGGTGTCGCCGCTCGATGATGGTCGTCCGGTTGTCTTGCAGCTTGCCGAAGGCGATGGGATAGGCATCGTCGTTCTCTCCGCACACGAACTCGAGGTGCGGCGGCAGCCATTCTCGGCTGTGGGCGATGAGCCGGTCGTAGTCGTCGCGCGGCATTCCAAGGTCGATATCATCGTCCCAGGGTATGAATCCGCGGTGCCTTACGGCGCCGAGCATCGATCCGTAGGTGACATAGTAGCGCAGCTGGTGCTCACGGCACACCCTGTCGAAGTCGACGACGATGCCGAGGAGCCTCTTCTGCAGCTCGCGGACGTCATAGTTCGGCTCCTTTCTCTGGTGTGAAGCACCTTTGCGTATGTCACATCCGGGCTTCATTGTTCTGAATAAAGCACCTGCACGACGGTCTGTCCCACGGCCTGCAACGTCTGCCTATCGATGTGTTCCATGTCGTCGTTGACTGTATGCCATGTCGGTCCGAACGTGCTCTGCGCGCAATCAGGGTAGTAGGGTATGATATCGATGGTCTGAATCTTCGCCACCTCGTTCACCGGCTGGTGGTCGTCGGTGATATATCCGCCGTCTTCGCGCGGGAAGAAGCTGCTGAAACCTACCGTCTCGGCCGCCGCCCACACCTTGTCGACGATGCTGGGAGCGTGGCGCATCGACAGCTTCTCGCGGTAGAAGCGTGCGCCCTGGCCACCAACCATGTCGAGCAGGATGCCGAAGCGCGCCGTATATCCGTCCGGCTGAAGGTTATTCGCCCAGTATTGCGCTCCCAAGGCCCACGAGTCGCCGCGGTCGGGGGCATCGCTCCACTGCGGAACGCCCCAGTCTTCAGCGTCGAAACAGATGAAGTCGACGCCCACTTTGAGCGAGTCGTCTTTCTGCAGCAGCCGCGCCAGCTCCAGCATCACGGCCACTCCCGAGGCTCCGTCGTTGGCAGCGATGACGGGTTTGCGCCAGTTGGCCTCGTCGGGGTCGTTGTCGGCCCACGGGCGACTGTCCCAATGAGCACAGAGCAGCACGCGAGCCGGCCGCTCGGGCTTGTATTGTGCGATGATGTTCGAGCAGTGGAGCGGCGTGCCGTCGTAGCCTGTGAGCGTCACGTCCTGCGTGCTGACGGTGCATCCGAAGCGGCTGAACTGACTGGCGATCCACCGTCCGCACTTGTCGTGGGCCTCGCTGTTCATCGTGCGGGGTCCGAAATCGCACTGCGCCTTGCAGAAAGCGTAGGCGCTGTCGGCGCTGAACGCCGGTCCCACGGGCAGCATCTTCGCCGTCTCGTCGTTTCCTGCGGCCTTATTGCTCTTGCACGAAGCGGTCAGCGCGAGCACTGCCACCGCCGCCAGGGCATATATCATTCTTTTCATCTTTATCTTTTTTATGATTGGTTTATACTATATTCGGGGGTGCGAGGTACGAACCTCACTTCTCACTCTCGCGCTGCACCTGAGCCATCAGGCGCAGCCAGTTGCCGCCCCAAATCTTCTCGATGTCGCGCTCGCTGTACTTCCGGTGCATCAGGTGGGTGGTGAAGTTGATGAGCTCGGAGGCATCGGCCAGTCCGCGCACGCCGCCGTCGCCGTCGAAATCGGTTCCCAGACCCACGTGGTCGATGCCCATGATGTCGATGGCATGCTGCAGATGAGCCAGCGCGTCCAGCACCGTGGCCTCGCCCGAGGCTCTCAGGAAGCCGCCGTAGAGCGTGATATGGCACAGACCGCCCACGCGTGCCAGTGCCCGCAGCTGGTCGTCGGTGAGGTTGCGCGGATGGTCGCACAGTGCCCTGCAGTTGCTGTGGCTGCACACGATGGGCGTTCGGCTGATGTTCAGCGCGTCGTAGAAGCTCTTCTCGGCGGCATGGCTCAGGTCGACCATGATGCCATACTTGTTCATCTGCTCGATGACCAGCTCGCCGAACTGCGACACGCCGTTGTGGGTGTTGCACCCTTTGGCCGAGTCGCAGATGTCGTTGTCGCCGTTGTGGCAGAGCGTGATGTAGACGACGCCCCGCTGTGCGAAGTGTTGCACATTCTTCACGTCGTGGTTCAGGGCCAGACCGTTCTCGATGGCGAACATGATGCTCTTGCGGCCCTTGCGCTTGTCTTCGTAGAGGTCGGCCGCCGTGCGCGCGATGCTGATGTACCGACTGTTCTCCTGCACGATGTTCTCTATCTTGTTGAAGATCAGGTCGGCATATTCCATCGGGCTTCCCACCTCGAAAGCCACCTTCTGCGAGAACTGCTCACCGATCTTCGGCTGCGGCAGATAGGCGGCCATGGTCACGGCGCTGAGCTGTCCCTCGGTCATTTTCTCCAAGTCCACCAGTATGCGCGGGTCGCGCTGGTTGAAGCGGATGCCCTGCGGGAAGAACATCGGCGTGTCGCAGTGGGTGTCGAGCGTGACGATGCGGCGGTGCAGCTGCTTCGCTTCGGCAAAGGTGGTGGCCTGCCTGACGAGCCACTGGAACAGCGGCAGTCCGCTCTCCAGGCACTCCGGGTGCCACTGCACGCCCATGATGGGCTTGTATTCCGAGCTCTCGATGGCCTCGATCACGCCGTCGGGCGCGGTGGCGGTGACCACGAAGCGCTTGCCGCCGTCGCTGACGGCCTGGTGATGGAAGCTGTTGACGAAAATCTTCTCTTGCTTGTAGATGCCGTAGAGCATCGACCCCTGCCCGATGTTCACGCTGTGGGTGAGCTCGCTGCGGCCCGCTTCCTGCGAATGCTTGATCATCGGAGCCAGCGCCGGAGCCTGCTGGGCGTTGCTTCTTAGACCGAAGATCTTCGAGCGTTCCCTCGCAGCGGGCTGTCCGTCCTGCTGTTCGCGCGCCTCATAGACGTCCTGCGCCACGTGTCCGCCCAGCGCCACGGCCAGCGTCTGAATGCCCCGGCAGATGCCGAGCATGGGGATCTGGCGGTTGAAGGCCATCCGCGTGATGAGCAGTTCGGGCAGGTCGCGCTCCTCGTTGATGCGGTGGAGGCGCGTCGACGGCTCGTCGCCCGTCCACAGTGGGTTCAGGTCGGCGCCGCCGCTGAGCAGCAGCCCGTCGATGGTGTCGAGAGTGTTGGCCAGGACGTGCCTGTCGGCCACGGGTGGTATGATGACAGGAATGCCTCCTGCCCGTATCACCGAATCATAATATCGCTTGCTCAGGGTCGCTTCGCCCTCGTTGAAGTTGCCCGTGATGCCGATGACCGGCCTGCGGTCGCCTTCGGGGAAGTGAGCATACACCTCGTCTAAGTGCGACTGAAGGTTGAAATTCTCCATGATGTCTCCCTGCTGTTTTTATTCAACCGTGATCGGTATCTCGCGCTTCACGCTCTGCTCCAGCGAGATGAGCGTCTCTGTGGCCACCACGCCGGGGATGCCCTGCAGCTGGTTGTTGAGCAAGTCCATCAGCTGTTCGTTGTCGCGCGCGTAGAGTTTGATGAGCATGGTGTAGGGGCCTGTGGTGAAATGGCACTCCACAATCTCCGGAATGTGCACCAGCCGCTCCACCACCTGCTTGTACATGCTGCCGCGCTCGAGCGTGATGCCCACGTAGGTGCAGGTGGAATAGCCCAGCGACTTCGGGTTCACGTCGAAGCCCGACCCTGTGATGACGCCGTCTTCCAGCAGATGCTGCACGCGCTGGTGGATGGCAGCCCTCGAAACGTTACACTCTGCGGCCACATCCTTGAACGGGATGCGCGCATTCTTGGCAAGGATGCTAAGAATCTTTTTGTCCAGTAGGTCGATCATAAAACTGTCTCTTATTTCCTATTTTTGTTGAATTAATTCGCAATTTGATAGCAAAAATAGGAAATTCCATTGATATACGCAACATTTTGACAGGAAAAATAATGTTTTGCCCGCCAAAATGTTGCATAAAGTCATTTTTTAACCGCTTTTTCCTGCAGTGCTCCCTTCATTGGCTTCATCTCACCGGGCACCACGGGCGAGTACTGAATCTTGTGCTCGGGCGCTTTCTTCTCGGTCACTTTCACCACCTCGAGGGTGAAGAGCAGCGGGCTGCACGGAGGAATCTTGCCCACCTTGCGCGTGCCGTAGCCCAGGTCGAAGGGGATGCAGATCTCCCACACGCTGCCCTCGGGCATCATCGTCAGCGCCTCGCACCACCCCTTGATGAGCTTCGAGGGCTGGAAGGTGGCACTCTTGGTGGGCTGACGGTCGGAGCTGTCGAAGACGGTACCGTCGGGCAACCGGCCTTCATACTTCACCTCCACCTCGTCGGTGGCCTTCGCCGTGGCACCCGAACCGGCGCGCACCACCTTGTACTGCAGTCCCGAGGCCGTCGTCTTCACGCCCTCCTCAGCCTTGTGCTGGGCCATGAAAGCCTCCGCTTCCTTCGTGCGGCGCGCCAGTCCGGCCTCTCTCCCGGCCACCATGCGGTGCGCTGCTTCCTGCCTGCCCATGCGCAGCGTGTCGTTGTCCATGCCGGCCTCGAAGCCGCTCATGAAGAGATTGAAGTCGAGCTCGGCGGCAGCCTCCTCGCTCATATACTTGAAGTTCGACTCCCTCAGCCGCTGCGGGAACGACAGCCCCAGGCTGTAGGCCGTCATGTCGTCGGAGTATTCGCGCGCCATGGCTTCCTGGAAACCGCGGTAGAAGGCGGCCAGCTTCTTCTCGTCGCCCTTGAACTGGTTCTTCAGGAACGCCTCGAAGTTGCGCGTGGCCTCCAGCCCGGCGGCATAGCTCAGCGAGTCGAGCGTCGTCGTCAGCGCCACCTCAGCCTTCTTCTTACCTTTCTTGGCTTTGGCCTCAGCCGTGGCGGGAAAGAAAGAGGCACCCGCCGCAACGGCGAGTGCCAACAGTATGGTCGTCTTCATACCCTTACTTTTCAATGCTCATGAGCTTGATGTTGAAAATCAGGGTCGAGTAGGGCTCGATGCTGGGGTTGCCGTTCTCGCCGTAGGCCAGTTCCTGCGGGATGACCACCTCCCACTCGCTGCCCACAGGCATGTGGAGCAGAGCCTCGGTAAAGCCGGGGACGAGCTGCGTCACGGCTGTCACGATGGGCTGGCCGCGCTTGATCGAGCTGTCGAACACGTTGCCGTCGATGGTCTTGCCCTCATAGTCGAACTTCACCTTGTCGGTGGCCTTGGGCATAGCACCGGTTCCGGCCTTCAGCACCTTGTAGTAGACGTCACCCTTGAGGCGCACGTTGCGTATCGAGTCCATGCGGTCCACGCTGAACTTCTGCACACCCTCGCCCTTGGCAAAGGTCTCGATGTATTTCTTGCCGGCTTCCACGTTCTTCACGAACTGCTTGGCGCGGATGCTCGTAGAGAGGCTCTCGGCCAGCTTCTGGGCCTGCGCGGCGTCGAAAATGGCCTTCTCGCCGCCCAGGGCAGAGAGCAGACCGGCCACGAAGTTGCTCGTCGAGAGCGTCTTCGTGCTGTCGTTGCCGAACACCTGGCGCGTCATGCCGGGAATCATGGCGTTGCTGATCTGCTGACCAATCTGCAGACCCTGGAAGTAGGCGGCCTTCTTCTTGTCGTCACCGGCGTTGACGCCCTCGTTCAGACCTTTCACAAAGTCGCTCATGTAGGTTGAGTCCATGCCCATACCCTGAATCAGATAGTTCTTCAGCTGTTCCGACTGTGCCACACCCATGGCATAGCTCAGCGTGTCAACGTCGCTCTTCATGTTTGCCTTCGGAGCGGAATTGCCGCACGATGTGAACGTGGCGGCTGCAATAGCCATAGCGGCTACGAATGTAAGTTTTTTCATTTTTCTTTTTATTGTTGTATTAAATGTTAGAATCGAGGTGCGGGGTACGAGGTGCGAGGTACGGGGGTGCGAGGTGCGGAACAACCTCATCGCTCGACCTTTGGTCGCTTTGCCTGCGAAGAACCTCGTAACCTTATGACTTATACCACGGCCAGCAGCTCCACGTCGAAGATGAGCGCGGCGTAGGGCGGGATGCTGTTGCCGGCACCGCTCGGACCGTAGGCCAGCAGGTAGGGGATGAAGAAGCGATACTTGGCGCCCTCCTTCATCAGCTGCAAACCTTCCGTCCAGCCAGCAATGACCTGCTGCAGACCGAACGTGGCGGGCTCGCCGCGCTGAACGCTGCTGTCGAACACCGTGCCGTCGATGAGGAAACCCTCGTAGTGGCAGCGCACGCTGTCAGTAGCCTTCGGCTGTCGACCCGTGCCTTCGCGCAGCACCATGTACTGCAGGCCGCTCTTGGTCACCACCACACCGTCCTTCTTGGCGTTCTCTGCCAGATATTTCTCGCCTTCCACCTTAGCAGCCTTGCCTTTCTCCTCGCGCTCGGCGTTGAGCTTCTTCTCCTGCTGCTGGAAGTAATCCTGCACAATCTGCTGTGCCTCACGATGGCCGACTTTCAGCTCTGCTCCGCTGAGCACGTCGCGAATGGCACTGGCAAAATCATCGATGTTCAGGCCTTCGATATTCATCTGCGCCAGCTGCTGGCCGATACCGAGACCCAAACCGTAACTCAGTTTGTCCATCTTTTTCTTTCTCTAAAAATAATATTGTATACAAAATCAGCCGCAAAGGTACGCTTTTTCTACGATATGCCCACTATAAATGTGAAAAAAAAACCTAATTTGCACTTTTTTGCGTAGGCTCGCCCCTTCGCACTGTCTTGCACGGGCAGCCGTTACAGGCTGCCGTTGTCGCTGTCTTGCGGTGCCGCAGCATGGTTTCTGCCGTGCAATCTCATTTGTTTTGCACAGCAATTTAAATTGTTTTGCTCGGCAATCTCATTTGTTTTGCCCGGCAATTTAATTTGTTTTGCAACGCAACGGAAACTTCATGGCATGGCTGACGGGGTATTATGGCATGGCTGAGGGGCGCAACGGCGGCGCGACACCCGCATTTTGGCAGTGCAGGACGGGCGCTGGGGACGGCAAAAACGCTCTTCTTGATGAAACAAAAACGGCATGGACATGTCGCAGAACGGCATTGTGAAAAATTGCGACAAACAACTTCTTCCGAACGGATTTTCCTACTCCGGCGCAACCGTCAACCCGTCGTTTTTCCCGTCTTATTCCATAGTTTTCCCCACCAAGCGCCAACGAACGTCTATCAACGCCGTTTTTGCTCCTCGCGGAATTACAACTACTTGTTTGACAGGATTTTATTTCAAACTGACAGAATTTAATATCTTTCTCCGTTAACATATTTCAAGATTCGGAAATAATTCATAACTTTGTACGCATTTCGTTGACAAAGCAGCGCAAAAACCGCTCGCCACGCTTACAATCCAAAGAAAATCAGTCGATATAAGTTACAGATTAACAGCAAAGGCGGACCGCGGAGACGGCAGCGAACAAGAGAGTCATCAGCAACCTAAGAAACAGCAATAAAAAGCAAATATGACAAATAAGAATACGATTATGGAAAAAAGAATTTTCTCAACATTCAGCAGTTGGATCATCACACTCTTCCTCCTGCTCACAGGCACCACCAATGGGTGGGCGCAGAGCGTGGAGATCAGCGCCAAGAATGGTAGTCTGATTCATGCGTTCACTTACGATGGTGAAACAGGATGGGCAGCCGGTTTGTGCGCCATGTGGCGACACGAGCAGCTGGCACTGACAATGACCACATCCGACGATGACGAAGTGACCGAATCGGGAGAGATTGCCGACCCGTCAGCCGCACTGGGAACCTATGACAACGAGCTTGTCATCGTGGGTGGCCACATGCCCACCTTCCTTCTCATCTCCCTGCCCAATGGTTACCGCTTCGACGGTTATGAGATGGTGCTGGTCAACAACCTTAAAGGTGTGGATATCTGTCCCGGCGTTGATTTAGATACCAACCATTCCGGTTTCCACAACCTTGGGAGCACCGATTTAACCATGCGATTCTACGAAACCGAGCCATGGACAACGGGGAGCACAAATGCGAGAAACCAATATAACGATCTTAATCCGGTCATACAGACGTTGGCTCAGGCAAGGGATGCCAATGGCAATGGAAATATTGTGATGAGCGAAGCCAATCAGGGCACCGAATACACCATTGCGCGCACTCGTCAGGGTGACGACATGGGCAACCAGCTCTATTTCAGATTAACCAAGAACGCATTTTTCTATGGTCTGACCATCAAGTCGCTCAAATTGTTCTTCACGGCCGAGGGAACCTTCACCACTGAAGTGCAGCCCACTCGCGTGAGTACGACTCCCGTAAGCATGCTCCCGGTGCCATTCAAAACCAACAAGATTGATATCGGTGAAATGCGTAAGCGTGAGAAGGACAACGTGGAATATTACAGCTACGACCACACCAACGTGCAGGACTTGCTCGCCTACAACTACCTCTATCAGGAGGATGCCGTAGAGAACGGTGTTCCTGCTGATATTGCAGGGACGAAGAAAATCTATCAGATGTACAACGACGGGAAGTCCTATTTCGGACTGAAGAACGGCATTTACTATGTGGAGACACCTGTGGAGATCACCAACTCCAGCGACAACCCCGCTCCCATCGGCTACCGCATTGTTGGCGCAAGAATCAACTATGCTTACGGTAAAGACACGCAAGCGTCGCATCAGGATGCTACCACCACACATTACATTACTTACACGTCTGACGGCACCACCTATTATCTGAATTCATCGGCAAGATTCGGCACTTCGCCTGTGGCATGGGAAATCACTAACCAAGGATATGTGCATATAGGGAATACTTATTTGGTTTGTACCTCTGGGGGTAATAGAACCCTGACGACAGGTAACTCAAGCTCGAATCGCCGGATTCAAGTAGACAATCAGAATCGTCTGCACTACAATACTTACTACCTCCACGGCACCACGTCAGCATCTACGGCGCCGACCCTCTCTACAAATACCAGCAACCTTGCCGTATGGGAAACGATAGAAACACCTGAGCAGGACATCCCTGCGTTTACAGCCGAAGAATACAAGATTCAGTTCTACGACCGCGAAGGCAACAAGATTCCCGAGGCTGACGGCGGCTTGGTCACCGTGAACGGTTCGACACCGGCAGATGCCTACTTCGACGACTTCGGCGGACTGCTGAACAACGACGCCATCATGTTCGAAATCAAGGGCGTTGACTCGGGCATGGCCCTCGTCAACTTCGAGCTCGACCTGCAGGCACTCGATCCCTACATCGACAAGATGGACATCGTTTGCACCGACGCCAATGAGGTGTTGAAGCTGACACAGTCGTTCACGGCCGACAACTTCTCGGTCAGCGGCGGAAAGTTTATTTTCTACGTTCCCGAGGATTATGGAGATGACCTGCTTACATTCACCTTCTCCGACCTGTACAGTAAGTATGGCGACGCCTCCTATTACGAAGGCGACGGCGACGGTTTCAGCCGCTACAGCTTCGTGACATCTGACTATTTCTTAGGCAAGATTGACGGTAACGGCAACGACGGACTATACGATGAAGCATATAATCCTAATGCTGTGTACAACGCAGAAGGAGCTTCAAAGATATCTACGTCGACAGCCGGAAAGTATCGTTTCAAGTTCAACAATGCAGAAGACCTGACGGGTGGAGAAGGATCTGTAGAAGGTGCTTCGCTGGAAGAATATCCGTTCTCGGTATCTACATATTTTAATACGCCAAATCCTGGCGACAAGACGGCAAGCCCGCCAATCGCGGCCAGCAACGATAAGGGTGAATTTATCAGCTGCCAGCTACAGGCAGATCAGGCTGACCAAAAGTCGGGCACATACTATGTGTTCACCGCCGACGAGACGCGTTACAACATCGCCAAGAAGACGACGGCCTGGCAGCACCGCTTCTACGCCTTCTACCGCATGGAGATTGAACTGAGGGCAAAACACTTCACGCCCAAACTCACATGGGAGAAGATCTACGACGCCACACTCTACGACAAAGGAAACGGTAAGGATGGCGAAGACAGCATGTGGGGACTGACACTTGATACTTCTGACACCGAAATCATCGATGGAAAGACAGTGAAGGTGGATGGCTACCTGACCTATCAGGAAATCATCAACCACATCCAAGGTCGAGGAAACGTAGGGGATGAGGATTATATTGCTCCCGCACTGGATGAGACCAACACCAACGCTCCGGCCACGATGAAGCAGATTCTCTACATTGACGGCTCGCCGCTCCATGCAATGATCAACAGCAGCCAGGGCTCCGACATCATCGATTTGGCCGAACTGCAGCCATTACTGAATGTCAATGCGCTTGTCTACCTGCCCGAGAACACCACATCGACGGAAAAGAATGCCGCCTATAAGTCGTCGGCAGGACTGTTCCACACGGGCGGCGACGTGGTGGTGACGGACAAGCAGCCGTTCTACTCGAAGTACAACGTACAGGTGGATGCGGCAAAGAAGGCCACCTACACCCGATTGCTGACCCGTCCTGACTACGGCCAGGCAACCAACGCTACGGTGATGCTGCCCTTCACACTGGCCCTGACAAACGGTAAGCACACCAACAGCAAGAGTTCGTTCACGGTGAACAGCATGGTGAAGAACGCTGAGATGGCAACGATAGCAGGCAGCAGCGTAGACTACGGCACGGCTTACTTCGAACCGATTACGGGACGAACATCTGAAGCCAATAAACCCTATATGATTAAGGTGGAAACGGTAGGAGAATCGACCGGCGGCGAAACATTCTCGTTCGTTGCTGAGCAGACAGGTGCATTTATTCCTAAGACACCGACACCTGCCACCACGCCGACAGGACCATGCCAAGAGAAAGACGCCGATGGCAATGTTGGCACTATAACCCCCATCTTCTCCGGCAAGCTCCTCATGGGTGAGAAGGCACAGAATTCCTATGACGAGACAACATACTACTTCACGAACTACGCTTCCTACTCGGGCGGTAAGTTCGACCGCGCCGTGACGGAAGATGTGTTCTACTTCTCGAAGAACAAGTACGTTGACCTGCATACGCTCTATCCTGGCACGCAGCGTTACCTGATGAGCTACCCGTTCCGCGGCGTCTACACCTACAGCATTGAGGAACCGCCGACGACGACTTCAGGCGCCAAGCTGATGAAGGGCTTCTACATCTCCTACGACCTCGACGAGATGGAGAGCGCCGGATTCACCACCCGACTGGAAGAGCTGGGAACGAAGGCCGACATGATGATCCGCTCGGGCAAGGGCTTCATCACCATCACTGCCACCGCCGACCAGCTGTTCACCATCCGCTCGCTCAGCGGCATGACGATCAAGAACGTCAGCGTCAATGCCGGCAGCACCTCGACCGTCAACCTGCCGGCCGGCATCTACATCGTGAACAATACAAAGATAACCGTAAAATAAGGAGGACCGCATCATGAAGAAAGCGTATTTAAAACCTACTACAGAGAGTGTAGTCCTCAACCTCAGCGAAGCTATAACCAAGTGGGGTGATGGTGCCAATCCATCGAACACTGGCACGTATACTGAGGGCAAGGAGAACGATACCTCGTGGGACTACGTCGAGGAAGAGGACGAACTCGACTCAAAGTTCGCCTGGTCCGTATGGGGTGATGATGAAGATGAAGAAGAGGATTATTAAGTCCATTTCGTAATTCAATTTTGTTTGATGGGTCGCCGAAGTGTCGGCGACCCTTTTTGTGTTGTTTCGAGGTACGAGGTACGGGGGTACGAGGTGCGAGATATGTATGGGGGCGAGGTTCGAGGTACGGGGGTACGAGGTGCGAGATATGTATGGGGCGGGGTACGGGGGGCGAGATATGTGCGGTTACATTCGCTTCCGCGTGTACTTCTTGCCCTGACGGTCGGTGTACTGCTCGATGACGATGCCGCGGTGACGGTCGCCGTCGACATGACGGCCTGAGAGGTCGTAGCGCTCCGTGGTGACGGGCTCGTCGGTGGCAACATTGTCTATTCCGACGGTCTGCGCCTCGGTGGCCAGCCACGCATCGGCGAAGACTTCGGTGCCCGCAGAGACAACGATGAAGACGGTCTTCTGCCCGTTGAGCTTGGCAGGATCGACGTCGACGACGTAGTCCTGGAAGTCGTCGGACGCTACTTGGAACGTGGCCGTCGCCTTCCCACTCTTCCTTCCCACGCGGATCTCGACCGTTCCCTCGCCCTTGGCGCGCAACATGAGCTGCGAGGCGCCGTTGGAGCCGAAGTCTACATGGCGCAGCTCGGTCCACGCTCCGACGCCCATCCGCACTTGCAGGTTGCGTGAAGCGTCGTTGCCCAGGGTGCTGACGCGCGTGTTCCTGGCGATGTTGGTGAAGTCTTCATAGCCGATGCCTCCGCTGGTGACCATCGTCTCGGCCTCTTGCAGGCGGTAGGGATTCAGCGTTCCGACGGCTTCGACGCCCGTTCGGGTGAGCGTCATCTTGCTGATGGTCTGCGTGCTCTCGTTGACCGTCGCCTTATCGACGCCGATGGAACGGTAGCCCGAGGCATCGGCGTCCATGGCTCCGGCCTCTTTCATGGCCTGTTCCAGCATGGTGGAGTGGTAGAACAGGTAGTAGTTGTCCTTGAACTTATGCAGGTGGGTGTGGTTGTTGCCCCATCCCATGCCGAAGTTGCCCTCGTTGGGCACGTATTCGCCGCGGTAGGTCCACGACGCTGGCGTGAGCGGCGTGTCGCTGGTCATGTAGCACATGCTGCACGACGATGGTGCGGGCTGTCCGTTGCTCCCCTCGAAGCTGCCCCAGTCGTCGCGGTCGGACCACGAAGTGTTGTAGGTGTAGACGAAGCGTCCGCCGATGATGTTCAGTTCGCTGGCCTCGAAGAGGTAGGGAGCGGGCATGTTGACGGCCGAACCGTCGATGGCGGTCATCGAAGGCTTCAGCTTGGCGATGCGCGAGTTGCCGGGCCACAGCTTGGAGCCCGTGGGCTGAGGGTCGCCGCCGCCGAAAGCGATCCATCCCGTGCCGTCGGCGTCGACGACCGCTCCCGGGTCGAAGATCCAGTTGCAGGGTTTCACGCCGGGCGTATTGCCATCGATCATCGGCTTTGTGAGCGGCGACGACCACGGTCCTGTGGGCGACGATGCCTTGAGCACGCCGACGCTGCCTCCGCTGTTGGCGAAATAGAGGAAGAACTCGTCGTCGCCGTCGGCGTTGGTGCGCCATACGGCCGACGGTGCCCACGATGCTGCGAATCGCCATCCCCACGACGAGCAGAGCTTAGCCACGTCGATGGTGCCGTGGAAGGTCCAGTTGACCATGTCTTCGGTAGAGAAGACGACGAGCGACTTGATGTCGCCGTAGCCGTTGCCGCCCGTCTTGCCGTTCTTGAAGAACTGCTGGGTGTCGTTGGTTCCGTAGACGTAGAGCCGTCCGTTGTAGTCGATGGCGGTGGGGTCGGCGCAGAACACGCACGGGCTGATGGGATTGTGCTCGCCCGAAGCCTTGAAGGCCGTGGCCAGCGTCTGTGCTCCTGCGGTGGAACATGTGGCCGCAAGGGCCATGATAGTGAATAGTTGCTTCATCATATTTTTTTAGTGGAAAGTGGATAGTTGAAAGTGGAAAGTAATTTTCTTAATTCTTAACTCTTAATTCTTAACTCTTCGCTCGACCTTTGGTCGCTTTGCTTGCAAAGAACTCTTACCTCTTACTTCTTAACTCTTACCTCTTACTTCTTACCTCTTAACTTCCCTCATATTACGTTGCGCTGCTTCAGCTCGAGGTATTTGTTGATGACGGCGACGGAAAGGCGCGAGGGACTGGTGAGCAGGGCGTAGATGCCGTTCTGCCTGAGCGTGGAGACGATGAGACGCTTCTCATACTCGAACTTCTCGGCGATGGTGTGCTGGTAATAGTCTTCGGTGGTGAGCGATGAGTGGCTCCTCGTCTGCTCCCCCGACGGTGAGGGTGCGTTGGAATGGAGGATGAAGGATCGCAGGTCGTCGTCCTCGAAGAACACGACGAGCAGGCAATGGCGCTGGGCAAGCTGCCGCAGGAAGGGAAGCTGCCGCTGCATGGCGGTGAGCGAGGCGAAGCTGGTGAAGAGGACGAGGAGGCTGCGCCGCGACACGTGGCGGCTGACGGTTGTGCATAGCGTTGAGAAGTCGCTCTCGCCGAAGGTCGTCTGCTGTGCGTAGAGGCTCTCGAGGAGCGTCTGCATCTGGCTGGGACGATGGTCGGCGGGTACGAAGGTGTCGAAATGCTGCTCGAAGGTGATGAGTCCGGCGTTGTCGGTCTTGCGCATGGCCACATAGGAGAGCGCCAGTGCGGCGTTGATGCTGTAGTCGAGGAGCGTCATGCCGCCGAAAGCCTGCTGCATGACGCGCCCCTTGTCGATGACGGAGTAGACGCGCTGCGAGCGTTCGTCCTGATAGACGTTCACCATGAGCTGGTGTCGCCGCGCCGAAGCCTTCCAGTTGATGGTGCGGAAGTCGTCGCCGGGGATGTATTCCTGAATGTGCTCGAACTCGGTATGGTTGCCTGGACGGCGTATGCGCTTCGCTCCCGTCTCGGTAAGATTGTCGCTGATGGCCAGCAGCTCGTACTGACGGAAGTGGAGGAAGGAGGGATAGACGGTGACATCCTTCGCTTCGCCCTGCGTGAACCGACGCTCGACGAGGCCCAGCCGCGTGCTGACGAAGACGCGCACGCGGCCGAAACCGTAGACACCGCGACGCGTGGGGCGCAGCGTGTAGCGTATGGTCTTGCCCTCGCGAGGCCGCAGGTCGACGGCAAAGGCGATGTCGCGGCGCTGGAAGATGTGGGGAGCCTCATCGATGACCGACAGCCTGACGGCGAAGGGGTAGCTGCTCTCCAGACGGATGCGCACGTCGTTGTCGTCGCCATTGGAGAAACGGTCGGCGCACAGTCGCGAGGCATACAGGCCCCGTCGGTGCCAGAGCAGGGCGATGTCGGCCACCGTGGCAGCCACGAACAGCCACAGCAACACCTTGCCGACGACGAACAACGTCGGAGCAAAGTGGCCGGCAGCCGTCAGCAGGATGATGATGGTGGCCACGATATAGAAGCGTTTCTTCAGGTACATGTGCTATTAATGTACGAGGTGCGGGGGTACGGGGGTGCGAGAATACCTAATTTTTAACTCTTACCTCTTAATTCTTAACTCTTAACTACTTCGGCACTTCCACCTTGTCGATGAGCCGTTGCGTCACCTTCATGGGCGTGTGGCCCTCCATTTCGGCCTCGGCGGTGAGGATGATGCGGTGGTGGAGGATGCTGGGCGTGACGGTCTTGATGTCGTCGGGCGTGACGAACTGTCGCCCTTGCAGCAGCGCGTAAGCCTTCGAAGCGTTGAGCATGGCCACCGAAGCACGCGGCGACGCGCCGAGGAAGAGGGCGCGGCTCTGTCGGGTCTGCTGCACGATGTCGGCGATATAGCGCAGCAGCGACGGCTCTACGAACACCTGGCTGAGCATGGCGCGCATCTGCAGCAGTTCATCCTTGCTCACCACAGGCACGATGTCGCGCAGCTGCACCAGTTCGGCGTTCTGCTGATGACGCTCCAAGATGGCCACTTCCTCTTCGGCCGAGGGATATCCCATGGTGATTTTCATCAGGAAGCGGTCGAGCTGTGCCTCGGGCAGCTTGTAGGTTCCCTCTTGCTCCACGGGGTTCTGCGTGGCGATGATGGTGTAGAGGGGGCTCATGGCGTGCGATGTGCCGTCGATGGTGGCCTGCCGTTCCTCCATCACCTCGAAGAGTGCGGCCTGCGTCTTGGCTGGTGCACGGTTGATTTCGTCGACGAGGACGATGTCGGCGAACACCGGTCCGGGGTGGAAGCTGAACGTTCCGCTCTGCATGTTGAACACGTTCGTGCCCAGCACGTCGCTCGGCATGAGGTCGGGTGTGAACTGCACGCGGCTGAAGTCGGCACCGATGAGGCGGGCGGTGAGGCGTGCGAGCAAGGTCTTCGCCACGCCGGGCACTCCCTCGATGAGCACGTGTCCGCCGGCAAGGATGCTGGTGAGCACGAGGTCCACGGTGTCGTACTGCCCCACGATGACGCCGGCAATCTGTCGGCGCAGCTCTTCTATCTTCTCTGCGAAGGCGGTGACCTCTGCCAGAGGTGTTGATTGTTGTTCCATGTTGTTATATAGCGTTTGTTATTTCGTTCATCTGGTCGATGCACATCTGCAAGACATCCTCGCTGACGGCGGCCTCAGGGTCGCGGGCCAGGCGGCGAATCTGGCGCAGTTCGGCCCTGACGCGGTTCAGCGGCAGTCCGGTGCGCGATGCGATGCGCTGGAAGTTGGCCTCGTCGTCGGCCTCGTTGTCGATGTCGGTGAATACCTGTCGGCGCAGGTTCTCGGCGAAGTAGACATACTTCTTGCGCAGCAGGTCGGCATGGTCGGCGCGCTGGAAATAGAGCGTGCCGATGAGTCGGACGAATTCCAGCTGCCGGTTCTGCGGTTCTTTCACCACGGGGATGACGCGCTGGCGCCGACGGGCGGTGAAGATGAAGAAGAGGAGCAGCGTGGCAAACGTCAGGTAGACGGCCCAGTGCAGCGGCGGCGAGCTGAGGAAGAATCGCAGCGGCGACTGTTCGGTCGTGCCTTCCACCGTGCTCTGGTAGTCGGCGAGGCGCAGCACGGGTCGGCTGCGGTCCATGAGCGACAGCACGCGCATGCAATAGTCGCCGTTTCCGGCGTCGAGCACGCCGTAGTTGGTGAAGAGCAGCGGCGACATGCTGATGACAATCTGTCCCCGCCCGTGCTTTCGACTGATCACCGTGGTGCCAAGACTGTCGGGAACGGTGCGCCGGGCGTGGATTGTCCAGCCGGGAATCTGCGACTTTCCGTCGGGATCGTGGATGGTTCCCCCTGCTATCAACGACGGAACGCCGAAGATGCGCTTGCCGTAGAGCGAGTCTTCCCAGACGATGGAGTCGGGCAGATTGAGCTGTTCGGTGATCTTCTCGCGCAGCCGGAAGCTGATGTTGCCCTGCGTCTGTGCGTAGAGCTGCAGCGTGTCGGCCAGCGAATAGCCGAGTACTCCCTCGACGAGACAGACGGAGAGCCCGCTGTCGACGAGCTCCAGCAGCTTCTCACGGTTGTCGTTGAAGTAGTTGCCGACGATGAGCAGGTTATGGCGGCGCAGCGTGGAGTCGCGGGCAATGGAGTCGAGCGTGGCCGTGGTGACGCTGTAGCCCTGCGGCAACGACCGTTTCATGACGCTGTCGAAGACGTAGCAGCCGAAAGGTTCGCTGTCGTTGGGACTGAAGGTGGGCTTCCACACGAATTTCTTCGGCACGCTGAGCTCCAGCAACAGGAGAACGGCCAGCAGTACCACTATACATATTATATATATATTGCGGCCTTTCATGGCTCACCTCCTTCCTGATCTGTTGTGACTGCAACAGTGTTGCAGTTTACTGGACGAGGTTCATCTCCTTCTTGGCGGAATGCCGCGGCCACCGTCTGCTTCAGTGTGGCAGCTTGGTCGGCCTGTTCCTGTCCTGCCTCGCGGTTGCCATAGCGGATGAGGAGGAAGAGGTTGGTAAGCTGTCGGAACACGTCGGTCGGGTATTCGCGCGTATATTGCGACGGCGTCTTGTAGAGTTGCCACTCTATGCGCCCCGCATCGCTCAACATCTTCAGCGTGTGCAGGTAGTTCAGGCGCACGGCCTCGCGGTAGTTCTGCTGCATCATGGCCTCGTCAATGCGCTGTTGGAAGTCGATGCCGTAGATGGTGTCTTCCTCCGTTTCGTATTCCGAAGCTTCCTTTCCGCTGCCGCGGAAGAGCTGCGGCTGCAGTTTGTAGATAATCCATGTAAGCAATGCCAGCGTTGCCAGCACGCAGACAACTTTCACTATGACGCCAGTGTCTTCGT
Organism: Prevotella sp. UBA2756; assembly: GCA_002353205.1. Classification (GTDB taxonomy): domain Bacteria; phylum Bacteroidota; class Bacteroidia; order Bacteroidales; family Bacteroidaceae; genus Prevotella. Next base: position 24,229 of record DEJE01000018.1, on the reverse strand, counting down.
TGATGACGCCACCGAAGACAAAACGCAGTGCCTCGTCCAGCAGTCCGAGAATCCATTCGAGCAGGCTCTCGTCGCTGGCGATGAGGTCGCGGCTATAGTCATAGTCGGACATCTGCTGCCACTGGGCTACACTTGCTGTGTCGAGTGAAAGAGTATCTGTTGTCATTTATAAATCCTATTGACTCAGAAGTTTCTGAGTTGTGAAGGCTCTCGCTATGAGCTCTCAACTCTCAGTATTCAGCGTTTCAAACTCCTCAATCCCCTGGTCCACGGTGACGCCGTCCACTTTCTCGGCCATGTGGCTGTAGAGATAGGAGAGACCGATGAACATCAGGGCCATGGCGATGTAGGAAAAGTAAAAAAGGAAGGCGGAGCTGAGATAGTTGCCGATGGTCAGCAGTGGCGAAGCTGGAGCATTGCCATCCATGCCGAGCACCATTTTCACCATCATCAGGATGTAGAACGGAATGCCGGCAACCGAAGTGATGATGTTCACGATGATCGACAGCAGAATGATAAAGCCCAGCACGCCCCACCATGAGGCAAACCCCAGTCGGTATCCCTTCGCCACGGCCTGCCAGATGCCCACCCGTTCGTAGGCATAGACGGGCGAAACGAGTGTAAACGGTATCAGGAGGGCAATGCCTGCAGGCAGCGTGGCAATGAGCGAGTATGGACTGAGCATGGTGAGTAGGATGATTACGCCTATGGCGACCACGCTGAAGAGCACCGAGACGAGCATCACCACCGCCATTCGTCCTACATTGCGCCACACGAGAGGCTTCAAGTCATTGTATTCGATACCCTGTAAGCGGTCCCGACGCTCGTTGTAGAGCATCATCAGCGTGGCCGTCAGCCCGCTCACCAGCACGTCGCCCACCAGCGTACAGAAGATAATCCCAGCGTAGCCTGCGCCCATTATGCCCAGACCCGGCGGCAAGTCTGTTTCTCCGCCCATTGCATTGATGAAACCGTCGACGTAGCCGCCCATGAAGGAGTCGTTGACAGCCTGCAGCAGACACAGCGGCAGGACGAAATAGGTCACGTACTTGAAGACTGTTCGCCAATTCTCGCGAACGAAGTCGAACGTGGCCGTCACCTTCTCGCTGAAGGTGCGACGCTTGTAGAACTCAATTTTCGGTTTCTCTATTCTCTTGATTTCCATGATCTGAAATAGTTTCCTTTCTTCCATAAAGGCGCCACGGCAGCACAACGAAGTAGCCCACGACGAAGATGAGCGACAGCACGATGATGCCCAGGCGCACCACGTCGGGCAGGTCGGTGTGACGGGTGACGAAACTCTCGATGAATCCGGCGATAATGAACAGCGGCACCGTGCCCACCACAATCTTCATTCCGCGCACGGCTCCGCGACGGAACGACTCCAGCCGACTGTATGTTCCGGGCATCAGCCACCCGTTGCCAAGCGACAGACCGGCTGCTCCTGCCACCACAATGGACGATATTTCAATCGTTCCGTGCAGCCAGATGGCCAGCGACGACTCCCAGAGCAGTCCGTGCTGATAGCAGAAAGCCTGGAAGGCGCCCACCATGATGCCGTTCTGCATGAGGATGAAGCCCGTCATGAACGATGTCAGCAGTCCTGCCACGAAACAACGGAACGACACCATGATGTTGTTCAGCGTAATCCGGAAGAACATCGGCGACTCCGCTTCGCTGCCGTAGACGCCCATCGGTTCCCCTTTCTCAATGTTTTCGAGCGTCATGTCGACGTAGCCGTCGCCCATGATGAGCCGCGGAAATTCGGCATCGCCCAGCGTCGAGACGGCGCCGATGACCACGCTGACGACGAAGATGAGGAACGAGGCCAGCAGCAGACGGCGCGCCTCCCACATGGTGAGCGGCACCTCGCGTGTCCAGAAGGTGATGATGCGCGACCGTTTCTCGCGCTTGTTGCGATAGATTTCGTTGTGAAGAGCCGAGGCCAAGTTGTTCAGGTAGGCCGTGATGCGCGCCTCGGGGAAGTGTGTCTGCGAGAAAGCCAGGTCGGCCGTCAACTCTTGGTAAGCGTCGGCGAGCACGTCGGGACTCACGCTGTAGGCGTTGTCTACCGTGTCCTCCATGGCTTTCCACTTGTCTATGTTCCGTCTGATAAAACTGACTTCCTTCATGTCACTGCGTTTTCTTCGGTAAGAAAACATCTGTTAAGTTTGCAAAAGTAGGAAGAATATCTTAATTTTGCAAGCAAAATAGCGAAAAATGTCCGATTCTTCTATTATTACGGGGCAATATGTGCGCATCAACCAGACGCCGGCCAACGTGTGGGACCGCTTCCTTGCCCGCTTCATCGACTATGTGGTGATGGTGGTCTACCTTTACGCCAACACCTTTCTTATAACAAGGCTCAACATCAGCAGCAACTGGGGGGTGGTCTTCGCCATCCTCTCCTACGTGCCCGTGCTGGCCTACGACGTGCTGTGGGAGACCTTCAACGGCGGCCGCAGCCTGGGAAAGATGGTGCTGGGGCTGCGCGTGGTGAAGGCCGACGGCTCCACGCCCGGCATCGGAGCGTTTGTCATGCGCTGGCTCTTCATGCTCGTCGAAGGTACCGGACTGGCCTTGCTGCCCATGCTGCTGAGCCGCCGCACGCAGCGCTTCGGCGACATGGCGGCCGCCACGATGGTCATCAAGGAGCGGCAGTACCACGCACTGGCCGTCAGTCTCGACGAGTATTCCTACCTGACGGCCGACTACAAACCCACGTTCCCGCAGGTGGTCGACCTCACAGAAGAACAAGTAGCGGTCATCGAGCGCACGCTGGACCCCGATACGCCGATGCGCGGCGAGCGCATGGCGCAGCTGGCACAGAAAGTGAAGCAGGTGCTCGCCGTCGAATCGAACAAGGACGACGAGCGTTTCCTCTTCACCGTGCTACACGATTACCGCTACTTCGAGCAGGATGATATCTGAAAAGCCTAACTTGAACTATTTCACCTCCCAGATATCGTTCGTCTCGAGCAGTTCCATGAAGTTGTGATACTTCTTCTTGCCCGACACTTCCTCTATCTGCTGGTGCACAGCCTGGTCGTAGGTGGGAGCCTCAACGTCGCGGATCACACCGAGAGCGACGGGGAAACCGTCCTCGTTCGACATCATGGCGAGCTTCAGCTGCAGCGTGTTGTCCTCGCAGTGAGCGTCGTGTACCAGCACGTCGTCGAGCGTATAGCCGTCCTGACCGATGGTAACGACCTTCAGGCCGAAGCCTTCCTGCACCAGTCCGTACTCATTGTTCTCGCCGAACACCAGCTTTTCGCCGTGGCGAACGTAGATGGCGTTCTTCTTGCGGCCCTCCTTGTTGTAGACCGACTCATGGCAACCGTCGTTGAAGATGACGCAGTTCTGCAGGATCTCGCACACGGCGGCACCCTTGTGCTGGTAGGCAGCCTTCAGGATGTTCACCGTCTCGGCGCTGTCGGTGGCCACCGAGCGGGCGAAGAACTTGCCGCGGGCGCCGAAGCAGAGCTCTGCCGGACGGAACGGATCCTCCACCGTGCCGTAGGGACTCGACTTCGAGACGAAGCCGCGGGGCGACGTCGGCGAATACTGTCCCTTGGTCAGACCGTAGATGCGGTTGTTCAGCAGGATCATGTTCAGGTCGATGTTGCGGCGCATGGCGTGGATGAAGTGGTTGCCGCCGATGGCCAGACCGTCGCCGTCGCCGCTCACCTGCCAGATGCAGAGCTCCGGGTTGACCACCTTCGCGCCGGTAGCGATGGCAGCGGCGCGTCCGTGGATGGTCTGCATGGCGTAGGTGTTGACATAGTAGGGCAGACGGCTGCTGCATCCGATACCGCTGATGACAGCCATCTGGTGTGGAGCCACGCCGACCTCGGCCATGGCCTTGTGGAGCGATGCGAGGAAGAAGTGGTCGCCGCATCCGGGACACCACCGCGGTTGTCCCTTTTTATAATCATTAGGCGAGTAGCTGGCCCCTCCTTCTGCCCCCGAGGGGGCTACATTTGTTTGTGATATAGTGTTCATAAATACTCCTTTATGTTTTCTAATACTTGGTTGATATTGTTGAAAAGCTCACTATTCGTAAAGCGTATGACTTGGAATCCATTGCTCTTAAGCCATTCGGAGCGTTGTTCATCACTGATGGCTTGTTCCGGCAGTGAATGATATCCGCCGTCGAGTTCTATTACCAGTTTTCTATCAAGACAGACAAAGTCTACGATAAAATCTCCGATAATGTGTTGCCGCTTGAATGTCACTCCCAATCCACAGGAACGAAGATAGTTCCACAGCAGGCTCTCGGCCTCGGTTGGGTGGTTACGGCTCCATGCTGCATACTTTTTTAATTCTCGGTAGAGGGCAGGATCTGCAGTCTGATAGTCATAGCTCATCAGGATCTTGTTTCCCCCTCGGGGGATGCAAGGGGGGCTAACTTGTTCACGATCTCGCTCACCACAAACGGCTGTCCTTTCACCTCGTTATACTGCAGGGGCGTGAAGCCGTCGACTTTCGAGCGCAGGTAGGCAGCCAGCTGACCGAGGTTCTGCTCGGCCACCACCACCTTCTTGTACTTCATGAGCACCTCGGCCGTGTTCTTCGGCAGCGGGTTGATGTACTTGAACTGAGCCTGTGCCACCTTGTAGCCCTTGGCACGCAGCTCGTCGGTGGCGCTCACCAGATGGCCGTAGGTGGAGCCGAAGCCCACGATGAGCAGGTCGGCATCGTCCTTGTCGCCGTACACTTCGAGGTCGGGCACGGGAATCTTCGCCACTTTCTCCGCTCTCAGGTGGCACATCAGGTTGTGGTTCTCGGGATCGGTAGAGATGGCACCTGTCTTGCCGTCCTTCTCCAGTCCGCCGAGGATATGGGTGTAGCCTTCCTGTCCGGGGATGGCCCAGTAGCGCACCTTCGTCTCTTCGTCGCGGAAGTAGGGCGTGTAGTGACCCTTCATCTCAGGCGTGGCGTAGTGCGGACGGATGGCGGGCAGCTCGTCCATCGTGGGCAGCTTCCAGGCAGCGGAGCCGTTGGCGATGAACGCATCGGTGAGCAGGATGACCGGCGTGAGGTGCTCCAGTGCTATCTTCGCAGCCTCATAGACGGCATCGAAGCAGTCGGTGGGGCTCAGGGCGGCGATGACGGGCATCGGGCTCTCGCCGTTGCGGCCGTAGAGGGCCTGCAGCAGGTCGGTCTGTTCGCTCTTCGTGGGCAGACCGGTGGAGGGACCGCCGCGCTGAACGTCGATGAGCAGCAGGGGCAGCTCGTCGATGACAGCCAGGTTCATGGCCTCCGACTTCAGGCAGACGCCCGGTCCCGACGTGCTCGTTGCGGCCAGGGCACCGGCAAAGGCGGCACCGATGGCACTGGCGCAGCCCGAGATCTCGTCCTCGCACTGCACGGTCATCACGCCGCACGACTTGTGTTTCGACAGCTCGTGCAGGATGTCGGTGGCCGGAGTGATGGGATATGAGCCGAGGAACAGTCGCAGACCGGCCTTCTCGGCGGCAGCAATCAGTCCGTAGGCCGTCGCTTTGTTGCCCGTGATGTCCATGTATCGGCCGGGCACCTTCGTCTTCGATTCTATGCGATAGGTGGCAGGAACAGACGAGTGGGTGTTGTGTCCGTAGTCGAAGCCGGCCTGCACCACCTTGATGTTGTTCTCGGCGATGGCCGGTTTCTTGGCGAATTTCTCGCGAAGGAAGTTGGCCACGAGGCTCAGGTCGCGGTTGAAGAGCCAGCAGACCAGACCCAGCGCAAACATGTTGCGGCACTTCAGGATGGCCTTGTTGTCCAGTCCCGAGTCGGCCAGGCACTCTTTCACCATCGTGGTCAGCGGGCACTGGATGACGCGGTCGGGGTCAATCCCCATCTCACCCAGATAGTCCTCGGTCTCAAACTGCGCCTTCTTCAGGTCGTTGGGGCCGAAGGAGTCGGTGTCGATGATGATCGTGGCCTGCGGCTTGGCGTAGCGCAGCTGCGTCTTCAGCGCCGCGGCGTTCATCGCCACGAGCACGTCGCAGAGGTCACCCGGCGTGTACACCTTGCCGGCTCCGATGTGCACCTGGAAGCCGGAGACGCCCGTCAGCGACCCTTGCGGGGCGCGGATGTCGGCGGGATAGTCGGGAAATGTTGAGATACCGTTGCCCACGGTGGCGCTGACCGTAGAGAAGATGTTTCCGGCCAGCTGCATGCCGTCGCCGGAATCACCCGAGAAGCGGACCACAACCTGGTCGAGCTCCTTGATTTCCAATTGTTCTGCCATAGTGTCTTTGAATATTTGAAAACTTTTGCAAAGGTCTGAAATATAATTGATATGGCAAAATGTTTTCGTAAAAAAAACCGTTATTTGTCTCTTCTAGCTTAGCTTTTGGTATAAATATTCCGTTTCTCTTCCATTTACCCTCCTTTTATGCGAAAAGCAAAGACCCTGTCCCCCACTCCACCTCGCTGTCCGCGAAGCGCACGGGCTGCAAATTAAAGCAAATTACCTGAAAGGCGGGATGATGGACGCAAACTTGTGGATTGCCGCATGCGGAGGATGTCGTGGACGTTGCGGATGATGCTCATCGTGCCGAAGCTCAGCAGCAGGGCGAGGACGGTGGCCGAGAGGAGGCGGGAGTTCTGGGCGAGCCACAGCAGGAAGCCCGACTGAGCGCGGACGGTGAACAGGGGCACGTCGGCAGGCATCGACAGAACGAAGGTCAGGGTGACGGCTCCGCTGACGAGACCCACGACGAAGGCGGCGACCATCGCCAGTTTGTAGCGGCGAAGCGTGGCCTCCTGATGCCGTCGGACATACTCCACGGCATCGAGGCGGCGGGTGAGCGCGGCCATGAAGTCGGCCTGGTCGTCAAACGTAGGTTTCTGCGCGAGAAACAGCTTTTCGAGTTCTTTATCTTTTGTCATAACTTCAGTCTTTCTTTCAGTTTGTCACGGCCCCGCGAGAGCTGCTTCTTGACGGCATCCTCCGAGGCATCGGTGATGGCGGCAATCTCCTTGATGTCGTAGCCGCTGAGATAGTAGAGCGTGATGGCCGACCGCTCTTTGGGCGGCAGGGTGCGCAGGGCAAGGTAGAGGCTCTGGTGCTCGAAACTGCGGTCGGCGGCCGTGGGGCTGATGAGCGTCCGCGCCTCGTCGAGCGTCGCGACCGTGCGCAAGCTTGCCCTGTGGTTGAGGAACG
>DEJE01000018.1:0-16974 GCA_002353205.1 Prevotella sp. UBA2756 | reverse complement strand
CAGAGGGCGAGCAGAAAGCCGCGAAGGGCCTCCTGCTCACGCTCCACCAGGGTGATGAACTGCTCGCGTGTCACTTGCTCTCGGCTTGTGCTATCATTTGTTGTTCTTCGGCTTCAATCTCCTTCGAAAGCATTTTCCTGCCAACGTAATAACTAATCAGGAAAGCAATGCCAACGGGCAACAGTACTATTCCGACAATACCCATGGGACTGGAACTATTGGTAAACACACCAAGGTATATCTCGCTACCAATAAATCCGACGCCAAGCAGCAGTGTGAGCGTGCCCCATAGCAGTTTCGACAGTAGTTTTTCTTTCAGCAGCTTGGGTTTGGGCGAAATCTTCTTCATCAGTTCCTCGATGTCCATATCGGGGTTCTTCTCGATGGCGGCCATCACGATTTGCGTGCGCTGGTTGGTCTTGTTCATTGATTTGCGGATGACAAACCATACAATCATGATGGGCAGTACGCATCCACAGGCGATGGGCACTAAAATGTCAACTAACTCTTGCATAATTCTTTCTTTTTTTTATTGTTATACTTTTGACTTCGTCGAATTCCTCCTCGTTCGGAAGAAGAGATGCGAGCATCGCTCTTCTCTCTCTCGTTCGTCATTTGTTTTCTTGAACCGATTCAATAGTATAACAGTTCAGAGAAGCAAAAGGTGACATCGGAAAAGAAAAAACAGATGAATGGCAACATTTTTTCAAAAACCCGGCAGGAATCAGTAATCACGCTATCTCCCACCCTTCAAGTAGTCAAGAACATTAATGGTTCCTGCCTCATTTTCGATATTTAGCAACGGCTCTTTCTCTACCATTCTTGTAGCGCCGGTCGTTTTGTCGACAAAGAAAAGGACCAACGCCCCGGTATAGCTACGGAATACCACTTCATACGTAGAATCCGATTCCTCCCCCATCTCTATATACATCATGGAGGGATTCTCCTCTGCTACGCTCCAGTCGTACACATCATGGCAATAGTTACTTACCCCCTCGTATGCTTTTTCTGCCGTAACCCTATTCTTGGATTGGTCGGAACCGCACGAACAGAAAAGCACAAAAGAGGAAGCGATGATAACGATAAAATGTCTCAGTCCCGCCTTCACGCTGACCAACTTCAAAGATAACATAAGCATATCGTCGTCGCAGTATATTGAGTGTTGTATTCCTTACCGTCCGTTGCAGTTCGTCGGTATTTCCGACAAACTGAATCCTTTATGAGTTCTCCAGTACTGAAAGCATTTTGTAAGTGTTCCGCTATTGTTGAGCGACCCTTGTCAAACAATGCTGCTATAGCATCTTGTGTACACCAAATCGTCTCATCGGCATACATCACTTCAATGCCCTGCTCCTTACCTTCCGCTTGGAAAATCAGGAACTCCGCCGTGCTGTTTCTTATTTCACGCTTCTTTGTCATAGGCAGTTATATCAAAACTTTTGCAAAGGTCTGAAATATAATTGATATGGCAAAATGTTTTCGTAAAAATTAAGCACCAATCCCCCACTCCACCTCACTGTCCATGAACCGCCCGGGCTGCGTTCCTCGGTTGTCGTTCAGGCCGAACGGCATTGTCGCCGAACTTCAACGGCGGTGACAGAAGATTCGGGCAGCGCTGCAAAACAAATTAGATTGAGCAGCAAAATAATTAGGATTGCGCAGCAAAATAATTTAAATTGCGCGGCAAAACAAATTAGATTGCGCGCCAAGATGAATCAGACGGCAAAGCACGACCTTCGTTCTGGCAGTGCAGAAAGAGCGCCTCGCCAGCCGAAGATCATTCTCCCAGCCAAGCACTTCCTTCTCGCAGGAAGCAGAAAAAGTGAGGAAAAGCTACTTCACGAAACATATTTCTGCAAAAAACTGCGCCGAAATGAATAAAAACATGTATCTTTGCACTCAGGTATTGCCGAAGGCACCGTAGACGGTGCACGCCTCACGGCGAGGCACAAGAGTCCCTGAGCGAAGGGTGGCGGTACAACTTTCGTGGAGAATTATAACGACATGAGCAGTTATTAGAAGATATAGAAACCTGAGAAATTTCTAAAATCAAATCGAAATAAGATAATTGTGAATGTCCGCGTTTTAGCGTGGACGTCACTTATCTTTCGATTGGGCTTTCTCAGGGCCTCTATATCTGGTAAGAGCGGACACGCTTTTATCGTATATAGAGGCTTCAGCATTGTAAGCCCAAAGAGTTCCGATAAGTGCTTATTGTCCAAAGGCTATAAGCGCAAGAATGCCAAACAAAGAATATGACGCTGATGCGGATTTGAAATCCGCATCCCCTGAGTCGGGGATTTCAAATCCCCTCCATCACGAAATGGACATCAGGGAGGATGACCTGTTGGCGTTGTCGGCAGAGGTGCTTGACACCCTACTGCGCGACCACACCACAGGCCGCAATATCTTCTGGGCTACGCACGACTACGAGGCGCTTGGCTCAGACTATGATTACCATTCTGAGATTCTTCCCCACCTGATAACGGGCGAGCACGGAATGGTCATCCGTCCGCGTATGCTTTTTCTGCCGTAACCCTATTCTTGGATTGGTCGGAACCGCACGAACAGAAAAGCACAAAAGAGAAAGCGATGATAACGATAAAATGTCTCAGTCCCGCCTTCACGCTGACCAACTTCAAATCTACCATAGATATTTCAGATCTTCTGTTTTACACTGCAAAATTAGCATAATTATCCGAGAGTTCCGACATTATTCATCGCAATGTTCAAATTTTCCATTCTATTTCTCTTTCAGGGCGACTTCCATGAGCATTTTGCGCAAGGAATCCACCCCCCGTACGGGGGGCGACGCGGTTTGGCTTGTACTCACCGCTGTTCGAGTAGTTTCAATCCACGCCCCCGTGCTGGGGGCGACGCGGAGGGTGTATGTCCCCTTCGTGGCCACCGTGTTTCAATCCACGCCCCCGCGCTGGGGGCGACTCCCTGCGAGGGCGTTCAGCCGATGAAGACCGTGTTTCAATCCACGCCCCCGTGCTGGGGGCGACGTCTCCGGGGTCGTCTGCCCGTCAACGACAGAATGGTTTCAATCCACGCCCCCCGTGCTGGGGGCGACCATCAAATCCGGCACTAAATTCAAATTAATGTGGGTTTCAATCCACGCCCCCGTGCTGGGGGCGACGACATGATACGCACAGATCCCTGCGCAGGGATGTTTCAATCCACGCCCACGTGCTAGGGGCGACCCCACGCGCTTCCAATTGCGATTGGATCGAGAAGTTTCAATCCACGCCCCCGTGCTGGGGGCGACGCTCGGCTACCTCATGCCGCACTTGCTGGATGATGTTTCAATCCACGCCCCCGTAACGCCCATTGTCGGGGACAGAAGCGGAAGTGCTGTATTCCCGATAGCATAAGCATATCGTCATCGCAGTATATCATAGATCTATTTGTCGTCAGTATTATTGTCCTCAAATGGTAAGGCACCGAGGAACCGGTCAAAGTCGCTTTGGAACAGACGGTCCTGCACGATGCGATACTTCTCAAACTCCGTCTCGGCATGCTGCACGGCATCTTCATGGCTTACGCTCCCGGCATTGTCGAGGATGGGGCGCTCGTCGCTCGACAGATAGGCATCGATGCGCTTCACCCAATCTTCCATCGTCATCGGGATGTGTCGCTTGGCACGACTCTCGGCAAACTCCAGCACTGCCGTCACGATACGCCCCATGTCCTCCAGTTCCATCTGTTTCAAGTAGTTCTTGGCAATCACCACATCCGTCTTGACAATCTTTCCGTCGGGTGCATTCTCCCACGTGGTCAGTCCCATGTGCTCCTTGTCGGCATCAGCCCGCTCCATAATCAGTTCAGCAGCAGTCCGACCATGTACGGCATAGTGCATCTTATTCTGAATACGCTTGTAGAACAGCCGCGTCGTCGGAGCATCCTTGTTATAGTCCATACTGGTGGCATAGATGTCCGCCAACTTCTGGTAGAATCGCCGCTCGCTCAGTCGGATCTCGCGTATCTCAGCCAGCAAGTGCTCGAAATAGTCTTCCCCCAGGAACGTGCCGTTCTCCATGCGTTTCTTGTCAAGCACATAACCCCGTATAGCGTATTGACGCAACACGCTTGTAGACCATTGGCGGAACTGAGTAGCACGGATGCTGTTCACACGGTAGCCAACGGCGATGATGGCGTCGAGCTTATACATCACAACAGAGCGTTTTACAGCTCTGCTGCCTTCTTGCTGAACTGTTTCCATTTTGGAAATAGTTGCTTCTTCGTTCAGCTCTCCCGTCTCAAAGACATTAGCAAGGTGCTTGCTGATAGCAGGCACTCCCACATCGAAGAGTGCTGCCATCGCCTTCTGTGTACACCAAATCGTCTCATCGGCATACATCACTTCAATGCCCTGCTCCTTATTCTCCGCTTGGAAAATCAGGAACTCCGCCGTACTGTTTCTTATTTCACGCTTCTTTGTCATAGGCAGTTAGATTAGTTCTTCAATGGTCACACCTGCAGGAAGAGCATCCTTGTTAATCGTAACGGTGTAATCAGAGAAAGCACGAGGTGCACCTTCGCGTTTCTTTTTCACCGTCACTAAATCGAAGAGCTTATTGGCCGGAGCGTTACCAAGGACAGAATCGTGTTTGAAGACTATCAGTTTCTGGGCACTCATCAGTCCTCGTGCTGCCGAGCGGTCAACATCGAACATATTCTTCAAAGCTTCCCAAAAGAGTGCAAGGTCTTCCTCAGAGAATCCCGTCTGCTTGGCAAGATTGGCAGAAATAAAACCGTGACAGACGTACAAGCCATAAGGGACAGTGGCTTTACGCCCCATAGTGCGATTGTCACCACCTTGCTTTTCTGCCTCCTTTTCTGTAGCAACAGCCATACGGGTAATGGAATGTTCCATTGCTGCAATAGGATTAACGGAACGTGCAAACGTCAACTGGATAGGGCCGCGGACTTGACCTGCGTTTTTGCCTGTAGACATTACAGCACCAAAGGTTCTGACATCAAAATATTTCTGACACATAACATCTCTGGCGGCAGAAGTCTTGTCTTTAGCATTCTTCACGCTCTCTTCATCATGGGCGGCATCGATGGATTTGTTCAGCACTGCTTTCTCCTTGATAAAAATATCATAGCCTTCAGCACAGTCTTTTGCCACTTGCACATAGTTACGCACTTTGCGCTTTAGACAAACGTCCGTCACCAGACCCATTCCTGTTTCTGCATCCACACGGGGCAGGTTGCCTGCATCGGGGTCGCCGTTAGGATTACCATCCTGTACATCAAAGATGTAAACGAAATCGATTCTGTTCTTTAATTCAGACATAATAGTATGATTTTAATGGTTATTCTTCGTTATCATTATCCTCATTCTTGGTAAAGAAATCCTGTCGTTGGTGGTAATAGCCGATGAAGAAGCGGCCTTGATCCTGCAAATCCAGTTGAGGTCTGAATCCATCGGCATCAATCTTGCTGATGATTTCCTGCTTCAGCTTCTCGAAATAAACCTTCCGTCCCTCATTCTTCAGATTCTCCACATGATGATTAGAGAGATTCAGAATGGTAGAGAACACGGCAGCAGGGGTGGAACTGGCGGAGTTCATGTACCGCTCACGGATAGAATGTTGGTTGTTTGCCTCTTCCTGAATCTTATCAAGCACGGCAAACAGACGGCCACAGAGGTAGCCCTGGTTGATGTTTTCTTTGTCTAACATAACTTGTATCTTTTGTTCATTATTCTTTAGTCTGTTGAGATATGCCTTGATGATGGCAGCACGGGTGATGTGCACCGCATTTTTGTCTTTTTCCCCTGATTCTGCCCGAATGCGCCTGATGCAAGAAGCAAAGAGCGTCTGCGGATAAGGTAATCCCTGAAGGATACTTTTAACCACAACTTCTGCAAGATTCGGTTGTAGATTTGAATCGTCGCCATAAATTTTTCCTTCTAAAGTAATTGCAGTCATCATTGAATTTAATCCCATATAGTTCTTGTCGTCTCTTCCAGAAACAATCTCCATGTCCCTAAAATGGTTAAGAATAGACCCCACAAATTCTAACAATGGGATTTCTGCCCAATAAGAGACTGCTATACGGGCTTTGTTGGCAGGATAAATACCAAGTATGTAAAACCATCCTTCCTTGTTAAAATGTTCATTGCCGCTAAAAATAGATTCAAATGATTTTCTAACCCTTTCTACATCCTTATCTGGGTTATCTTTAGAAAATCCAAACATATCGAATACAGACTTTTCAACATCTTGGGCTTCCTTGGACTGTGACGAAGCCCAGAAGATGAAGGTGCGACTTCCTATAGAAAATTTATTGCACGAATCAAATTCAAGCATCTTCTTTAATGCTGCAGAACATTTAAATTCTGCATCTTCTGATATTGGTGCATTATTTCCTTGCTCTTTCCCATAAGAATCGTAGCCACTTCCCTTTTGGAATGAGATTAGTTTGGTATCACTAAACTTACCCATCTTTATTTTGGTGAAAGTAGTTATGGGGCTGCATTTGTTCCCTGTAATCAGACAAATTGCATTTCCATTCGCTTTATTATCTTTATACGAATATTCAATCACTCTTTCCTTTGCAGCAATTATCTCAGTATCCCCTTCAATAAGAAAAGACAGGTTCTTAGTAAGATTTCTTTTTATATTATCCCATATTGGAGAATTCTTTAGCAAAGATTCTAGTTCGCCTTCGTTTTTCTCATAGAATAAAGAAACCGCCTCTATATCTGCATCATTAGGATAGAGACCTTTCATACGATATACGTAATCAGTAAAGCCTTTATGACACTTTTTATATTTGGCTATCTCTTTTTTTAATTTTGCACGTTTTTCCTCGTCAATGTCTTCTTTCTCAATACCGACATTTGCGTTACTAAAACCAAAAACATAAGAGAAATTGTCCCAAAAATGAAATGGCTGTGGAGTCGTTCCCGTTCTTCCCCAACTTTTTGCTACAAGGTATTTGTTCCCATTTCCGTCTTCGTTACGGGTGTCTTCAATTCGGACGAATGAGCCATCATGCTTAATTACTACAATGAATACAATTTCTTTATATTCCTTGCCAGCCGGAGCAACTTTATCACTCCGATCATAATAATCGTATAATGCTTTCAGTATCATCGCAGTATCTCCTCACTATTTCTTGGTGGAACAATAATCACCCCATTCTCCATCTTTGCACGATAGAACATGGCTGGTGGATTCTTCAAGTCCTGCTCGAAGTCCATGTCATAGAGCATGATGCCCAAATCGCGGCTTTCGCTGATAGGTGCATCCAATTCATCATTTTCAGGATTCACCAGCCTGAAGGATGCCACACACTCGCGAGTCCCCAAATAGGGTTGGTTGAAGCATTGTCCTTTGCTTGCACGCCGCTCAAACATAGCGTTGTATTTTGCCGGATTCTCGTCATTACGCTCATCATTAAACAAATCCTGCTGTCTGGTTCTCTTCCGCTGAGGAATGAATTCCAGTTTCGCCCAAATTCGATATCTGACATCCTTTAGTAATAGACTGTTCTTCTGTTGACGTTTGTCTTCTATATAAATGGGATTCTTCGATGCCACAGCGCCCACTTCATTACGCCGTACTGAAGTCCATTTGATAGGATTCAGTACCTCTATCTTTGTTACCTGCCAATGGATTGCTGGTTTCCAAAAGATGGCCTCAAAGACGGCACGTGCGGCAGAAGGCGTGATGACATCATAACTCACCCTTTCCACTTTCAGTTCCGGACGGGTGAAGCAGGCCATCGGTCCCCATACTTCTAAACAAAATTCTTTGTCGTAGTATTCCATATCGCTTATATTATATATGTTTCTTCTAACCATTGATTCTCTATTGACAATCCTGTGTCATCATGGTAGAAGGCAGGATTGGTGATTACATAGATATTCTCAAAAGGTTCCTCAATGGCTCCTATGCTCTTCAGCTTGTCAAAGTCGTGCTTGCGTATGTTGACACAGTATTGAGCCATTTGCCTCATCAGCTGATAAGAGGGACCTTCCGAAAGGAGCTGTTGATAAAGATCGATGCTGTCATGCCAATTGATGAGGACTGATATAGACTGGTCATCAATCAAATGGAATCGGCTCGCTGCCTCCTCAAACTCACATTCGGGCTTATAGAGTAATTCTCGCATTTGCTGCTTGTCGAAGTTGTCAATACGGCTATGCAGTTGCTTGAAATAAGCAACCATTGTCTCTGGCGCAAACCAGTCATACTGTCCAACCATATTTAGTCGCGCGTTGTTCGTCTGTGAAATGAAACCAGTCGGCAGAGGATGTTCCTTTCCCAAACTGAACACGTAGGTAGTGCAAATACCGTTTTTCCCTTCACGGTTACAGCGCCCTGCTGCCTGAAGTATTGAATCAAGTCCCGCCTGCTGCCGATATACCACGGGGAAATCAATGTCAACACCTGCTTCGACAAGTTGTGTGGCGATTACTCTGATGGAACTATCGCTGTTCTCTTTCAATATGTGTTTAATACTCTTTATAGTTGCTGCCACATGAATAGGGCACATCATTCGCGAAAGATGCAAACATATTCCCTCTTTTGGCAATCTCTCATAAAGTTCTTTGGCATCCCTGCGAGTATTCACAATGCAAAGCACTCGCTGATGCTTGGCCAATTCCGCCGCTATTTCATCGTATGATTTGGGAGAATCATCGACTTTCAGGACCACGCGCCTTAGTTTGTCATGAAGTCTCGCCTCTTCAGGGATAATCTCATGGACAGCGTGCAAGGCATCAAATCCGACAGAAGGATTGGTACCCTCTATCCTTCCTGTCAGCACAGGTTGACTGGCAGTGGTGAAAAGGACAGAAGTACCAAAGAGACGACACAAGGTGTCAAGCGTATGAACGATAGGTTTATAAAAGTTCATCGGCAGTGTCTGTACTTCATCAAGTATCAGCACACTCTTGACTATGTTGTGAAGCTTCCGGCAGTCGGAGCGTTTGTTGCTGAACAACGATTCAAACAATTGCACGTTGGTGGTAACGATGATGGGATAATCCCAGTTCTCAGTAGCCAACTGCATACGTTCTCGTTGTTCCCTATTCTTGATGTTGTCTGTATTAGCATTAGAATGGTGTTCCAACACATTCTCCTCACCAAATATAGCTTTCAGTGTTGCGGCTGTCTGAACGATTATACTGGTATATGGTATTGCGATAATAATCCGGTGTAGATGATTCTTTACTGCATGGTTCAAGGCCCACAGCACCGAAGCCAACGTCTTTCCGCCACCTGTAGGAACGGTGAGGCTATAGAATTCCGTCTTGCCTTGGCTTTCCTTGACACATTGCTCCTGCACGTAATTACGAATGCGGTTGACCTCTGTATCCTCTGACTTTTCCTTTAATTGAGATAAATACTCTTCTAACTTACCTAACAATTCCGCCATCGTAGTGTGAGCACCACGAAGGGATGCTTGTTCTGGATTCATAAACTCTTCTGTGTCCAAACTGTCAGCATCCACAAGACAGGAGAATAACATGCGGACGATATGATGATAGTCGTAAGGCTTCAGATCCTGTAGCTTAGGTATGTTGCAAGGATCCGATTCTGGTATCGTAACCTCGTCAGGGATGTTTTTCTTTGTTTCCTCAATATAGTCGCAATAGTCGTAAAGCCCCCGATGGTGTCCAACTATTGGCTGGGCAATCAATGGAGCTATTTGAGGATACATTTGTTGTGCTATACAGGCCCCGACATATGCATGAGAAGGTCCTTTTCTAACACTTGCATAGTCTTTGTCATATCCTGTTACACCTTTGATATACTCCTGCCATTTCGTCTGTTCTTTGCCTTTGTCATGTAGTAGTCCCATGATTCGGCCACAAATGCCAAAGCCAAACTCCAAAGCGAAGTTCTCCGCCAAGCGAGCCACACTCAATTGATGTTCATCATTCAATTGTGCCTTCAAATCTTCTTTTCTAACGTGCGAAATAATCGTTCTGACCTCTGACATAGTTCTATAGGGGCATTGATGGTTATATTCACAAACAGGAAGTAAGGGTGCACACTGTTCGTGCGCATCCCTCACTATTTAAATAAGAGTTTCTTGCCTACGGCTTCGCCTTGATGATAGCGGTCCATCCGCCGCCCGACGAGAGCTGAATCGTGAGCCGTTGGGATGCATCGACGCGCTGCTTCAGGTGGCGATAGTCGCTTGCATCCTTCGCGGCGTTGATGCCGTCGGCGAAGATGTCGGCCTGGAACTGTCCCTCGCCGAGGAACGACAGGTCGAGGGTGAACTCACGCGGCGTCCAGTCGGTCAGGGCGGCAACGTACCATGTGGTGCCCTTGCGGCGCGCCACGACGGCATAGTCGCCCAGCTTACCGTCGAGGGCTACGGTCTCGTCGAACGTGGTGGGCACCTGTGCGATGAAGTCGGTACATTCCTGGTTGCGCTCGTAGGCCGTGGGACTGTCGGCAAGCATCTGCAGGGGAGCCTCAAAGAGGGTGTACATGCCCATCTGGTGCACGCGTGTTCCCTGGCTCATCGGGTGGTCGTTGTTGCCGAAGAAGTTGTTGCGCATGGCGTTGATCATCGCTCCGGGCGTGTAGTCCATGGGGCCGGCGAGCATGCGCAGGTAGGGTGCGGTGACGTCGTAGCGCGGCTGGTTGTGCAGAGGGCCGTCGCCTGCGCGCGGTTCCCACTTGGAGTTCTCCAGTCCCTTCACGCCCTCGAAGTTGACCACGTTCGGATAGGCGCGCTGAATGCCGAAGGGCTTCAGGCCGTGGTAGTCGACGAGCAGATGGTGGCGCGCGGCACAGTCGGCAATGCGGTAGGCAGAGGCGATGACCTGCTGGTCGTCGCGGTCGAAGAAGTCTATTTTGAAGCCTTTCACGCCCCGGTCGGCATAGTGCTTCATGACGGCTTCGGTGCCTTCGATGCTCCCTTCGGGGTTGTTGGCGATGAGGTTGCGCCAGCTGGACCACAGTATGACGCCCACACCGCGCTCACGACCGTAGGCAATGAGCTCGTCGAGCTGTATGTCGGGGTTGAGCTGCTCGGTGAGCGACTCCTTTCCGCTCCATCCTTCGTCGATGATGATGTACTCGAGGTGGTTGCGTTGTGCAAAGTCGATGTAATATTTATAGGTAGGGGTGTTCATTCCCGAGACGAAGTCGACGCCTGTCAGGTTGGTGTTGTTCCACCAGTCCCAGGCCACTTTGCCCGGACGGATCCACGACGTGTCCTTCAGCCGACATGCAGGAGCCAGCCGCTGGGCCATGTCGCAGTTCAGGATATCGGCATCGCGCTGCGTCACGACCACGGTTCGCCACGGCAGAGCCTGCGGTCCGGACAGTCTGGCTATGTAGTCGGCGCGCTTCGTGGGCACGAGGTTCAGGCGGTCGAAGCCGCCCACGGCCTGCTGTAGCGGATAGGGGGCGAAGACGGCGCGGAGCGTGGGGCTGGCAGCATCGCCGACGAGCATCATGCCGGGGTAGTTTTCCACGCCGGCATCCATCACGATGGCTTTGGCACCGCCCGGCAGGCATACGGCCAGGGGTGTGATGGCGAGCGAATCGCGGTAGATGCGGCTCATGGGCACCTCGTCGTAGTAGGATTCGAAGGAATAGCAGAAGCGTTCGCCGCCGCGGTTGTCGTTGACATAGGGCACGAAGGCAGGATGGTCGGCGGTGAAACGGAACTCGGCCGTCTCGCTGTCGACCACGGCGGGCTTCTTTCCGCTGTAGACCAGGCGGTAGGCAGCCCCGTCGTCGTAGGCTCGGAACTCCACGCTGACGTTTCGGTTAGCGCGCAGGGTGAGCGTCTGGTAGCGGTCTTCGACCCGTGCTTTCTTATAGAAAGGTGTGGCGAAGGATGTGCTGACGCTGCGTTGTGCCGATGGTTTCAGCTTGCCGCTGACGCAGGGACGACCATCAATGGTGATATCGATGCGCGAAGGCAGCATCACCTGACGGCCGTCGTAGGCGATGGCCCACTGCAGGCCGTCGGAACCGCTCACCGCCGTCACCTGCAGTTTCCCGTTCGGCGATGTGAGCACGTGCTTACTGTCGGCACCCATAGCGCCACAGCACAGGCTCAGCAGCATCACGACAGCTGCCGAGCGCGTTGAAACAAGGATTCTTTTCATATTCGTTAGTATTGAGATAGCATATTGGTAAAAAAGCCGGTGGCAGGGATCTCGGCGAACCGACGAATCTCTGCCACCGACAAAAGAAGCTGCAATAAGTCAGTTGCCAAGAATCTTGCTGTACTCCTTCGGCGCGTTCAGCAGTCGGCAAGCCTCTTTCATCTGCTTGTCGAAACGCAGACCGAACTCCACCGTTCCCGCCTGATAGTAGTAGGCGGCCACAATATCGGACCCCAGCACCTGGCGGATGGTGCTCTCGTGGCGGTCGAGCTCATGCTCCAGATTGTGCTTCAGCTTGCGCTCCAAGGCTTCGAACTCTGGCTTGGCATCTTCGTAGTAGCCTTCGAACTCCATGACCTTGCGCAGGCTCGACATGTATTTGGCACTCTCGGCATCGTATTTGAAGCCGCTCTGCAGCACGCGCTGGCGGAACTCGGCATAGTCGGCATCGGAAATCTCGAACTCTCCGGGCTTGGCAATCGTCGCATGTCGCGCAATGTAGTCGACCTCGTATTGGTGCATCACCTCGGTGGAGTCTACTCCGCTGGCACTCAGATAGTACACGATGTTGGGCAGCGAGTCGGGACGCACCTCCACGTCGGGCATGATGCCGCCGCCGTCGCGCACCTCCCGGCCATTACGGGTGTGGAAGACCCGCGTCAGCAAATCAGGGATATGCTCCTGGTAGGTGCCGTCGTGCTTGTAGTTGATGGCCTGGATGCAACGGCCGCTGGGAATGAAGTATTTGCTGGTCGTCACCTTCATCTGGGCATTGTAGGGCAGTTCCAACGGCAACTGCACAAGGCCTTTGCCGTAAGTGCGCGTGCCGAGGATGACGGCACGGTCGAGGTCCTGCAATGCGCCGCTGGTGATTTCGCTGGCCGATGCTGTGTTGCCGTCGACGAGCACCACCACGGGCATTACGGTGTCGATGGGCTCCACGGTCGTTTTATAGTCGTGGTTCGAACGCGACAGCTTCCCTTTGTTCGACACCACGGTGATGCCCTTCGGCACGAACATGTTCACGATGCTCGCAGCCTCGGCCTCGCTGCCGCCGCCATTGCCGCGCAGGTCGAACACCAAGGCTTTCATGCCGCGGTTCTTCATGTCGATAAACGCGCGGCGCACCTCCTTCGAACAACCTTCGGTAAACTGCGACAGGCTGATATATCCGATACTGTCGCGACGCAGGCCGTAATACGGAATCGTTGCCATCTGCTGAATCTGGCGGCGGGTGATCTTCTTCTGCATCACCTTTCCGGTGCTCGGACGGCGTAACTTCAGCAGGAATGTCGTGCCGGCATCGCCGCGAAGATGACTGCTCACATAGCTTGTCGACTTCCCGACCATGGTGGAATCGTCGATGCTTAGTATAATGTCGCCTTTCTTCAGACCTGCCTCTTGGGCCGGCGTGTTCTCGTAAGGCTCGTCGATGACGGCATTGTCGAGCACCAGATTATAACGAATCAGCGCTCCGATACCTGCATACTTGCCCGAAAGAAACGACTGCAACTCGTTGGCGTCGGGATAATACACCGTATAGGGATCGAGCGACTGCAGCATGTGGTTGATGCCGTTGCTCACCACTTTCTTGGCATCGAGCGTGTCGACATACATCATGTCAAGGTTGCGGATCACCGCATTGAAAATCTCGAGGTTCTTGCCCACCTCGAAATTGTGGTCGACACTCTCCTGAGCTTCCGTCGGAATCGCAGCAACGAGCACCAAGACCATTTGAAGAATCATTCTTTTCATCATTACTCCATTTGTTAAGCGCCATCCACTGCCCGCCAGCGACATGGTTCACGAAAGCTGCCAGACACGACCTCTGCAACAGATTCTGCTGCCACCTCATGACGCACAGACGGATAGCGTGCTGCAAAATTACAATAATAACTGCGTATTCTCGCCGTTTTTCATCAAAAAAAACGCCATCAGGAAGATTTTTCTTAAAAAAGTCCACGAAAAGTTTGGAAGTTTCAAAAAAACGCCTTACCTTTGCACCCGCATTCAAAACAATGCACATCTTGCTTCAGTAGCTCAGTTGGTTAGAGCACCTGACTGTTAATCAGGGGGTCGTTGGTTCAAGCCCATCCTGAAGCGCCAAAGAAAGAGTCCTGTAGGTCAATGACTTACGGGATTTTTCTTTTTTATACATTTCAAAATTGTAGCCAATTTGTAGCCAATTCTGTTTTGTTGTAGCCAATTCGTGTTTCTCCTTTGCAGAATTAACAATCCAAGATCCTGCAAAGAATAATAATTGCGAACCGTTGTCAAGTTCTAACGTTGACAAGTTGAAAATCATTAGGGTATTTCAACTGTCAACAACCTTTTTTGATGATTTCTTGCAAAATAATTCTTGCTACGCAGAAAGGCTGCATAGGGCTATTGTACCTTTGCACCCGAAATCCAACGGAAGTATGGGTGAGCGGTCGATACCAGCACATTGCTAACGTGCCGAGCCGCAAGGCTCCGAAGGTTCGAATCCTTCTGCTTCCGCACAAATTGGAGGTTTGGCAGAGTTGGTCTATTGCACTAGTCTTGAAAACTAGAGGGCGGTCAAACGTCCCAAGGGTTCGAATCCCTTAGCCTCCTCTGATGGAACTTTGGCAGACTTGGTGTATGCGCAGGACTGAAAATCCTGAGAACGTGGTTCGACTCCACGAGGTTCCACAAGAATATAATGAGGTGTTCTCCAGCGGCAACGAGAGCAGACTGTAAATCTGCCGCCATTCGGCTTCGTGGGTTCGAGTCCCGCCACCTCAACGATGGGAGCATAGTTCAGTTGGTAGAATGTCGGTCTCCAAAACCGAAGGTCGGAGGTTCGAGCCCTTCTGCTTCTGCTAAATAAATGGAGTTTGTAGCTCAGTAGGTAGAGCACCAGATTGTGGCTCTGGTGGTCACAGGTTCGAAACCTGTCAAACTCCCTACAATGTGAGGATGCCCGAGTGGTTTAAGGGGGCGGTCTGCAAAACCGTCATTCATCGGTTCGAATCCGATTCCTCACTCAATCATTAAAGACTCCGATTTCCCCAAACAGGAAACCGGAGTCCTTCCTTTATCCATAGTTCAGAATGGCTGTTAGCCTTTTCTTAACTCTCGCAAGTACTCTGCCCATCTGCTGAAGTTCAGGTTTCCCCTCTGTCTTTTCTAACATCTTTACTGCCTTCGTGATAAGTTTGAAATCATCAGCTGTCAGAGGCAGTTCAGTGATAGAGTAGTCAGGATCAGCGTACCTGTAGTACTTCTGATCGTAAACCTCTATGGGCGCATTGTATCCGAGTTTGTCAGAACGCATAATCTGAATATCGTTCTGAACTGTTCTAAGAGAGATCCCTTTGCGAATCCCTTCCATATCGTACAGCGCATCAGATACTTCATCAACCAGGTCCTCTATCGTCCATCTTCTGTACCTGTTGCGCAGGCTTCTGTCTATTATCTTGTAACGCAATAATGCGTTTTTGTTTACTGGCATGTTTGTATTTATAATCTAAAGAGTCCATAATCAATTTTTATCGCTATTAAATGGTTCATAATGAAAACTGTGCAGAAAACAATCTACATCTTTCTGCGTATACCAATACTTGTCGCCCTCCCTTGAAAAGCCAAGGTAGCCGTTATCTCTCAACTTCTTGAGATATTTATCCTTAACTCCCAATAATTCCATGATTTCCTTATTGTTGTATATCCTCAAAGGATTTGGAACTATCATTTCTAGAGTCTTTTTCTGTTCAGTTAGGGTCTGCAGAATTTCTTCCAAGATTTCCCTTTCGCTTTGCTTCTTGTTATTGTTCATTCTATTACAATTGTTTTGTTTGGTTCAAATCCGTTTGTCAGATGTTCATTGTAGTATATATATCCCATCTGGTTACATATTATTTTTGTATTGCCTATCATGGTGTCAATGTTGGTATGCGAGTGCCCATAAATCCAGGCATCAATGCGACTGTCGGCAATATAGTTTCCCAGTTCTGTAGCAAAGGCTCCGTTTAGAACGGAACCCATGTGCTGGGCTGCCACCACTGATAATGTCGGAAGATGATGTGTAACCACAACGATATGCTTGGCGGTACTCTCCTTTACTGCTTGTTTCAAGAAAGTCAGGCATTTCTCATGCTCCAGATTGAAATCATCAGGTGTGAAGCGTCTGCCATCATACATTATCTGGCGGAAGTCGTTCATGCCACGCTGAACATGGAACATATCCTGCTCTGGTATTCTCGACCACAGCGTAGTCAGAATGAAGTCCGTATCGTCTATGCGCACCACCTTATTATAATAATAGCCCACATTCTCACGTATCATCCATTGCCAACTGTCGCCACGTGCTGTTACGTCGCCATTGCTGTAGAACTCGTGATTACCAGGTACTAATAGCACTTGCTGGAAGTTCTTTGATGCCCAGTTCCAAAATCGCTTCTGAGGGGCAATGATGTCCCGCAGGTAGAACGTGTCACCTGCGAGCACCAGAACATCGCCCACAACTTCAAACTCATTCGCTTTTATATACCGCGAATTGTCATATAACTCCATATGGAGATCACTCATGTATTGTATTCTCATTGCTCTTAAATATACGTTGTTCATATCAAATCAGTTAATTATTCGTATGGCCTAACAGGCATAAAATACGAGTCGGATAGAATCCTCTGAGCACCATTCATCAGTCAAAAACTCATGGATGAGGGCGATGCCTGCAGCAAATTCCTTCAACCAGATGATTTCGTTCAGTTCTTCCCCCAAGTAATACTCCAGCATTTCTCCCTGGTCAATGTAGTCGTCCTCGTCTTCCTGCTGCTTCTTTTTAGTTTCAATCTTTTTCCCATTGACAGCCGCAAGAATCGTATCGAGTTTCTCTGAGATGCCAT
>DEJE01000021.1:1559-6064 GCA_002353205.1 Prevotella sp. UBA2756 | reverse complement strand
CTATTTTGACACACCCTCTTTTGGGTGAATGAAATGACTCATTTTGCGAACTGGTTTCCTTCGCCGCGTGAACCTATTGCTTGGTGATGCGGAACCAGTCGGCTTCCACCCAGCCACGATTGCTCTTGCCGGCGGGCTCAACGGCCACGAATCCTATCTTGGCTCCTATCCATTTGCCCTCTTTCATCTTGAATTCCGTTCCAGCTTCCTCATACGACTTGCCGTTCCGGCTGTAGAGGAAGCGGCATTTGCCGTCGGCTACCACCATGCGCAGGTATATGTCTTCGTGGATGGCGGGCTGGTAGTCGGTCTTGTCGGCGTGGGTGGGCTTCAAAGTAGCGATGACATCCTCGGTCTGCGCTTTCCCTTTGTCGGCAGCGATGCACGTCAGGCGCACCAGCTGGAACTCATTGCCCTGTCGTTTCACCACAAGTGCGCTGTAGTCGAGTCCCATCATGATTATACCTCCCATCTGGTTTTCATCTTTCGATGTCATGCGTAACTTTGCTGTGGCTGTGAACGTGTCGGCAGGTGTCTTCTGCAGTAGCATGTTGGGCACGTTCCACAAGTTCTGGGCGCCCTCGTCCATCTTGTAGGTGTAGATGCGCATGGAGCCGAAAGTGGTGGGCATGCCGAAGGTCTGGGCGTAGTTGGCTTGCCATTGCCATTGTTTGCCCAGCTGCGGAACGTTGAATTCGTCGCTTTCTGCGGGGTTGACGATGGTTGAAGCGTTGCTCCTGGGCTTCTTATGGCTGAGCACGGGTTCCCCTTTTTTTCCCATGATGGGCCAGCCTGTCGACCAGTCGACGGGTTGCAGGTGCACCACACGCCCGTAGGCTTCCTTGTCCTGGAAGTGGATGAACCAGTCTTCACCGAAAGCCGTGTGTACCCATCCTCCCTGATGAGGCCCGTTCACGGGGGTGTGGCCTTGTCTGAGCACCACCTTGTGCTCGTAGGGTCCGAAGGGTGACTTGCTTCGCATGGCGAGCTGGAAGCCTGTGGGAACACCTCCTGCGGGACACATAATCCAGTACCATCCATCGCGCTTGTAGAACTTCGGGCCTTCGCACGTGCGGTTCTCCGTTCCGTTCCCGTCGAAGACGATCACGGGGTTGCCGATGGCTCTTGTTCCGTCGCTGCTCATCTCTCTGACGGTGAGCACCGAGGCGAAGCGTGCACGAGAGTTGGCCCATCCGTTCACCATGTAGCACCGACCGTCATCGTCCCAAAGCGGTGTGGTGTCGATCATGCCCTGTCCTGGGATGACGCACACGGGTTCTTCCCATTTTCCGGCAGGGTCTTTGGTCTTCACCATGAACACGCCATAGTCGGGATCGCCCCAGTAGATGTAGAATTCACCGTTGTGATGGCGAATGCTGGGCGCCCATACGCCCATGCCGTGGGCCGGGCGGTTGAATACCTCGGCGGGTTCGAGCTTATCGAGGGCGTGGCCGATGATTTCCCAGTTCACCATGTCGCGCGAATGGAGGATGGGAAGCCCTGGGATGCACTGGAATGAGCTGGCGGTCATGTAGTAGTCTTCGCCTACCACACACACGTCAGGGTCGGAATAGTCGGCGTTGATGACGGGATTCTGATAGGTTCCATCGCCATTGTCGGGCGACCACACTTCCGATTTGTACTGGGCCGATAAACTTATCGGCAGCATCATAAGTGACGCAATGATTGATTGTTTCAGCATTGTTTTTTCTTTTGTTTAAAGGGCAGCTTTGCTGCGTTCTCGGTTCGATGAAGGTGCTGTATATTCTCTGAGCTTGTTTGATGGAAAAGGGGCGGGGTGGGGCAGAAGGTCAGTAATCTTCCAGCCTGCGGACTTTCAGCTGGTAGTTCACGTCGTGTTCGATGGTCATGAGCTTGCTGGGTTGAAGCCTGTCTTGCGGCGATATGGCGATGGCCACGTGGCCCATGGTTCTTCTGAGGTTGATTTCTACGCATGGATGCACCATGAAACCATGTGCATCGCTGCGTGCAACGATCATCATGTCTATACCGAAGGGCCCGATGTAGGCTTTGTTGATCCATCCGGGGAAGTATTGGCACACCATAAGCTTTAGCCGTTCAATGCGTTCGCTGGTGATAAATCGCTGAAGCAGCTCGCTCTTTTCCTCCTCGGTGGCAAGGATGTTGCCCGTGTAGGCTCCGTTTTGGGTCTTGAAGAGCGACAGTCCGGCATATTCCACGCTTCCGTCGATCCTGGCTACGAACTCCATGCCGAAGTCTTTCACTTTATTATAATAAGGTTCGAGCATGATACCTCCCTGCATCTTGACCACGCGGCTGACGAATCCCAGTGCCGATGGCGAGAGTTTCCCTTCGGTGATGTATCTCACGCCTCGTCCGCTACTGCTCCATGGGGCTTTCACGACGACGTTACGGCGCTGCTCAATGACTTGAAGCAGACGTTCCAACGAGTTGATATAGTGTGATTCTCCACAGAGCCAGTCTTCTTCCTTGCAAAACGATTGGAGCACGCCCTGAGTGTGGCGGCGATTCGAGAGCTGGCGCATTTCCTCTATCTGCATCTGTGTAGGCAGCACGGCATCTTCTACCCCTGCTTCGGCCAGTTCGGTGCGGAGTGTGATGTCCCAGCCCCATGGTTCTACAGCGTCGACGGGGCATTTCTTCAGCTCCTCACGCCCTACGAACCTCACCCCTCTGACCTTCTCTCTCATCTTCGATGCAGCCTTGCGGGCGAAGGCTGTGTCGTCGGTGAGCACGAGGTCGCCATCATCGGCCCAGAGCGCAGGAATCCACCCCAGATTGGTACGCAGTTCCTGAGCGGCGTGAGGCACGGTGAGATGTCGGCGGTTGAAGGCCAGGGCGATATCATGTTCGGGATTGAAGATATGGAGTTTCATGGTTGCTTCCTTTTTTGTTGCAAATGTACGAAAAAAACTCGGATTATGCATCAGAAATAAGGAAGAAAATCATCTTTTTCACAGAGCGAAAGGAATGCTTTTCGTGTCTTAGATACGGATGAAACGCAAAAATAACAAAAAAACACCGTTAATTTGGCATGTTCGCTTTGCAATTCAAGTAAAAATGATTATCTTTGCATTCGTTTTAAAACAAATCATTTTAACAATGGAAGCCTTCTTTCGTACACACACCTATCTGGTGGAGCATACTGATGCACCTGTACGGCGGCAGTTGATGGATGAAATCGACTGGGACGACCGTCTTATCGGCATCAAAGGAACGCGCGGTGTGGGAAAGACGACATTCCTGCTCCAGTATGCCAAGGAGCATTTTGATACGCACGACCGCAAGTGCCTCTATGTGAACATGAACAACTTCTACTTCCAGGGGCGCGGTATATCCAAGTTTGCGGGCGAATTCTACAGAAATGGGGGTAAGGTGTTGCTCATCGACCAGGTGTTTAAGGAGCCCGACTGGAGCCACGAGCTGCGCATGTGCTACGATCAGTACCCGGGACTGAAGATTGTCTTCACGGGTTCGAGCGTGATGCGTCTGAAGGAAGAGAATCCTGAGCTCAACAACATCGTCAAGAGCTATAACCTGCGCGGGTTCTCCTTCCGAGAGTTCATCAACCTCCTCACAGGCAACACCTTCCGGTCGTATACGCTCGACGAGATCCTCGGCGATCACGAGCGCATCACGCGCACCATACTGCCAAAGGTATCGCCCATGAAGTATTTCCAGGACTATCTTCACCACGGCTTCTACCCCTTCTTCCGCGAGCACCGAAACTACTCGGAGAACCTGCTCAAGACGATGAACATGATGACCGAGGTGGACATCCTGCTCATCAAGCAGATAGAGCTGAAGTATCTCACCAAGATCAAGAAGCTCTTCTACCAGCTGGCTGTCGAAGGAGCCAAGGCACCCAATATCTCCCAGCTGGCCAATGATGTGGAGACAAGCCGTGCCACGGTGATGAACTACATCAAGTACCTGGCCGATGCGAGGCTCATCAACATCATCTACCCCCAGGGGCAGGAGTTTCCCAAGAAACCTTCCAAGGTGATGCTCCACAACACCAATCTTATGCATGCCATCTACCCCAACGAGATTGTCAGGCAGGACGTCATGGAGACCTTCTTCGTCAACTCCCTATGGAAAGATCACAAGGTGAACCAGGCGGGCAAGGATAGCTACTATTTGGTCGACGACCGTCGCAAGTTTCGCATCTGCGACGCCGGGTCGCGAAGCAAGATGCGAAACAACCCCGACATCGTCTACGCACGCTATAATACGGAAATTGGGAAAGACAACCAGATACCGCTCTGGCTCCTTGGCTTCCTCTATTAGAATACAAATACAATTATACATTAACATTATTATTTATTTATGGCTAAAGAAAAAAGATTTATTACTTGTGATGGTAATGAGGCTGCGGCTCACGTGAGCTATATGTTCTCAGAGGTAGCTGCTATCTATCCCATCACTCCGAGCTCGCCTATGGCTGAGCACGTCGATGAGTGGGCTGCCCGCGGTCGCAAGAACCTGTGGGGTCAGACCGT
>DEJE01000021.1:0-1550 GCA_002353205.1 Prevotella sp. UBA2756 | reverse complement strand
GTAAGTGTGCAGGAGATGCAGTCTGAGGCCGGTGCTGCCGGTGCCGTTCACGGTTCGCTGCAGGCTGGTGCCCTGACCACCACTTTCACCGCTTCGCAGGGTCTGTTGCTCATGATTCCTAACATGTACAAGATTGCTGGTGAGTTGATTCCCTGCGTATTCGACGTTTCTGCCCGTACGCTGGCTTCTCACTCTCTCTGTATCTTCGGTGACCACCAGGACGTGATGGCTTGCCGCCAGACTGGTTTCGCCATGCTGTGCGAAGGTTCTGTTCAGGAGGTTATGGACATGACCGCTGCTGCTCACCTTGCTTCTCTGGAGACTTGCGTACCGTTCGTTAACTTCTTCGACGGTTTCCGCACCTCTCACGAGTATCACAAGATTGAGTTGCTCGACCAGGAGGATGTTCGTCCTCTCGTGAAGGAAGAGTACATCAAGCGNNAGCGTTTCCGCGATCGTGCTATGAGCCCTGAGCGTCCTATCACTCGCGGTACAGCTGAGAACCCCGAGACCTTCTTCACACACCGCGAGGCTTGCAACCCCTACTACGATGCAGTGCCTGAGGTAGTAGAGAAGTATCTGGGTGAGCTGTCTAAGATTACAGGTCGTGAGTATCACCTCTTCTCTTACTATGGAGCCGAGGATGCCGACCGCATGATCATCCTCATGGGTTCTGCTACTGACGCAGCACGTGAGGCTATCGACTACTTGAACGCCAACGGCCAGAAGGTGGGTATGATTAGCGTACACCTCTATCGTCCGTTCAGCGTGAAGCACCTGCTGGCTGCTGTTCCCAAGACGGTGAAGAAGATTGCCGTCCTCGACCGCACGAAGGAACCCGGTGCAAACGGCGAGCCTCTGTATATGGACGTGAAGGATGCCTTCTACGAGGTCGAGAACCGTCCCGTTATCGTGGGTGGCCGCTACGGTCTCGGTTCTCATGACACCACTCCCGCTCAGATTATCAGCGTGTTCAACAACCTCGCTATGCCCGAGCCTAAGAACCACTTTACCATCGGTATCGTTGACGACGTGACCTTCACCTCGCTGCCTGAGGTTGAGGAGATTGCACTCGGTGGTAAGGGTATGTTCCAGGCTAAGTTCTATGGTCTGGGTGCTGACGGTACCGTGGGTGCTAACAAGAACTCAGTGAAGATCATTGGTGATAACACCGACAAGTATTGCCAGGCTTACTTCTCTTACGACTCCAAGAAGTCGGGCGGTTTCACCTGCTCTCACCTGCGTTTCGGTGATACACCTATCCGCTCTACCTATCTGGTGACCACACCTAACTTCGTGGCTTGCCACGTTCAGGCTTACCTCCACATGTACGACGTGACCCGTGGTCTGCAGAAGAACGGTCAGTTCCTGCTGAACACCATCTTCGACGATGCCGAGCTGGAGAAGTTCATGCCTAACAAGGTGAAGCGCTATTTCGCTCAGAACAACATCACCGTATATACCATCAACGCTACCAAGATTGCACAGGAGATTGGTCTGGGCAACCGCACCAACACCATCCTGCAATCGGCATTCTTCCGCATCACCGA
>DEJE01000052.1 GCA_002353205.1 Prevotella sp. UBA2756 | reverse complement strand
TATTATTATATATATAATTATTTCTTTAAAATTTTCCCCCAAAAAAGCCTAAAATGGTAGAATGGTAGATTGGTAGATTGGTAGGTATTGAGTCGGAAATAATTCTGTTTCAGGTAGTTACAGACTTTGTATATAACATTTTAGTGGTACAGTCGACGCAAAATGCAAAAAAAATAACACCTATTTTGCTTCTTAAAAATCACCCATCAAGCTACAAAAATGTGTTGTATGACAGTAGTTTTTCGTCTTTTCAGGTATTTTCCAAGCGTAGGAGAGGAGTGTGCTGACGCGACTCAGACAGAGCGATTGACATAGATTTGCTTTTGGCTAAAAATATGAGTTATGATGCCAGATTATTTGGTCATGTGGGAAAAAATGAGTACCTTTGCAAACGATATTATTCATCATTTTAATCTTATTAATTCAATTAACTTTAAACCATGCAGAAAAGATTATTCTTTCTGGTTGCCACAATGCTGATGATGGTTTCATCGGCCATGGCACAGGTAACGACGTCGAGCATGGGCGGCAAGGTGACCGTGGGGTCAGCCTCTGGAGAAGAGGTGATCGGAGCCACGGTGCAGGCCGTTCACGAGCCTTCGGGCACGCGCTACGCAGCAGTGACCAACATCGACGGCCGCTTCAACATTCAAGGTATGCGCACGGGCGGTCCCTACGCGGTCACCGTGTCGTACATCGGCTACCAGTCGAAGACCATCAAGGGTGTGACGCTGGAGCTCGGTGAGACCTACAACCTCAACGTGTGGCTCTCGGAAGACGCCAACGAGCTCACCGAGGTGGTCATCACGGGCAAGGCCTCGAAGTTTGCCGCCGAGCGCACGGGCGCCTCGACCAACATCTCGAACACGCAGATCACCAACCTGCCCACGGTGAACCGCAACATCACCGACGTGACGCGACTCTCGCCCTACGGCGGTAACGGCATGAGCTTCGCAGGAAGCGACGGCCGCACGGCCAACTTCACCGTGGACGGTGCCAACTTCAACAACAACTTCGGACTTTCTGAGAACCTTCCCGGCGGCGGCAACCCCATCTCGCTCGATGCCATCGAGGAGCTGCAGGTGGTGATCTCGCCCTATGACGTTCGCCAGACCAACTTCATCGGCGGCGGCGTGAACGCCATCACCAAGTCGGGTACCAACACCTTCCGCGGCTCTGCCTACGTTTATCATAAGAACGAGAACATGCAGGGCGACGCTATCTACCGTGAGCAAATCAGCGGTGCACGCGCCAAGGACCAGCAGACCACCTACGGTTTCACCCTCGGAGGTCCGATACTGAAAGACAATCTCTTCTTCTTCGTCAACGGAGAAATGATGGTGAAGCCCACCGTGGTGAACCGCTGGCGCGGCTCTGAGAACGGCGTGGCCGATGCCGACAACTACACTTCGCGCACCACGCTCTCAGACCTCGCTGCCGTGAGCGACTACATGGCCTCGAAATACGGCTACGACACGGGCAGCTACACCAGCTATCCCGCCGACGAGAAGAACTACAAGCTGCTGGCACGCCTCGACTGGAACATCACCAACAACCACCACCTGGCGCTGCGCTACAACTACACGAAGAACAGCATCTGGAACAACACCAACGCCACGTCGATGGACGGCGGCACACGCATGAGCGGCGGACGTCTGTCGCAGTACTCGATGGCCTTCGCCAACTCGCTCTATGCCATGGACAACCTGGTGCACTCGTTCTCGATCGATCTCAACAGCCGTCTGTCGGACAACCTCTCGAACCAGTTCCTGGCTACTTATTCGAAGCTCGACGACGTGCGCGACTCCAACTCGAGCGAGTTCCCCTTCATCGACATCACCAAGGACGGCAACAACTACATGGCTCTCGGATATGAGCTCTTCACATGGAACAACGCCGTGCACAACACCATCTGGAACGTGAAAGACGACCTGACCTACTTCATGGGCAACCACAAGATCATGGGCGGCATCTCGTTCGAACACCAGATGGCCGACAACCAATACATGCGCAACGGTACGGGCTACTATCGCTACAACTGGGAAGACGGCATGAGCGTTGACCAGCTCTTCAACCAGGCTCCCGAGGTGTTCTGCCTTACCTACGGATACGGAGGCGAATCGGAACCCGCTGCCCGAGTGCAGTTCAACAAGGCCGGCATCTACGCTCAGGACGACTGGAACGTGAACGACAAGCTGAAGCTGACCTACGGCCTGCGCTTCGACGGACTGTTCTTCAACAACAGCGACCTGCTGACCAACAACGCCATCTATGCTCTCGACTACGACGGCCGACACATCGACACCGGCAAGTGGCCTAAGTCGAGCATCACCATCTCGCCACGTGTGGGATTCACCTACGACGTCTTCGGCGACAAATCGCTCAAGGTGCGCGGCGGTACGGGTCTCTTCTCAGGACGCCTGCCTCTGGTGTTCTTCACCAACATGCCTACCAACGGCGGCCTGGTGCAGTATCAGGCTCAGCTCAGCGCCAAGACAAAGGTGTGGGACGGCAAGCAGAACAAGGCTGCCCGTGGCTACGAGAACTATATCGGCGCCTACACCACCGACGCTAGCGGCAACCGCTACATCGACATGAACCAGTTTGCAGGCGGCCCGATGACGAGCATCGCCCAGATGAAGGAGAAGCTCTTCGGCATGGGCTATCCCTCCGACGTGACGAGCGACATGGGCACCGTGCCTTCGGCCATCAGCGCCGTTGACCCCGACTTCAAGATGCCGCAGGTGTGGAAGACATCGATTGCCGTCGACTACCAGCTGCCCGTGGAGTTCCCCTTCTCGGTGACCGTCGAGGGAATCTTCAACAAGACCATCAACGCCGTGTGCATCTCCGACTGGGCCATCCCCAGCGTGGGCGGCTTCGCACGCTTCAATGGCGTCGACAATCGTCCCATCTATCCTGCTGGCTTCCGCACCAACACCAAGGCCTTCGTGCTTGAGAACACATCGAAGGGCTACGGATGGTCGGCCAACGTCACGCTGAACGCTCAGCCCATGCCCTGGCTATCGCTCATGGCTGCCTACACGCACACCGTGCAGAAGGAAATCACCGGCATGCCTGGCTCGGCCGCCGAGAGCGCCTTCACATACGTGCCCACGTCGGAAGGTCCCAACAACATCCACCTGCACAACTCGCAGTATGTGACGCCCGACCGCATCGTGGCCAGCGCAACAGCCCACGACAAGAGTGGCAACCACTACAGCCTTATCTATGAGACCTGGCGCGGTGGATATTCTTATTCATACATGCTGGCTAACGACATGAACGGCGACGGCTACAACTACGATGCCGTCTACGTGCCCACCGACCGCGAAGTGGCCGAGGGTAAGATGCGATTCGTGAGCAACGACGACCGCGAGCGCTTCATGGCCTACGTTCACAACGACAGCTACCTGAAGAACCATCAGGGCGAATATGCCGAGCCCTACAGCGTCTACTCGCCTTGGGTGCACCGCATCGACTTCTCCTACAAGCACGACTTCAAGCTCAACATTGGTCAGACGATGCACCGCCTGCAGCTCTCGTTCGACATGAAGAACGTGCTCAACTTCTTCAACTCCAGCTGGGGCGTGATGAAATACCTCAACCCCGAAATCGGTTCAGAGGCACGCATCCTGAAGTATGAGGGCGTTGATGCCGAAGGCTTTGCCACATTCTCCACTCCAAAGGCTATCGGTGCCGACACGAAGACGTGGGTTCCCAACCACTCGATCGGACAGTGCTGGTATGCTTCAGTTGGTATCAAGTACATCTTTAATTAAGAGTCAAGAATTAAAAAGTAAGATAATATGAAACTAAGATATTTCATTCCGACGCTTATGGCTGTTGTCGCCGCCGTGTTTACTGGCTGTTCCGACGACAACGACCCGACTTATCTTGATGAAGTGCGCGTGTCGTCTTCCTACGTGTCGCTTGATGTGAACGGAGGGTCGAACACCATCACCGTGAAAGCCAACAGCAGCTGGGAATTCGACAAAATCTTCGCACAGACGGTGACCGATGCCGACGGCAAGAAAGAGACCGTCTACAGCGAGCTGCCCGCATGGCTGAAAGCCTCCACACTCTCGGGCGGTGCCGGCGAGACGCAGGTGACCTTCACTGCCGATGCCACACTCGATGGCCGCACGGCTGAACTTCGCATCAACTGTGGAGGCAAGACACAGATCATCAACGTGATCCAAGGTCTGGCCACCGTCTCCAACGCCACTTGCGCCGAAGTGATTGCCGGTCCCGACTCGAAGACCTATCGCGTGACGGGTACATGCACGTCGATTGCCAACACCACATACGGTAACTGGTATCTCACCGATGAGACCGGTCAGATTTATATCTATGGTACGCTCGACAAGAGCGGCAAGGAAAAGAACTTCCTCAGCCTCGGTATCGAGGTGGGCGACGTGGTGACCGTTGAAGGTCCGAAGACCACTTACGGCAGCACCGTTGAGCTTGTCAATGTCACAGTTGTCAATATCCAGAAGTCGCTCATCAAGGTCGATTCTCTCAGCGTCAAGGATGCAACCCTGCCAGTTGAGGGTGGCGACATCACAGCCTTCCTGACTTGCAAGGGTAACGGCGTGTCGGTAGAAATCCCCGAAAGTGCCAAGGAGTGGCTCTCGATGGTTTCCGTGAAGAGCGGCGATGTGCCGACGGTGACCTTCCGCGCCGCTCCCAACGCCGGCGGTGATCGCAGCACGACAGTCGTCTTCAAGACAACCGACGGCAAAAAGGAGTACACTTCCGAGACGACAATCACTCAGCTCGGTGCTATCGTGGAGTGCCCCGTGGCCGACTTCCTCGCTGCTGAGGTGGGTGAGACACAGTATCGCATCACCGGCATCATCACAAGCGTGGCCAACAGCTCTTACGGCAACGTCTATGTGAAGGACTATTCTGGCGAGATGTACGTCTACGGCATCGGTTCGAAGGGTGACTTCGAGGCTGCCGGACTGAAAGCTGGCGACATTGTCACCCTCGTGGGCAAGCGTGGTGAGTATAAGGGAACGGCTCAGATGACAGGTGCCGTCTGCGAGAAATCCATCTCTGTGACCGAAGTGTCGCTGGCTGAGTTCCTCACCAAGGAAGATTCTAAGGACGTTTACTATAAGGTGACGGGCACCATCGACGAGATTGCCAACGACACATACGGCAACCTCTACCTCAAAGATGGCGACACTCGTCTATACGTCTATGGCTGCTATCCCGGATGGGGCGCCACTGGCGACGCCCGCAAGGGCCTCATCGGTGAGCTCGGCCTCGCTGTAGGTGACAAGCTCACCGTGATAGGTCCGAAGTCGACCTACAAGGACGTTCCGCAGGTAAACGGCGGCTTCTACTTCTCGCACGAGAAGGCTCAATAAGCGAATGGCAACAGCCTATTGCTGAGCTGGCACCATTCATTAACAAACATAAAAATCGGATATCGTTTGGCGGTATCCGATTTTTTTTCTACTTTTGCATCAGCTTTATTTACATTCATTACCTATAATCAGCAATCAGACATGAAGATAGATTTTAAGAAAATCGAAGAGACAATCGTCCCCAACTTCAAGGGCGGCGAGGGACGGTACATCATGAAGCACTACACCGATGACAAGGTGAAAATCATGTTAGGACGCTTGGAGCCAGGATGCTCCATCGGCTTACATACTCATGAGATGAACTCAGAAATCATGTACATACTTTCTGGTGTGGCCACCTACGTCTACGAGAATGAGGAAGAGGTGGTGATGCCTGGTGAGGTGCACTACAATCCCATGGGCAAGCAGCACACGCTGATGAATAAAGGTCAGGAAGACCTCACGTTCTTCGCCGTAGTGCCGGAGCACCATTAAGAGTTAAGAATTAAGAGTTAAGAGTTAAGAGTTAAGAATTAAGAATTAAGAGTTAAGAGTTCTTTGCAAGACCTCCGCGAAGCGCCTGAGCACCTACGGAGCGCAAGAAAACGAGCAGAGCTCGAGCGGAGGAATTTAGAGTTTGGGGTTAATAATAAAAGGGTTCTTGCATCAGCAGGAACCCTTTGTTCTTATTCATGTTCGGATGGTTAGCTCTTATTCTTGCACGGGAATCTTGTCGATTCGTCGCTGATGGCGACCACCTTCAAAGTCGGTAGCAAAGAACTCGTCCATGATGAGACGCGCCATGTCGGTGTCGATAAAACGTCCGGGCATCACCAGCACGTTAGCATTGTTGTGCTGGCGGATGAGATGGGCAATCTCTGGAATCCAGCACAGTCCGGCACGAATAGACTGATGCTTGTTGAGCGTCATGTTGATACCTTCACCACTGCCGCAAATGGCAATACCGGGATATACTTCGCCATTTTCCAGCCCTTTAGCCAAAGCGTGGCCGAAGTCGCTATAGTCGCAAGATTCCTCGGTATAGGTGCCATAGTCTTTATAAGGAAGTTGCTTTTCTTCAAGATACTTCTTCACGAACTGCTTAAGTTCAAAACCTGCATGGTCGCTTGCCAGGCCAATAACTTTTGTTTCCATAATCGTTTTGATAGGTATTCTTATTCGTCAATATGAAGACACGAACGGACAGCACGATGTTACTCGCATGTGTCCGTTCGTGACGTTCATTTAAACCTGATGTTATTCGGCCAGAAGAGCCTTTACTTGCTTGTAGACGTTCTCGCCAGTGTAGCCGAGTTTCTCGTCGAGCACCTTGTAAGGAGCAGAGAAGCCGAAGCTTTCCATTCCCCATACCTTACCGTTGGCTCCGACAAGACCTTCAAGCGTGACAGGAAGACCGGCTGTCATACCGAACTTCTTGGCTGCTGCCGGGAGAACACTCTCCTGATACTCCTTGCTCTGCGAGCGGAAGAGACCCTCTGAAGGAACACTCACCACACGCAGCTTCACGCCGTCTTCGCGCAGTAGCTTGGCACCAGCTTCAAGTGTCGAAACCTCAGAGCCAGATGCCAACAGGATTACGTCATAGTCGTCATCGCTTCCTGCAACAACGTATGCTCCCTTTTCTGCCTGGCTGTAGTCGTTACCCTCGGGCAGCATGTCGATATTCTGGCGCGAGAAGATGAGCGCCGTCGGTGTGCAGGTGTTCTCCATTGCCATCTTCCAGCAGACGGTCGTCTCTTCAGCATCGGCCGGACGAACCACGAGCACGGAGTTACGGCCGTGGTGGTTCTTCAGCTTCTCCATCAGACGAATCTGTGCTTCTTGCTCTACTGGCTCATGGGTAGGACCGTCTTCGCCTACGCGGAAGGCATCATGAGTCCAAATGAACTTCACGGGCAGCTCCATCAAGGCAGCCATTCGAACAGCAGGTTTCATATAGTCAGAGAATACGAAGAACGTACCGCAAGCGGGTATTACGCCACCATGCAATGCCATACCTATGCAGCAGCAAGCCATCGTGAGTTCGGCCACACCAGCCTGGAAGAAAGCGCCCGAGAAGTCGCCACGCACGATGTCGTGAGTCTTCTTCAAGAAACCATCGGTCTTATCAGAGTTCGACAAGTCGGCGGAAGCACAAATCATGTTAGGAACCTGCTCTGCCAGCACGCTCAGCACAGTTGCAGAAGCACCACGAGTGGCAGCACCTGCCTTCTGCTGAACCTTGCTCCAATCAATCTGAGGAGCCTTGCCGCTGAACCATTCCTCCATAAGCTTTGCCTTGTCAGGATTAGCCTTTGCCCAAGCGTCCTTGGCAGCATAGCGATCAGCAACAATCTTCTTCAGCTCTTCAGCACGCTTGGCGTAGAGCTCTTTTACTTCGGGGAATATCTGGAATGGGTTTTCGGGATCGGCTCCCAGATTCTTCATCGTCTGCACAAAGTTATCGCCACCGAGAGGAGCTCCGTGGGTAGCGCAGTTGCTCTCGTAGCTCGAGCCGTCGGCCTTGCGAGCACCCTTACCCATGATGCAATGACCAATAATCAGGCTCGGACGTTCCTTCTCTGCCTGGGCTTTCTTAATAGCATCACGAATCTGGTCGACATCATTACCATCGATCTTCTGCACATACCATCCCCATGCCTCGTATTTCTTGGCTGTATCTTCTGATGTGACGACTTCTGTACGTGTGGAGAGCTGAATGTCGTTGGCATCATAGAACATGATGAGATTGTCGAGCCCCAAATTGCCAGCTATACGACCAGCGCCCTGAGAGATTTCTTCCTGCACGCCTCCATCGGAAATGTAGGCATAGATGGTCTGATTCATCACATCGCCCAGACGAGCCTTGAGGAATTTAGCTGCAATAGCGGCACCGACAGCAAACGTATGTCCCTGTCCGAGCGGTCCTGAAGTATTCTCGATGCCACGAGCCAGTTCGCGCTCGGGATGTCCTGGTGTGACAGAGCCCCACTGACGGAGGTTCTTCAAGTCTTCAAGCGTGTACTTACCGATAAGTGTCAGCTGGCTATAGAGCATGGGAGCCATGTGCCCAGGATCGAGAAAGAAACGGTCGCGACCTTCCCATTCAGGATTTTCGGGATCGTAGACGAGGAACTCGCTATAGAGTGTGTTGATGAAGTCGGCACCACCCATAGCACCACCGGGATGACCCGACTTTGCTTTTTCTACCATAGCGGCAGCCAGGATTCTGATGTTGTCGGCTGCTCTGCTCATTACTTTGTTGTCATTCATAATCATTATGTAATTTAGAATAGTCGTTACTTGACAGTTGAAGGAATATAAATAAAGAAATACTGCATTCTACCATCTGCCTTCAGGGGCAGTTGTTGATTCTGCAAATATACTCATTATTTTTCACTCTTCGTTATTTTTCGTTCGATTATTAAGTATTTTTTGACTTGATAAACAACTTACATATAAATACCAAAGCCTAAAGTTGCGGATACTGTTGCACACGGTATGAGCAAACTGAGGCTTTGGCTGTATTGCAATCGTTATCGCACTCTGTTATTTGATGCTCAGCACAACGATACTCTTGGCAGGAATCTTCACCGTGAGCTTATTATTCTTTAGTTTGGCATCCTTGAAAACGGTAGGAGCAACAACGTTCGGGTGGTTGAAGTCATTATAGTCGGAGACCTTCTTGGACGTGAGTATGCGACCGCTGACGTTCTTCACCTTGTCTCCTTCTATATTGAATTCGATAGTCTTAGACTTGTCGAGACTGACATTGGTGATGGCAAGAGCAATGCTGCCGTCTGTGGCCTTTGCAGCCGTTGCCGATAGGATGGGGCAGGGGCGATATCCTGCATCGACAGCACCTTCTTTCTCTTTGAAATAAGCTTTGCTGACTTGCACGATCTCACTCTTCAGATCGATGGGGATGTAAGTAGCCTCTTGGAACGGAGTGTACATTTCGAACACATGGTAGGTGGGAGTAAGCACCATGTGCCCCGTTCCTTCCTGATCAGTGAGAATCATCGACTGAAGTACGTTCACCACCTGTGCGATGTTGGTCATCTTCACGCGGTCAGTGTATTTGTGGAAGACATTGAGAGAGAGAGCTGCTACGAAAGCATCGCGGAGCGCATTCTGCTGATAGAGATGTCCCGGTATGGTGCCCGGCTCTTCATCCCACCATGTTCCCCACTCGTCGACGAGAAGACCTATCTTTCCTTCGGGATCTTTCTCGTCCATAATAGCTTTATGCTTCTTGATGACCTCTTCAATCTCCAAGCACTTGCCCAATGCCCAATAATACTGGTCATTGTCGAAATTGAGGGCAGAACCCTTAGGACCATTCCAGCCTGAGCAGGTATAATAGTGTAATGAAACGCCATTCATTTGCCGGCCGATACTTTCCATCAGCACTTTTGTCCAGTTGTAATCATAGTCACTTGCACCCGAAGCAATGCGGTAAAGACGATTCTTTCCTTGATTGCGAAGGTACGTGTTAAATTTCCTGAACTCGTTCGAGTAATATTCGGGAGTCATGTTTCCACCACATCCCCATGCTTCATTGCCAATACCGAAATACTTCACGTGCCATGCCTTTTCGCGTCCGTTCTGTCGGCGCAGACGAGCCATCGGCGTATCACCGTCAGATGTCATGTATTCCACCCATTGAGCCATTTCCTTCACCGTGCCACTACCCA
The DNA here is from genome assembly GCA_002353205.1 of Prevotella sp. UBA2756. Taxonomy (GTDB): domain Bacteria; phylum Bacteroidota; class Bacteroidia; order Bacteroidales; family Bacteroidaceae; genus Prevotella. Next base: position 11,977 of record DEJE01000052.1, on the reverse strand, counting down.
CATTTCCGCTGATGTATGGCTCGCATCCTAACATTTCACAGAGATTAAGGAATTCGTGCGTCCCGAAAGAGTTGTCTTCGATAGTGCCGCCCCAGTTATTGTTGCGAAGCGACGGGCGTTTTTCTTTGGGACCGATGCCGTCCATCCAATGGTAATCGTCGGCAAAGCAGCCGCCCGGCCATCTCATCACGGGAATTTTCAGCGCCTTCAGGGCTTCGAAGACATCTTTTCGATAGCCGTTGATGTTGGGAATGGGAGAGTTCTCACCAACCCAAAGTCCACCATAGATACATGATCCCAAATGTTCGGAAAACTGTCCGTAGATTTCTTTGGGAATCTTTTGTGTGCCACTTTTTGTGTTGATTGTAACAGTGGCATCTTGTGCAAGTGCGTTGAAAACAAATGCGAGCGAGATAGTCGCCGTAAAGAGAAATTTCTTCATGTTGATAGTCTTATGATTGTTAAAGATTAATATTGTAGGTTGAACACTTTTGCAAAAGTACAAATAAAAAAGATAACTACCAAAGAAAATGAACAAAAGAATAGAATTCCATCCATGATTAAGATCATTAAGATGGAATTCAATAAAGAGAGGGTTGAACTATATGATTTCTATTCCCATTTGTTGGCTAAGTTTCAAACTCAGTTCTTTGAGCTTGAACTTTTGGATTTTACCAGACCCCGTCATTGGAAACTCGTCAATGAAGAACACGTACTTGGGAATCTTGTATCGTGCTATCTTACCTCGGCAGAAGTCTTGCACGTCTTCAGCAGTCATCTCGGTTCCTTCTTGCAAGATGACGAAGGCACCAACCTGTTCGCCGTATTTCTTCGACGGCACGGCTGCCACCTGGACGTCTTTGATTCCCGGCATGTGATAGAGGAATTCTTCTATTTCACGCGGGTAAACATTCTCGCCTCCACGGATAATCATGTCCTTAATGCGTCCGGTGATACGATAGAAGCCATTCTCGTCCTTGATGCCAAGATCGCCAGAATGCAGGAATCCATTCTCATCGATAACCTCGGCTGTTGCCTGCGGGTTCTTATAATAACCTTTCATCACATTGAATCCTCTGCAGCACATTTCTCCCTGCACTCCTACTGGGCATTCTTTTCCTGTTTCGGGGTCAATAACTTTCACCTCAACAAATGGGAAATCACGTCCTACGGTTGTACAACGCTGTTCGAAAGAGTCGGCCAGGCATGTTTGGGTCATGCCCGGTGAGCTTTCTGTGAGCCCGTACACACTTGTGATGGTCATAAACATCTTTTCGCTGACTTGTTTCATCAACTCCACTGGACATAAAGACCCTGCCATGATGCCTGTGCGAAGCGAACTCATGTCGAACATAGGAAACATCGGATGGTTCAGCTCGGCAATAAACATGGTGGGAACGCCATAGACGGCTGTGCATCTTTCCTTGTGAATAGAAGCCAGCACGAGCAAAGGATCGAATTTTTCCACCATCACTTGTGTGCAACCATGCGTCAGACAGTTCATCGTGGCAAGCACGACACCGAAACAGTGGAATAACGGAACGCAGACGCACAGCTTGTCGTCTTGTGTGAAGCCCATATTCTCGCCGGTGAAATATCCGTCGTTGGCTATGTTGTAGTGAGTGAGCATGACACCCTTCGGGAATCCTGTCGTTCCCGATGTGTACTGCATGTTGACCACATCATGACACGATACGTTCTTCTTGGCGTCGAGCAGTGTCTCATCGTCGATATTGCTGCCAAGGAGCAGCAGTTCAGCTGTGTTGAACATTCCTCTGTGTTTCTCCATGCCGATATATACGACATTCTTCATGCAAGGGAACGCTTTGCTTTGTAGCCGACCGCGCTCACTGTTCCTCAGTTCCGGCAACATCTTATAGGTCATGTCGACGTAGTCGCATTCCCACGTTCCGTCGGTGATACAAAGGGTGTGCATATCTGAGTCCTTGCAAAGAAACTCTAGCTCACTTTGCTTGTAGTTAGTGTTCACGGTAACAAGCACGGCTCCAATCTTGGCTGTTGCATAAAGGAACGTAAGCCAGTCGGGCACATTGGTTGCCCATATTCCGACGTTGGAGCCTTTCTTCACACCGATGGCCAGCAAGCCCTTTGCCAGATTGTCCACCCGCTCATTAAACTTACTCCATGTAAATCTCAGGTCACGGTCGGAATAGACGATATATTCTTTGTCGGGCGTCTCTTTAGCCCAATGCTCGAGCCAGCCGCCAAGTGTTCTTTCTGAGAGCGAGTAGCCGTCGAGTATTCCTTCTGCAGGGTAATGACGCACAGCGCCGTCTTTGTTTTTTTCGTTCATGTTGCGGTTGAAGTGTTGAGATGCTTTATGTTTAAGCATAACTCTTCATCATGATTATAAAGAGTTGAAATATTATTGTTTACAATAAGTCGTGCAAGTTGTTTGCAGATATCTCCTGCCGATTATAACGGTATGTAGACGACAGCTAATATCTGAGCGACAGTGTTTTCAGCTCCATGCACATGATGCTGAACAATAGAATCATAGTATATGCTGTCTCCTTCCTTCAGTATATACTTTTCCTTGCCGTAGTCGATTTCTATCTCTCCTTTCATGACGTAGATGAATTCCTCACCTTCATGGGCAGAGAGCTTGAAATCTTTCTTTTCCGATGGCTGAATGTCGATGAGGAAGGGCTCCATGTGACGCCCCGCTTTCTGCTTGGCGAGCGAATGATACTCCATGTGTTTGCGAGCATCAGACGTTCCATTGGAGAAACTGATACTTTCGTTTCGCTCTTCAGCGCGACAGACAACAGGTCCTAAGTCGTCATTGTCGTCGAGAAAAGTTCCAAGCCTTACACCCAGAGCCCTTGCTATTTTGATCAGCGGCCCTAACGAGGGCAGGAACTCATCGTTCTCAATGGAAATGATTTGCTCCACCGACAAGCCGCTGCGCTCAGATACTTCTTCAACGGTTATGTTCTTTGATTCCCTGATACCTTTAATCTTAAAGCCTACAATGGTATGATGATTAGTCATGTGAGAAAATGATTTTAATTATCTTTATATCAGATTCATGAAATTGAGTCGCAAAGTTACAAAAAATGTTTGGTTTGCAAGGCTTCTTTTGTGAAGATTAACATATTTCACATCAAAATTAGAGCAAAATGAAAGATTTCATCGCTACAAAACAGAAAAATGTAAACCTTTCAAGGCCGTTTCGTGTTTCTCTTTCCTGGGCGATGACCTTGATTGTTACGTTCTTGCTTCCTTTCGTACCTTTGTCTGTTCGGCTGATGCCTGTTGTCAGACATTTCCTCATTCTTCCGTTCCGATTTTCCTGTATGTGAATAGAGAGCCGAGATGATGTCCGGTCGGCCTATCCGTCGTAGTTCCCGCTCTATATTCGTTCGTTCTTCAGGTTTATACCAAAAGAAGAACTGCCTTTGTGCGAGTTTTTCACGTTGTGTCTTTGCCGAGAAAACGGGTTCAAGCGTATACGGATTATAGCCCGTATACCACATCTCGGTGGCGATTGTCATTGGGGTGGGGGTGAAGTCTTGGACTTGTTCAAGATGGAAGTCAAGGTGCTTCGTGATGACAGCAAGCTCTGCCATGTCTTCCTCTTCGCACCCCGGATGACTGCTGATGAAATATGGTATGATCTGCTGATGAAGATTCTCTTGCGTGTTGATGCGGTCGAAGATTCGTTTGAAGCGCTCAAACAAGCTGAACGAAGGTTTGCGCATGAGCTGAAGCACTTTCTGCGAGGTGTGCTCGGGGGCTACTTTCAACCTACCACTGACATGCTTGCAAATCAGTTCCCGGATATACGTGTGTGCCGCATCATTGACTTTTTCATCGTTGCTGTTGTGAAGCAGCAAGTCGTAGCGAACGCCGCTACCGATGAAGCTTTTCTTGATACGCGGGAGACTGTCCACGCTGTGGTATATATCAAGAAGCTTGCTGTGGTCTGTATTCAAGTTGCGACATATTGCCGGATGAATGCACGACGGCCTCCTGCACTTGCTGCAGAGCTCCGTGTTGCGTCCTTTCATTCCATACATATTGGCAGAAGGACCGCCGAGGTCAGACAGGTAGCCTTTGAAATCAGGCATTTGCGAGACCTGTTCCACTTCTTTCAGTATACTTTCTTTCGATCGGCAAGCGATAAATTTTCCTTGATGGGCGGAAATGGTGCAGAAAGCGCACCCCCCAAAGCATCCCCGGTGGATGTTCACCGAGTGCTTAATCATCTCGTATGCAGGAATGCGTTTCCCTTTATACTTAGGGTGTGGCATTCGGGTGTAGGGCAAGTCGAACGACGCATCGAGCTCCTCAGTGGTCATGGGTGGATATGGAGGGTTCACTACAACATATTGACCATCGACAGCCTGAAGAAGCCTCCGGGCATGGATCATGTTCGACTGTTCCTCAATGTGTCTGTAGTTCTCGGCCTCTGCTTTTTTGTCGGCCAGGCAACGTTCATGACTATGGAGCACAATGTCGTCGCTTCCGATTCCTCCGGGAACACCTTCAGCAGAGGTCAGGAAAACGGTCTGGGGCAAATCGCGCAGCTCGTCAATACGACGTCCTTTGCTGAGCTCTTCTGCTATGCGGACGATGGTTTTCTCGCCCATGCCATAACTGATGATGTCGGCCTTTGAATCGCAAAGAATACACTTCCGCAACCTGTCCTGCCAATAGTCATAATGTGTAAGCCTTCTCAGCGATGCTTCTATACCGCCCAGAACGATGGGCACGTCGGGATAGAGTTTTCGCAGTATGTTGCTGTAGACGATTGTAGGGTATTCTGGTCGACAATCGTGACGACCATCTGGGCTGTATGCGTCTTCAGATCGCAACCGACGGTTGGCAGTATACTTGTTGACCATCGAATCCATGCAACCAGGAGATACTCCGAAGAAGAGTCGAGGCTTCCCTAACTTCTTGAAGTCGCGGTAGTCACCATGCCAGTCGGGTTGCGGCACAATAGCAACCTTATAGCCATGTGCAAGCAGCACCCTGCCGATGACAGCCACGCCAAATGCGGGATGATCCACATAGGCATCACCCGAAAAGAGAATGACATCCAGTTGGTCCCAATGTCTCAGTTCAACCTCTTTCTTTGTCGTTGGCAGGAAATCTGTCAGAAGATAATCTTGCATTTACACCTCTTCCTGCTTACTTTCCCCGTTATGATCCTTGAACCATTCTATAAAAAGGGCCAGGAGATTCTGCAATCCGACAGCTTTCATGTTCGTATTGTAAACCACGTCGAGGCAGATGTCCATCAGACGTTTGTCAACATTGGGCTGCATTTCAAGGATTGAACGGCAATTCAGACGGAGTTTGTCAACGACACTTTCGTCAATGATGCCATTACTGTCGATCAGGTCTTTCAGCAACGCATAGTCTCTGATTGTTTCCAGATGACTGTCGCTGACTTCTATCGTGCGAGTGCCTGATGTGTTTGCCTTAATTGTGTACATCATATTGCGGTAATTTTATTACTTGTTGTCGATTGTTCATTGAAAATGGCAAAGTGCGTTTAATCATTCATCAGGAACCTGACGATACCTTTCATGATGGCAGCACGCTTTCTGAACGACGTGATACATTCAAAAGGAAAGCCCAGGACGAACGAATGATAGTCGTTACCATTGTAGGCTACGCCTGCAGAGTTGCCCGTATCGTAGGCCAATGCAGAGTAAGCATTGCCTACAGGAGCCAGGATGTCGACCGAGGTAGCTCCGTAGTGTTCCTCGTTCAGTGTGTTGAAAAATTCAAATGTCGTACCCATTCCGTTGATGGTGTTGCTCTTGGGATTGCGGATGGACCCTGCAGGAACGACCTTCAGCACATCATTGAGGAACAGGGAGTCTTTCTGTGAGCAGGCATCACTGCCCACATACGCGCCGCTGACCAGCAATGCTCCTCCGCTGTGCGTATATTTGGTCAGGATGTTTTGCGTCTCAGCAGTGAACGTCTTGTATTGTTCGAAGCGATTGCCGTCGTTTTTCTCCATGCCAAGAATATAATCAACCATGTGATACTTCATCAGGTCCACCTTCCCCGCATCAACGGCACCCGAGCAACAGCTGGAAATGTTGTAGCCTATCATGCTCTTCATGGCTTCCACGTGCGTATAAGCATAGTTGAAATCGTTTCCTGCAATGAATTTCCCTTGCCATTCGTCGCAGCCGAAGCCCAGCCCTCCAGGGCCTTCGATTCCTATTTTCTTCTTGTCGAAGCATGTCTGCCGACCACTCCATCCTGCTGTCTTTCCGAACCCCACGCCGGGGTCGGTGTCGAAATCGAAACCTTGCTCTGTAGCGGTCTCAAAGACAGCAGGAGCCGACAGCCGGTGGAAACCGTTGACAACCATAATCGATCGTGAGGCACCCGTGTTGTGGAGTGCGGAAACGACTTCCGTAGGGAAGCTCTCACCGCCTTTGTTGACGGCTGTTACCTTGAAGCTGTATACGATGCCCGGCTGTAGAATCAGTTTGTACTGATTTCCCTTGACAAGCGTGCCGTTATCGAAGCCTCCGACGCCCATTTTCGTGTAGACGACATACGAGTGTGGCTTGGCCGACTTCTCAAGAGCATCGTGCTGTGCATCCCATTTGATGCACAATTCGTTGTTCGTGGTGAATTCCGAACGGATGTTCTGGGGTGGTAGGGGAGCCACGGTATAGCTCTTCCCGTGGGCTTCGGAAACGAACTTCAGGATGGTCTTGTAGATGCTTCTTGCCATCCAGAAACGGAATTTTGGATCTTGCGCATATCGCATGTCAGGGAAGCTCTGGTGCGAAAGTGTTTCGAGGATGGCAGAAGGCACCTCGGGGGCGCGCGATTCGGCGTAGTTCTTGTCCACCATCTTTCTGATCACCCACTGCCCGTACTTGTGGTCGAGGTCTTTCTGCAAGCCGTCGAGCAGCGCACGGGCAAAGACCGACGAAGCCGTCCTCGATATGCCGCCGTCGTACATGCCGTCGTTGCGGTCGGTAGTACATATCGACAGTGTTCCGTACACCGACTTGTAATCCTTATGGTATCCGGCATCGCTATGAACGGCCAGCGACAATTCTATGGGAACACCTTTGCCGATGCTGTCGGGCAGGTAGCAGGAGCCACCTGCCAGCCAGTTGGTCATGAACGGCCGCGAATAGATGTCGTCGCGATAGTCGTCGGTTCCGTTTCGGTAACTATATACACTATAGGGAGCACCCGACCACAGCGCGAAATAGCGCGAACCTTCCAGGCAGCGGGGCATTCCGCTCACCGAGCCGCCGCGCTCCACATTGCCCATGCCTCCTCCGAACCTTACGGCATCGGCTGTCACGTAGCCCTTGCTCTCGCTTTCGTTCGTCAGCACCACGCGGTTGAACTGATTGCAGCCCTTGTCGAAATTGAAAGTGCCCAGATATACCCACGTGCTTCCTCCCATTTGCTGGTTCACGCGAAACACGGTCTTCTGCCCTTGGTGATAAACGGTGTATTTGGCATCGGGAATGCTGTTCTCGAGGGTGGGATAGCTCACGTAGACTGCATATTGTCCGCTCTCAGGAAAGTCTGGCTGGTACAGAATCTCGCTGTTTGCCGACTTTGAAGCTCTGGCCATGCGCGTCGTTCCTGCCAGGAAGGGGTTGTCGCCGTCGCGGTAGATGTCTTGTTTCCAAGAGAAGCCCTTCTCGCCGGCATCTTTCCATCTGTACGACGAGCCTATTTCCTCATAGCTGGGTGCGGCCGTGTCGTCGTTGTCTACAATCACTTCGTTGCGCTGCCAGTCGCGTTCGCGGGCAACGAAAACGTTGGCACCGGCATTCTCGAGCATGGGGATGAGGAAGGGAATGACGATTGTCTGCGTAAAAAGGTCTTCCGTGGTTCCGAAGAGGAACGGGCGTTGCCATTTCCACGTCTCTTTTTGCTGGTCATAGTAGCGTCCGTGGCTGGGCGTCACCGACAAGTGCCTGTTTTGCAGCCCCTGTGTCACCTCATGGGCCTTGGAGAGGTTGGTCACCCATGGAATGCCTTCATATTCAACGTCGCCCCAGAGCCAAGGCTTGCGTTCCCCTTTGCTCTTCTTTGCTTCCTGTTTGACATGTGTCTCCTGGTCATTGTCCGTAGTGACGGTCACGGGAGCTATCGTTCCCTTCTCTTGTGGCTGTCCGTTATCGATGTGCACTCTTCGTGTTCCGCAGGCCGCAAGGAGCAGGCACGAGAAGAGGAGCGGATAAACTCTTGTAATGTTCTTCATCTTTGTCAGTCGCATTCACCCGTAGTGAACAACTCGGGCTTTTTTCCCTTGAACCCTTTGTAGTACGACTTGATTTCTTTCATGTCGGCTTCGACATCGCCCGAAGGTGTCAGCGAGCGAGTGCATTGAATCAACCGTTTTTCATAGTCGATACCATAGAGCAGGATGGGGATATCTGCTTTCAAGGCAATAAAATAGAATCCTTTCTTCCAGTCCGGGTTCAGCGAGCGCGTTCCTTCAGGAGTGATACACAGGTGAAACGTCTTTTCCTTTCTTGCCGTCTGGGCGAGGCTGTCGGTAAGACTTGTCTTTTTAGACCTCCACACGGGAATGCCTCCCATCTTCCTGAACATCATTCCCAGCGGCCCCCAGAACCATTCCTTCTTCATCAGAAAATTGATGCTGAAGCCCTCGGCGCGCATGTAGAGCTGTCCCAGCAAGAAGTCCCAGTTACTGGTGTGCGGTGCCAGGCAGATAATGTATTTGTCGGGATGAGCGACGGTGACGTCTTTCTTCCATCCCAGCCGACGATAGAGCAGCCAACGACAGAACTTTCTCATAGCATCGTCTGCTTCAGTCCAGGTTACTGATCTGGTCGACGACCTCACTTACGTGCTCATTGAAGCTGTCTGTGAGCTCCTTGAAATAGACGCGGGGCTTCATGCCGGGCTCAGGGTGCGAGATACGTCTTACATAATCGTTCTGGATATGGAGTATCGATGCCAGGATGGCATCAACATTGTCAACATTGGGCTTGCCGCTGTAGAGCGAAGCTGCTACACACTCGGCAAACAAGTCACTACAGATGTAGTTGATTGTGCGCTTTAAATCTCTTTTATTCGACATGGTGCATCTGTTTTTTATGAGTGGATTGTTATTTCGATATTGCAAATATAGTAATTTTTTGCCAATGTCAGTGCAAATAAATGAAAAAATAAATGAAAATGGAGCATTTTAGTATTTTTTCTTTCCAAAATTCGCAGAAAAGACGTATTTTTGCATTTCAAAAGTAATCATACACTAATATATTTAAGGAAAAAGATTTATGGAAAAAAGTGCATTACAGCTGGCTCGCGCTGCCTACGAGCCGAAGTTGCCAAAGGCTCTTCAGGGTCCGGTCAAGGTAAAAGAAGGCGCTCCCACGCAGAGCGTCGACAATCAGGAAGAGATCAAGGCCCTGTTCCCCAACACCTACGGTATGCCACTCATCGAGTTTGAAGCCACCGACGCCGCCAAGGACGTACGTCTGAACGTGGGAATCATCCTCAGCGGCGGACAAGCTCCCGGCGGGCACAACGTCATCACCGGCCTCTACGACCAAATCAAGAAGCTCAACCCCGAGAACCGCGTCTACGGCTTCATCCTCGGCCCCGGCGGACTGGTAGACCATCACTACATGGAGCTCACCGACGACATCATCAACGACTACCGCAACACCGGCGGCTTCGACATGATAGGCTCCGGACGTACGAAGCTGGAGAAAATCGAGCAGTTCGAGAAAGGCCTCCAGATCATCCGCGAGCTCGACATCAAGGCAGTCGTCATCATCGGCGGCGACGACTCCAACACCAACGCCTGCGTGCTCGCCGAGTACTACGCTGCCAAGAACTACGGCGTGCAGGTCATCGGCTGCCCGAAGACCATCGACGGTGACCTGAAGAACGACCAGATAGAGACATCCTTCGGCTTCGACACCGCCTGCAAGACCTATGCCGAGCTCATCGGCAACATCGAGCGCGACTGCAACTCTGCCCGCAAGTACTGGCACTTCATCAAGGTGATGGGACGCTCAGCATCGCACATCGCTCTCGAGTGCGCACTCCAGTGCCAGCCCAACATCTGCCTCATCTCCGAGGAGGTGGAGGCCAAGGAACTCAGCCTCGACGACATCGTGGAGTACATCGCCGAAGCCGTCGCCGCCCGTGCCGCCGAGGGTAAGTATTTCGGAACCGTCATCATACCCGAGGGCGTCATCGAGTTCATCCCCGCCATCAAGAAACTCATCGCACAGCTCAACGACGTGCTCGCCATGCCCGAGGCACAGAATCTCGGACGCTCCGAGCAAATCGACTTCGCCAAGAGCCACCTCAGCGACGAGAACCTCGCCGTCTTCAACTCCCTTCCCACCAACGTCGCACGCCAGCTCGCTCTCGACCGCGACCCCCACGGCAACGTCCAGGTATCGCTCATCGAGACCGAGAAGCTCCTCTCGACCATGGTCGCCGTCAAGATAGAGAAATGGAAGAAGGAAGGCAAGTACAACGGCAAGTTCGCCACACAGCACCACTTCTTCGGCTACGAGGGACGCTGCGCAGCACCCTCCAACTTCGACGCCGACTACTGCTATGCCCTCGGCACCAGCGCCGCACAGCTCATTGCTAACGGCAAGACGGGCTACATGGCCATCGTGAAGAACACCACGGCCCCTGCCAGCGAGTGGATAGCCGGCGGCGTGCCCATCACGATGATGATGAACATGGAGCGCCGCAACGGCGAGATGAAGCCCGTCATTAGGAAAGCCCTTGTCGACCTCGACGGCGCACCCTTCAAGACCTTTGCCGCACAGCGCGAGCGCTGGGCAAAGGAGACGGCCTACGTCTATCCCGGCCCCATCCAGTACTGGGGACCCTCTGAGGTGTGCGACCAGCCCACCAAGACCCTTGCACTGGAGCAGCAGAAATAAAAGAGGGCGACTCTTTTACCGACAGTAACCCCGCAGCAGCCCCGCTGCAGGGTTACTGTCGTTCTTTCCTTCCACGAAGAGATTGCAGAATACATATTTATATCGTATCACCCTGAAAACAGGCTGATGAACAAGACCAAGAAAACCACCAAGAAGAAAAAGCACACTTCGGGCATGTTCAAGAAATATCCCCGATGGGCGTGGTGGGCACTGACAGCCTTCGTCATCGGACTCTACGTGTGGGTGTTCAACGTCTTCTTCGTCGGGCCCTTCGGCTTCAGGTGGAAAGCTCTCTACGGCGACGCCAAGTATCCCGAGGGCTACGAGATCCGCGGCATCGACATCAGCCACTATCAGCACGACATCGACTGGGAAGAGCTACGGGGAGCCATGATCATGAAGTGCCCCGTGCGATTCATCATGATCAAGGCCACCGAGGGCTCCACGCGTCTCGACCCGAAGTTCAACGACAACTTCGCCAATGCCAAGGACTACGGCTACATACGCGGCGCCTACCACTTCTGGAGCAACAAGTCGAGCGCACGCGACCAGGCCGCCTTCTTCCTCAAGAAAGTACACCTGCAGGACGGCGACCTGCCACCCGTGCTCGACGTGGAGCACAAGCCGCAGAACCTCTCCACCGAGGAGTTCCAGCGAGAGATTCTCACCTGGCTCCACATCGTCGAAGACAAATACCACGTGAAGCCCATCATCTACACCTACTACAAGTTCAAGACGGCCTACCTCGGCACACCCGTCTTCGACGACTATCCCTACTGGATAGCCCACTACTACGTCGACAAGGTGGAGTATGCCGGAGAGTGGAAGTTCTGGCAGCACACCGATGCCGGCAAGCTCCCCGGCATCAAGGGATATGTCGACATCAACCTCTACAACGGAAGCTTCTACGACCTCAAGCAGCTGTGCATCGGAGCAAAGGATTAGCTTGTCAAAAAAGCTCCTAAAACTCCTATACGAAGCAATTACTCAGCACCCTCAATTCTTAAACAAGAATCTTCAAAAATCTAACACTAACGTGAGTTCGATGAATTCAG
>DEJE01000025.1:11389-11523 GCA_002353205.1 Prevotella sp. UBA2756 | reverse complement strand
GGAATTATCTGCGGCATACTGGCGGCTGTGTGTTATGGCACGAACCCGTTCGGTGCCCTGCCGCTCTATGAGGAGGGCGTGAACACATCGTCCGTACTCTTTTACCGTTTTTCCATGGCGGTGCTGATGCTGGC
>DEJE01000025.1:0-11266 GCA_002353205.1 Prevotella sp. UBA2756 | reverse complement strand
TTTGTCTATCCTGTGATGGTGGCTGTCATTATGGCAACATGCTTCCGGGAGAAAGTAACGGCTTCAACAGTTATAGCCATCATCCTCGCTTTGGTGGGCATCGGTTTGCTATACAGGGGTGATACCGGTGTCTCACTCAGTACCTTAGGTATCCTCCTTGTCATGGTTTCGTCGCTGACTTACGCCATCTATATCGTGGTGGTCAACCAGTCGAGCATCCGCATGTCGTCGTTGAAGCTCACGTTTTATGTGCTGCTGATATGTATGCTGTGCTTGCTGGCCTATTCGTTTACCTCGCCCGACCTGCATCTGATGTTGCCCCCGTCGCTCCGTGCATGGTTCTTTGCCTGTTGGCTGGGACTGGTGCCGACGGTGCTCTCGCTGGTGCTGATGACCGTTGCCGTTCATGAGGTGGGAGCCACGCCTACAGCCATCATGGGAGCCTTGGAGCCATTGACGGCGGTAGCCATAGGCGTGATGGTGTTTGGCGAATCGTTCACCCTGCGTCTTGCCGTCGGAATCGTACTCATCCTTTCAGCCGTCCTGCTGATTGTGCTGGGCAAGAATTTCCATCTGCGTACTATCGGTCATGCCATCACCTCGATCGTCAGAAAGACTTGGCGGTGGAAATCGTAATTAACATGTGTCTAAACTCCCAAACTCCTAAACTCCCAAAACACAAGCGGAGCTTGAGAAACTTGAATTAATATGTACAAGATATTGTTCCTCCACGGTTTCTTTGCCAGCGGCCAATGTGTGCCGGCCGTGGCATTGCGCGATGCTTTCAAGGGTCGTGCGGAGGTGATCACTCCCGATTTGCCCATGCACCCGAAGGAAGCCATCAGTTTTATCCGAGAGTTGATTGAAAAAGAGAAACCCGACCTCTTGGTAGGCAACAGTTGCGGGGCATTCTATGCGCAGATGTTGGCTTCTGAAACGGGCATTCCAGCCTTGCTCGGCAATCCCCATTTCAAGATGACGGAGTTCCTGCGTGAGCGTATCGGAAAGCATCAATACAAGTCGCCAAGGAAAGACGGTAAGCAAGACTTCATCATCGACGAAGCTTTGATAGAAGAATTTGCTGAAGTGGAAGCCACGCAATTTGAGTCTTGCGATCCGCTCTACAAAGATCGCATCTGGGGCTTGTTTGGCAAGCAAGACACACTGGCGCATTTCGAGCCGCTCTTTTTGGAGCACTACGAAAGGAGTTTCCATTTTCCCGGCGGTCATACGCCCACGGCAGAGGAAGTGCTCACGTGGTATGTGCCGTTGGCAGAGAAGATGTTGATGGATTTTAAATATTCAGATTTAGCAAACTGAAACAATGATGGATTTCAAGGATAAAGTAGTAGTCGTAACGGGCGGCGCACAAGGCATCGGGCGCTGCATCGCAGAAGAGTTCCGGAAGGCTGGAGCCAATGTTTGCGTGATAGACAAGCAGCAGGGCGACCACTTCGTAGGCGATATTGCCGACAAGGAAACGCTGGAGCGATTTGCCAAAGAAGTGACTGGGAAATACGGTCATGTGGATTTTCTCGTCAACAATGCCTTGCCGCTGATGAAGGGCATCAATGAGTGCAGCTACGAGGAGTTTCAGTATGCCATGAGCGTAGGCGTTACCGCTCCGTTCTACCTTTCAAAGCTCTTCATGCCGCACTTCGCCGAGGGAGCTGCCATCGTGAATATCTCGTCTTCTCGCGACCGCATGAGTCAGCCGCAGACGGAAAGTTACACGGCTGCCAAGGGAGGCATCCATGCGCTGACCCATGCCCTGGCCGTCAGTCTGGCTGGCAAAGTACGTGTCAACTCTATCTCCCCTGGTTGGATAGACACCGCCTATACCGTGTATCAGGGTCCCGATGCCACTCAGCAGCCAGCAGGCCGTGTGGGCAATCCGATGGATATTGCCAATATGGTGCTCTACCTCTGTTCCGACAAGGCTGGTTTCATCACGGGCGAGAACATCTGCATCGATGGCGGCATGACCCGCCAGATGATTTATCATGGCGATAACGGTTGGACATTTAGGAACCATACACTTCCATGATGGCAGACTATATAACATACGGAAATTGAGGTAGGGGCGCAACTGCATCTGGCGTCCCTACCCTATCGTTTTAGGTCAGTCCGTAGGATTGAACTGCGAGAACCACTTCACCTGATCTTCGTAAGACATGTTGAAGTAACGCTTCTCCTTGTTCAGCTGGTGCATGCGCTCCATCTCGTGGTTGGAGAGGGCAAAGTCGAAGGTCTCGATGTTTTCCTTTATATAGTCAGGATTCGAGGCGCCGGGAATGACGGAGAAGCCCTTCTGCATGTGCCAGCGGATGATGACCTGAGCGGGGCTCTTGCCGTGGGCCTTGGCTATGTCGCAGATGACGGGGTCGCGCAGCAGTTCGCCCTTCGAGTCGCGTCCGCCGAGCGGGAACCAGCACTCTATCTGGATGTTGTGCTTGGCGGCCATCTTCTGCCAGTATTCACGCTGGGCGTAGGGGTGACACTCTATCTGCACAATCTGCGGCACGATGCGGCAGTTCTCCACGATGGAGTTCCAGATGCTGTCGTTCACGTCAAAATTGGAGATGCCGATGGCGCGCACCTTGCCGCTCTCGAGCGCCTTTTCCATTTCCTTCCAGCCGCCCAAGAAGTCGCCCACGGGCTGATGGAAATACACGAGGTCGATGTAGTCAACACCCAGTCGGCCACACATGCGGTCGATGGCTTTCAGCGTCTTGCCCTCGCCGTACTCGTTGGGCCAGAGCTTGCTCGTGATCCAAATCTCCGAGCGGTCGATGCCGCTGTCCTTTACGGCACGCCCCACGCTACGCTCATTCTGGTAGGCATGTGCCGTGTCGATGTGGCGGTAGCCGCACTTCAGGGCGGTCATCACCGAGTTATAAGTTTCGTCACCATCGGGAATGCTATACACCCCGAGTCCAAACTGCGGCATCTTCACGCCGTTGTTTAACACGATACTCGGCTGCACTCGGCCATTTGAGAGCACGCTCTCATGGCTCTCGTTTGCACGAGCATTGTTCAGCGTCAGATACGTCTGATTCTTCTGTGCCATAACTGCAACACTCATGATTGTCATTAAACCTAATAAAAACTTTCTCATAGCTTATTCGTGAATTTTAGTTGTTCCTATCCAGCGGGTGTTCTCCGGGTCCTGGTCGTCGTAGGCAGCGCTATGCCCGAGGTCGAGGGCTGAGATGCGGGCTATTTCCTCGTCAGTCAAAGCGAAGTCAAAGACGCTGATGTTCTCCAGCATGCGCTCTTTATGGACGGTCTTTGGGATGACCACCACGCCGCGCTGCAGATGCCAGCGCAGGATGACCTGCCCGACGCTTTTGCCGTATTTCCGGGCAATCTCCGAGATGACGGGATTGCGGAAGATGTCGTTGTGTCCCTCGGCAAACGGAGCCCAAGCCTCGTGCTGGATGTTCTCCTTCTTCAAGAACCGGTTGGCGGCCTCCTGCACGAAGAACGGATGCGTCTCAATCTGGTTGACGGCTGGGCGAACCTCATTATGGAGCACCAGGTCTATCAGTCGGTCGTTGGAGAAACTCGTCACGCCGATAGCACGGATGCGTCCCTCTTTGTAGAGTCGTTCCATGGCCCGCCAAGCGGCATAGTAGTTGCCGTAGGGTTTGTGAATCAGCCACAGGTCGAGATAGTCGAGTCCCAGTTTTGCCATTGATGTGTCGAAGGCCCTGAGCGTATCGTCGTACTCATGATCTTGCACCCACAGTTTGGTAGTTACAAACAATTCCTCGCGCTTCACGCCACAGTTGCGTACAGCTGCTCCCACGGCTTCCTCGTTCATGTACGATGCTGCCGTGTCGATGCTGCGATAGCCCACCTCAATGGCATCCTCCACAGCCTGCTGGCATTGCTTCTGGTCGTTCACCTGAAAAACGCCGAACCCTATCATCGGCATCTTCACTCCGTTGTTTAATGTTACGTATTCCATATTCTTTGCTTTTAAGTATTCTGCTGCAAAGGTACGACGAAAATGGCAACCTATTATTACACAGATTGCCTCATAACTTTCACATTTTGCAGGAAAGGGAGTAGTGGAAACTGTGGGCTCTTTTTCCTATAAGATTCTGATTTTAGTCAATTTTCCGCCATTCTGAGCATTTGTCATAAGAATTTTGCATAAATCCGTCACATTTTATGTGATTTTAGCAGTTTAAGTAGTGGATATTGAAGAAAATTGTGTAATTTTGCCCACGCAATCCGAAAGGAAAGCAGGCTCTTGTGTCGCCTACGAATCACCACCTCGAAGCAAAGAGAGCCAAACAAACAAGTAAAGAGCGTCGCGCCCTAATGCGCAGACGTTTCTATCACTTGTTTGGGTTTGTGGTGAACCTGTAGGCGCGTAGAGATGTTCTGCGCATTTCTTTTGAGCAAACTTAAACATAAGCAATATGAAGTATTTCATCTACACAATGGCAGTAGTACTGTTTGCATCTTGCGGTCCAAGAAATCCGCATGCATCTCAAAACGAGGAAAAGCAAAAATCCGCTTGTTGAGTATCTGCAGCAGTACAATGGAAAGAATTACGATGCAGGCAACTCCATCCAGCGTGACGAACTCTGGCAGGAGCGTGAAGATGGTCTTGCAACACTACAAGACAGCGTAGGTGTGTTTAACAACCTTAAGGGGCGTATTAACGACATCTCCGCACGCGATGTGCGAGATTCAAAAGTAGTTGAATTCCGTGTTGAGATTAAACCGAAAGAATATTTCGAGATAACGCTTGAATGCAGTCATATCGTTCATAAAGACAGCCTTGAAAGCGACAGCCTTTATCAGATTGTCAAAGGCTTATCAAATTATAGCACAGTCTATGTAGATGGAGCAATAGCCGTTACTTCCAAGGGACAGGCCGCTAACGCCTCATGGGGCGACAAGGATTTGCAGTTTAGCTATCCAAAATATAAGTTCAACATCGTTGCGTTGTCAACTTCACCGCTTCCTAAGGTTAGTGCAAACGTGAGAAACGCCATCGTAGTATGGCGCAGAAGCTTCGAAGGAATCTTGAAGAATGGCAAGTCGGCAGAGACTGACGAGAATATAGCTGCTTTCAAGAAAGCAACAGAGAACCTGACTACTGAAGAAGATGCGTATATGGTAAAATATGTGCATGCTTGCTCGCTTGATTTGTATAGAGATTAACAGATAAAAATCCATCAGTTATGAAGAGACTATTAGTATTTTTAGCTTCAATGGCAGCTGCTACAAGCAGTTTTGCCTACTACGGCGACTATTCTTCGCCAAGTTTTGAATTGCCTGGATGGCTCACGTTCATGGGCATCATCATGATTGCATGGGGAATCCTGGAGATTATCCTATTCTTCAAGATTTGGGGCATGACGAATGACGTGCAGGCATTAAAGAAAGACCATTTCTGCGAGACAACGTTTGAAACAAAGGGACAAATGGCCAGATACCTGAGAAAGAATCTCGTGTTGGGCAATATGGATAACGTCAAACGTATATTGTTACAGAACTTTATAGACAATGTGGAGCATGGCTACGGAGAATTGAAAACCTATGGCTATGTAAAAGACGAGAATGGCAACGATAAGTGGACGAGCTTTGAAGAACAGAATCTGAAAGAATCCATTCGACCTTACGTGGAGAATCTGCAGAAGCAGTATGAAAAAATTGGGGAGAAATTGCCTGTCTATATTCAACGTATGGAATGCTTCGGCGATTATTATAAGATTTTTGTGAAAGAAGATTTGACCGTTGAGGTCGAAAAGAAAACAGAAGATAAAAAAGATTAAACTATGAAACTGTCAAAAGCATGTATTCTCGGACTAATTGGAAGTATTCTTCTTAGCCTGAACATCATTATCAATTTTATTTCAGTATCCACCTCTGAGTATTATACGGCAGATGCTTTTAATACCTTTTTGTGGATAATGTCTATAGCTGGCTGGATTCTTGTGTCCATATTCCTGTTCTTCTTCTGGAATAAATGCAAGAAGTTAGACCGGATTTTAGGGGATTCGGATTATTAAAACGTAAAGCCTTATATTCATCATTAAAGCGGGAAGCCGCGCCGACATCCGTCGTCTACCGTTTCCCGCTCGCTTTGTTTCTATGCCTTTATACTATAGAGCCTCTATCTCATCATGCCCCAACCCCGTTATCTTGCAAATCTCCTCAATGTCATAGCCGAGACGCTTCATCCGCTCGGCGGTCTGCACGAGGCTCTTGTGAGCTGCGGACTCGGAGACGACCACCTCGTTGTGTTCCCATTCGTCCCAGTCGCTTTCGGAGAGGTAGCGGCTGATTTGTTCGCGAAGGGGCGGCAAATCTTCTTGGATGACTTTCCATACGGCATCGGGGTCTATCTGATAATAGTCATGCACCAGCACATGGCGCATCTTGGCAATGAACTCCCAGGGGGTCTCGGCGTGTTCACGGCAAAATGCACGGGTGAGCTTATAGGCCGCTTCGCCAATAATCTCAATGCTTTTCACAATGCCGTAATATCTCAGGTTGTCGGCATCAAGTTCATCCCTTGACTTGAAATCCGTGTTGTTGAGGATACGGTCTATTGCCTCAACTATATGTTCCAGACGATCGCGGTCTCTAACGGGTTCTCTCATAAATCAACTTCTTGTCTTGGTCTACACTTTCTCTTACCCTTGGGCGAAGCATCTTCTCAGACACGATGTCAACGGGACGGTCGAGAATCTTCTCCAACTCGCAAATCATTGCCGCATGTTTCAGCAGACTGACGCCTCCCTCGTCAAACTGCACGAGGATGTCAACATCGCTCAGTGGCGACTCATCGCCTCGGGCATACGATCCGAACAGCCATGCACGCTGGATGGGCTGAGTCTTGAAGTAGTTGGCAATCGTTTGTTGCATCGTCTGGGTACTCATAAGCGTATCGTTTTAGAATCTGGCGACAAAGATACAAAAAGTTTGCGAAAAATGCTCACTTTGCTCCACCTTTTATATATTATTAGGCGAAAAAGGCAATCAATACGATGCAAAGCGGTGGTTACACTCCAGGGCGTTGATGCGTTGCATCTCGTCGGGCGTCAGCTCAAAGTCGAAGATGTCGTAATCCTCGGCAATATGTGCGGCATTTGAGGAGCCGGGGATGGCGATGGTGCCGCATTGCAGATGCCAGCGGAGGATGACCTGATAGGCCGACTTGCTGTGGGCCTGCGCGATGCTGGTGATCACCTCGTGCTCGGAGAGGGTCTTGATGCCCGTACCGCGACCGCCCAGGGGGAACCATGCTTCGAGGATGGTGCCGAGCTTGGCAATGTGGGCCTTCACCGAGCGGCTCTGGTGGTAGGGATGCGTCTCGTTCTGCAGCACGGCAGGCTTGATGGTGGCCGTCTTCATCATGCGGTCGATGTCGTCTTCGTAGAAGTTCGAGAGGCCAATGCTCCGAATCTTTCCGGCCTTCACGCCGCGCTCCATGGCCTGATAAGCCTCTTCGTCGTAGGGTGCCGTGTGGTGGAGCAGGAGCAGGTCGATGTAGTCGAGTCCGAGGCGTTCCAATCGCTCGTCCACCTCACGATCGGCGTTGTTGAACGAGGATGTCCAGAGTTTCGACGTGACGAAGATTTCCTCACGCTTGATGCCGAAGTCCTGCATGGCGCGACGGATGCCACGGCCCACGCCCACCTCGTTGCCGTAGATGTCGGCCGTGTCGATGAGCCGTATGCCCACTTTCAGCGCGTTATAGACCGACTCCTCCGCCTGAGCGGTAGAGAGATAGAATGTTCCGATGCCGATGATAGGCATCTCGTAGCCGCTGTTCAGTTTTACCGTGCGGGTCTCGAAGTTGAATGGGTTTGTCATACTGAATGTGATGCTATCAATCTCGTCCACAGGAATCTCCACGACGGTGCCGTCGTTCTTGTGGACCTCTGCCTTCTGGCACTGGACGTTCAGGCTGGCCGTCAGGAGCAGGGCGATGGATGTGATTAGTTTTCTCATTTGATATATGTTTTGCCGTTTTTGATGTAAAGTCCACGCAGTCCGTCGTGACGCTGACCGGCCAGAGAGTAGGCGTAGCCAAGGTTGGAAGAATGGGTGCTGATACGGCGAACGGCTGTAGCTTGTTTGTTAACGCCCAACCGTTTCAGCCAGTTCTCAACGGTGGTCTTAGCTGACGCATTGCGGATGCTGCTACCGCTGATGCCGAGCGATTCGAGCACGTTGGCATTGGGATAGTATTCCTTGATGACCCTTGCGTAGCTGCCCACGCCGCTGCCGCCATGTGTGCCGAAGGGAATGATGGTCTTGTCGGCCAGTTCGGGATGTTTCTCGAAGAACGTGCGGAAGATGTAGGGAGGCTGGCCACACCAGATGGGGCCGCCGATGAAGACCGTCGAGTAGTCGGCAATGTTGCTGATGTCGCCCTTGTATGCTGGACGCAGGTTCTGCGGAATCTCCACGTCGTTCACATAGTTGACGCACTCCATGTAGTTAGAGGGGTATGCCACCTGGGGCACAATCTCGAACACGTCCACGTCGGCCAGTTCCTTGATATAGTCCACCATGACGGCCGTGTTGCCGCGCTCCACGTTGCCCACTTCCCAGTTCTCGCCAGCCCGCGAGAAATAGACGACGAGCATTTTTCCGTTGTTTCCTCCCTCGCCGTTCTGGGCTGTGCTTTCCGGCATGTTGTTTTCCTCTGGGTCGTTGCTGCTGCAAGCCATCGCCACGAGGGCGGAGCAAAGAGCGAACGTGATAGTCATTAGCTTTTTCATGTTTTATTTTGTATTTAAATCACGCCGCAATGATGCGATTAAGCGAGAGCAGAGCCAAACTTGTTTGAGCTATGCCGAGCATGAGCATCTTCGCGACCAGTTTTTAACTGGGTGCAAAATTACAAGGAAAAAGGCAATCCGCCTTTACACGAATTGCCTCTATAGTTTCACATTTTGCAGAATGTGTAGGGAGGGTGTTCTATTTCTTGCGTTTTTTCGGTTCTGGCAAAGCCTTGCAAGTCTCGCAGACGAGAGCAGAAAGATAATCGCGGTCGTCCACGTCGGCGATGTAGAAGTAGTTCTTCGCTCCCTCATAGGGCGGGCGAAGTTCTTCCTTTCTTAATAAGGCACGGCCGGCTTCGGTAGGCTTCAGATAGAAACGGTCGTCGCATATCAGTCCGAAGATCTTGCCGTCGCAATAGATACCATAGTCGCCGAACATCTTCTTGACCGCTATCTCTCCTGCGCCGCCACATTGGTCGGCTATATACTGAACGAAATCTGCGTTGCTTGCCATAATAATCTAAACATTCATCTGCGGGTTTATTCCTTCAAGTGTCGTCATGTCGCAAATGCTTATCCCAAAGAAAGCGGTTGAGACACTTCAAAGCGAAGGCCAAGGGCACTAAGAATCCTGAGGAACATGCCTGCACCTGGTTCGACGCTGCCATTCTCGATGCGAGAAATGTACGACTTGTTGGTTCCCACTCGCTGGGCTAATTCCTGCTGGGTGACTTTCTCACGCTTGCGGGCATCGCTGATGATCTGACCTACGCAATAAGCATAGGCCTCTTTGCGGAATGCTTCACGCTCAGGCGTTCCCACTTTTCCGTAGCGTTCGTCCATCATGGCATCAACGCTCATTATGTCATTTCTTTCCTGCATAGTATTCCTTTTTTAATTGTATTGCCTTATTAATCGTCCTTTCGCAAAGCCCTACCGCCGCCACCCTCATCCGCTGCCAACAGGACCGCTTCGGATTCACCGGCTATCACTACTACATCACCCGCGACGGCACAACTTATCAGACACGCCACGAACAGTTCATCGGCGCCCATGCCCGAGGCTATAACCAGAACTCGCTCGGCGTATGCTACGAGGGTGGACTTGACGAACACGGAAAGTTACCACCCTCTTTGAGCGCTTTTCTTCCGTATTCCGTCATCAGCCCACGACGGTCCAGATCGTGGCACCGCTGCCGGTTGAGTTCCGTCCAATGGCTGCCTTTCCTGCGGGGTGACAACCGCTGTGCCAGTCGCCCGTCCGGGAGTTTCTTCAGCGTGGAGTCAATCCAGCCGAAGCAGAGGGCTTCCTCTACGATATCGAGGTAAGGAAGCGTGTCGGGCTTCGCCGTCTTCGATCTATTGCAGGCTACCCAGCAACAGCGTTCCGAAAGATGGTTCCGCTCAAACCATTCCCTCAGCTGTCTGCGATCGGTGAAGGTTAAGACGTTTGTTACTTCCATGGGCTATGTTTTTGACTTTATTCGATAAATTGGAATTTATAAGTCTAAAATAGACTGTATCATTTGTTCATAGTCAGTTTTTATTAAAAAGACCTTTTCTCCTGCAGTCTTAAAACCGTCGATGTACCTCCTATTGTCAGCCTTCAGACTCGCTATGGTGCAATTGCCGACATCTTGCCGAGCCTCGATATCAGAACGATGTTCTCTTATTTCATCGAAGTGAGTGTCAATGTATTCATCTGAGAAGGCGAGACAAATAAAACGGATTGAATCTAAATACTGTTCATCAAAACTATCCCTCCAGTTGATGGGGATGTAGCCACCTTCTACAATGAGATTCTGCTGATTCTCTATTGCTGTCTTTATCATTTCACGCACAATAGGCCAAAGCTCATCCGTGAGGGCATCATCGTCTTCGGGGGTGAGGTTGGTCTTACCGCTTCGAATCAAGCCCATTTTCAAATGGTCTATAGACAGATATGGATACTTGTACTTTTCAAGCATCCGCTGTGCAAGAAGCGTCTTACCCGTATGTGAAGCACCTGTTATCAGTATAACCATATATGTAAAACTATTCTTAAACCTTTCTGATTAACGACAAATCACCACTTGACAAGGCTTTGAAGTTACGTTCTATCTTCTCTATGTCCCAATCCCACCATTTCAGTTGCAGCAGATAGGCGATGAATTCGTCATCAAAACGCATCTTGGCCACTCGGCAGGGATTTCCCACGGCAACAGCATATGGAGGAATGTCTGAGGCCACGATAGAATTGGCACCGATAATAGCTCCATCACCGATATGAACGCCTGGCATAATGGTAACATGCTGACCAATCCAGACGTCATTGCCCACAACGGTATCACCCTTCAGAGGCAATTCATCTTTCACCGAAGCAATGGCACTTCCCCAATCACCCCCAATGACATAAAACGGATAAGTCGTCACGCCGTCCATCCTATGATTGGCTCCATTCATCACAAATTCCACCCCCTTGGCAATGGCGCAGAATTTGCCGATAATCAGCCGGTCACCTATGAA
>DEJE01000059.1 GCA_002353205.1 Prevotella sp. UBA2756 | reverse complement strand
ATTTTGACACACCCTCTTTTTTGAAGTCGCTTCGCTTGGATAAAGACTTCAACCTTAAATTATCTAATCCTGTCCATTGAGCGCACGAGCTTCTCGTCGGCGATGATACCGTTCCGTGCGAGGAGTGTGAAGATGATGGCCAAGGCGGGCAGGCAGGCCGACCAGGAGTACTCTAGCTGGCACTTGTAGGTTTCGGCCAGCGTGTTGGCATAGTAGTAATAGGTGGGGTACCACACGACAAGGAGTCCTACGATGACCCAACAGAGCTTTGCCTGCAAGGGCCTTTTCTTGTAGAGAAAGATGTCTATGAAGGTCACTGTGGCTGCGAGCACGAGAATCAGTGACAACGGCCAGCATGTGTAGCGAAGTCTGGCGAGTGGGTCAATGAGCACGCAGTTGTACATTTCGGTATCCACGCCCATTCCTTCCGGAAAGAAATAGGCAATGGGCATACACTGGCAACCCATGATGACCAAGAAAGCCAGAATGAGAAAAATGGTTTGCTTGCGCTGTATCATGACTGCTGCTCTTTTGACGGGTCGCGGAAGTATACGTTCCCCTCGATGAATTCCTGTGTGGCCAGGAGGCTGGGCTTGGGAAGCTTCTCGTAGTAGCGCGAGATTTCTATTTGCTCGCGGTTCTCGAACACCTCTTCGAGAGAATCGTTATAGGATGCGAACTCTGCGAGCTTCTTGCTGAGGTCTTGCTTAATCTCTACCGATATCTGGTTGGCTCTCTTGGCGATGATGGCCACGCTTTCGTAGATGTTGCCAGTGTCTTTGCAGAGGTCCATAATGTTTCTGGTCACGGTGTTGACCGGTGCTTTTGATTTCTTGTAATCCATATTGATGTCTTTATTTTAGTTGTTCTCTTCTTTTCCTGTTATCTTCTTGCACTTGGCAATGTATTTCTCGGCCACGGAGCGGTCCTTGCTGTCTGGAAACTCGTTGATAAAGCCGTAACATTCGTCCTCAGCGTCGCGGAAGCGGTCGAGCCTCTTCTCCACGACGCTCTGCTCGGCGAGCTCAAACTTGCTCTTCATGATGAGCAGGGAGAAGTCTTCGCGCATGGAGCTGTAGGGATAGTCTTTCAGGGCATTCTGAGCGGTGATGATGCAGGCCTCGTAATTGGAGCCTCCGCTGGTGCAGTTGCCGAAATATGTTCCTAGGTTGTAGTAGAGTTGTGCTGAGAGTAGCTCTTTCTTCACCAGCTTGTCTTGCAGGGCGAAGAGCCGCTGCTGGGCTTGGCTTTTCATCAGGGCTTCTGGGAAGATGTCGAGATATTCTTGGAAGGCGCTGATGGCGTTGACGGTCTGGCTCTGGTCGAGTCGTGGTTCTGGCGTGCTCTGGTAGAGGCTCTCGCCGACGTAGTAGGATGCCATCTCGGCGTAGGTGCCTTTGGGGTACGACTGGTAGTACTTCTTGAAGTAGGAGGAGGCCGTCTCGTAGTCGGCATTGCAGAATTCGGCCATGGCAAGCATGTAAAGGCATTCCTGCCCATTGTCAGAGCCTTTGAGTATGGTGACAAGTTCTTCCAGCAGGGTGATAGCACTGGTGTATTTGCCTCTTGCAAAGCATTCTTTGGCGTATTCGTATTTGTAGTCGTAGTCGGACGACTTGTATACGGCATTGAATTCCTTTGCACACCCCGTGAGCAAGCATAGGGTGACTATACTGGCAACAAAATTCTTCATTCTTTTCATATCAGCATGCAAAGTTAGTGCAAAATCCACTAATTTCAAAGATTGACGGTCTTTTTTTTCTGAAAATTGCTATAGATTAGGTTTTATTTTAGTAATTTTGCATCGATGAACTTCAAACTTACCTCTCAATATCACCCCACGGGCGACCAGCCTGAAGCCATTCGGCAGCTGACCGAGGGACTCGAACGGGGAGAGAAAGCGCAGGTGCTCCTGGGTGTGACGGGCTCTGGCAAGACGTTCACGATAGCCAATGTGATAGCCAATGTGAACAAGCCCACGCTGATACTGAGCCACAACAAGACGCTGGCTGCTCAGCTATATAGCGAGATGAAGAGTTTCTTCCCAGAAAATGCTGTGGAGTACTACGTGAGCTATTACGACTACTATCAGCCCGAGGCTTACCTGCCGCAGACCGATACGTACATAGAGAAAGATCTTGCCATCAACGATGAGATAGACCGACTGCGCCTGTCGGCCGTGTCGTCGCTCCTCTCAGGAAGGCAAGACGTGGTTGTGGTCTCGTCGGTGTCGTGTATCTATGGTATGGGAGGACCTGCTGCCATGGCGGGGAGCGTGATCAGCATCCGGCGAGGTGAGAAACTGGAGCGCAACGCGTTCCTCCGGAGGCTCGTCGATGCCTTGTATGTGAGGAACGACATAGAGCTGAAGCGCGGGTGTTTCCGCGTCAAGGGCGACACCGTCGATGTCTTCATGGCTTATAGCGATCACGTGCTTCGCGTGGGTTGGTGGGATGATGAAATCGACATCATCGAGGAACTCGACAGTGTGAGCTTCCAGCGCGTGGCTTCGTTTGAGGATTATCAGATTTATCCAGCCAATCTCTTCGTCACGAGCAAGGAGCAGACCGAGAGTGCCATTCGTGCCATTCAGGACGACTTGGTGAAGCAGGTGGACTACTTCAATGAGATTGGCGAAACGATGAAGGCTCAGCGCATTAAGGAGCGCGTGGAGTACGACATGGAGATGATCAAGGAGCTGGGCCATTGCTCGGGCATTGAGAACTATTCGCGCTATTTCGACGGTCGACGGGCTGGTGAGCGCCCTTATTGCCTCTTCGATTTCTTCCCTAAGGATTACTTGCTGGTAATCGACGAGAGCCACGTTAGCGTGCCTCAGATAAGTGCCATGTATGGAGGCGACAGGGCCAGGAAGACTAACCTTGTGGAATACGGGTTCCGGTTGCCTGCTGCTTTCGACAATCGTCCACTGAAATACGAGGAGTTTGAACGGATGATCAACCAGGTAATCTTCGTTTCGGCCACGCCTGCTGACTATGAGCTTCGGGCCAGCGAGGGAGTGGTCGTGGAACAGCTGATTCGACCCACTGGGCTGCTCGACCCCGAGATTGAAGTGCGGCCGAGCGAGAACCAGATAGACGATCTTCTCTACGAGATAGAAGAGAGGAGCGCGCGCGGCGAACGTGTGCTGGTGACAACGCTCACCAAACGCATGGCCGAGGAGCTCACCACCTATCTGCTTAACCACGACATTCGCGCAAACTATATCCACTCCGATGTGGCCACGCTTGACCGTGTGAAGATTATGGCCGACCTTCGCGCCGGCGTGTTCGACGTCCTTGTCGGCGTTAACCTCCTTCGCGAGGGACTCGACCTGCCCGAGGTGTCGTTGGTGGCCATTCTCGATGCCGACAAGGAGGGTTTCCTGCGTAGCCACCGTTCGCTCACTCAGACTGCTGGTCGTGCCGCACGCAATGTGAATGGCAAGGTGATCATGTATGCCGACATCATTACGCAAAGCATGCAGGTAACAATCGAAGAGACCATACGTCGCCGCACCAAGCAGATGCACTACAACGAAGAGAATGGAATCACACCCCAGCAGATTGTGAAGCCTATTGCCGCCGCCATGTCCGACTCGGAAAATACGGTACCTGCCGATGTTTCCCAACCCTACGGAAAGCCGAAACGGAAACCGGCACCGGGTCCTTATGCCGCTTATATAGAACCCGAGCAGACCGATATCGCCGCCGATCCTATACTGGCTTCTATGAGCGTGGAGCAGTTGAAGGCTTCCATTGAGCACACGAAGGAGTTGATGAAACAGGCAGCCAAGAATCTCGACTTCCTTCAGGCTGCCCAATATCGTGATGAGATTGTGCGTTTGGAAGACCTGATGAAAGAAGAAGCCCCGGCTTCGCTGTAGTAGGTCCTAGGTTCCTGTTCCTATAACCTTTCATCGGGTAGAAAACCGTCATGATGAACGTCTGAGCAGCCTTTTCATCGTGAAATAAGCCCATTCTTCCAAGCGAAACATTGTCCACGAACACCGGAAGGGAATAAAGCCCGGCTTCAGACGGGTGGAGTAGGGAAGGCGTTTCACCTCGATGGTCTGCCAATACTTCCTGATGAGTAGCAGAGCCTCTCGGCTTCCTTGCTGCCCCAACGTCTTGCGATTGTTGAGATAGAAGCCATAGCTGTCTACTACGACCAGCCATCGGTATGTTTCAAACCGGTTGAGGTCTTCATCCCTAATGTTCATTCCTTCCAAGGCTTGCTTCATCGACTCGTCGGCCAGCATCCTGTCGAAACGTCTCATCGAAACTTGATGAGTGGCCGAATGTTCGTGTTGCCTATAGTAATAGGCGGCTCGCGAGGTGCGCACTTCGTGGCAGGCGAGATAGTGCAGGCGTGTGGTGTTATCGTCGCTATAGAGCCGTGCTGATGTGTCGTAGGGGAATCGTTTGTGGATGGAAGTTCGTATGAGGTAGACGCCATGAAGCTTCCAGTCGAGACTCAGCCGGAAGGCTTCTTCGCCCGTGAAGGCTTGGTCGAACCGATGGGGGTAAGGCTTGTAGTGCCCGTCGGGATAAGCATAGTGCAGGTCGAAGAGAACGGCGTCGGTCTGATGGTTCTCTTCTATCACCTTCATGGCCGTCTCCAACGCGTCTGGAGCCAGCCAATCGTCGCTGTCGAGCATAGCGGTATACGCTCCCTGGGCATGTTTCAAACCTTCGTTGCGAGCCACGGCCTGCCCCATATTCGCTGGTAGCGAGATGACGGTGATACGCGGGTCGAGCCTGGCGTATTCGTTCAGGACTTCAGGCGAGCCGTCTGTAGAACCGTCATCGACGCATATCGCCTGAAACTCGCCGTATGTTTGGGCAAGAAGCGAGTCGAGGCAGGTGCGGAGATAGGCTTCCGAGTTGTAGACGGCTATCAATAATGAAATCTTGACCATGAATACATCGATTTGTTTGACCCTTTATTCCCGATGACTTTTTTTCCTGTTGATTTTGTCGGCCAATATCGACCAGAGTGACGTCTTCCGATGTAGAATGATGAACGAAACGCAGGTGCTTGTTAGAAAAAGGACGAGACCGATAATCCAATAGTTCAAACCTGAGGAATAGCACACCAGGACGTAGGCTAGCAATCCGAGAGGAATCTGCAGACAAGCGTAGCGTACTCCTCCAGAGGAGAGCCTGAAGCCGTATTTCACCCTCATGAACACCAGGAGCAGCACATATTCGAGCACGCCGGTAATCGTAATGGCAAAACCTGCTCCCTTGAGGCCGAAAGATCGGAACATGAACACGACCATAATCACGATCGTGATGTCGTAGATCATCTCGAGAAAGAGGTATGCCACGGAGTCGCCTTTTGCCAACGGAATGTAGGAAAGCGGCAGCTTCATGGCACGGAAATACAAGGCGAGCGACATCACCTGCACCATGTCGATGGCGGGCATGAACTGATGGCTATACAACAGGGGTAGAAGGATGGGCAGGGAGATGATGAAGAATACAATCATTGGCGATATCAGCAGCATCGACACCTCGATTTGGCGGTTCACTTCAAGGTTTCTTTGCTCCCTGTTGGTGTTCACGGCCGACAATCGAGGGAAGAAGTCGGTGTCCATCGCAGAGAATACCAGGCCAGCATACACCATCGTCATCATATATCCGGCATTGAAGAGGCCCACTTCCTGAAGAGAGGCCACATTGTTCAGGTAGGAACGGATGATAAAGTCGGCTCCGCTACCCAGAATACCGGCCATGACGAAAGCAACACCGAGGCGAACCATGCCGTAGCCTTCGGTAAAGAGCAGCCGATTGGCCGTGAGTCGAAGGGGATGGGCGCGATAAGAGTGCCATACGGTGAGAAGCATCTGCGACAAAGCGGCGATGACGAGCGACGGCACGATGGCCTTTTCTCCCCAAAGCAAATAGAGCGGCACCGACGTGATGAGTGCCATGATGACATTCAGAACCGAGATGGCCGCCAATGTCTTCAGTCGGCGCGTCCCCTTGAGGATGGCCGTCTCACCTCCCGTGATGGCTATTAGGCCTACAATGGGCGACAAGAGGATGAAGTGAAGCACATGATTGCCCCAATTGAACGTCCATTTGTCGAGCAAAGGACTCAGCACTACGCATAGCATGGTGCCAGCAAGGGCCGTCAGGAAACTCCATAGGCGGATCGTGCTTATCGAACGGGCCACGCGCTCGTCGTCGCCTGTCTCGTAAGCTTCCGATATGTTTTTTACGGCACTCATCGAAAGACCTAGATTGGACGAGTCTGACACCAGTTTCACCGTGGAGTTGAAGAGCGAAATGAGGCCTAATCCCTGGGGACCAAGAATGAGTGCCACCAGCTTGTTGCGAACAATGCTGATGAGGATGGATAATCCCTGCACACCACCAAACAGACCTGTGTATTTCAGTATATGCAGATAGCTGCTTTCCTTTTGCCTGCCCATATTACTTTATAACGTTGAAGTCTGCGTTTTATTACATTCTCGTGGCAAAACTATGCTTGGTGCCTTTTTTTTACGGTGATTATTTCAGCACATCAATAAAAATGCTTATCTTTGCGCCGAT
This sequence comes from Prevotella sp. UBA2756, assembly GCA_002353205.1. Taxonomy (GTDB): domain Bacteria; phylum Bacteroidota; class Bacteroidia; order Bacteroidales; family Bacteroidaceae; genus Prevotella. The sequence goes on along the minus strand of DEJE01000059.1, from coordinate 49,057 downwards.
GAAACTCAGTGTGATCATTCCTGTCTACCGTGTGGAAAAGTCGTTGGGAGCCTGTGTCGGCAGCGTGTTGGCGCAAGAGGTCGACGACATGGAGGTCATTCTCGTTGACGACGGGTCTCCCGATGGGAGCGGAACGATATGCGACGAAATGTCGACTACTGATTATCGCATACAGACCATCCACCAGAAGAACGGCGGACTAAGTGCAGCGCGCAATACCGGCATCAGGAAGTCGGCAGGAGACGTCATCACATTCGTCGACTCCGACGACCTGTTGGCTCCCTCCACCTACAAGCCACTTTTGGAAAAGATGGAAGAGCATCCCGAATATGACATACTGGAGTTTCCCATCACCTCGCATCACGGAAAGCCTAACGAGCAAACTCTTTCATTGGAAGAGACGATTTACACCGACATGGCCGACTACTGGTTGCGTGGAAAAGCCTACAAGCATAGCTATGCATGCAACAAATTATTCAGAAGGAAGCTCTTCAGCAACCTAAGCTTCCCAGAAGGGCGGGTCTTTGAAGACATCGCCACGCTGCCCGCTCTTCTCAAGGAGGCCCACATGGTGGCCACCACAGCCACCGGGCGATATCTCTACAGCGATAACCCCGAGGGGATAACCGTCAATGCCGACCGCAGGGCGCTCGAACAGTTGCTCAAAGCCCACGTCGACGTGCTCGACAACCATCCTCTTCTGTTGCGGGGAGAAGGCCTGACCGAGTATTTCGTACACGTAATGAACATCCAGATTGACGTGTGCCGTCTGGGCGGCCAAGTGTTTCTGAATGATCGGGGCGCAAGACTGAATCCGTTCAGGACATCTTCTTTCAGCAATATGCTCAAGGTAGCACTTGTAAAACTAATTGGAATAGAAAAGACATGCCAGTTACACAAGAAGTTCAAAAACAACCCATCGTAAGTTTCATCATCACTTACTACAACATTCCCGTAGCCATGCTCCGCGAGTGCATAGAGAGCATCTTGGCGCTCTCGCTTTCCGAGAGCGAACGCGAGATCATACTCATTGACGACGGGTCCGACATCAGCCCCCTGAACGAACTCCTCGATTTCCGTGACCAGCTGATCTATCTCCGCCAACGAAACAAAGGGCTCAGCGAGGCGCGCAACCGAGGCATTGATACATGCAAGGGCGAATACATTCAGTTTGTAGATGCCGACGATTGCCTTATAAGGGCTGGGTATGAGCATTGTCTTGACATCGTCAGATACCAGCATCCCGACATCGTAGTCTTCAACCAGTCGAGAGAAGGCACCGAGGTCGACACTCCATATCTCTTCGATGGTCCAATGAACGGAACGGAATACATGAAACGAAACAACCTCAGAGCTTCGGCTTGTGGTTATGTGTTCAAGAAGAAAATGCTCATGGATCTGAGATTCACGCCCAATTTGTTGCACGAAGACGAGGAGTTCACCCCGCAAATTGTCATCAGGGCCGAGTCGCTCTTCAGTACCGAGACCTATGCCTACTATTATCGCGAGAGGCCAAGTTCTATCGTCCACGAGAACAACGCACAATGGAAGATGCGGCGGCTCGACGATGCCGAGTACATCATCTATCAGCTGAATCATCTTGCCGACACCTTGCCACCAGCAGAGCGAGTTGCCTTGCAGCGACGTGTGGCCCAGCTCACGATGGACTACATCTACAACATCATCGTCATCACCCGGTCGGACAAGATGCTCGAAGACCGTCTTCAAAGGCTTCAGGCCAAGGGACTCTTCCCCCTTCCCGAGCGCAACTACACGCAGAAATACAAGTACTTCCGAAGAATGACTAACAGTCAGATAGGAAGGAAAATACTGCTCAGGACGCTGCCCTGGATGAAAAAGGAAAACTGAACCTAGGCTCATCACTTATTATCAGGGACGGCAATGAGGATATTGTTACTCGGAGAATACAGCAACGTACACGCCACGCTGGCCAAAGGCTTGAAGAAACTCGGCCACGAGGTGCTCGTAGTCAGCAACGGAGACTTCTGGAAAGACTACGACCGCGACATTTCGCTCGTTAGGAAGCCCGGTCTTTGGGGGACGTTCTGCTATGTGGCGAAGCTTCTTGCGGTGTTGCCACGTCTGAGAAACTTCGATGTCGTGCAACTGATTAACCCCATGTTCCTTGAACTCAAGGCTCAGCGCATCTCGATGGTATACAGATACCTGCGCAAGCACAATGAGAAGGTGTTCATGGGAGCCTTTGGGATGGACTATTACTGGATTCACGTCTGCGATACACAGAAACCATTACGTTATAGTGACTTCAATATCGGTGACGAACTACGTCATAATGAAGATGCCGACAGGGAGCGCAACGATTGGGTTGGCACACCCAAAGAGCGGCTCAACAAGATGATAGCCCATGATTGCGACGGCATCATAGCCGGACTGTACGAGTACTGGGCCTGCTACCATCTTGTATTCCCACACAAGACCACTTTCATTCCGTTCCCCGTTGAAATGCCGTCGGGCAAAGAGTCCTCTGACAAAAGACTTCAAACGAGCGAGGAACCACGCAAGACAGTATTCTTCATCGGCATCAACAAGGAACGATCGGCCTATAAAGGAACAGACATCATGCTCAAAGCGGCAGAGAAGGTCCTTGAGCGCCACCCGGACCGGATGACGTTGAAGATAGCCGAGAGCGTTCCGTTCAGCCAGTATCGCCAGCTGATCGACGACAGCGATGCCATCCTCGATCAGCTCTATTCCTACACTCCCTCAATGAACTCGCTCCTTGCCATGAGCAAGGGTATCATCGACATCGGAGGGGGGGAGCCTGAGAACTACGACATACTGAACGAGACCGAGCTGAAGCCTATCATCAATGTGGAACCTACCTATGAAAGCGTTGTCGGGCAAATGGAGCGACTCGTATTGAATCCTCAACGAATACCATTGCTGAAGCGGCAGAGTGTGGAATACGTGAAGAAGCATCACGACTACATGAAAGTGGCTAGGCAATATGTAGAAGTGTTTTGCAAGTAGAGTCATTTCACCTTGTAAAACGGCTCATTTTATCAAGCAGAAAAGTTCAACTGAAAAACTAAGGCGACGTGTGTTGCGGGGTGAGTGTATTCTGTTCGTGCACAGGCTGGGCTATTCCAGTCGTCGCGACTCGAAGAACGGGCGGGTGAACGCGATGAAAATGAGCATGCCAAGCGCCTGAGCCATTGCAACAAGCCAGAAGGCAGGCGTATAGCCCAGCATTTCGCTGATGAAACCGCCGATGAGCACGCCTAATCCCATTCCGATGTCCCACGATACGAGGATGGTACTGTTGGCCGTTCCTCGCTGGTTGTGGCGTGCTACGGAAATAATCATGTTCTGGAACGCAGGCCACATGTGGCCGTTTCCAAGTCCAATGAAGATAGCCGAGCCGTAATAGCCAATGCTGTTGGGGCATGCCACGAAGAGCAGATAGCCAATGGTGCTGAGGATAGTGCCCTCGATAGCGTTGAGCGTGAGCTTTCCTTCGCGAAGAGCCTTGCTGCCCTGCAGGCGAGAGAGGATGAGCCCAGCGGAGAGAATGGCGAAATAGGCTCCTGTGCGGCCCGTTATGCCCATGACTTCCTTTCCGTAGATGGCCAGGTAGTTGCTTAGAACGCCGAAACAGAATCCGAAGAACACCATGTTGACAGCCAGCAGCCAGCCACGTTTGAGGAAAAAGCGGTCGAATGAGATGAGACGGTGTTTCTTCTTTGCCAATTGTCGTGAGGCTGGCGATGACGGCTCGTCGTCAGCAAGCGGTTGGTCGTGCGACTTCTTCACCGTGCTGTCGGCTATAAAACCAGCCAGTGCTATGATGAATGCCAGCCAGAAGAGGAGATGGAAACTGTGGGTGTAGTGGTAGATGAAAATGGCAACAGAGGGCGCCACGGCCATGGCAAGGTTGTTGCTCAGTCCGTAGTAGCCTATACCTTCGTTGCGGCGGCTTGAAGGCAGCACGTCGATAGCCATTGTTGAGTTGGCCACGGTGACTGCTCCGAACGGTGCTCCGTGTAGTGTGCGCACGATGGTGAACAGAAGTAGGGTAGTGGCAGCCGGATAGCCTGCGAAGAAAATGAAGAAGAAGAAAAAGCACCAGAGAAGGACTCGTTTGCGAGGGTATGTGTCGACGAGATACCCGCTGAATGGTCGGCTAAGGAGTGCTGTGAGCGTATATCCTGAGAGCACGATGCCAATAACGTCCTTAGTGGCGTGAAAGTGCTCGCTCAGATAGAGCGGAAGCAGGGGTGTGAGCAGGTAGAAAGCGAAGAACAGCGTGAAGTTGGCTGCCATCACCTTGCAGTAATCAGCGTTCCATAACCGTTCGGTTGCCATGGTGAATGATTTTGAATAGTGATAGTAACTACTAAGTTCCGGAATACTACAGACGGGAATCTTGCTGAAACGGAAAAATACAGCTCGTCAGATTTTGTTGATGTCGACATAGCCGTGCATGACGGCGTAGATGGTAAGTGCCGAAACGCTCTTCATGCCGAGCTTGTCCATGATGTTCTTGCGATGCGTGATGACGGTGGTGAGCCCGATGCAGAGCTTGTCGGCTATCTCTTTGTTGATATAGCCTTGAACGATGAGTGAAAGAACTTCAAGCTCGCGGTCGGTAAGGACTTTCTCGTTCAGGAAGCTTGGTAGTGGTGGAATGTTCTTGCCATTAGGGTGGGCTCTTTTCTGGAGGGCAAGGATGGAACGGATGAGTTCGCGCTCAGGAACGTTGATACAGATGCAGTGGAAGTCGGTCATCTGCGAATTGATGGTCATGGTGAGCACGATGGTGCGGCGACGATGCTCGAGGAAGAACTGTCGGTTCTCGATGACGATGTTCATGGCAGCGAAGTAGTGGACGTACTCCTCGGGATTATTGGATTCCAATTCGCTGAAAGAACCGAAAGTGTCAACAGTGATGATGGGCATCACCTGCTGCAATATCGATTTGAGCCCCAACACGGCAAGCGTGTTGGGGTCGATAATAGCCATTCGTGGACGTCCTTGCATCATCATATCCGTTGGGTGTTAGCTCAGGAAACCGAGTAAGGCACCGGCAGCCACAGCCGAACCGATAACGCCGGCCACGTTAGGACCCATGGCGTGCATGAGAAGGAAGTTGTGGCGGTCGTACTCAAGGCCCAGGTTGTTGGAGATTCGGGCTGCCATCGGCACAGCACTGACGCCGGCATTGCCGATAAGCGGATTGATCTTCTTGTCTTTAGGCAGGAAGAGGTTCATGATTTTCACAAATCCAACGCCACTGACGGTGGCCACGATGAATGCGCAGGCACCAATGGCGAAGATGAAGATGGTGTTCATCGTGAGGAACTCGCTCGCTTGTGTCGAGCAACCGACGGTGAGACCAAGCAGCATGACGACGATGTCGTTCAGAGCAGCACCGGCAGTCTTGGCCAGACGGGTCGTCTTTCCTGATTCTTTCAGCAAGTTGCCGAAGAAAAGCATGCCAAGCAGAGGAAGACCTGAAGGCACGATGAACGTTGTGAGCAGCAGTCCGATGATGGGGAAGAGAATGCGCTCGGTCTGGCTGACGTGACGTACGGGCTTCATGCGAATAAGACGTTCCTTCTTGGTGGTCATCAGACGCATGATAAAAGGCTGGATGACGGGCACTAGAGCCATGTAGGAGTAGGCGCAGACGGCAATGGCTCCCATCAGGTTGGGTGCTGTCTTCGACGAAAGGAAGATGGCTGTGGGGCCGTCGGCACCGCCGATGATGGCAATACCTGCGGCTTGGTTAGGCTCAAAGCCTAAGGCCAGAGCCGTCATGTAGGCTCCGAAGATACCAAATTGTGCGGCTGCTCCGATGAGGACCAGCTTCGGGTTGGCAATAAGGGCAGAGAAGTCTGTCATGGCACCAATGCCCAGAAAGACGAGTGGCGGATACCATCCTTGTCTGACACCCTGATAGAAAATGTTCAGCACGGAGTTGTCTTCATAAAGACCGATTTCAAGACCTGCATCAGCGCGGAAGGGAATGTTTCCGAGGATAATGCCCAGACCTATAGGGACAAGCAGAAGCGGCTCGAAGTCCTTCTTGATGGCGAGCCAGATGAAGAAGGCTCCTACGACAATCATAATGAGGTTGGGCACCGTAGCGTTGGCAAATCCGGTGTAGGTAAGGAACTCATTGAAATTGCTGACGATGAATTCTGTAAAGCTCATGATATGTTTCGATTTGTTCGATTGATGTTAATGACTCGTTGCGCTTTGAAGCTCAGGATGCTTGAGCTGTGTTGCTATAAGCGCAGCTCTGACAATTATGCGATAGTGACGAGCGTGGTTCCTTCCATGACGGTATCGCCTTGCTTTACGAGAACAGACGTGACGGTGCCTGCATTGTCGGCTTCGATGTTGTTTTGCATCTTCATGGCTTCGAGGATGACGACAGTCTCGCCCGCCTTGACGGTCTGACCGACGGCAACTTTCACTTCTGTGATGGTTCCTGGGAGCGGTGCCGTCACTTTCTTGCCAGAACCAGGTGTGGCCTGCGATGCGGCAGTTTGTGGAGCTGCAGCTTGCTGTGTTGCGGCAGGTGCGGCAACAGGAGCTTTTGCCACGGGCTTCACTTTGTTGACCTTCGGAGCTGCTTTTACCTTCATTTCTACTTCAAACGGAATGCCGTTGACAGTCACTTTGGCAATGTTACCTTCTATGTCTTCAATCTCTACGTCGTAGTCGACGCCTTTTACTTTATATTGATACTTGTCCATTTTGTCGGGATGTTAAATAAATAATTGAACTTATTCGTTGTAAATAAACTGTATTGGGTTAGTTGATTTCGTTGTTCCACATCGTATGATGAGGCTTGATGGTGATGATTCCGCTCTCTTCGTCGTGAACATCATCCATATATTGCTTCAGTGCGAGAGCAATGACAGCCATATAGACATCTTGGTCGGTGGGCTCCTCTTTTGCCTTTTCTGCTAGAGATGCTCTGTGGGCGGCGGCTGCAGCATTGTATTCTTCTTCCCTTGCCGCTTTCATCTGCGCTTTGTTGCGCACGACGATCTTTCCGAACAAAGTGAAGAAGACGTAGAGTAGGGTGAGGCAGAAGAACACGATGCCCATCGACAGCACCGTGATGCCGAGTCCGTATGGATCGTCGCGCTTGAGCTTGGCAATTTTCGACTCATTGATTTCTATATAATTACCAATGCCGGGGGTGACGGCTTCCTGAGGTTTCACATCCCACGTCATGTTGCCGTCCTTTATTCTCGCATACGACTTGTCGGCGGTAAGAGCAGGAACGCTCACCGAGTCGATGAGGTCAATGCCATTGCCGTCGTAGAGTGCAATCCAAAGCGGATGTTCTGGTTCTACTTTCGCTGTTAGGTGTAAAGCTCCTTTGGCGGGGTTGGAATTCAAGAAGAGAACCAGATGGTCGCGCCCGCTCATAGACGTACGCTTCTCTCCATTGGGGATGGGGCTCATCATCGCAATGCGCTGAGGGGCTGTCAGACTACTGGACAGGACCTTCTTATCGGTTGCGATGAACATACCGCGCACGTTGTATGTGGAAAACGACGTGTTGGCCAGTTCAACCCAAGGCAGGTGTTGTCCGAATTCGTCCTGCAAGCTCGTGGCGTTGTTGGTCAGCACCTCGTTGATCTTGATGTTCTTGGCTCCTTGCCCTAACACCATTGACGTGCCTGCCATCAGCATACCACCGAGCAGTAATACAAATTTGTTCATTTCCGTTAGTGAATTATTAATTAGGTTTTTATTTCTGTTGCAATTATGCTCCGCAGAAGAACAGCACGATGATCTGTGCCGTGAAGATTCGAAGGAACATTGATAAGGGATAGACCGTGGAATAACCAACCGCCGGAGCTTCTTTTGAGCAGACGCTATTGGCGTAGGCCAGCGCTGGAGGATCGGTATAAGTTCCGGCAAGCATGCCCATGATAGTGAAATAGTTGAAGTTGAAACGCTTTCTTGCTATCATACCTATAATAATAATAGGTATAATAGTAATAAGGAAGCCGGATAGCACATAAAGCAGACCGTCGCCTTGAACTACGGTCTCCCAGAACCCTGCACCGGCTTTGATTCCAACGCTTGCCAAGAAAAGTACGAGACCAATCTCACGTAGCATCATGTTGGCAGAGGTCGTTGTGTAGGTCACAAGGTGAATCTTGTAGCCATAGCGGCCTATCAGGATAGCAACAATGAGCGGTCCGCCGGCTATGCCGAGCTTCAGGGGAACAGGCATTCCGGGAATGGCAAAGGGTAATGAGCCGAAAAGAATGCCAAGAATGATGCCGATAAAGATCGTTGCTATGTTTGGCGCATTCAGACTGCGTGTTGAATTGCCCATGAGATTGGTGATACGGTTGACAGAGTCTTCCGGACCAACAACCATGATGCGGTCGCCGACTTGCAACGGCAGGCTTACACTTGCAAACAACTCAATGCCATGGCGCGTAACGCGTGTTACATTCACGCCGTGAACGCTTGAGAAGTGCATCTTTCCTAAAGTTTTTCCGTTGATTGAAGGATTGGTGACGACGATGCGTTTGCTTACAAGTGGCTGGTCTTGCTCTTCCCAGTCGATGTCGGTCTCGGGACCAATAAATGCGATAATGGCTTCTTGGTCGTTCTCGGCACAAACAATATTCAAGATGTCGCCTATATGAAAGATCGTGTCGCGGTTGGGAATGCTCACGTGCCCGTCGTGAAGGATTCTTGAACAAACGAAGTCGCGGTTGAGAAAATTATGAACCTGCAACATTGTCTTGCCCTCAAGGTATGAATTGGTGACCTTTAGGCGAAGACGATGGGGATTGTTTGCTGTGTTGGCTGCTTCTTCTGCTTTCAGACGCTCCTCTTCGTCTTCAAGCTTGATGCTGCAAAGGTAGCGAACGGCGATTGTTGCACCAATGATACCCAGTACACCTAATGGATAAGCGCACGCGTACCCAGAAGCAATCTGCGGAATGTCTGTGCTGAACACGCTGCTGAGTGCTTCGTTGGCTGCACCCAAGCCGGGCGTGTTGGTGACAGCTCCGTATAGCGTACCCACAAGCATCGGAAGGTTGTGAGGGTCGCTGCTATCGAAAAACAAATAGTAGCAACCAAACATGACGAGAATGTTGAGCAGGATAAGTATGGCAGACAAACCGTTCATCTTGATTCCGGCTGTTCCAAAACTCTCGAAGAAACCTGGTCCCACCTGCATACCAATCATGAAGACGAAAAGCACAAGCCCAAATTCTTGCAGGAATGTGAGAATGGTCATGGGGGCTGTGAAGCCAATATGTCCCGCAACAATGCCTGCGAATAAGACAAATGTTACACCAAGCGAGATACCACCAATTTTGATCTTTCCAAGAAGGACGCCAACAGCAATTACAATAGAGTAGAGCAGTACAATATGTGCTACTGATTCTGTGTTCGTAAATATATCTATTAACCAATTCATAACATTAACAACATCTTCTTCGCTATGTCTTCCTCACTGTCTGCACTACTTCCTACCAGCGTAGGAAAGCCATGCATGTCGCAATAAATAGTAGATGCATGAGGGCATCTTGAAGCAAAAGCCGAATTTGGGTGCAAAGTTACGCAATTTATTGTAGATTCTCCCTTTTTTACTAATGAATTTTGTCCCGTTTTTTGAGTTTTTGAAATTTTAATGTTTAAATATAAAAAACTCATCATAAAATCTTGCCATATCAGAAAAAAGGAGTATCTTTGCACCGTTAATGAGGAATCTCATGTTTCCCGTTGTGCTACAACTTAAATAACTTATTAATAATACACCATTAACGTTATGTCAAACAGTAAAGAAAAACTCTTTACCGAGTTCAAAGCGCCTACCACACAAGAGTGGTTGGACAAGATTGAAGTGGACCTGAAAGGTGCCGACTTCAACAAACGACTGGTATGGAGAACAAATGAAGGTTTTAATGTGCAACCCTTCTATCGCCGTGAGGACGTGTTAAAGCTGAAAACACCGGAATCCCTTCCTGGAGAATTCCCGTTCGTTCGCGGAAATAAAAAGGATGACAACACATGGTACATCAGGCAGGACATTGTAGCCGACGATGCCGTGGAGGCTAACAAGAAGGCACTCGACATCCTGAATAAAGGTATCGACTCCCTGGGCTTCCGTATTCATGGTGACAAAGTGAACGCTGAGTTCATCGAGCAGCTGCTCGACGGCATCCTATGCGATGTTGTGGAGGTGAACTTCCACACATGCCAGCGCCATGCGCTTGAGCTTGCACAGATCCTGACGGCCTATTTCGAGAAGAAAGGCTATGACAAGGAGAAGGTGGTTGGCTCCATCGATTTCGACCCGCTGCAGAAGATGGTCATGAAAGGAAAGGATGTCACTGCTGTCCTCGCTTTCGGTCCGCAGCTCGTTGAGGCTCTCAAGGATTATCCCAACTTCCGTTGCATCTGCGTGAACACCGTCTCGCTGAACAATGCCGGTGCTTACATCGTTCAGGAACTGGGTTATGCCCTTGCCTGGGGTAACGAATACCTGCAGCAACTGGTGGACGCAGGTGTCGATGTGGACCTTGCTGCCAAGAAGATTAAGTTCAACATGGGCGTCTCTGAGAACTATTTCATGGAGCTGGCTAAGTTCCGTGCTGCACGTATGTTGTGGGCTCAGATTGTCAAACAGTATGAGCCGAAGTGCGACTGCGCATGCAAGATGTGTGTCAACGCCGTCACCTCTAAGTACAATCAGACCCTTTTCGACAGCTATGTCAACCTTCTCCGCTCGCAGACAGAAGCCATGAGCGCAGCTTTGGCTGGCGTACACTCGATGGTTGTCACCCCGTTTGATGTCACCTACGAGCAGCCGACCGATTTCTCAGAGCGCATTGCACGCAACCAGCAGTTGCTGCTGAAGGAAGAGTGCCATTTTAATAAGGTGGTCGATCCGGGTGCTGGCTCCTACTACATTGAGCATCTCACCGACAGCCTTGCCGTTGAGGGATGGAAAATCTTCCTCAAGGTGGAAGATGAGGGTGGCTTCCTTGCTGCCGTCAAGGCTGGAACCGTTCAGGACGACATCAACGCCACCAACGTGAAGCGTCATGGTGACGCCGCAAAGCGTAAGGAGTTCCTCCTCGGCACCAACCAGTTCCCCAACTTCACAGAGAAGAGTGAGGGCAAGCGTGCCGTCGCTTGTTGCTGCGGATGCGGCCAGCAGGAAACAGAATCAGCCTTCAAGAAGATTGAAAGCACCCGTTTGGCTGCCGATTTCGAGAATCTGCGCATCCACACAGAGGAGACCAAGGTGCCCACAGCATTCATGCTGACCATCGGAAACCTTGCCATGCGTCAGGCTCGTGCTCAGTTCTCTTGCAACTTCCTTGCTTGTGCAGGCTACAAAGTCATCGACAACCTCGGTTTCAAGACCGTGGAAGAAGGTGTCGATGCTGCTTTGGAGGCCAAGGCCGACATCGTGGTCATCTGCTCAAGCGACGATGAGTATGCAGAATATGCTATTCCCGCTTTCAAATATCTCAACGGGCGAGCCATGTTCGTCGTTGCCGGCGCTCCTGCCTGCATGGACGACCTGAAGGCAGCCGGTATCGAGAACTTTGTACACGTGAAGTGCAATGTGCTTGAGACGTTGAAGGAGTATAATCAGAAGTTAGGCATTTAATGTTGGAGGAACAGAAAGATGAGAAAACAGTTTAAAGATATAGATATCTATGCCGGCATTCAGGCCAAAGACGGCAATGCTTGGCTGAAGGAGAACAACATTACGCCTAACTGGAAGACTCCAGAGCATATTGAAGTTCGCCCAGTTTATACAAAAGAAGACCTTGAAGGCATGGAGCACCTCGACTTCACAGCTGGTATTCCGCCCTTCCTGCGCGGTCCGTATTCCATGATGTATCCGTTCCGCCCGTGGACCATCCGTCAGTATGCAGGATTCTCTACCGCAGAAGAGTCTAACGCCTTCTATCGCCGCAACCTGGCTTCTGGTCAGAAAGGTCTTTCTGTGGCCTTCGACCTGCCCACCCACCGCGGCTACGACCCCGACAACCCCCGTGTCGTAGGCGATGTGGGTAAGGCTGGTGTGAGCATCTGTAGCGAAGAGAACATGAAGGTGCTCTTCGCAGGCATCCCCCTCAACAAGATGTCGGTGTCAATGACCATGAATGGTGCCGTGCTGCCCATCCTGGCTTTCTATATCGTGGCCGGTCTGGAGCAGGGTGCCAAGCTGGAAGAAATGGCAGGAACCATTCAGAACGACATCTTGAAGGAGTTCATGGTGCGCAACACCTACATCTACCCGCCTGCATTCTCGATGAAAATCATTGCCGATATCTTCGAGTACACGTCGCAGTTCATGCCGAAGTTCAACTCTATTTCCATCTCCGGATACCACATGCAGGAAGCAGGTGCTACGGCCGACATCGAGCTGGCTTACACTTTGGCCGACGGTATGGACTATCTCCGCACGGGTGTCAACGCCGGCATCCCCGTTGATAAGTTCGCTCCCCGTCTGTCGTTCTTCTGGGCCATTGGCATGAACCACTTCATGGAGATTGCCAAGATGCGTGCCGGACGTCTGCTTTGGGCGAAGATCGTGAAGTCGTTCGGTGCCGAGAATCCCAAGTCGTTGGCTCTGCGTACACACTCGCAGACTTCAGGTTGGTCGCTCACCGAGCAGGATCCGTTCAACAATGTGGGCCGTACCTGTATCGAAGCCATGGCTGCCGTGCTCGGACATACGCAGTCGCTGCATACCAATGCGCTCGATGAAGCCATCGCACTGCCGACCGACTTCTCAGCTCGTATCGCCCGTAACACACAGATTTACATCCAGAACGAGACGAAGGTCTGCAAGCAAATCGACCCGTGGGCTGGTTCCTACTATGTAGAGACGCTCACCAACGAGCTCGTCCACAAAGCTTGGGAGCACATTCAGGAAATCGAGAAGCTCGGCGGCATGGCCAAGGCCATCGAGACCGGACTGCCCAAGATGCGCATCGAAGAAGCTGCTGCCCGCACGCAGGCACGCATCGACTCAGGCGTTCAGACCATCGTCGGTACCAACAAGTACCGTCTCGACCACGAAGACCCGATTGATATCCTCGAAGTAGACAACACAGCCGTGCGTCTGCAGCAGGAGGAAAGCCTCAAGCAGCTGCGTGCCAACCGCGACGAAGCAGCCTGCCAAGCAGCCCTGAAGGAAATCACCGAGTGTGTGCGCGAGTTCTCAGAGGGCAAGAAGTCGGAGAAGAACCTGCTCGATCTGGCCGTGAAAGCAGCCAGTCTGCGTTGTACGTTAGGAGAAATCAGCGATGCCTGCGAAGAAATCGTTGGCCGTTATAAAGCAGTAATCAGAACCATTTCAGGCGTGTATAGTTCAGAAAGTAAGAACGATTCAGACTTTGAGAAAGCCTGTGCGTTGACAGAAGAGTTTGCCAAGAAGGAAGGACGTCGGCCGCGTATCTTTGTTGCGAAGATGGGTCAGGACGGTCACGACCGTGGTGCCAAGGTCGTAGCAACGGGTTATGCCGACTGTGGCTTCGACGTAGACATGGGCCCGTTGTTCCAGACACCGGCCGAAGCTGCGCGCGAGGCTGTGGAGAACGACGTTCACATCGTCGGTGCTTCTTCGCTTGCCGCAGGTCACAAGACGCTCATCCCGCAGCTTATTGAAGAGCTGAAGAAGCTTGGCCGCGAGGACATCATGGTCATTGCCGGTGGCGTCATCCCCGCTCAGGACTACGATTTCCTCTACAAGGCCGGCGTTGCTGCCATCTTCGGCCCTGGAACGTCAGTGGCCAAGGCTGCAGTAGAGATGATGAACATTTTGCTCGACAAGGAATAATCGGGCGAAAGCAGTATAGCAAAGAAAAATCCCAGCCGATTCGGTTGGGATTTTTTTGTTCTTCAGTCGGAAAAGCTCAAGTACAGGATGGCTTCCCGAACAGTCTGAAAGGAAAGAGGCACTTAATTTCAGGCTCCTTTTCAGCTGATTTACAGGAAGATGCTGCGCTTGTCAGGCGTGGAACGAGTCGCGTTCACCTGCCTTGTAAGCCTTTCCCTCTTCCTTCATGTAAACCATCAGGTCGCCGAAATAGCCCGTCTTCTGCAGTTCTTTCAGGTCGGTGCTGGCCGTTCCTTCGTTGTTATACTCCTTTGCACTTGCCAGATGGTTGGTAAACTCCAGTTTCTTTTTCTCCGTGTCAAGAACAGAAATCCATTCGTCTTTCACGCGATCACCGATTACAAATGTCTTTGCCATGATTAATTGTTTTAAAAGTAGTTCGTAATAAATGTGCTGCAAAGGTACAACGATTTTCGTCTCGTTGTTATATCCGTACCGACATTTCTTATCGTTAACGTTTGCGCACTTCGAGCTGTTAACGTTTGCGTTCTACCAACCCTCCGGGAGGACGAGGTGCTTTTTTCATCAAAAAAAGTTCTTTGAAGGAGAAAAGAGTTCTTCTGTTTTATTGTTATTCCTACTTAAAGGAAATTGGGAATAGCTATCATCCCTTCGCTGTCAGGCCGTACAACGACACTCACAGGCAGTCACGTGAGGATGAGAGGGGGGCTGGAGACGTCACACATGTCAGCCGGAAGAGCAAATTCTGTCTGCCTGAAAAGCCCGTTCGGCATCCCATAGCTTCCGATGTGTATTGCCATTTCAGTGAAATTGCACGGCAATTTCATTGATTTTGCTCAGTAATTTCACTGATTTTGCAACGCAATCTCACTGAAATGGCCAGCGATATCGGTTTTCCCGGCAACTTTATTCGGTTCGTCTGTCAACTTCATAAGGCTCTCTTTACAACAATATGTGTTTATCGACAGAAACCTTCTTTCAATGTTTTATTTGACGATTACCTTGTTACCGTTATGGATATAAACACCCTTAACCGATGGCTTGCGGTCAAGGCGGCGTCCGTCGAAGGAATACCAGCTGTCAGTCTGACCACCGTTGGCGATGCGTACGTCGTCGATGCTGGTCACCACCTCATTATCATCGAAGTCTATCACGAAACTGTGGATAAATGCCGGTGCAAGCTGCTGGCTCGGTATCTCGAAACAGTAGACATCAAGTGCTTCGACAGAGAGCAGATAAAGAAAATCTTCAATATTCTCTGCTATGAATACATCCGGTTCATCGACCAGCTCATCGAATACAACGATTATCAGTTCCTCCACGTTGGCTTCGCCCACCAGGAAGAAAACCCAAAAGTCCTGTCTTTCGTAAGAGCAAGGCATCAGATTAAGATAAAATAAAAAAGCATCGCCACTTCCACTCTCCACTATCAATTATGAATGATGAATTATGACTTAAATAACAGCACTTTTTTGCGCAACGAAAGAGAGAAATCAGGAATTTTTTGTATTTTTGCACGCATGAAACTGATTCATTGGGGATTTATAGGCTGCGGCGAGGTGGCAGAAATGAAGTCCGGACCGGCTTTCAACGACGTTCCTGGGTCCGATGTCGTCGCCGTTATGAGCCGAACAGAGAAAAGGGCAAGAGCCTATGCAGAGCGCCATGGCGTGCCGAAATGGTATACCGATGCGCAGGAACTCATTGACGACAATGACGTCAACGCTATCTACATCGCTACGCCGCCAGCGTCACACGCCACATTCGCCATCATGGCGATGCGCGCGGGAAAACCGGTCTACGTGGAGAAACCGTTGGCGGCAAGCTATGACGATTGTGCACGCATCAACCGAGTCAGTCAGCAAACGGGGGTCCCGTGTTTCGTCGCTTACTATCGGCGCTATCTGCCTTATTTTAAAAAAGTAAAAGAGATTGTCAACAATGGCACCCTGGGAAAGATCGTCAATGTGCAGATTCGATTCTCAACTCCGCCGCGAGAGCAGGATTTCATGGGCGAGGGGAAGTTGCCGTGGCGACTGCAGACAGAGATCTCTGGGGGTGGCTATTTCTACGATCTGGCTCCACACCAGCTTGACCTCTTGCAAGACTTCTTCGGTGTCATCACTCAGGCCGATGGCATCTGCGCTAACCGAGGGGGGCTATATAAGGCGGAGGATAGCGTAAGTGCTTGCTTCTTGTTTGAAAATGGCGTGCCAGGAAGCGGATCATGGTGCTTCGTCGGGCATGAGTCGGCGAGGGAAGACCGCATCAGTATCCTCGGAGAAAAAGGAACACTCGCTTTTTCCGTGTTCAATTACGATCCCATTCGCCTGCTCACAAGTGAGGGGGAACAGTGCATCGCAGTGCCTAACCCGCCCTATGTGCAGATGCCAATCATACGGTCTGTCATCGAAGATCTCCAGGGGTTCGGGCTATGTACAGCAACAAGTGTCAGCGCAACGCCGGTCAACTGGGTCATGGACAGAATCTTGGGGAAGTTTTGAGAAGGATCGTCTACATATTATTCTTCCTTTCCGCAACGGTTGGGAAAATCGTCGCTGGAGGCAACGTGTCTCACGTCGCAACAGAAAACACCGACTCCTGTAGTGCAGACAGTATTGAAACGCTCGGGAAGGGCAAGACTCAGAATCGTACGACACGACGGGTGGTAGGGTTCTTCTCTGACAACCTCAAAGACTTCAATGCTGCCGACACCATGTATATAGAGCCCCAGCACTATGAGTTCTGTGCCATGATGCAGAACACTAACACTTACGAGATTTACCGTCTGAGCACGCAGTCCCGACAGAGTATTCTTTTTGCACCGAAGCCCACTTATCGCGTTGGGCCTTACTTTGGATGGAGATGGATTTTCCTCGGCTATACTTTCGATATCGGACACCTCGCAAACGAAAGCAACAAAAAGGAGTTCGATCTCAGTATCTATAGCAACCTTATCAGTATCGACCTCTATTACAGAAAAACGGGAAACGACTATCTCATCAGGGAAATAGACTTCAATGACAAAAAAATAGGACGGCGCAAGCTTCATAATGTTCCGTTCGACGGACTGAATGTGGGAATCACAGGCGTCAACGTACACTATATCTTCAACCACAAGAAGTTCTCATATCCCGCGGCTTTCAGCCAAAGTACTGTGCAACGGCGTAGCTGCGGATCGCCACTGGCGGGAATCGGATACACACGGCATAGCATCAAGCTCGACTACGAACGGCTGAAGGAGGTGCTCACAAAGAGTGTGCCTGAACTCAGAGAACCTGATGGCGTCGTTGAGCTCGACAGTGGGTTGACGTTCAATAATGTGCGATACACCGACATCTCTCTCTCAGCAGGATATGCATACAACTGGGTGCCTGCGAGAAACTGGCTTGTTGCTGCGTCACTCTCTCTGGCATTGGGCTACAAGTACTCGTCGGGTAAACTGCTCAAGGACCAAGAGACAATTCTCTCTTCTTTCTCCTTTCGGAATGTTGCTCTTGATGGCATCGGACGCTTCGGGATTGTGTGGAACAACACCAAGTGGTTCGCGGGAATGAGCGCCATCGTTCATAGTTACAGCTATAGGAAGAGACAGTTTTCTGCAGATAATTTCTTCGGAAGTCTCAATTTCTATGTCGGATTCAACTTCAGCAGGAAAAAAAGCGAAAAAAAATAGTGTTACAATGATGTCAATACAAATGAAAAAGTGGAGTCTTCTGGCATCCGTCTCGGTGCTCTGCGCAATGCAAGCATGGGCGAAGAATGGTGTGGAATATGCGACCGAAGATAGTCTGCGCGTGACGGTTTTGCTACAGAACGCTTTCGACAGAGACAGTGTTCAACAAATGGAGACTGGAGAGGTCATGGTTTATTTCGCTCGTGCGGTGAAAGACTTGAATATTCCATACGTGGCACATACGCTTGAGCTCTTCAACAAGGAGCGGCTCATCGTGAACCTCAGAGAGATGGATTGCACTACATATACCGAAACCGTTACGGCTCTCACTCTTTGCCTGAAGAACGGACTACGATCCTTCGAAGCCTACTGTTATGTGCTACAGAAACTCAGGTACGCGCAAGGCGACGTCCCGGCATACACGAAACGACTCCACTATTTTACTTCGTGGATAGAGGACAATACTCTCATGGGATTCTGCAACGAGGTACAGTCCCCAAATCCTCCTTTCACAGCTGAGCAGAGAGTACACGTCGGGTATATGACGAGCCATGTGTCCAGATATCGCATGCTCGCAGACAATCCCACCGACATACCGGGCATCCGGAAGCAAGAGGAAGAAATCGAGGGACGAACATACAGATATATCCCAAAGGAGGAGCTTCTCAATAACAAGTGTGTACGTCAAGCTGTGCACGACGGAGACATCATTGCCATCATAACAAACATCAAGGGACTAGACACTCAGCACATCGGTATTGCGGTGTGGCACGAAGATGGGGTGCATCTTCTCAACGCTTCAAGCATACATAAGAAGGTCGTGGAGGAACCAATGACGCTTCAGCAATACCTTAAAAAACACAAGACGATGCCCGGAATTCGGGTCGTCAGACTGAAAACAGCATCGGAAAGGCATTGACGTAAATCAATTATCGCCTTTTTCTTACCACAAAAAGTGATTTTTACAAAAAAAAACAAAGAAAAGTTTGGTAGTTAAGTAAAAAGTACGTACCTTTGCAACCGCAATTCAGGAACGATGCCTGATTGCAGAGAAAATGCGCTTGTAGCTCAGTTGGTAGAGCACCTGACTCTTAATCAGGGTGTCCAGGGTTCGAACCCCTGCAGGCGTACAGAAAGAGAGCTGCTTAACCAGCTCTCTTTTAATTTTCACCCCCCTCTTTCATCTTACTTCAAATACGTCGCCTTCGTTCGACAGATAAGTCTCGGCAAAGACGGTTCTCGCTTCTTTAAGCAGCTGCTGCTCGTCGTTGTATCGGGCCGAGTAGTGCCCGAGGATGAGTTTCTCGGCATTTGACGCTTTTGCCACCGTGGCTGCCTGCTCGGCTGTGCTGTGGTAGTAGAGGCGTGCATTGTCGGCTTTGTCGTTGCAGTATGTGCTTTCATGATAGAGCAGGTTCACATCCATGATCCTTTCGTAAAGGTGCGGCATGTATCGAGTATCGCTGCAATAGGCATAAGACCTCGCAGGGTCGGCAGGCATCACAAGGTCCTCGTGGGCGTAGTGACGGCCTTCTGGCGTCGTCCATCCATTTCCGTTCTTGATGTTGTTCACCTGGCTGATCGGAATGTCGAGAAAGTCTATCATCTCCCGCCTGATGTGGGGGAGAGTGGGCTTTTCCTTGAAAAGAAAGCCACAGCAGGGAACACGATGCTCGAGTGGAAGGGTTGTCACGGTGAGGCTTTTGTCTTCATAGATCACTTGGTGAACTGTGGTGTCTAAGGGGTGGAAAACAACATCGTAGCCCAATCCCGGACAAAACATCTCGGTTTGCATGGTGAAGAGATCTCCGTATGCTTTAGGCGCGTAGATATGCAAAGGTGATTTGCGACCGAGCATGCCGAACGAGGAAAGCATACCCATCAGACCAAAGCAGTGGTCGCCATGAAGATGGGATATAAACACGGCCTGCATCCGAGTAAAGGGAATACGAAGCTTGCGCAACTGGATCTGCGTACCTTCACCACAGTCGATCATGAACTGTTTGTCCCTAAGCTCAACAATCTGGCTCGAGGCAGAATGTTTCAGTGTGGGAAGTGCGCTGCCGCACCCCAGGATGTAGACTTTAAAAGGTTGCATGTGTACGATCGCCCCTTCTACTTTTGTCTTTTATACGAGTATATGCCCTTGTCGTTTTCAAGTAGGAGAGAGTCCGCTCCAAGGTCATATACCGAGAAAGTGTCGGCAGACAAGACGAGTGCTCCATTGCTGATTTTCCATTCCGTGTAGGGCTTCGGTTCTTGGAACTCGCTCGTAACGACGCCACCCTCGTGAATCTCGAAGGTCTTGTCGAGAGCTGTCCACTTGCCCAGCAATGTTGTCAGGTTCACCCCTGTGCGAACAACATTTTCGCCCACGTCGTTCTTGGAAGCAACAATAGCCATACGGTCGCCGACGTGCTTCCCACCTTTGATCGTCGGTATGGAGTCGTCTTCCACGATGAACAGCAGAGTGTCACCGTTGTCGGTAATGAGCTCCAACGTGCTCATGCCGAAATTCTCACCGCAACGTCCGTAGATGGTGGAGTCGGGGGGCGACGTCTCTTCCTGAATGGGGTCTATTTCCATCGTGGGTGATGAAGGTGGTTGCTTCCCGTTTTGGCAAGACATCATGGCAACCGCCATGATCCCTAATGTGTAAAAGAATGTTTTTTTCATCTCTCTTGGTCGTTTTCTTGATTCTTAGCCTCGTTCCAGAGCTTGTCCATCTCGCTGAGCGTCATATCTTTCAGCGGTTTACCGTTCTTGATAGAATGCTCTTCGATGTAGTTGAATCGCCGGATGAACTTTTGGTTGGTGTGCTCAAGGGCATTATCGGGGTTGAGGTGGTACAGGCGTGCAGCATTGATGACGCTGAAGAGAAAGTCGCCAAGTTCACGGGTCGACCTTTCCTTGTCCTCACGACGGATCTCTGTTTCCAGTTCGTCGAGTTCTTCCCTTACCTTGCCCCAAACGTCCACCTTGTCTTCCCAGTCAAAGCCAACGTTGCGGGCCTTGTCTTGAATACGGTAGGCCTTGATGAGCGAAGGGAGGGCTTCAGGAACACCCGAGAGCACACTTTTGTTGCCGTCTTTTTCTTTCAGTTTTATCTGCTCCCAGTTCTCCAGAACCTGCTGTGACGTGTCGGCCACGGTGTTGCCATAGATGTGCGGATGCCTGAAGATGAGCTTGTCGGCTTCGTTGTTACACACGTCGGCAATGTCGAAATCATTCGTTTCTGAGCCGATTTTGGCATAGAACATGACGTGCATCAGAACATCGCCAAGCTCCTTGCAGATGTTCTTCGTGTCGTTTTTCATCAAAGCGTCGCACAACTCGTAAGTCTCCTCGATCGTATTCGGACGAAGCGACTCGTTGGTTTGTTTCTTGTCCCAGGGGCATTCGGAACGCAGTCGGTCCAAGACATCGAGCAGACGACCGAAAGCCTCCAGTTTTTCTTCTCTTGTATGCATTTTTATCGGTTAAAGCACTCCTGCACCATGCAGAATGTAGGAAATGGCGTAGGCCACTATAGTACTGGTAATGACACTGATCAACCCGGGCATCATGAACGAGTGGTTGAGCAGATACTTGCCGATGACGGTGGTTCCAGAACGGTCAAAGTTCACTGTTGCGATGTCGGAAGGATAGTTGGGGATGAAGAAGTAGCCATAGACCGACGGAAGAACGCCGAGCAGCACCCAGCCCTCAATGCCGAGAGAATAGGCCAGAGGAAGCATGGCTACGACGACGGCTCCCTGTGAATTGATGAGCACGGAGACGAGGAAGAAGGCAATGGCGATGGTCCAAGGATAGGCTGAGACGAGATCGGTCAGCATCAGCTTCATCTCGTTCATGTAGTTGCCGAAATAGGTGTCGGCCAGCCATGCGATGCCATAGATAGCAACGACAGCCACCATGCCAGACTGCCATACGGCACCGCTGACGGCTTTCTTCGGAGCTGCCTTGCAGAAGATGATCATCAGAGCTGCGGCCGAGATCATCACTATCTGGATCACGAGGTTCATGGCGAGCGGCTTCTTCACCATTTCGGTCACACCCTCCATCACGATGCCGGCACCGGCCAGCTGCTTGGCGGTCTCAGTGATGCCACCGGGCAGTGTCACTGTTTCAGGACCACCCTTCACTACCTGTATCGTATCATAGGTAGGCAGGATGTTGCCTCCGAACATTGACACGATGGAGAATAGTACGATAATGGCCAAGGCTCCCAGGAAGACATACACCGCACGCTTGGAGTCGGATGAGATCTTCTTGTCAAGCGTCGTGGCGCTGCTGCCATAGATATACTGATACTGTATGGGGTCTTTCAGCCTTTCCTGGAACTGAGGGTCCTTGTCGAGGTCCTTGCCGCGACGGTAGGAGGCGGTAGCTGCTGCGATCAGGCCGCACACGCATGCCGGTATGGTGATCATAATAATCTGAAGGTTGTTCACATGGAAACCGTTTGAGGCCGAGATAGACGAGAAGGCTACCACGGCAGCTGCGATGGGCGAGCAGGTGATGCCCACCTGCGAGGCAATGGAAGCCACACCACAGGGGCGCTCAGGACGTATGCCTTTCTTCAAGGCAATGTCGCAGATGATAGGCATCAGCGTGTAAACCACATGGCCCGTACCTACGAGCACCGTCAGGAAAAAGGTTGTCAGCGGAGCAAGGAACGTGATGCGGTCGGGGTGTTTCCTCAGCATTTTCTCGGCCACCTGAATCATCCAATCCATACCTCCCGAGGCTTGTAGCACACCGGCGCAGGTGACTGCGGCTATAATAATGTAGATAACATCAGTCGGAGGTGTACCGGGTTTCAACCCGAATCCGAACACGAGAAGGGCCAGGCCTATGCCAGAGATGGCACCAAGGGCAAGGCTACCATACCGTGAACCGACCCACAGGGCCAGCAGCACGATGAGCAGTTGAATGATCATTAATCCTGTCATGGTTTGTTGTAGTTTAATGAGATTTATTAATCAGTTATTTGAAATTCAGAATACAAATATACGGAAAAACAACGAACGATCAGAAGTTTTGCTGTTTTTTTTTCCTTTTTTAAGTTGAATTTATTGGTGTGTGCGAACACAAAGTCGCTCATTCCCTGTAGAACCATCCCACAAAACGGTTCAGCCAGCCAATGGTGAAACTGAACCAGCGGTAGGTGCTCACCTCTTTCCCTCCGAATCGGAGTATGAAATCGCGGAAAGGATTCTTCTTGAAAGGTAGGCCAACGTCCATAAAGTAGATATGCCGGCAGCCAATCTCATGCGCATGTTTGATGGCTCCCCAAACTGTGGCCGTCGTGGGATGGAGCTTCGGGTGACTTTTACGCTTTGAAGCTACATACCACAGGTGAGCATCGTCCTTGTTGTACAGACAGGCGCAGCCTCCCACTACTGTTCCGCCATGGGTCGTGACAAACAGGCGCGCGTGGTTGCTCTTGTTCAGTTCGTAGAACATGCGGGCCGGTGGAAGGTATCGCCTCACCTTCAGCGAGAAGAAGCGGTGCAGCATCTTGTAGAATGCCTGAAACTGGTCGTAGTCTTCCACTTCACTGAAGCGCAATCCGTTTTGTTCCATGCTTGCGATACGCTCGCTCATCTTCGTCGTCAGGCGTTCCTCCGGTGTCTTGGAGTGGAGCGAGTTGTGGATTTCCATCCAGTGAACGGGAAAGTAGCCATGTTTGCGAAACAGTCTGTAGCCGAACATCTTCTGCGACAGGTCGCTGAATTCTATATATAGGCACAGCTTCTTCTTCAGTTTGCGCGTGATGACTTCGAGCATCATCTCGAAGAGCTCCTCTTTGTTCTCCTCAGCAGCATACTCGCCTTCACCGTAGACTCTTCCCTGGGTGAAGAGATAGGGTGGAATCAGAGCACCGCGTCTGCGCAGCGTTGCCAGCAGGTGAGCCACAATGCGGTCGCCCCGTCTGGCTATGGCCATATAGGGTTGCATTCCGCTTGTCTTTTCCACGATGGCGAACAGTTCAGAGCTATGGAAAAAGTCGTGGCATTCGAGAGCTGGCAAGTCGGAACTGCGTTGGATGATATCTATCGTGATGCTGTCAGTCATTGATGATTCCCGCGTCGAACCATTTCTTGGCGAGGTCCTGGCTGTCTTTGATGGCGGTTGCTTGGTCAACGTCGTATTCTTCCTGCAACAGTGCGGCCATGTCGTTCACGCTGAACGATTCCCTATGCTGCAGTTTCTTCCAAAGGAAGGCCGACGACTCGTTCATGCTGATAATATTGCTGAAGTCGATATTCTCTTTGCCTTCAGCTACGATCATGTTCTCACCACATACAGTGCGGATGTTAAACCCAGATTTTGCTTTCATAATCCTATTCTTTTTTGTTGATTCTTAACGTGTTAATCTTAACCATATCCTGCGGTAGAATGCGAGAAGATACCTGCGGGCGGGCCGCAGAGCCATCCACACCTTGGAGTAGGTGCGCCATTTCAGACCGCTGGTAAGGTCGAGCTCCAAGCGCCCTTTGCGGTAGAAGCCAACAACATCGGCCCTGATATCCTGAAGTCGGCAATGCTCCGGTCGTAGGTTGCCGTCGCCCAGGAGCGTCACTTCATCGCCCTTGATGTCGATGATGCGGTGGAGGACGAATCGTCCGGGCATGATTTCGGCAAGAACTGGCTTTCCTACCGTGGGTGTCGTGGGCTTGGTGAGGACAGCCTTGTCGCGTCCGTTTTCGAGGAAGGGCCGCATGCTGTAGCCTTTGAGCATGATTGTTGCGGTGTGTCCCTCTTCAATCACTCTGATGACTTCGGGCAGGAAGGTGGCGTTGTCTACTTCCACCCCATGCATATTCACTTTATCCGCCTTAGGCTTCCTTTTCATGATAAGGATGGCGAGGGCAAACAAAGCGACAAGAAGGATGATGGTAAAAAACGCTAACTTCATATTTGTTATCTTAGCCTATAATGGGTGACGTCGGGTAATGGTGTCGTGACACACTCTGGCGGCTTCTTCGTCGGGCAAGCAGTGCAGCGTGTAGATAGGAACAATCTCTACCACCTTGCCGGCATTGTTGCAGATGGCGTCGAAGATGTCCTTGTCCCATTTCATCGACGAACAGGCAGGCAGGAACGAAGCGAACGCTTCGACTGACTGCAGCTGCTCGATGCTGTTCGTGCTGGCTCTGTCGATGCGCGTGACGGCTCCCAGCGGAGCCTTCACCTGTCGATAGCAGGGTGTCTTGCCGCTCCATGGACTTCCATAGATGTAGGCTTTCCCGTCGATGATGCGCACGATGGGGTTGTCATCGTTCATCAGGTCGCAGCCTTCGATGTATCTGAGCCATGAGCTCACCTGCGTGCTTTTTCCCGTCCCGCTCTTGGCAATGAAGGCATAGCCGTAGCCCTTGCACCTGACGAGCGACGCATGGATGAGCAACGTCTGCCTGAGGCTTCCTGCAAAGGCAAAGATGAGCATGAGGGCGTTGTTCAGTCCGAAGCAACGCATGTTATAGTTACCGTTGAGGGCGCATTTGCACTGGCTGAAGTCCTTGTTGGTGCGCAGCAGGCAGCAGTCGTAGCCGTTGATGTTCTTGATGATGTATTGGTAGCCGCCGTTCTTGAGCAGGGTCACCGATGTGTCGCCGTTGCCTGTGTCGAATTTTCCGATGTTCTCCTCGCGCTCTTCTTTGGTGGCAGGGTTCATGTTGTCGTCAACGGTGAGCTGGAAGAAACAATCATCAGAAGGTTCGGCCTTGAAAGGGGCAAACGACGGGAGCAGCCTCATGTCGTTGTGCTGCTGCCGGAACGAGATGGTGATGTTGAAGTCGGCAATGCGGAAATGGTTGATGCTGCTGTATCCCTCCATGTATTGTTTCTTTACTTGCGCTGACTATTGGGCTTTGGGGCTGGCTTTTTTTTGTTTCACCTTCTGTTTGGCGGCTTTCTTGGCTGCCTTTCGGGTAGCTTTCGAGTCGTCGGTGTCGTCGGCTTCGTTGATGTCGTAGGGTGCTACGGGCTGAAACCGGAAGTCGTCTGATGTAAGGTATCTCACGTCGAAATCGCCTTTCTTCGTGTAATTGCCTTTCATCTTGATATACTTCTTTTCAATCTTCTTGCGGTCGTAGGCATAGCATGTGATGCAGGTGCGGTTTTCTTCGTGCTTGTTGTTGGCCA
Organism: Prevotella sp. UBA2756; assembly: GCA_002353205.1. GTDB lineage: Bacteria > Bacteroidota > Bacteroidia > Bacteroidales > Bacteroidaceae > Prevotella. The sequence continues at coordinate 23,360 of DEJE01000059.1, read as the reverse complement.
GATAGTCTCTCAGCTGGTTGGAATAGTTGTTTCGGCTGACGAGGAACTCACTTTTGGAATACATCCAGGCGCTGTCCACTTCCTGAATGTCGGTTATGTAGACGACAGAGTCGTTGAACGAAGCGGCAACACCGAAAGCGTAGAGTTTGTCGACGGGTTTGTATTTCTGAGCTGTGACCCCTGTCATAAACGACATCGCCACGATCAGCACGAGTAGATGTTTCTTGATGTCCATTCTGAATGTTTACTTTGTTTCTTGGTTTTAATCCACTAACTGCCAGTGATTTATTCTAAACTCCGAGGTAGGTTTTGAGTACCTTGTTGTGGGTGTTGTGGCGCAGGCGGCGGATGGCTTTTTCCTTAATCTGGCGAACGCGCTCACGGGTGAGTCCGAACTTCTCGGCTATCTCTTCGAGTGTCATCTCAGGCTGGTTGATGCCGAAGAATGCTTCCACGATTTTTCGCTCTCGATCGCTGAGCATTTGCAGTACGCGGGCCACCTCTTCTTTCAAACTCTCACGCACCAGACTGACGTCGGCCATCGGTGCATCGTCGTTGACAAGCACGTCGAGCAGGTTATTGTCTTCGCTGTCGGTGAAGGGGGCGTCAACGCTGACATGGCGGCCCGTCACCTTCATCGCGTCTTCTATTTTGTCGTGAGGAAGGTCCACCTTCTCGGCTATCTCGCTAATGCTCGGGCGCCGCTCGTTCTCCTGTTCGAACTTCACGAGCATGCGGTTGATCTTGTTCACGCTCCCCACCTGGTTGAGTGGAAGCCTGACAATACGGCTTTGCTCGGCGATGGCCTGTAGGATGCTCTGCCTGATCCACCAGACGGCATAGCTGATGAACTTGAAGCCTCTCGTCTCGTCGAACTTCTCTGCTGCCTTGATGAGCCCCAGGTTGCCCTCGTTGATAAGGTCGGGGAGGCTGAGCCCTTGGTTCTGGTATTGCTTGGCCACGGAGACGACAAATCGGAGGTTGGCTTTCGTCAGCTTTTCCAGCGCCTTGCGGTCGCCCTTGCGGATGCGCTGAGCGAGCTCCACTTCCTCTTCGGCTGAAAGGAGCTCTTCGTGCCCGATTTCTTGCAGATACTTGTCGAGAGATGCGCTCTCCCGATTCGTTATCGACTTTGTGATTTTCAGTTGTCTCATGGTCGTATTTGATTAAAGTAACTGCAAAAGTACGGTTTTTTCATCAAAAACAAGAAAAAATGTGATTATTTTTTCTGTTTGTCAGTCAAATCGTACCAAATCTTACAGAAAAACAGAGGGCAGCATGGTTAGCACTATTGTCGTAATGCTTGCCTGCAGCCCTCTGAGCTCTTGCCCTGACGATTCTTTCAGGAAACGTTTTCTCCTCCTTTCACCGCCTCTGACAGAGCACGTTTACTCGTTCTGAAGGTCGATGACGAAGTATCCCTTCTTTCCCGATGGGAAGATTCCCTTGATGTAGAGCACGGGATCTTTGCTTGTTGATGCCTCCTTGACGGCTTCCTGCAGGTCGGCGGTCGACTTGATGGAGCGGTCGTTGGCCGTGAGGATGATGAATCCGTCGGGGATACCGGCTGTCTTGATGGCTCCCTTGCTGATCTTGGTCACCTTCAGTCCGTAGGCTATCTCGAGCTGCTTCTTCTCGTCGGCGGTTACCTCGCGGAAGTTGGCTCCCAGCACGTCAATGTCGGCGGTCTTCACTACCGAGGTATTGCCCTGGGCGTTCTTCAGCGTAACGCTGACGGTCTTCTTGCTCTTGTTGCGGAGATAGGTGATGCTCACTTTGTCGCCCGGTCGCTTGTTGGTGAGATACTCCTGCAGCTCAGCCATCTTCGTCATGATTTTGCCATCAACATGAGTAATCACGTCGCCTTCCTTCAGTCCGGCCGTAGCACCGGCACCGTCGTCCTGAACCTTGGCCACGTAGATACCATTCACGGTACCGAAGTCGGGAACATCCTTGCCTTGCTGGCGGAGGCTCTCGGTGTAGTTGCTCAGGTCACTGCCCTCGATACCGATGAGAGCGCGCTGCACGGTGCCGTAGGTCTTCAGGTCGCTCACCACCTTATTCATGATAGTGGTGGGGATGGCGAATCCATATCCGCTATAGGAGCCCGTCTCGGAGTAGAGCATCGAGTTAATGCCCACCAGTTCACCGGCTGCATTGACCAGTGCACCTCCCGAGTTGCCGCGATTGATGGCGGCATCGGTCTGTATGAAGCTCTGAACCTTGTTGCCACCGCCCATCGAGCGCGCCTTGGCGCTGACGATACCGGCCGTCACCGTCGTTCCGATGGAGAAGGGATTGCCGATGGCCAGCACCCACTCGCCGATCTTCAGCTTCTGACTGTCGGCAATCTGGATGGCGGGCAGTTCCTTGCCGCTCACCTTGATAAGGGCCAGGTCGGTGGAGGCGTCAGTACCGATGACTTTGGCCGAGAATTCGCGGTTGTCGGTCAGGATGACGGTAATCTCGTCGGCATCTTCCACCACGTGGTTGTTGGTCACGATGTAACCGTCGTTCGAGATGATCACACCTGAGCCCGAGCCCTGGCGCTTCGGGGTCTGCACTTGGCGTTTCTGCTTTCCGCCGTTAGGGTTGCCGAAGAATCCGAAGGGGTCGAAGAAGTCGCCAAACGGGTCTTCCACCTCCACAGTCTGCGTTTTAGAGTTCGTCACCACCTTCACGGTGACGACGCTCGGCAGAGCCTTCTCGGCGGCCACTGTCAGATCGACGGGCTGACCGTAGGCTGCTGCGGCCTGCGACGTTGCTGCCAACGGCGATTTGTTGGCGTAGACCTTCACGAATGAACCAGCTGAAAAGGCAATTGCCACGATGCACATGGCATAAACCAAATAGTCTTTTACGTTCTTCATACTTTTTATTTGTTACATGTTTAAATATTGTTCCTTGTCTTGTGTCCGGTGCTTTCACGCCGGCGATTGGGTGTGCCGGACAACGGTTTTATGACGAGAGCGGGACGCGGTGGTTTAATCGGCTCTTTCACGGAAAAACCTTTGCAAAAGTAGGCGCAAAAAATGTAAAACCGTCATTTTGTCATGTCCTTTTGTCGTCTTTTAACAATATGTTTGCTCCCTTTAAAAGTAATTTGCTTGCACCGAGCCCTTATTTACATTCATTGAACAATCGAAAGACATTCAAAACGATAAAAACGTTCGTTTTTGTTGACTGTTTTTAATAAAAATAAGCCTTTCCCTTGGCAGATTTCCACTTTATTCGTAACTTTGCCAGCGAAAGCAGTGCTCTGGCTTGTCGCTGGCGACAGTTCCATCAGAAGGGGATGGCGCGAGAGGAAAGTCCGGGCAGCATAGGATGTTCCACTTCCGAAAACAGAAGCTATTGGCGACAGTAGGTGACGGCAGAAGAAAACAACCGCCCGCTCCATGAGTGGGTAAGGGTGAGAAGGCGGTGTAAGAGACCACCAGCCGATGGGTGATCATCGGGCTGTGCCGGCTGGAAGCTGCAAGTTCGCGTAAACCGTTGGATGAGGGTTGTCCGCCCGATGCCTGTCGGCAGCAGCCTGTCTGGCTTTGTGCCTTGCGTGCGAAGAAAGTGCAGGTGCTGACCGACGAGCACAACGGAGGGTAGAACGCTGGAGCCGCGGGGTGACCTGCGGAGTAGATAAATGACAGGCACACTTTACGGAGTGTACAGAACCCGGCTTACAGGGGCACTGCTTTCCTTTTTTAGTTAACGCACGACGCGCCGTTGCGAGCACGCAGTAACTTCTTTTCTTTTCACTCACGACCAGATGACACGACAAAACAACAAGCAAGCACCCCCCGACGACGCTCTCTCTCACCAGAAGAGCAAGCGGACAGAGCCCTCACGCCTCGACAGATGGCTCCGGTTCCTGCGCGTCGACATCTGGTCGATGGAGCCTTCGCAGACCACACCCTTCCGATATCTTTGCTACAGCATATTGAAGAAGCTGATGCTCGCTGTGGAATGCTTCACCACGAAGCGCACCATGGACTCGGCAGCGGCGCTCACTTATTCCACCATGCTCGCCATCGTCCCCATACTAGCCGTCGTCTTTGCCATTGCGCGCGGCTTCGGCTTCAACAAGTACATTGAGACATGGTTCCGGGAGGCACTTTCCACACAGCCACAGGCGGCAGAGGTCATCATAGGCTTCGTCAATTCATACCTCGTCCACACCAAGAGCGGCATATTCCTCGGCATCGGACTCCTCTTTATGCTTTGGACGGTCATCATGCTCATTAAGAACGTGGAGCAGTCGTTCAACGACATCTGGCAGGTGAGCACGCCCAGGAGCATCTTCCGCACCGTCACCGACTATGTGGCCATGTTCTTCCTCGCACCCATCGTGATTGTTATCACCTCGGGCCTTTCCATCATGATGACGGCCTTTGCCGACGGCTACGGCGACACCATCATCATCGGGACGACCTTCCGCTTCGTGCTCAAGGTGATGCCGTTCCTCGTCATGTCGGGAGTCTTCATCGCTCTCTACGTCTTCATGCCCAACACGAAGGTGAAACTGGGTAGCGCCATCGTGCCGGGCATACTCGCAGGTGTGGCGATGCAGGGCCTTCAGCTCGCATATATACACTCACAGATATGGGTCACGGGCTACAATGCTATATACGGGTCGTTTGCCGCTCTGCCCCTGTTCATGCTCTGGCTGCAGATATCGTGGACCATCTGCCTCTTCGGGGCCGAGCTCTCCTATGCCAACCAGAACCTTGAGCTGTTTGCCTTCCGTGCACGAACTTCCGACCTAAGCCACCGCAATCGATTGATGCTCAGCGCGTGGCTCATGGCCCTCATCTGCCGACGGTTCGAGAGGGGAGAGAAGCCTTTCACTGCGCTCGAACTGAAGCTGGTCACCAACATTCCCATCCGTATCACCCACGACCTGCTGAACGACCTGGTGGGCGTGCATCTGCTCACAGAGGTGACCAACGACGAAAAGGGCACCGAAGCGGTCTACCAGCCTGCCGAGTCGACGTCGAAGCTGAGTATCGGACTGATGATCGACAGACTCGAAGCCCGTGGCAGCTGGAAACTCGACGTCAGTCTCGACAAAATCGACAGAGGCGTGCTGAAGAAAACCATCGCTTTGAGGAAGCAATACCTTGAGTCCCAGCGCGAAACACTTTTCAAGGATATTGTTGTGGAATGAACGTGCCACCAGTTGGCCCTCGGTATGGAGAGTAAAATGGAATGAATGAAGAAAACGGTCCGTTTCATCGGAGAAAACGGTTCATGTTGACATGTAAAACTGCTCGTTTCGTCTTCTGAAATGATTGCGAAAAGGCTCATTCCGTACCGTTATCGACGAGGCGGAAAGAAACGACAGAAATCTCTTTTCTCCATAACGGAGAAAAAACTTGGGCTACCAAGAGGCGTAATTCAAGATTTTTGCGTACATTTGCACACAAGAAAAAAGATTTTGTGAGATGACATTAGTGATTCTTGGCATTCTGATTGCTGGCTTCTGCATGATAGCTACTAGCAACATTACAAAAATTAACAAGGCTGCTGCTGCCGTCTTTGCCGGAACCGTGGGGTGGGTGCTCTATATATGCTATGGTTCCGACTTCGTCATGATGCAGCACCCCACCGAGTATGTCGACTTCCTCGGAGGAGCCAACCCCACAAGCACCGCGGTGAAGGAGTATATAGCCGAGAACATCTTCCTGAAATATGTGGGACGAGGGGCAGAGATCGTCATCTTCCTATTGGCCACGATGACCATTGTGGAGATCCTCGACAACAACGGATGCTTCGACTTCTTCCGACAGCTGATGAAGACGCGCAATAGCCGGCGGCTGCTATGGGTGACGGGAGCAATGACGTTCTTCGTAAGTGCCAATCTTGACAACCTCACCGTGACGACGATGATGCTCGTGGCGATGCACCAGATTGTTCCTGCACGGAGGCAGCGCCTCATCTACGGATCTGCCATAGTCATCGCGGCCAACTGCGGAGGTGCCCTGACGGTGATCGGCGATCCCACGGGGCTCTACCTGTGGAACATGGGTTATGTGTCGGCCACTCACTTTTCGCTGACGCTCGCCGTGCCCTGTCTGGTGTCGTGGATCATACCCACATGGTGGCTCTCGCGAAGCCTGCCCAGCCATACTGACTGTCAGATGTCGTCGATGCCCTATCGAGGCGACGACACCAACCTATCGGTGGTGCAGCGGCTGGTGATGCTCTTCGTGGGCATCGGCGGACTGTGGTTCATTCCGTCGTTCCATTCCATCACGAAGCTGAGCCCGTTCCTCGGAGCTCTGTGCGTGCTGTCAGTGCTTTGGATCGTGAATGAGATCATGAACCGAAAGCTGATGAACGTGGAGCAGATGATTCAGCGCCGGGTGCCACGCGTCCTGCAGTACGGCATCCTGCAAACGATGCTCTTCATCATGGGAATCATCCTTGTGGTGGGCGTCGTGCAGGAGACGGGAGCCATCGGCTGGCTGGCCAGGCAGTGCTCAGCCTATATTGAGAATTCGTGGGTGCTGGCAGTCATCGCCTTTGTCGTGAGTTCGGTGCTCGACACGTTCGCCACATCGGTGAGCTTCTTCTCGCTGTTTCCCACTCTGCCCGAGAATCACCTCTTCTGGCCTGTCATTGCCTACAGCACGGCCATGGGTGGCAACGTGCTGATGCTGGGGAGCATGAGCGGACTAGCGCTGATGAAGATGGAGCGTGTGCACGTGGGGTGGTATCTGCGCCATGTGGGAGGCGTGGTGGCCCTGTCGTGGGCTATAGGCATGCTCACGTTGTGGGTCATTCATCTGCCGCAGTTGCTCAATGTGTGAATGTGGAAGTGAAAAAGATATTCGGTTCGCGCGTACATAATAATTATGATACAGGAATACACAATACGACTAATGCCGGCTCAGGCAGCATCGGCCGAAGGCATCAAGGACTTCCTTTCGAAGGAATACGGCGTGAAGTGTGCCGAGCTGCGGCATGTGCGCATATTGAAGAGAAGCATAGATGCCCGGCAGCGCACCATCTACGTGACCCTGAAGGTGAGGGCCTATGTGAACGAACTGCCTACCGACGATGAATATGTGCGTACTGAGTACCGCGACGTGTCGGAAGCCCGACAGGTCGTGGTTGTGGGAGCTGGCCCGGGAGGTTTGTTCGCTGCGCTCAAGCTTATCGAACTGGGCTACCGTCCCATCGTGCTCGAAAGGGGCAAGGACGTTCGACAGAGGAAGAAAGACATTGCCTCGATCACGAAGAACCAGCAAGTGGATCCCGAAAGCAACTACTGTTTCGGCGAGGGTGGGGCAGGAGCCTACTCCGACGGGAAACTCTATACGAGGAGCAAGAAGCGCGGAAACGTGGAGAAAATCCTCAATGTGTTCTGCCAGCACGGAGCCAGCACCAGCATCTTGTGGGATGCTCATCCGCATATCGGTACAGACAAGTTGCCACAGGTGATTGAGAACATGCGGAACACCATCATCCGTTGTGGTGGCGAGGTGATGTTTCAGACCAAGATGACGGAATTGGTGACCGACGGCAGCCGAGTGGTCGGTGTGAAGGCCGTCAGCAGAATAGGAGAGAGCGAGATTATGGTAAGTGGGCCGGTGATTCTCGCCACGGGGCACAGCGCTAGGGACGTGTACCGCTATCTTGCGGCCCACGACGTCCATATCGAGGCGAAAGCCCTAGCCATGGGCGTTCGACTGGAGCATCCTAGCCATCTGATCGACCAGATACAATACCACAACCGCGAAGGGAAGGGCGAATACCTGCCCACGGCGGAGTACAGTTTCGTGACGCAGGTGGAGGGCAGGGGCGTGTATAGCTTTTGCATGTGCCCCGGAGGCTACGTCATTCCGGCAGCCACTGACAGCGAGCAGATTGTGGTGAACGGTATGAGCCCGTCGAATCGCGGCACACGCTGGAGCAACAGCGGCATGGTGGTGGAGATTCGGCAGGAGGATGTGGAAGGTCAGAGCGCCGACTTCGCCGGATCTCTCGGCATGATGCACTATCAGGAATACCTGGAAAGGACCTGCTGGCAGCAAGGCAACATGAAGCAGACGGCACCAGCGCAGCGCATGGCAGACTTTGTGAACGGAAAGCTCAGCGGTTCGCTGCCACAGAGCAGCTACGCGCCGGGACTTATCGCCAGTCCGTTGCACTTCTGGCTCCCACAAGGCATCGGCAGGCGCCTACAGCTTGGATTCCGTAAGTTCGGAGCCATGAGCCGAGGCTTTCTCACCAACGAAGCGCTGCTCATAGCAATGGAGACACGCACATCATCGCCTGTACGCATTACAAGACAGGCCGCAACGCTTGAGCACGTAGGCCTCAGGGGGCTCTTCCCCTGCGGCGAAGGGGCTGGATATGCAGGAGGCATCGTCTCGGCAGCTGTCGATGGAGAGCGTTGTGCCGAGATGTGCGCTAAGTATATGGATGCTTTTTCTCACGATTTTTTTATTTCTGATAGATGAAATATCATAAAAAAGCACTAACTTTGCAGCGAATAAAATAAATACACGAACATAATGGGTGGTTTTTTTGGAACTATTGGTACGAAGGAATGCGTCAACGACCTGTTCTATGGTACTGATTACAACTCACATCTTGGCACGAAGAGAGCCGGTCTTGTGACTTTCGACAAGGAAAAAGGATTTACACGAAGTATACACAGTCTGGAACGCGACTACTTCAGAAGTCGTTTTGAAGGTGAACTCGACGGATTCGTTGGGAACAGCGGACTTGGTATCATCAGCGACACCGACCCTCAGCCCATCCTGGTGAACTCCCATCTTGGCAGATATGCCGTGGTGACGGTGGCCAAGGTGAACAATTTGCGCGAGATTGCCGACGAACTGCTCGAGAAGCGGATGCATCTGAGTGAGATGAGCCAGAACAACATCAACCAGACGGAGCTCATCGCACTGCTCATCAACATGGGCAACACTTTTGTCGACGGTATCAACCTCGTCTACAAGAAGGTAAAAGGCTCATGCTCCATGCTCATTCTCACTGAGAACAGCATCATTGCGGCGCGCGACGCGCTGGGACGCACACCGGTGGTGATTGGAAAGAAAGACGGAGCCTTTTGTGCCACCAGCGAGACAACCAGCTTGCCCAACCTCGACTATGCCACCGTGCGCGATGTAGGCCCTGGAGAAATCGTAGAGCTTTTCCCTGATCGCATGGAAGTGTTGCAAAAGCCTTTCTCGCGATGCCAGATATGTTCGTTCCTGTGGGTCTACTACGGGTTCCCGGCCAGCAACTTCGAGAACGTGAACACGGAGTTTGTCAGGGAAGAGGCAGGCAAGGTGATGGGAGCGGAAGACGATACCGAGGCCGACTGCGTATGTGGAATCCCCGACAGCGGTGTGGGCACTGCACTGGGCTATGCCGAGGGACGAGGGATTCCTTACAAGCGGGCCGTACTGAAATACACACCCACATGGCCGCGCAGTTTCACGCCCAGCAAGCAGAGCAGGCGCAATCTGGTGGCCAAGATGAAGCTCATACCCAACTCGGCTATCCTCAACGGGCGGCGAGTGGTGTTCTGCGATGACAGCATCGTGCGTGGAACGCAGCTGAAGGACAACGTGAGGACATTCTTCGAGAACGGAGCCAAGGAGGTGCATGCGCGCATCTCGTGCCCACCGCTGGTCTACAGCTGTCCCTTCATTGGCTTCACGGCCTCGAAGAGCGACCTCGAACTCATCACGCGCCGCATCATCCAGGAGTTTGAAGGCGATCCGAACAAGAACCTCGACAAGTATGCCACGACCGACAGTCCTGAGTATACGCGAATGGTTGAAGAGATTGGCAAGCAACTCGGGCTAACAAGTGTGAAATTCAACAAGATAGAGACTCTCATTCAGGCTATTGGCATGCCGAAGGACAGGATTTGCACCCACTGTTTCGACGGTTCGAGCTATTTCTTCAACGAGGCAGATGCTGCCTGCGATGCGGCAGCGGAGCAGGGACAGACTGAGTGAACAGCCAAATGACCAATAACCCTAAAAACTGAAGATGAAATGAATCTGAAAAGTCGTCTTGCCGTAATGAACTTCATGGAGTTCGCGGTATGGGGAGCCTACCTCACATGCATGGGAAACTACCTGGGCGTGGCTGGTCTGGGCGATAAGATATCGTGGTTCTATGCCATCCAGGGCATCGTGTCGATCTTCATGCCCACTGTCATGGGCATCGTGGCCGACAAGTACGTGCAGCCACAGCGCCTGCTCGGCTTCTGCCACCTGCTGGCAGGAGGATTCATGCTCTCCTTGTGGTATATCGGCATGAATACAGGTCTGGGAAATGAAATCCATGACAAGGGGCTCTTCATCGCACTCTACACGTTGAGCGTGTCGTTTTACATGCCCACGCTCGCCCTAGCCAATACCACGGCCTTCACCCTGATGAAGTACAACGGTCTCGACACCGTGAAAGACTTTCCACCCATTCGCGTTCTGGGAACGGTGGGCTTCATCGCCACGATGTGGTTCGTCAACTGTGCAGTGTGGGACGACGGTTCCTTCTCGTTCACCCTCGGCGAGAACGTGCACAAGTTCCAGTACACCTATATGCAGTTTTTCGTCTCGGGCGTGCTGAGCATCTGCATGTTCGTATACTGCCTGATGTTGCCAGAGTGCAAAGTGGAGTCAAAGTCTGCCGATTCGCTGGCAGAGCAGTTCGGGCTCAACGCCTTCCGTCTGTTCAAGACGAAGAAGATGGCCCTGTTCTTCATTTTCTCGGCATTGCTCGGCATGTCACTGCAGGTGACCAACAGCTATGCCGGACCTTTCATCACGAGCTTCAAGGGTAGCACAGATGCAGCTGTGGCAACGTCGTTTGCAGCCAACAATGCCACGCTGCTCACATCTGTTTCCCAGATCAGCGAAGCCTTGTGCATCCTGATGATACCCTTCTTCCTGAGGCGTTTCGGCATCAAGGGCGTCATGCTCATGTCTATGTTCGCCTGGGTACTGCGCTTCGGCTTCTTCGGCGTGGGCAATCCTGCCATGCCAGGCGTGGTGCTGTTCATCCTGTCGTGCATCGTGTATGGCGTGGCCTTCGACTTCTTCAATGTCTCCGGAGCCATGTTTGTCGACCAAGAGTGTGACTCCTCGGTGAAAGCGTCGGCTCAGGGGCTCTTCATGCTCATGACCAACGGCATCGGAGCCACCATAGGCACGCTTGCGGCAGGTGAGGTGGTGAACCATTTCTGTATCTGGACCGACGGATACCTGCAAGGCGACTGGCGGACGTGCTGGTTCATCTTTGCGTCGTTCGCGCTGGTGGTAGGCATATCGTTTGCCCTCATCTTCAATCCCGACAAGAAGCAGCGCAAAGCTTGAACTACGGTGAGATATGAAGAAGGTGAGGGTAATGTTCGACAGCGTTTCCGAAATCGTCGGTTCCAGCCAGCTTGGCATCATCCTACTCACCGACATGAAGCGGCAGCGCCAGCTGACTATCGCCTGCGAGCAAGCACTGGCCATGCAGATAGAGCTCCATTCCAAGCGCCTGCCCATTACTGCCATCATGCTGCCAGGCGTCTTGTGCCGCATGTTGAAAGAATCATGCGGTGTAGACCTCGAGATTGTGATTACCTCACTCGTTGACGGACAGTATGCCACGGTCTTGCTCAACTGCGAAACGCAGGAAATGTTCCCCATTCGAGCTTCTGAAGCCGTGCTGGCCCATGTGGCTGGCGACAGACCGATGTTTGTCGAGGAGAACCTGATGGCAAGACAGTCGGTAGGCTATGTTGCCTCCGACACCAACAGCGTGGCCATTCCCATTAATACGCTGAGCGACGACTTGCTGGAGAAAGCCCTGGAACAGGCTATCCGAGACGAGAACTATGAGTTTGCGTCGCTCTTGCGCAAAGAGCAGCAACGACGTGAAAAGAAAGACAACGATTAGAAGGTGAAAACATGAAGGAAAAACGCTTTTTCTATGTTCCCAATGCAGACGTCGAGACCCAGTTCCCTCCCGACGAGGCCATGCATGCCCTGCGATCGCTCAGGCTGAAGAGTGGCGACAATATCTACCTGATGGATGGCGAGGGCTCTTTCTATCAGGCGGAAATCACTATCGCGGCCACGAAGCATTGCATGTACGAAGTGAAGGAACGGCTGCCACAGAAGAAAGGGTGGCGCGGAAGGATTCACATTGCCATGGCTCCTACGAAGATGATGGATCGCGTGGAGTGGGTGGCCGAGAAAGCCACCGAACTGGGAGTCGACGAGCTCTCGTTCCTCAGTTGCAAGTTTTCTGAACGCAAGGCCATGCGCACAACAAGGCTCGAGAGAATCGTAGTCTCAGCCATGAAGCAGAGCCGCAAGCCATGGCGACCCGTCGTCAACCCATTGACTTCGTTCAAGGATTTCGTGAGGGCACAACGGACGGGGCACAAGTTCATTGCCCATTGCTACGAACAAATGCAGCGCGACGACCTCTTCACGATTCTGAAAAGCCCACAAGTGGCGCTCTCCGACGATGACATCACGGTGCTCATCGGGCCCGAGGGTGACTTTTCCGAGGAAGAGATCCGCATGGCTACCGACAACGGATATCGCAGCATCACACTTGGCAATGCACGTCTGCGCACGGAGACGGCGGCACTGTCGGCACTGATGATGGCTCAACTCACAAGAAGAACAGACGAATGATATACCAGACAATAATGAACAGGATGACATTGGCCGTGGCAATGGCTGCAACGATGATCATGACCTCGTGCAGCAAGGACGACTACAAGGCGGCCATACCACGTAACGCGATTGCACTGATGATGGTCGACATGACAAAGACCGGCGGTGACAATGCGGTGGCTAAGGATATGGCCGACAGCGGCATCGATTTCACCAACGACGTGATCCTCTTTGAGACCAGCGACCGCAACTTCGGGCTCTGTGCCAGCATAGAAGACCACGCGATGCTCGAGGAGTGGATCGGCAGGAAGGTGAAAGAGAAGGAGTGTACAGACGTCACAAGGCGTAATGACGTCACCTTCGTGTTCTATAAAGACGCCTGGGTGGTGGGATTCGACGAGCGAAACCTCCTCATGCTCGGACCGGTGCTGCCCAATATGAAGCAGCAGCTGCAGCAGCAGATGGCCCGATGGCTCGGGCAAGACCGCAGCCAGAGCATCATGGAGTCGAGACTATATGCAGTGGTCGACTCCATAGCCGCTCCCATGAAGATGATAGCCAACATCTCGGCACTGCCTGAGACCTTCGTGGCACCGTTTACCGTAGGATTGCCACCCAACACCGATCCGTCACAGGTCTATGTGAAGGCGGAAATATCTCGGACGAGCGACATCCTGAGCATGAAGGGAGAGTCGTTCTCGTTCAACAAGCGGGTCGACGAGGCGTTGAAGAAGGCTGCAAAGGTCTTCAGGCCTCTCAACGGGCGGTTCCACGAACTGCCACAAGATGCTTTCTTGACCTTGCTCACCAACGTAGAAGGCACTTCGTTCATCGAGACGATGCAGCGTGACAAGGCACTGAAAGGCGTTCTGGCTGGGCTTCAGGCCGTCATCGACCTCAACAGCGTGTTCCGTTCTGTCGACGGTGAGTTCATGCTCTCCGTCACACCCGAACATCTCTCAACCGACATGGCCACTGACGGCACCCAGCACTCGTTCACCATGCAAGCAGAACTGGCCAACGACGACTTTGCCAAAAAGGTATGGCACAACGCTTCGGCTGGTTTCAGCTTCTCCATCAGTCAGGCTGTTGATGGAAAGAAAGACGTGCTTCTGTGTTCTAACGCCAACGGCGACCCGACAGATCACCCATCGCGCGACTGCTCTCCGTTCATAAAAGGGGAGCGGATGTGCCTCGTGGTGCAGCTCAATGCCCTCGACAATGAGATGAGCCTCGCGGTGAAGAGTATCCTCGCCACCGTCTTCGGCAACGCCAGTACCCTTTTGTACACCATTAAATAGACTTCCTCTTCAATGAACACCATACGATTCATAAATATCGTCCCACATGTCTTCTCAACCCGAAAGAATCACGACAGCGAAGTGTGGGGACAGGAACTGATCTTCGAGAAAGGCAAGACTTATCTCGTAGAGGCTGAGAGCGGAAAGGGCAAGAGTACATTCTGTAGCTACATTATCGGCTACAGGAACGACTTCACCGGACAGCTGTTCTTCGACGATACCGACGTCAGGACTTTCGGAGTGAGCGACTGGTCGCAGATACGAACACACAACGTGAGCCTGCTCTTCCAGGACCTGAGGCTCTTTCCCGAACTGTCGGCCATGGAGAACGTGGCCATCAAGAACCAGCTCACCCTTAGCCAAAGCCCGGAGAAGGTCGGCGAGTGGTTCGACAAGCTCGGCATTGCCGACAAGCGCGACACCAAGGTGGGGCTGATGTCGTTCGGACAGCAGCAGCGCGTGGCCATGATTAGGGCCCTGTGCCAGCCTTTCGACTTCATCCTGCTCGACGAACCCGTCTCACATCTCGACGACAAGAATGCCGAGACAATGGGGCGCATCATGTACGACGAGGCACAACGGCAGGGTGCGGGAATCATCGTCACAAGCATCGGAAAGCATCAGCAGTTGCCCTACGACCGCAAAGTCCGTCTGTAAATCCTCATCATAGCTTCAAAACAAGCACATACACACGCATCATGTCACTCATCTGGAAACTTCTTCGACAGCATATCAGCCTGCCACAGTTCACAGGCTTCATCTTTGCCAACCTTGTGGGCATGTTCATCGTCATGTTGGGCTTTCAGTTCTACCGCGACGTGAAACCCATCTTCACAAGCGAGGACTCCATCTTCCGAAACGACTATCTCATCGTTAGCAAAAGGTTGGGAATGGGGGCCACACTCTCGGCTAGGGCCCAGGACTTCGCGCAACCGGAAATCGACGACTTTGGAAGCCAGACCTTTGTGAGGCAGATCGGAACCTTCACTTCTCGGCAGTATATGGCCGAGGCTCAGATGATCATTGCGGGGACACCCGTGCTACACTCTGAATTCCCCCTCGAGAGCGTGCCCGACGCCTTCGTCGACATACCACTGAGCGACTGGACCTACAGCGAAGGCTCGCGCGAGGTGCCCATCGTGCTGCCAAGGTCGTACCTGAGCATGTACAACTTCGGATATGCACAGAGCCACAACCTGCCGAGAATAGGAGAGACCACGCTCAGCATGATCGACTTCCGGATACACATCCACGGCAACGGCCTGAGCGACGATTTCAAGGGCCGCGTCATCGGTTTCTCCAGCCGAATGAACAGCATTCTTGTTCCGGAGAGCTTCCTCAAGTGGTCGAACCAGCGCTATGCACCCAAAGAGGACACAGTACCCAACCGTCTCGTCGTGAAGGTGGACAATCCGGCAGGCGAGGACTTCCAGCAATTTCTCGACGACAACGGCTATGAAGTGGAGAGCGAGAAGCTGCAAAGCGAGAAGGCCACCTACTTCCTCCGACTTGTCGTGTCCATCGTCATGGTCATCGGGCTCATCATCTCTCTGCTCAGCTTCTACATCCTCATGCTCAGTATTTACCTGCTGGTGCAGAAAAATCAGGAAAAGCTCGAGAATCTGCTACTCATAGGCTACACACCTGCCAAGGTGGCACGCCCCTACCAGTACCTCACGCTCACGCTCAATGCCTTGGTGCTCATCTTGGCGGCGACCATGCTCATAGTGGCACGCAACTATTATCTCGATGTCGTACAGGCCGTAGCGGCCGATGTGCAGTTCCACGGCATCATGCCTGCCATAGTGCTCGGACTGGCCATCTTCGTAATCGTCACGGTGTTCAATTTCGTGGCCATTCACAGGAAGGTGGTGGCCATTTGGCACGACAGACGCTAAACCTCTGTCAGGAGCCAACTCGTTGTAAAACAAGAGAAAACGCAGCAAGCGCAGTTTTTTTTTTGAAAAAAAAGCAAAAAATATTTGGTGGTTTCAGAAAAACTGAGTACCTTTGCACTCGCATTTCAGAAATGAGGCAAACGGATGGTTCCGTAGCTCAACTGAATAGAGCATCTGACTACGGATCAGAAGGTTGTGGGTTTGAATCCCGCCGGAATCACTTAGAAAGAGAGGCAAGTAGTTGATAATTAACTACTTGCCTCTCTTATTTTATCTCAAATGCGCCACAATTGCACCACACGACAAAAAGAAATAGGGACAAGTATTGGACGTCAGTTAGTAGCTTTGCTGACAATGGTTCGCAAGAGGAATGCTTTCTGTAGCAGGAGCATTATATCCCAATTAGGATATTCTTACAGATTGCGGGAAACTGTCCTACATGATTAAATGTGAAAGGAAGAACATCCGCTGGATTTATAAGGTGAAGAAAAGGGGTACGAAAAGGTTATTTAGTTCAACACTCCTTGCTTCTCTTTTTCGATAATCCCGCCGCATAGTGTCATCGAGGTGCCATGCAGCGGGATTCTAGTTAGTTTAGAAATTCTTGACCAGCCATATGGCGAAAAACAGATCGTAAACCTTGTAGGTGCCCTTATCCTGAGTGAGTAGCCGAAAACTTGCTTTATTCCTTTGGCTCAACCACGATACCTAGTTTCCTGGCTTTGTCCACAAGTCGGTCGAAATCGTCCTTGCGCCACATCTTCACACTCCGGACTTGACCTTTCACTTTAGGCAGAACATGGTCGTTGTCCCAATAAAAGTCCCAGTCATCGTTTTCGGGGCAGAGGATTTTACCAAAATGCTTGTTCCCCTCAACATCTATTGTGACGTCCTCGTCAAAGTCATAGAAAAGATATTTTAGGAAGCGATTGTGATAGTATGAATTCAGACTACAATCGAACTCACTACGCAAATCATCTACGGTGAGTTCCGCAGAGGGATTCATTTCGTGTCTTGACAGGCAGTATGCCTTGAAGATGAGAAACGAGGCTTCGCTCTTGGATGCAGCCTTTTTGTTCAGCCAAGGCTCTCCTTGTTTAACAGCAACGAAATAACGGGTGTTATCACGATTATTTACCTTGACAATCCTTTGAACAACGGCGAGTTTATCTTTATCATTTTTGAAATGATTGTATAGAACGATTTTAAAGAGATTCTCGTTGGCATTCCAGAATTGTTCCAGTAGTGGTGTGTCGTCTGGCATTTCTATTGTGGTTAGTCCGAGCAGAGCTTGAGCTTCTTCGGGGAACACAGAACGAAGTGCAGCCTCGAAGGTTACCGATTTGAATAGCACTTCCAAGTCTTGACTCTCCGTTTCAGCGATGGCTAAAATAGAATAATCTCTCACGTTCTCACCATCATGGTTAGATGGACAACTCAGATTGCGAATATATCCGTTTATCAGCATGTAAACTTCCGTGTTACTGTTTTCAGCTGAGGCACAGGGCTGAATGACATAGTCAAGCATATCTTGATAAGTGATATGGATAAATGAAGGTGCTGTCGGTCCCTTCTTCACATCAGAAGGCGTGAGATAGACCAGCAATGGCTGACAGTAATTGTCATCGCAGACTACATTCTTAAGGATACCCATAGCCCTGTGATAGCGCATTGTCTGGGCCTTTTCCTCATTACCGGAATAGCCTTCCGAACTGTAAATCTTGTTTTCCACTATGATTGGCACAGTCCAGTTCCGTTCACAATCCTGCTCATCGGTAAATGTAATGTGGACAAGCATCCAGATGTCAAAGCGATTCTGACCGTCCTTCTTGAATTGGCCGTTATCTGTCTTTTCAACAATACCGTCCAAATCTGAAAGTTTCTCGTTTGCCAGACCTACGATAGACTGTTCGGTCTTGACACAATCCACCTTAAGTTGGTAGTTACCCGACAAGAGATGCTGGCGAACTTGGTAGTAGTAGCATTTGTCCTGGTCATCTGCCTTGGCTGCAATCAGGGCGAGGAATTTCCTTAGTGGCATCTCCTTCAACGAGTGGGGTGCATCAGGATTAAGCAGCCAAGCCAGAAACGCACTATGCCTGTTCTCACTACGCTGTATACCTAAAACATTGAAAACTGTGCTCTGCATGTAATATGCATTAAGTTTTTGGAATTCTGGTAATTTGTAAAAATCCAGGATAAGTTTGGAATCCATAATCTATTGTTTTTTAAAGTCTGATAATAATACAGTCACTTCACAAGAAAAACAATTCACTCCGTTTCCTTCATCTCGACACTCAAATTCTCGTAGCACCGGCGGAGAGCATAGAGCAGGGGCTCGCCACTGTTGGCTTCTGCATGGAGAGTGAGACAGTCGGGAGTAGGCTGCTCCATGCTAAGGATGTTACCTTCATAATGGGATGAGCCAACGAGCTTTTGCATCACAGGGCCGAGGGGTACGAACATTCCAAGCTCATTGCCGGGCGTGCCAAAACGATGGCAAAGGTCGTCTACCATCGTGCAAATGCCGCTAAGTGTCTCTGCATTGCCTTTCAAGATGTAGTCGAACTCTCGTGGCATATCCTCTTCTTCGTAGTCCTTCGGATTGTAGTCCTTGTCGGCCAGCTCCATGTACCGGCTGGCGCGTTTATGGTCGATGAAGATGCCGTTAGCCTCGTCGCCACAGGCATATTTGCAACCCAGATTCTCGGCGGCCGTCTTGTTGCCCTTGTCGCAGAGTTCTTGAAGAATGACAGGGTCATCGATAAAGATTGCCGCCTCTTCGTCGCCATTTTTTATTCGTTCCATCAACAGTTCCTTGTTATCGTCTATTTCAAAACAGAGTTTCGTCAGTTCATCAACGCTGAGGCGATGCTTCTGTTCCATGACCTTTTGAACCAGACGTTCTTTCTCGCCTTCATTCTTTTCGAAAGTGGAACCCTCAACAATGTCATAACGAAGCAACTCCATTTCCTCATTGGTCTCTTCATCGATAAACGTTTCGTTCCAGTATTCATACTTGCGGTGCATTCCGTGGAGCAGGCAGTAGATGGCACCGATGTTGTCATCCTCTTCTGCCAACTTCATCAACCATTTCTTGTCGGTGGGTTCTATCAGGCTGAAATATTTTGCGGTGTCGCCATCCAATATCATTTCGGTAGCAGCTTCTTGACAAAGACTATCGCCTTCCTGTGCCCGCCTGATTACTTCTGCAATAAATTCCTTGGAATGAAGAATCGCATAACCAATGCTCTCTACCCACTCCATCACATCGAAGTAAGCACAATCCATTATTCTCATCACACCGTTATCAACAGAATCTTTAGTGGCGCGTCCGTCTTTTGCCCTGTAGAACTCCTTATAAACAGTAGTGTAAGGTGAGCTGTAATAATCACAAGCATATACCGCAATCTCCACGCCAGGGTTTGCTTGGCTAATGCGCTCTGCCATTTCCTTGCACATCTTATCGCGTATTTCATATTTTTCTTCCTCGGTCCGTCCTTCTTTCGGTTCCTTAAAGTCCAATCGATCTTCTTCGCCCTTTCCGTCAATATATGCAACAAACATCCAAAGCGTATATTGCTGCCATTTGCCATCGGCGATGATATAGTTCCACGCTTCTTGTCCCCAAAAGTCTTGACGTTCCATCTCAACCCCGGGGAACTCCTTGATGACACTTTCTGCAATGGGGGTGAATTCAAGATGGTCTCCGTGGTGACCATAGTCGAACCAGATGATCTTGTTCTCATCTTCGTTAATCTGAAGCCCCACAAAATCATTATATTCAGATAGGTCTTCACCTACCTGTTCAATACTTTTTTCGCACACCTGCTGCTTTACGTATGCTGCTACTTTTTCTAAGTCCTCATGACGTTTCAGTTGGAGGACAGTTCCATGTCTTTCGCTCATAGTGAAAATGTGTTATGTTGTTTATTTGTCCGATTATTATAATATAGTCACTCTCGAAGAAAAAATAAAACCACCCCGCAATTTCTTTCATATACTTCTCCTTTGGCATTAGATCTGCCGGATACGTAATCCGCTAAAGAGTTCGGGATGGGCATCGATGTGATCAAGTAGTCGTTGGAAGTCTTCTTTACGCCACATTTTAGGCATAATGGCATAATTACCGTCTTTGAGGTATCCCCAGCCACATTTACCATAGTTGGTATAGTTTATTGGATAGAAATCCCATTTGTCGCTGGCAAGCTCTATCTGTTGCCCTGCTATGTTGACGGCATTGGCCATTAATGATTCAGAATCGCTTCCAAAGATTAGCGTGTCTATGAAATCCCAACTGCTATTCTTATAATACTCATTGAGAGTGAGAGGAAAAAAATCTCGTACTTGTTGCAATGTGAATTTTTTTTCATTCATAGCCATCCAGTGGGCAAAGAACACGCAAGCTGCACGCCCTTTGGCAAGAGGTCTATTATAATTTGCGTCTGCAACGACCCATTTGTCCCCACACTTCTTTTCAACGACATATTTGCTAGTATCCCGATTGCTTTCCTTGAATATTTTTTCTATTGCTTCTTTCTTGCCTTCAGGGAATATCTCAAGGTTATACAGCATTGCTTTCAGAATATCTGTATTGTCATTCCAAAATTCTGTTAGCAAAATGGTCTCGTATGTCTTCATACTCTCCTTATTCCGTTTCATCCTCTCTTTGCCAATAACGTTCTTTGCTTGTTCTCCATAGACTGCAAACAGAGCTTTCTCTATAATGGTTTTCATCCCCTCAGTATCCAGTAATTGCTGCAATTTCTTTCGTTCAAGTTCTGAGGTAGCCAAAATGGAATAAGTCTTTACTTTTTTCTCATCATTGTCATCATTCAGGGCAGGTTTCCCAAGATTACGTATATAGTCATTGAGAAAGAGCTTAGCATGTTCCGTTCTTGCCATTGACGCCAAAGGAAGCAGCACATCATCTAATAGTTGTTGATACGTGAGATGAAGGAAATCCGGACAGTTTGCTCCTTCATTATTAGGAGTAAGGAATACTTCCAGCAAAGTTTGGTCTGCATAATACTTACTCAAGCAGTCATGGTAAACATCTGTCTGATAAATGTTCTCTCTCTTACCCTCTTTGCTATAAATCTTATTCTCTATAACCAAGGCAATCTCGCGAGGTTCACTACTGTCAGGAATTGACACTGAGAACTCTGACCAAATATCAAGTCTCTTCTGCTTTTCATTCAATTGCAAACGACTTTCATCATCACAGAATCTTGATAGCGTCAACTCTCTTTCCATTTGGATATCTTCCAGATTGTAACGCCCTGTGATAAAAGCAGCTCTTAATTCATCATCTATTTTCTCGTTGACCACTGCATATAAAGCCAAGAACTTTTTCAAGGGTTCAACGCCTAATTGATGGTCTGACTTCGGATCAAGTAACCAACATAAAAATGCGCTATGTCTGTTCTCGTTACGCTCAATGCCTAAGGCACTGAAAATTGTAGATTGACTATAGTAGCCTTTTAACTCTTGATAAATAGGGCTATTCTTAATACCTAAAATGTTTCTTTCTAACATAATTATTTCTTTTATGGTTCTTAATATAATCACTTCTCTCGAAAAATTCAAATTATTCCGCCATTTCTTTTAACTTTTGACTTTGTCTTCGTTTGTCACGACTAGGCAGAACTTAAACAAGATTTGTCCTGCGCTCGCTGCTCCAAACGTTCCTACACTTTCACCATGGCCCTTAATTTATTTGTTCTCCTGATCACTGCTGTTTATGTCATACAACAATGCAGAAGCAGCCTCGATGAAGTTTTTGAGGTCGTTTGCTTTCCATCCAATGGCGACCATGAAATCTCCATCTTCCAGTTTGAGCCACTCAGACTCATTGGCAAAGAAACCTGACATGCCTTTTTTATTCTCTTTATTACATCCTTTCAAGGCATTCTTGGGAAGGTTAAAGGAAGACAAGAGCTTTTCCTTTGTACAATCTTCTTGAGAGATATAATCATGGAGGACAGCCAACACCAGATTTCCTCTTGAAAGCTTCCGTTGAGTCCTATTATTGGAATGGAGTGTTACCGAATAAGTCGTCCTGTCGCGGTGACTTACTGTTCGTCTCATGAGAGCTGCCACCTTCTCGCTAAAACCTGAATTGGAAGAACGACGAATGACCTCCATCATTGTGGTTATCAGTTTCTCGTGCTTATTATAGAAATCAACAAGAATCATGGATTCCTCTGGAGACAGGACAGTTTTTTTGAATTCCTTCATTTCATACCACCCTAACTCCTTGGCTTTTATACAGAAATCCGAGAATTTATATGGTCCTTTCTCACTCCACTGTTTGAAGATACAGACGGTGCACAAGTCTTTTGTCCGAACGTCGCATGTCTCCTCGAAATAAGCAGCTTTAACCTGAGTGGTTACAATACTCCCAACGATACCTTTGAACAAATCATTCAATTCTGCCACTTTATACTCTGGCAGATGATCGATGATGACAGCTTGGACGAGGCGCCCCATACTGAATGGCTGACCTTTATATTCAAATAAGGTGCGTTTGCCCGAATCATCATCGTCTTCATCATCTTCAGAACTATTTTTTTCATTAATGGCAGCTGTGAGCAAATCCTCGTGTTCTTTCCAGAATTGGCATAGCTCTTCACTTTCTTTATTGCCAATAGCCATTATCGTTGTTTTCCATGTAAGTTGTTTTTTGCCTACTTTGGTTTCTATCTTGTCGAACGACACGCCTAAGGAGCGCCGATACTCCTCTAAATAAAAACGACCGCGAGCAGACAGATTAGGAGAATCAAGCAACGGATCAATGACATAATCGAGTAAGTCTTGATAGCAAATCTGCACACATTCTTTACAGTTACTTTCTGGTTGTTTAAGTTGATCTATCTCAGCAGGTGAGGCCGGAGTCAAATAGACATAGAGGTTGTAAAGAGCACGAGGGCCTGCCTTGCGCGTAGAAACATCCACCTTATCTGATGCATTGTTCTTCAGGAAAGCATTGAAATGATTGTAGTACTTGTCAGTCTGACGATCCTGCTCTTTGGCATAGATCTTATTCTCAATGATGATATTCAGGAATTCCACATCTTTTCCGTTTTCCCTTGGCAGAGGCTTTGTGCGGCAGGAAACCATGATGTCTACCCGGCCACTATTGTCATTTTTATCACGAAACCCCACTTCTGTATTAACATCAATATCTGAAAGTGAAAGGCTACCTGATAAAATAGCGCTTTTGAGTGAAGGAAACATCACTTCTTTACACGGCTTTTCCATCAGACACGTATTCTGCATGATAGCTCGTCGGAGCACCGTTTCGAGAAATAGTTGCATGGGCAATGAGCCCAACTCATGGAAAGAATCCTCTTTCAGTAAATCTGCGAGGAATGAACTGTGAGACATTTCACGACGGGATATAGAAAGGCTATCCAAGAAAGAATTCCTTTCATACAAGAAGTTCAGCTTGTTAAGTCGTTTGTCACCATTGAATCTTTGAATCTCATTAATAATACGTGAGTTCGACGTAAGCC
>DEJE01000014.1:133743-168869 GCA_002353205.1 Prevotella sp. UBA2756 | reverse complement strand
TGCTCTTCAAAATGACGCATTCTGCGAGGCAAAATGAGCCATTCTGGAGTGTAAAATGCGTCATTTTGAAAACCCGGAAAATGTAAAGAAAAGACAAGATGCTTGTTTTCAAGGCGTTACAACTCTCGCGAGAATCGCTCAGATTCGGCCGTGGGATTTTAATTTCAGAATTTTGCAGCCACAGAGCGGTAAAACGAGGAGTTTGTAAAGGAAATTCAGGAAAGTGGAGAGGTGATAGTGGAGAGGTGATAGTTCTTGCCGGGAAACCGGAATTACGGAAAACCAGGATGACGGAATACCGGGATAACGGAATTACGGAATAACGGAATAACGGGATACCGGAATACCGGAATAACGGGAAACCGAGATGACGGAATACCGAAATAACGGAATTACGGGATAACCGGGAAAAAACGGCTTGGCATACCGCGTTTGCCCTTCTGTCATTCTGTCTTACAGCAGGAAGAAGAGGGAGACGCCGATGCAGGAGACGACGGCTCCGACGACGCTCTTCAGCGTGATGGGCTGATGGAAGAGGTAGCGCGAGGGGAGCAATATAATAATAGGTGTCATGGCCATGATGGTGCTGGCGATGCCGGCGGCGGTGTACTGCACGGCGAGGAGCGAGAGGCTCACGCCGACGAAAGGCCCTGAGAAGACGGCGACAATCATGGCCAACAGTCCGCGGCGGTCGCTGAACGATGCGCGGATGGTCTTCGTCGGCTCGTCGCCCCGTCGCTCGTGGAGCCGCTGCATGAAGAGGTAGAACGACGAGAAGCACACCAGGCCCGCCACGCAGCGCACCATGTTGGCGCCGAAGGGTAGCAGCGTCTCCACGCTCGGCAGCACATCGGCGGGCACGTCGGCCGTGTAGGCGTCGAGTCCGAGCTTGCTCAGCACCAGTCCGACGCCCTGCCCCAGTCCGGCCCCGATGCCGAAGAGGATGCCTTTCGTGGGCAGCTGGAGCGAGAAATGGTGGTGGTCGCCGCGCCCGAGCACGGAGATAGCGATGCCCAGCAGGGTGACGGCCATGGCCAGCAGGGCGCTCCATGAGAGCGTCTGCCCGAGCATCATCCACGCGAAGATGGCGGTGAACATGGGAGCCAGCGTCATGAAGAGCTGCCCCATGCGCGAGCCGATGGTGAGATAGCTGTTGAAGAGGCACCAGTCGCCGAAGAAATAGCCCACCACACCCGACAGCAGCAACCATCCCCAGGCCTCAACGCCGGCATAGACGGGCCACGGGGCACCGAAGACGAACCACATGAGCACCGCCGAGAGGGTCAGCGTCAGCGCCATGCGCCACACATTCATCACGAAGACGCCCAGATGGCGGCTTCCAACCTCGCTGGACAAGGCGGCCACCGTCCACAGGCAGGCCACGCCCAGCGATATCAATTCACCGATATATTGCATTTCTCAACTTTCGCAAACCTCGCATGCCCTTGGGAGTTTGGGAGTTTAGGAGTTTCGACATTAGTGCATAGAGACCGCATGTCGTTAAAGATTTTGCCGCAAACTTACATAAAAATTTCGAATTGCACAACAATCGGATGAAAAAAATGATGATTCTTTGAGGGAAAGACAGCTTGCAGAGGAGTTTCACCGGGCGCTGCGAAAAAGCATCTGCAAAGCGCAAGTTACGGAAAGAAGGAATCTCAACTCATCGGCGTTCGCAGCCACCGAAGATAAGGTGAGTGGTGTTTTCGCGTCAGAAAACGATTACCTTGACACAAATTAACAAAAGAAACACTTTTGTTTGTAAATTTATTTGTATATTTGTGGCGACAATCCGATTATTCATTTGCCAACACGATGCTCACCCTCACCGTTGCGGCAACAAAAAACTACAAGAGCATTATGAAAGCATGCCATTCTCCAAGCACTAATGTCTAAACTCCCAAACTCCTAAACTCCCTAAAAGAAAATAAGGTACTTCCGCTCGGAAATAAAAACAAAAAAGGCTTTTTGTTTTGTAGTTCGCTCGCTTATTCGTACCTTTAAATAAGGTACTCCCGCTCGGAAATAAAAACAAAAAAGGTTTTTTGTTTTGTATTTCGCTCGCTTATTCGTACCTTTGCACTCAGGAAACAAAACACATAGGATTATGACGACATACGCACTGAACAACCTGTGGACATATCTGAACGGACTGTCGCTCAAGCGTGCCGACCGCGAATGGCTGGCAGGCAAGTTGCTGGAGCCAACGGCCAAGGAACAGAAGACAAAACAGCAGCAGGAGTATGTGAAGGAGTCGCTCTTCCGCGCGCTCGACGAAATGGAGGCAGCCAAGCGCGAGGGGCGGACGTTAACCACTCTCGACGATTTCATCAAAGAGCTGAAAGCAGAGGAGGCAACATGAATGTGATCATCACTGTTGAAGAAGAGTTTAAGAGACAAGCCAAGAAGCTGGCAAAGAAATACCATTCGATAAGCGATGACCTTCTGGAACTTCAGGAGCGCTTAAAGGCAAACCCTTTGCAAGGAGTCAGTCTGGGAAGCGGCGTGCGCAAGGTGCGCATGCCCATTGCCTCGAAGGGCAAGGGCAAGAGTGGCAGCGCCCGCGTGCTGACGCTCGTTGTTCTGGTGAGCGACGATGCCGACGTGACACTACTGACAATCTACGACAAGAGCGAGACCGAGAATGTGACAGACGAGTGTATCAAATGGCTCGTGGAACAGCATCAGGCTCAACGTTAGCCACACGCCATTTCGATACAGAAAGATTCGTTTTTCAAGAAAACATGATGGTTTTCACTCGTAATCCATTTTTTTTTCATACTTTTGCACAAAATTTTCCAATCGCATGAATATTTTAGAACTGAGTGAACAAGAAATACTGCGCCGACAGTCGCTCGACGCACTGCGCCAGATGGGCATCAACCCCTACCCCGCCGCAGAGTATCCCACCAACGCTTTCTCGACAGAAATCCGCGACAGCTTCAGCGACGACGCTGAGCCGCGCGAGGTGTGCATCGCCGGACGCATGATGAGCCGCCGCGTGATGGGAAAGGCATCGTTTGTGGAACTGCAAGACTCGAAAGGGCGCATACAGGTGTATATCACCCGCGATGACTTGCAAGCCGTCGCCACCGCCTCCGAGAAAACCGTAGAGGGGGCCGAATACTATAACATGGTGTTCAAGAAGCTGATGGACATCGGCGACTTTATCGGTGTCAAAGGTTTCGTCTTCCGCACGCAGACGGGCGAAATCAGCGTCCATGCCAAGGAGCTGACACTGCTCTCGAAAGCCCTCAAGCCGCTGCCCATCGTGAAATACAAGGACGGCGTGGCCTACGACAAATTCGACGACCCCGAGCTGCGCTACCGTCAGCGCTATGTGGACCTGGTGGTGAACGAGGGCGTGAAGGACACGTTCCTGCAGCGCGCCACCGTGCTGCGCACCATCCGCCGCGTGCTCGACGAGGCCGGCTACACCGAAGTGGAGACACCGACGCTGCAGATGATTGCCGGCGGTGCTTCGGCCCGTCCGTTCATCACGCATTTCAACGCACTGGATCAGGATATGTACATGCGCATCGCCACCGAGCTCTACCTGAAGCGCCTCATCGTGGGCGGCTTCGAGGGCGTCTACGAGATTGGCAAGAACTTCCGCAACGAGGGCATGGACCGCAACCACAACCCGGAGTTCACCTGCATGGAGCTCTATGTGCAGTATAAGGACTACAACTGGATGATGTCGTTCACGGAGAAGCTGCTCGAAGAGGTGTGCATCGCCGTCAACGGCAAGCCAGAACGCGAAATCGACGGTAACATGATCTCGTTCAAGGCTCCCTATCGCCGTCTGCCTATCCTCGATGCCATCAAGGAGAAGACCGGCTTCGACTGCGACGGGAAGAGCGAAGAAGAAATCCGCGCCTTCTGTCTTTCAAAAGGCATGGACGTTGACGAGACGATGGGCAAGGGCAAACTGATCGACGAGCTCTTCGGCGAATTCTGCGAAGGCACGTTCATTCAGCCTACGTTCATCACGGACTACCCCGTTGAGATGTCGCCGCTGACGAAGATGCACCGTTCGAAGCCCGGACTGACGGAGCGCTTCGAGCTGATGGTCAACGGTAAGGAGCTGGCCAATGCCTATTCCGAGCTGAACGACCCGATTGATCAGGAGGAGCGCTTCGTGGAACAGATGCGACTGGCCGACAAGGGCGACGACGAGGCGATGATCATTGACCAAGACTTCCTCCGTGCACTGCAGTACGGCATGCCGCCGACCTCAGGCATCGGCATCGGCATCGACCGCTTGGTGATGCTCATGACGGGCAAGACGTTCATTCAGGAGGTGCTCTTCTTCCCGCAGATGAAGCCCGAGAAGAAGGTTCCGCAGAGCAGCGTGCAGGAATGGGCCGCCGTCGGCGTGGGCGAGGACTGGGTTCCCGTGCTGCGCAAGGCTGGTTTCAACCTTGTGAGCAACATCAAGGACGAGAAAGCGCAGGGTTTGCAGCAGAAGATCGGCGACATTGTGAAGAAATTCAAGCTCCCGATGCAGAAACCCTCTGTGCAGGAAATCGAAGAATGGATTAAGAATGCCCAACCCTCCCTATAAAGGGGTGGGAGCAACGACTCTCAAAGGCGTTTTTAACGAGAATACCATCACTTGGCGGGATTATCAATCATGGATATGTTCTCATCACAAAAAGACATCGCACCCTCCCCTTGGGAGGGCATGGGCGGGCTGTGCGGACGCATAGCCATCATCGGAGGCGGCAGCTGGGCTACGGCCATCGCCAAGATTGTGGTGGGACATACGCACAGCATCGGCTGGTACATGCGCCGCGACGACCGCATCGAGGACTTCCGGCGCATGGGCCACAACCCCGCCTACCTGACAAGCGTGCACTTCGACATCAACGAGATTGACTTCTCGAGCGACATCAACAAGATTGTGCAGAACTACGACACGCTGGTCTTCGTCACACCGTCGCCCTACCTGAAGAACCACCTGAAGAAACTCAAGACACGCATCAAGGACAAGTTCGTCATCACGGCCATCAAGGGCATCGTGCCCGACGAGAACCTGGTGTGCTCGGAGTTCTTCCATCAGGTCTACGACGTGCCCTACGACAACCTGGCCTGCATCGGCGGACCGTCGCACGCCGAGGAGGTGGCCCTCGAACGCCTCTCCTACCTCACCATCGGATGCTCTGACCGCGAGAAGGCGCAGGCCTTTGCCGACCTCATCGCCTCCGACTTCATCAAGACGAAGACCTCCACCGACGTTATCGGCATCGAGTTCGCATCGGTGCTGAAGAACGTCTACGCCATCGCCGCCGGCATCTGCTCAGGACTGAAATACGGCGACAACTTCCAGAGCGTGCTGATGTCGAACGCCGTGCAGGAGATGAACCGATTCCTCAACACCGTGTACCCCATCGAGCGCAACATCAACGACTCCGTCTACATGGGCGACCTGCTCGTGACGGGCTACTCGAACTTCTCGCGCAACCGCACCTTCGGCACCATGATCGGCAAGGGCTACTCGGTGAAGTCGGCACAGATAGAGATGGAGATGATTGCCGAGGGCTTCTTCGGCACGAAGTGCATGAAAGAGATCAACCGCCACATGCATGTGAACATGCCCATCCTCGATGCCGTATATAATATATTGTACGAGCGCATATCGCCACAGATTGAAATCAAGCTCCTCACCGACTCCTTCCGCTGACCTTCTGTCGCCCTTTTCAGACAGACGTCCTCACTGTTTTCCGACTTTTGTCTTGTTTTCCATGTCATGTCCGAAGCTCTTCCGCAGGTTTCGGACAAATTGTTTGCAGACCAACGGAATGCTGTCTACCTTTGCATCGTCAAAACGACAAAAAGGAAAAAAACATAATAAGAAAAAGGAGAAAAGAAAATGAAAAAGATTGCATTTGTATTCGTGTTGATGAGCTGCTTGGTGATGAACGCACAGGCTGAGGTTGCAAAGTACTGCATGAGTTTCAACGACCTGATTGAAAACAACTGGAAATCGGTCGACGAACTGACACAGGGACGCGCCAATCAAGTATGCCAGATCAAGACTTCGGAGAAGCAGGTACGCTTCAAGACCGGCGTGAAGGATGTCGACAAGATGCTCAAGAAGGAAGCTTTCGCCGTGATGGTGGGCAACCAGCTGTACGTCAACTGCCGCAACATGCGCAACAACAGCCAGCCTCTCGACGTTAACGGCTTCACACCCGCCGTGCGCTACGACAACGATAAGATCTGCATCATGGCCTACAAGTCAGACAAGGCAATGTTCGCACTCAGTCTCGGCATGGCTTTCGCAGGCGACTTCATCGACAACAGAGCAGTGAGATTCGGAATGTGGACAGGTTCCACCGCAGCGTGGATCACAAGCGATATGCTCAGCGGAAAGGTGTGCTACCTCGTCGACGGCAACACCGACAGCAAGGGAATGCTGTCTGCCACACGCATGAACGACAAGTTCATGGAGAACTTGCTCGCCAACGACGCTCCGCTGCTGCAGAAATACAAGGGCATCGGCAACAAGCACAGCCGACAGTCGGCCGCCAACGTGCTCCCCATACTCATGGAGAAGGGGCTGGTGAGCATGTAAGCCACCGACAGACAGGCAAGACCATAAAAAGAAAAAGAGCTGAATCCGCAAAGGGACTCAGCTCTTTTCTTTTTCATCTCCATGCCGGAATTCTTTTCGTTTCTCTCACTTATTTCGTAACTCTGGCTTCGCGGAACTTACTTTTCGCTCGGAAATGAAAAGAAAAAAGTGTTTTTCTTTTCGTTTCTCTCACTTATTTCGTAACTTTGCCGACAAAACTATCAAATTCAATAATCGTAAAAACAAATCTCACAGATGAAGAACATTAGCTTAGACATCACAAAGGCTGCGTGCTTCCTCGCTGAAGGCGCAGTGAAAGCTTTTGAGCCACAGGTGAAAGCAGCTCAAGAAGCTCTTGAGAACGGCACATGCCCGGGTAACGACTTCCTCGGATGGCTGCACCTGCCGTCGAGTATCTCACGCGAATTCCTGCAGGAGGTGCAGGACTGCGCCAATGTGCTCCGCGAAAACTGCGAGGCCGTGGTCGTGGCTGGCATCGGCGGAAGCTATCTCGGTGCCCGCGCCGTCATCGAAGCGCTGAGCAACAGCTTTGCATGGTTCGTGGCCGACAAGAAGAATCCCACCATCCTGTTCGCCGGCAACAACATCGGCGAGGATTATCTCTCCGAACTGACCGAGTATCTGAAGGACAAGAAGTTCGGCGTGATTAACATCTCGAAGAGCGGAACAACCACCGAGACCGCCCTCACCTTCCGTCTGCTGAAGAAACAGTGCGAGGAACAGCGCGGCAAAGAAGAGGCCAAGAAGGTCATCGTGGCCATCACCGACGCGAAGAAGGGTGCTGCCCGCACCTGCGCCGACAAGGAAGGCTACAAGAGTTTCATCATCCCCGACAACGTGGGCGGACGCTTCTCCGTGCTCACACCGGTGGGACTGCTGCCGATCGCCTGCGCCGGATTCGACATCGTGCACCTCGTGGCTGGTGCTCAGGCTATGGAGAAAGCCTGCGGCAAGGATGTTCCGTTCGATGAGAACCTCGCAGCTCAGTATGCAGCCGTGCGCAACGGTCTCTATCAGGCTGGCAAGAAGATAGAGATTATGGTCAACTATCAGCCGAAGCTCCACTTCATGAGCGAATGGTGGAAACAGCTCTACGGCGAGAGCGAGGGTAAGGACAAGAAGGGAATCTTCCCCGCCAGCGTAGACTTCACCACCGATCTGCACTCCATGGGACAGTGGATCCAGGACGGCGAGCGCACCATCTTCGAGACCGTTATCAGCATCGAGGAGCCGAACCGCAAGCTGCTCTTCCCCAGCGATGAGGAGAATCTCGACGGTCTGAACTTCCTCGCAGGCAAGCGTGTAGACGAAGTGAACAAGATGGCTGAGCTCGGAACTCGTCTGGCTCACGTCGATGGCGGCGTGCCCAACATCCGCATCAGCGTGCCTCAGCTGAACGAATACTACATCGGACAGCTCATCTACTTCTTCGAAATCGCCTGCGGCATCAGCGGAAACGTGCTTGGCGTGAACCCGTTCAACCAGCCTGGCGTGGAAGCTTATAAGAAGAACATGTTCGCCCTGCTCGACAAACCTGGCTACGAGGCTGACTCGAAGGCCATCAAGGAGCGTCTGGCCAAGGAAGCATAAGTTTGAAAAAATGCAAGAAGCTATCAAGCGATATTTAGAAAGAACAGGCTTTGGGACCTTCCGTCCCAAAGCCGTTCTCTTCGATATGGACGGCGTGCTCATCAACAGCATGCCCAACCATGCCGTGGCATGGCAACGATCGATGGCCACCTTCGGCATCAGAATGACGGCAGCCGATGCCTATGCCACCGAAGGAGCGCGCGGCATCGACACCATCCGCACGATGGTGAAGGCTCAGCAGGGTAAGGAAATCTCGCTTGAAGAGGCACAACGCATGTACGATGTGAAGACTCGGATGTTCGGAGAGATGCCCCGGGCCGACGTAATGCCCGGTGCTTACGCCCTCATGGAGCAGATCCACCGCGACGGACTGCAAATATGCATCGTTACGGGCAGCGGACAACGACCGCTCATCGAGCGTCTGACGACCGACTTCGCACCATTTGTTTGCGAAGAACGGATCATTACAGCTTACGATGTGCAGCGCGGCAAGCCCAATCCCGATCCTTATCTGATGGGGATGGAGCGTTGCGCGACGCGTCCCTGGGAGACAATCGTGGTGGAAAACGCACCGCTCGGCGTTCAGGCAGGACACGCCGCCAAGGCGTTCACCTTCGGAGTAAACACCGGACCACTGCCCGACGACCAACTTTGGGGAGCCGGAGCCGACTGCGTGCTGCCTTCCATGAATGAGCTTTGCGCCCGTTGGAAGCGTTTATTCGTCTCTGAATAGTCGCCTTTGGTTAAAAGCTTGTGTAAGTTCGGAAGGTCTTACTTATCTCTGATGAAGATGTCCGAGCGGTCGAACGTCTTCAGTTCCTGCCCGTTGTAGGCCCTGAAGTCCAGGTCTATCTTGTTCCAAGGAACGCGGTCGCGATAGAATTCGGGGTGCATGACGTGGAGTGTGCACTTATCCAACCCGGTGAAAGCATCCTGTGCGCAGGTTGGCGGCGTCTCTGTGCGGACAAGGATGTCGCGCAGACTGGTGCAGTTAGCGAAAGCGAGGGCTCCGATTTCCAGCACCCACCGGGGAATACGAATCTGCTCCATGCGCTGACAGTTCATAAAAGCCATCATGTCGATGTTTCTCAGCTCTTTCGGTAGCGGGATGATTCGGATGCCAGAGTTCATGAAAGCCCCTTTTCCGATTCTGTCAACGTTGCTGTTGAAGACATCCAGCTTGTCCAGCTTCGTGCAATCCTTGAACGTGAAGTCGGGAATCTCGCTCATTCCACTGGGAAACTCCACAAACTCCAGCGCCGTACAACCTTCGAAAGTGCTGGTTCCCATCCGTTTCAGCTTCTTTGGCAGCCGAACATTCTTCAGGTTGGTCATGCCAAAGAAGAGCGAATCGCCCAACTGTCTGTTCTTCACTTTGCGCAGGTCGACTGCCGTCAGGTTCTTCAACCGACGCAGGACGGCGAAATCGGCATCACCCATCGTTCCCGAAAGCGATATCTTCTCAACCGCTTCCGTACCTGCCATACGTTGGGCAAGCATTCCCGGAGCTTGCAGGTTCACACTGATTTCCTGCCCTTTTACAATGAGCACGGCGCAAACCGCTACGATGAAAAACAACAATCTCTTCATATTCTTTGTTTTTAAAGGGTTATTTCACCTGACCCCCAGCAGGCATGGTGCTGCTCATCATAGACCACACAGAACTGTCCCGGCGCCACGCCGTGGATCTTCTCTCGCGAATGAATGATGTAGCGGCCGTCGCCTGTAGGCTCTATCTCGGCCTGATGATACTCTGGTGTGTGCCTTATCTTGAAACAGACGCTGCCTGCCGCCAGCCCCTGCTGCGCATACTGCTCGCCCATCGGCGTCGACGAGGGAATCAGCGAGTGGAAATCGTGGACAAGAAAGTCCTTCTTGTAAGCCGTCGCAGGGTCGTAACCGTGGCTGACATAGAGGATATTGGCCTCCACGTCCTTCTTCACGACGAACCACGGACCGCCGCCGAAACCCAGTCCCTTGCGCTGTCCGATGGTGTGGAACCACAGTCCTCGGTGCTCGCCGATGCGCTTGCCTGTCTCCAGTTCAATCACGTCGCCCGGCTGTTCGCCGAGGTATCGGCGTATGTAGTCGTTGTAGTTGATCTTGCCAAGGAAGCAGATGCCCTGCGAATCCTTGCGCCGCGCGTTCACCAGGTGCTCGCGTTCAGCAATCTCGCGAACCTCGTTTTTCACGTAGTGGCCGATGGGAAACAGCGCTTTCTCCAGTTGCCAGCTTGCTATCTGAGCCAGGAAATCGGTCTGGTCCTTCACCGGATCGGGACTCGTCGTGAGCCATTTGCCGCCATCCTTCCACTCCGTCTGGGCGTAATGCCCTGTGGCTATCAGGTCGTACTCGTGACCTTTCTTCTCGTCGAAGGCCCCGAACTTGATGAGTCGGTTGCACATCACGTCGGGATTGGGCGTGAATCCGGCTCTCACCTTGTCCATGGTGTAGCGCGTCACCTGATCCCAGTATTCCTTGTGACAGTCTATCACTTCCAACCGGCAGCCGTATCGGTGGGCAACGGCGGTCGCCATTTCGAGGTCTTCCTCCGACGAACAGTCCCATTCCTCCTCTTTCTCAGGTCCGATTTTGATGTAGAAGCAGTCTGGGTGCAGGCCCTGCTGTGCCAGCTCGTGCACCACGACCGAACTGTCAACGCCTCCCGAGAGCAGCACGGCGATCGTCTTATCCTTAATTTCACTTAAATTCATGCCACAAAGATAATCATTATCGCTCATATTCCGAACATTTTCCGTAATTTTGTGCCAAATTTTTGTTCTCATTCACAGAAAGAAGGAAAAACGTATGAAGCCAAGATACACCGTAATCATCTTTTGTCTGATCCTTGCCTCGGCCATGGTGAGCAGCATGGGAAGCTACCGTCAGGCCCGGCAACTCATCGTCGACGACATGGACAACGCCCTGCAGCTGACGCTGGCCGCCAAGCACGACCTCTGGCTGACGCCCGACACCATCCGCGACTATCGCCGTAACCTGCAGATCGACATGCTGCGCGACGTATCGTTCATCGGCTACGACATGGCTTACAGCGGTCTGCACACCGAAGCCCACACGCGCCGGCTCGACGGACAGCAGGCTTCCTACCGCAGCTACGCCTCCTGTTCGCCCCTCATGGTGCTCTCGCTGTCGGACCAGCGCCTGCCCGCCGTGCTGTGGATGGTGGTGATGGTGTGGGGAATCGTCGTCGTCGGACAGCACCGCCGCCGCCAGACCATGCTCCCCTCAGCACTCCCGACAACACCCCAGCCTACCGATATCCGCGACCAGCACCTTCTCCGCATTGGCACACTGAGCTACGATGCCGACAGCGACCTCTTTCTCGACAGCAGCAACAGCCCCGTCCGACTGACGCCCATGCAGCTGCAGTTCATGCGCATGCTCTTCCTTGCCGACCGCCAGCGCCTGAGCAAGCAGGACATCTGCGACCGTCTGTGGCCGAAGAAGCCCGATGCCAGCGACACGCTCTACACTCTCGTGCGCCGTCTGAAGCCCATCGTGGAGCAGTGCAGCAACCTTCAGATCACTTCCGACCGCGGAAGAGGCTATGAGCTAACCGTCAGGGAATCAAGCATGTAGACATTTGTCTGCCTATTGTCAGACAAATGTCAGGCTCTTTTTTCTGTTCTTTACCACCTTTCGCCGTACCTTTGCTTACCAGTTGGCACGTGGGTCGTCGGTTCCGACGCGCACGTCGGCCTGAAGTAAGCAAAGATGAAACATTTCCACACCATCAACAACCTGCTCGCGTGGCTCACCTTCGCCATCGCAGCCACCGTCTACGCGCTCACCATCGAGCCCACGGCATCGTTCTGGGACTGTCCCGAATTCATTCTTTCGGGTTATAAACTCGAGGTCGGTCACCCACCAGGAGCACCCTTCTTCATGCTCACGGCCAATCTTTTTTCGCAGTTTGCCTCCTCGCCCGACGATGTGGCCCGCATGGTCAACCTCATGAGTGCATTGCTTTCTGCACTCACCATCCTCTTCCTCTTCCTTACCATCAGTCATCTCGTGCGAAGGCTGTTGGTCCCCTTGTCGTCTCCCAATGAGGACACAAAGGCTTCAGCACTCCAAACTAATGAAGCCCCCTCGGGGGCCGTAGGGGGGGCCGCGGCCGCCTTGGCTTTGGATAACTCATTCTCCCTCCGCAAGCTGATTCTCATCGAAGCCTCGGCTTTTGTGGGCTCGCTCATCTACACCTTCAGCGACACCTTCTGGTTCTCGGCCGTCGAAGGCGAGGTCTACGCCTTCAGCTCTGCCTTCACTGCCGCTGTCTTCTGGCTCGCCCTGAAGTGGGAAGAACACGCCGACGAGCCGCAGAGCGACCGCTGGCTGGTGCTCATTGCTTACCTGATGGGCCTTTCCATCGGCGTCCATCTGCTCAACTTGCTGTGTCTGCCTGCCATCGTTCTTGTGTTCTATCACCGTCGTTACCCCGGCGGACGACGTTTTGGTACGCTCCTGGCCCTCGCTTTCTCTTTCCTTCTCATCGCCGTCATCCTCTTCGGTATCATTCCCGGTGTCTGCACCTTGGGCGGATGGTGCGAGCTGTTGCTGGTCAACGGTCTCGGTTTTCGGTTCAACACAGGGCTCATTCTATACCTTATTATATTATTCCCGCTGCTCTTCGCTGCCATTGTCTACACGCAGCGTCACTGCATGCGCGTCGCCAACACCTCGCTGCTCTGCCTGCTCATGCTGCTGCTCGGCTACGGCAGCTACGCCGTCACGTTCGTCCGAGCCTCGGCCAACACGCCGATGAACCAGAATGCGCCGAAGGACATCTTCGCGTTGGGGCGCTACTTGGCGCGCGACCAGTACGAACACGGTCCTCTGCTTTACGGACAAGCCTACACGTCCCAGCCCCGTCTGCGCGTGGAGGGGAACTACTGCGTGCCCGACGTCAACGAAGGAAAGGCCATCTACCAGCGCAAGCCCAAGGAGAGCGAGGGCGAAAAGGACCAGTATATCGTCACTGCCCACCATTCAGACTACCGTTACGAGCAGCAGATGCTCTTTCCGCGCATGTGGAATCCGCGTCATGCGCAGGCTTACGAGGCTTGGACCGGCGGCAACCACGGCCGCGAGACGTGGTACGACCGCTGCGGCGAGAGCGTACCCGTGCGCATGCCGTCGCAGTGGGACAACCTGCGTTTCTTCCTTTCTTATCAGTGCAACTTCATGTATTGGCGCTATTTCCTCTGGAATTTCGCAGGGAGACAGAACGACCTGCAGAGCCACGGCGAGCCTGAACACGGCAACTGGCTCTCGGGATTCGCCCCTCTCGACAACTGGAGGCTCGGCGACCAGCGCCTGTTGCCCGACGAGCTGCAGCACAACCGCGGTCACAACGTCTACTACTGTCTGCCACTGCTGCTCGGCATCATCGGCATCGTGTGGCAGCTCTGCGCCAACGGGCGGAGAGGCGTGCGCCAATGTCACGTCGTAGGGATGCTCTTCCTCATGACCGGACTGGCCATCGTGGTCTATCTGAACCAGACTCCCGGCCAGCCGCGCGAACGCGACTACGCTTACGCTGGCTCTTTCTACGCCTTTGCCGTCTGGTGCGGCATGGGGGTCGCGGGGTTGTCGGACCTGTTGCGGCGTGTGTTGTCATCGGGTCTTTCGCGTCTGCCGGTGCTGAAGCGCCGTCATGTCCTGCCGCCGCGGCACGCCAACCTCGCTCTGGCGGTGCTTGCTGCCGTGGCGTCGCTGTCCGTTCCCCTGCGGATGGCTTCCGAGAACTGGGACGACCACGACCGTTCGGGCCGTTACATCTGCGCCGACGCTGGCCACAACTATCTCGCATCGCTTCCAGCCGAGGGCAATCCCGTCATCCTGACCAACGGCGACAACGACACCTTTCCGCTCTGGTATGCACAGGAGGTGGAGGGATTCCGCACCGATGCGCGCGTCTGCAACATGTCGTACCTGCAGACCGACTGGTACATCGACCAGCTGCGACGGCAGGCTTACGACTCACCGGCGCTCCCCATCGAGTGGGATCCTGCCGACTACATCACCGGACGCAACGATGCCTACGACCTGCACGACCTGTCGTCCGACACGCTCGAGCTCGGCAACCAGTGGCGAATCCCTCTCCATGGACGCCGCGTACTCTACAAACAGGAACTGGCGCTCACCGAACTGCTGCGCCACAGCTCGCAACGGCCGCTCTATGTGGCCACCTCGGTGGGCGAGGACGACTACCTGAACCTTCAGGACTACACCGTCGTGGAGGGTCTCGCCGCGCGGTTCACGCCCCAGCCCGACTCCGTGCCGCGCATGGACACGGCCAAGACCTACGACCTGCTGATGCACCACTTCCGCTTCCGCGGCATCAACGACCCTGCCGTCTATCACGACGAGACCGCACGGGGCATGGCCTACCGCTACCGTCGGCTCTTTGTCCAGCTGGCACTTCACCTTATCAGCGAACACGACGACGACCGCGCCCGCAACGTCTTGCGACGCGCTGACACGGTCGTCCCGCTTTCCACGGTCCCCGCCGACTTCCTGATGGGCTCCGATCTTGACGTGGCACGAGCCTATGCCCTCATCGGCGACAGCCAGCAGGCCGCCGCGCGCATCAGGCTGTTGTGGCGCTCGGCCGTGCAGATGCTCTCGTTCTACCTCTCGCCGTCGGCCGTCGCTGCAAGTGCCGAACGCTGTTCGCGCCAGCTCTACTTCATGCGCCGCATCCTCGAAGTTGCCGAGGCTACGGGCATGCCCGAGGCCGGTTCGATGCGCTCAACCTTTCAGACACTGGCTGACCAGCTCGCAAATCTTTTCTAACCACACGCGGTCTGTCTCGTCGAATGTCGACAGTTCCGTGCTGTCAATGTCTAAGACGCCCCAGACGGAGCCCTTGCCGTCGCCAGCCTGCGTCCACAGCGGCACCACAATCTCCGAACGGCTCAGCGAGCTGCACGCGATGTGTCCCGGGAACGCTTCCACGTCGGGCACCACCAGTGTCCGACGCTCTGCCCATGCGCTGCCGCACACACCCTTTCCGTAGGGTATGCGGTAGCAGGCCACGCTGCCTTGGAACGGACCCAGCACCAATTGCTCACCCTCCACCAGGTAAAATCCCACCCAGAAGAAGCCCATCTGTTCGCGGATGGCGGCCGAAACGTTGGCCAGCACGCTCACCTCGTTGCTCTCACCGGCAATCAGGCTCTTCACCTGTGCTGCCAGTTCCTCATATTTTCTTACCTTATCTTCCATCTTCAAATAGTTTATTAACTCTTAACTGCGGCCCCCTCCATACCTCCCCGAGGGGAGGCTTTCCAAGAGGTGGTAATTTCTCCCCCTCGGGGGAGTCGGGTGGGACCTTTAATCCTTCCCTCTTCCTTCTTCCCTCTTCATTCTCCCTCTCCTTCGGGAAAGGCTACGGGTAGGCGCGTCAGCGGGAATGGGGCCGGGGTGGGGCTTCTTCCCCCTTAATTCTTCCCTCTTCCCTTTTATTTCTTAACTCTTAATTCTTAACTCTTAATTATTTTGTCTACCTTTGCACCGCGATAAACATTCAAGCATGGCATACGAAACACAAAACACCCTCGTCGACTGGGTGCGCGAAGCAGACTATAGTCTGATCTCCGCCATCAATTTTCCGGCTTCCGACGCCTACAGTCACTTTTGGGTGAACTATACCGACAAGTTCACCTGGATGCCGATGGCCATCGTCGCCGTGTGGTGTCTGCTCAGACACAACACGTGGCGCGGTGCACTTGTCATGGTGCTCTCCGTGGCACTGCTCTTCCTGCTGAGCGACTTCGTCATCGCCAGCACGCTGAAGCCGTGGATAGCCCGTCTGCGACCCAGCCACGACCCGGCCGTCATGGACATGCTGAGCTATGTCAACGGCTATCGAGGCGGTCGATACGGGTTCCCGTCGAACCATGCCAGCAACGGTTTCGCCGTGGCAACATTTCTCGCCTTGCTCTATCGCAAGCCGTGCATCGCGGCGTGCACCGTGGCGTGGGCCTGCGGCTCCTGCTATTCGCGCATGTTCCTCGGCGTCCATTTCCCCACCGACATCCTGGCCGGTGCGTTGCTGGGCTGCCTCATCGGAGTCATCGTGTACCGCACATATAATTATATGTACGCGCGTGTGGCCCTCCGTCACCCGATGCCCGAGCCTCAGGAAATCTACGACAGCGAGCCCTGGCCCGTCATCGCCACCTTCCTTCTCACGCTCGTTCTCCTTCTCCTGGCGGCAGGTGAAGGGTGAAAGGAGGATCACCTCCCAACTATGAACTATGAACTATCAACTATGAACTGTCACCTTTCAGCTCCCCCTCTACCATATTCGTCAGCTCCACAAACTCCCGGATGCTCAGCTGCTCGGGCCGACGCGTCATGACCGGCTGCTCGTAGAAGCCCACGCGGGGCTGGCCTGCCGTGAACAACTGGCGCAGGCTGACGCGCAGCATCTTCCGGCGCTGCCCGAACACCGCCTTCACCACGCGCTTGAAGAGCACCTCGTCGCAGCCTAAGCGCTCCACGCGGTTGCGCGTCAGCCGGATCACCGCGCTCTTCACCTTGGGCGGCGGGTTGAACACATGCTCGTCGACGGTGAACAGATACTCCACGTCGTACCAAGCCTGCATCAGCACCGATAGGATGCCGTAGGCCTTCGTGCCGGGTTCTGACGCCATGCGCTGCGCCACCTCGCGCTGGATCATGCCCGTGCAGCACGGGATGAGGTCGCGGTTGTCGAGCATCTTGAAGAAAATCTGCGACGAGATGTCGTACGGGTAGTTGCCCGTCAGCACGAACGGACGGCCGTCGAACACCTTCGTCAGGTCCATCCTGAGAAAGTCCTCGCCCAGGATGTTCTCGCGCAGACGAGGGAAGTGCTCATGCAGGTACTGCACGCTCTCGCGGTCTATCTCCACCACCTTCAGCTCGCGCGGCTTCTCCACCAGATACTGTGTCATCACGCCCATGCCCGGACCCACCTCGAGCACAGGCAGCTCCGGACAGGCATCCACCGTGTCGGCGATAGCGCGCGCTATCGACAGGTCGGTCAGGAAGTGCTGGCCCAGGTTCTTCTTCGGTCTCACTTGTCTCATGCCATTCATCGTTTGGTTGTGCCTACAAATGTACGCAAAAAAGCGCAAACGGCCAAACGCCGCGCTCCACATTTCGGCTCCATGCCTTTTTTTCGCGCGTTTTTCTTGCTGTTGTCAGATATTTTCCGTATTTTTGCACAACTAACCAGAGAAAAAAAAGATGAGAGTATTGCTACGACTGCTGACGGCGGTGCTTGCCAGCATGCTCACAGGGCATCTGCAAGCACAGAATCTCGACTCGCTCTACCACTGTCTCGACGAGGCCATCGCCGCCACGGCATCGTTTGTCGAGGCTAAGGAGCAGCGCATCGCCACCCTCAGACAGCAATACGACGCCGCCACCGACACACCGACGCGCTACGACATCGCCCGCAGCCTCTATCAGGAATACATGCCCTTCATCAACGACTCGGCCATCGTCTACCTGCAGACGTGCATACGCCTCAGCGAACAGATGGGACAGCGCTCACGGGCCGACGAGTGCCGATCGCTCCTCGCCCTGCAATGCAGCAACACCGGCATGTTCGACGAGGCTCAGGCCATCCTCGACGAGGTGCAGCCAGCGGCCATCGACAGCGTGGCCCTCGGCCGGTACTACGAAGCGTGCCGCCATGTGTTCGGCGAACTGGCCTACTACAGCCACGTGCCGGGACAGCGCGAGCTCTACACCACCAAAGCCGAGCACTACAAGCAGCTGATGTATGCCACCCTGCCGCCCGATAACAACGCTGTGCTCTGCCTCCGCGAGCAGGATCT
The DNA here is from genome assembly GCA_002353205.1 of Prevotella sp. UBA2756. GTDB lineage: Bacteria > Bacteroidota > Bacteroidia > Bacteroidales > Bacteroidaceae > Prevotella. The sequence continues at coordinate 150,821 of DEJE01000014.1, read as the reverse complement.
GCTGAACAACAACAGGCTGAAAGAGTCGATGGCCATCAACGACCACTGGCTCCGCCTCGTAGAACCAGGCTCGCACCCCTTCGCCCTCACTGCCCTCTACCGCTACTTGGAGTACAAGGCGGCGGGCGACAGCGTGCAGATGATGCGCTGGGTGGTGGAGTCGGCACTCGCCGACGTGCGCAACGCCGTGATGAACCAAGGCTCCATGTGGGAGGTGTGCAACCAGCTCATGATGCAGGGCGACATCAACCGCGCCTCGCGATATATCAACTTCGCCAGCGACTGCGCCGGACGCTTCGGCTCGCGTGTGCGCAACTGGCAGATACAGCCGCTCCTCCTCTCCATCGACCGTGCCTATCGCGACGAGAACGAGCGCGCCAAGGGGCAGCTCCGTCTGCTCCTCGTGGCCGTCAGCGTGCTCGCACTCAGCCTCGTGGCAACACTCTTCTACGTGAACAGCCAGCGCAAACGCCTCGCCGCCGCACGCGACGAGCTCCACCAGAAGAACGACCAGCTCTCTGCCTCCAACAGTCAGCTTTCCACACTCAACACCCAGCTATCCACGCTCAACAGCCAGCTCACGGCCAAGAACACACAGCTCTCGCAGCTCAACCAGCGCATCGCCGAGGCCGGGCGCGTCAAGGAGGAGTATGTAGGGCGCTTCATGCGTCTGTGCTCCATCTATATCGACAAGATGGACCAGTTCCGCAAGCGCGTCAACAAGATGGTGAAGAACCGCGAATACCAGGAACTCTACAACATGACACGCTCGCAAGAGTTCAAGGACAAGGAGCTCGAGGAGCTCTACGACAGCTTCGACGCCGCCTTCCTGCACCTCTTCCCCGACTTCGTCGACCAGTTCAACGCCCTCCTCGTGCCCGAGGAACGCATCACCCTGCAGAAAGGGGAGCGCATGAACACCAGCCTGCGCATCTTCGCACTCATACGCCTCGGCATCGAGGACAGCTCGAAGATAGCCGAGTTCCTCCACTACAGCGTCAACACCATCTACAACTACCGCGCACGCATCAAGAACGGAGCCATCGCCGACCGCGAACACTTCGAGGAGCACGTCAAGCGCATCGACAACTGACCGGCAGAAAAGCGCACCCCCCGAAGGGCCGAGCCCCCCAAGAAGCCCCAAAGAAGTCCCAAAGAAGTCCCGTATGTTGCGTTCTCAACGCAACATAAAACTGTTAACCAATGAAAAAAAAGCCCCCCCGACAAAAAAAACTATGAACTATGAACTATGAACTATGAACTTTTTTGTACCTTTGCACTGGAAAAGATTATCAACTAATAAATAAAAAAGCATTATGGTAGATTACAAGAGTTTAGGACTCGTGAACACCCGTGAGATGTTCAAGCGCGCCATCAACGGCGGTTATGCCATCCCGGCATTCAACTTCAACAACATGGAGCAGCTCCAGGCCATCATCAAGGCTTCGAGCGACCTGAACAGCCCCGTCATCCTGCAGGTGTCGAAGGGCGCACGCAACTACGCCAACGCCACGCTGCTGCGCTACATGGCACAGGGCGCCGTGGAGTATGCCAAGGAGTTGGGCTGCAAGCACCCCGAGATCGTGCTGCACCTCGACCATGGCGACAGCTTCGAGACCTGCAAGAGCTGCATCGACTACGGCTTCTCGAGCGTCATGATCGACGCTAGTTCGCTCCCCTTCGAGGAGAACATCGCACTGACCAAGAAGGTCGTCGACTATGCTCACCAGTTCGATGTCACCGTAGAGGCCGAGCTCGGCGTGCTCGCCGGCGTTGAAGACGAAGTGTCGAGCGCCGTCAGCCACTACACCAAGCCCGAGGAGGTCATCGAGTTCTCACAGCGTTCGGGCTGCGACTCGCTCGCCATCTCTATCGGCACCAGCCACGGAGCCTATAAGTTCACACCCGAGCAGTGCACACGCGACCCGAAAACCGGCAAGCTCGTGCCCCCGCCACTGGCCTTCGACGTCCTCGACGCCGTCATGGAGAAGCTCCCCGGATTCCCCATCGTGCTCCACGGATCGAGCTCAGTGCCCCAGGAGTATGTCGACGAGATCAACTCGCTCGGCGGCAAGCTGCCCGATGCCATCGGTATTCCCGAAGAGCAGCTCCGCAAGGCTTCGAAGAGCGCTGTGTGCAAGATCAACATCGACTCTGACTCTCGTCTGGCCTTCACCGCTGCCGTGCGCCGCGTGCTCCACGACAAACCCGGAGAGTTCGACCCACGTAAGTTCTGCGGTCCCGCCCGCGACGAGATGGAGAAGATGTACAAGCACAAGATCATCGACGTGCTCGGCTCCGACAACAAGCTCGCTCAGATTGACTAAGACCAAGATCCAACGTTTCCATTTTCATTATAAAGAGGACGGCAGGCGCAAGCCCCGTCCTCTTTTTTTTGTGGATTGTGGAGAGGTGATCCTAAAAACACTGTATTCGTTTGGTAACAATACATAAGAAAATGAAGCTCAAATCGATGAAAAATTAAATAATCACGCCGTTTTGCCAACTCATTAACACAACAAGAAGAGAAAGGCACACTTGCGGACAATCCTTTTATAATATAAGGTATACATAATATAATAATAAACTTACGTCGATACGCATTAAGTTAAATTATGTTTACAACAATGCTTTTATGCAAAGAAAAGTTTGGCGGTTAAGGAAAAAAACGTAACTTTGCACCGAGTTGATTTATCCTCCCATCTATTTGGGAGATTTTGCAAATAGCAAAAGTCCCGCTGGGAAGCGTGATAGCAAAATGAATTTTCTTTGGATTTTATATGGCCTCGTGTCGTGAGACAAGACGCTATCGACGAAGAACCTATCCCGTTTACTCGTGATAGGTTCTTTTTCAAAAAAAGCAACGCCTCGCAAGGAGGCACGGTGCCGCACCGGCGCCACCGAGGTGCACGGCCGCCTCAACAGCGCAGGCCCTCCGCACCGCAAACGAAGCAATAGTACAACGAACAATCATATAAACATAATTAATTCAAATTTTAGTAATGAAAAGGTTTTTACTTTTTGCAATGGCACGTCATGTGTCCGAATCATCTGCGTTTTGTGCTTTCATAAAACGCAAGCTCCTGTTCATGTATTTTCCACACCCTCACTGTTTGAAAGAAATCAATAAGAAATAATCAAAAGAAAATACGCAATATGAGGAAAATGTTACTTTTGTTCGCCGTCCTCGCCATTTCCGTAGCGGCGAACGCAGCCATCAAGTTCTATGATGAGGAGAAGAATGAAATCACGGACGACACGAAGCTGGGTGATGCCGTGTATGTAGCGTTGGAGAACCTGGCCAGCGGTGATTACAGTGCGCTAAGCGCTGAGAAGAAGACAAAGCTTGCAGAGATTAATAAGGTCGTGCTCATTGGACAGATTCAAAATGAAAATGAATGGAACAATACTGTAAAAGGTGCTCTCACTGCCAAAGAATATGATTTTTCTGAATACGATGCAACGGATTTCGTCAACAAAAAGAGCAACTTTGGCAGCAAATGCCAAGGGGAAGGGTCGGTTCTTACCCTTCCCAAAACTCTGAATCCTATTCCCGAATGGTTAGGGAACGACATCAAACCCGAAACTCTCATTATTCCTAATGAGATTACCAATATCGGGACTAACGCCTTCTACAACTGTAGCTCTCTTAAAAATGTTTACATTGGTAATGGCGTAAAAAACATAGCAACGCATGCTTTCATGAACACTTCGCTGGAGAATATTTTCTTTACACGAGGTATTCATGGCTGCGCTTTCGGTGATGAAGTATTTAAGGATTGTAAACAGCTTAAACACGCTAACATCCCGGAGGGAGTACAAATTCTGGGAGATGGAATGTTTGATGGTTGTCTCAATCTGGAGTCAGTCAGAATTCCTTCTTCTGTGACACACATTGGAGCCAAATGTTTTGCTAACTGTAAATCATTAACACAGATTACTATTCCCGAGGCACAAGATGATCCGCAAACAATCGGGTACGAAGCTTTCCAGAACTGTGATAAACTCGGTGACATTTATGTGATGGCAAGGACAGTAGATAAGATTCCGTTGATAATCCCAGTTGCACAAGGTGTGACTGGTGATGGTGGAACTTTTGCCAACACGCTCGTAAATGCGAACGGATCAGAGCCCCCTGTGGATCTGATTAATGGTACCCCGACAGCTGAAGTCCCATCTCTTTATTCCGGCAAGCACTGTCTGAACTTGCATTTCCCTGAAAGCGAGACTTTGCGGGCTTTCTATGATCAGAATCCATACATAGAAGATGATATCGTTAACGACAATTCGTTCAATAACAGAAGTATCATGACAGAAGCAGAAGCAAGGGAAGCTGCCAAATACCTGTCAAACACATATTTGGTTCCTGATCTGGACTATATTGAGAGAAGGACTGCCGACAACCAATACCCTGCTCCGAATGGAGATGTATGGCCACTGCACGAGCAATCTCAGTCAGGCACAGCGTATAGAATACAAAGGCAAACAAGTGATTATGAGAGAAGGAATAAAGCTCCTTATGTTATAGCCGCGAGAGACGGAATAGAACTGAATAATACAGAAACATACACGAATCTTGGGTGGATTCAGCTGAAGATTATGTCAGCATATACCCCTGGTGAAGATGTTGTGGAGAGACTCGTCGATGACACATGGTACACGATGTGTTATCCGTTCAATATGACCGATGAGCAGCTTGAAGACTGTTTCTCGGCTGGCTATGATATTGTTGAGTTCTCCGATGCCCGTATCGTCAAGCAGAAGAATAGTGACAAGAAGGCCATGGTGCTCTATTTTACAGACATCGCACAGACCTACTATATTGATGAAGACAACAATCTGTATTATTCTGATAGTAGCGATAAGCATACTGTCGATGGAACAGATGTGAGAAAATACCATAGGTATGATGGAACAGCAGATGTCACATATGAGTATAGATATAGTCCCAGTGCCGAACAATTGGAGAATACATCCAAATGGTATCAGATACGTGGTACGCTGGCCTTTGCTGGACATCCCTACATGGTTCACCCGAATGTCGGTGTTTTGAAAGGAGAGAAAGTTGGAACAACTACTATGGATCAAGTGAAAGGGTATATTACAGGCGTAAAGCAACTGACTGATCCAATGTACAAGCCTCATACAGATCCTGCAGTCGGAAAATGGATGCTGAAAGGAGACGGATATACCAGAACTGTTGCCCAGGGAGCAAAAGATATCAAAAACGACATTCCTGTTCAGACGCAGGTGAAGCGTGAACTGATGGACTACACTGAAAGCATGCAGACCCCTACACACACGGGTGGATTCCTGACGTTTGTAGGAAAGGTGGATAAAACTAATGAATCTGATGAGACAAGAGGAATCAAGCAGAAGATTCCCATGAACTCTTATTTCCTTGGAAATGTCAGTGATAAACGTGCTGACGGAACGGTTCACTTGGCCGACAAAGTATACTACCCCAGGTTCTACCGCAAGGTGACTGAGTCGAGTCACGGCAACTGGACCCAGTATACAGCTATCGTCATTCCCGACGGAATAGCAAAGTCGAAGCTGACGAGCGATGTATGGGGTGATGTTGACGATGCTGATGTGAGCCTCAACGACTTCGACAACATGAACCACCCGGGCGATGCCAGCTCCATCTCTGAGATTGTCAAGGATGCCAAGGAGAAGAACATCCCCGTGGAGTACATGGATGTGATCTTCAATATCAGGGGACAGGAGGTGAAGCGCGGCTCTACCGACCTGCGCAACCTGCCCACTGGTGTGTACATCATCAACGGAAAGAAATATTTTGTTAAATAAGAAAGGGGATGCACGATGAAAAACAGTATGAAAAAGAAATACGTTAAGCCGGAAGTGGCCGTCACAGCTTATCTGTACGAAGGCTTCCTGTGCGCCACGATGACAAAAAATGTCAGGTTCGGTAACGTTCATGACAAATACGGAACTGCCGGATGGCTCGACGAAGGGTACACCGGTGAGCATGTCGAACTGGACGATGACCGCTTGGAAGGTGGTGAGGCCATCAGCATCGTCGACGACACCAGCGGCGACCTTGACTCGCGCAGTAAGGGCGGCGGTCTCTGGGCCGACGACGATGAGGACTGGTAAGAAAAGAACGTTAATAGAAAGATAGCCTATATCTGACGAACGGGGCTCGCAGCAATGTGGGTCCCGTTTTTTTGTCTGCTGGCAAGGGGTCAGAGCGGAGGGCTCTGAGCGACGTCCGGAGTGCGTGAGCAGTCGGGAGGGGTGCGCGCTGACGTTTGAATTATATTGACAAAAAGTGCGTTTTGGGGCTCTGAGAAGGGCGGTTTTCTGAAATAAAAATCTGATGGCCGCGTATGAGCGATTCTCGCGGAAGTTGTAAAGAGTTGGAAATAAGCGTCTTGTATTTTCTTTACATTTTTACGACTTTCAAAATGAGCCATTTTACATTCCAAAACGGCTCATTTCGGCGTGCAGAATGCGTCATTTTGAAGAGCAAAATGACGCATTTTGGAGTGTAAGATGGCTCATTTTGAAAATCGGGGCCGTTTTTTCTGCGTTTTTGTATGGTTCTTTTACCTCGAATAGTCCGTTTTCCTTTCTAGAATTGAAAAAAAAGTGAGCACGATTTTTCGGTATAAATATTGTACAATCCGGTGCTGACGGTATTCGTCTTGCGAGTTGAATTTCAAATTTCTTATTCAGAAAAGTGGGCATTACGGATTATTTGTAGTACCTTTGCATCGCAAACGCTGGTAACAACAGATTACGAAGAACTACAAACAATCAAAAAAACCTAAAATGTCTACGTTAACACTGCTTATTGTGATTGCTTTCGTGATTGGCTATGCTTGCATCGCCACCGAGAGCGTATTGGAAATCAACAAGGCTGCCATCGCGCTGCTGATGTGCGTGGCGTGCTGGACGCTGTTCATGATGTCGCCCGAGAGCTATATCGCGGGCGACGACGTGCTGCTCCAGGTGAGCGAGAAGATCAAGGTGTCGCTGGGCGACACGGCCGAGACGCTGTTCTTCCTGATGGGGGCCATGACCATTGTGGAGATTGTGGATGCCAACGGCGGCTTCAACTTCGTGCGCGACACGCTGAAGACGCGCTCGAAGCGCAAGCTGATGTGGCGCATCGCCTTCATGACGTTCTTCCTCTCGGCCATTTTGGACAACCTGACGACGTCGATCGTGATGATCATGGTGCTGCGCAAGCTGGTGCAGGAGCGCAAGGAGCGCATCCTCTATGCCGCGCTGGTGATCATCGCTGCCAACTCGGGCGGTGCCTTCTCGCCGATTGGCGACGTGACGACGATCATGCTGTGGATCAAGGGTGTGATCACCACGCAGGGCGTCATCACGGAGATTCTCGTGCCGTCGCTCGTCTCGATGGTCATCCCGGCCTTCATCCTGCAGTTCCAGCTGAACGGCAAGTTCGACAAGGCTCAGAACCTGCCGAAGGCCGAGGTGAGCACGTTCACGAAGGCTCAGCGCGACATCATCTTCTGGCTGGGCGTGGGCGGTCTGTGCTTCGTGCCGGTGTTCCGCGGCCTGACCAACCTTCCCCCGTTCATGGGCATCCTGCTGGTGCTGGGCATTCTGTGGACGGTGACGGAGATCTTCCACCGCAGCGTGCACCGCGAGGGTGAGGAGGACACGATGGCGAAACGCGTCACCGACCTGCTGTCGCGCATCGACCTGTCGACGATCATGTTCTTCCTCGGCATCCTGATGGCGGTGAGCTGTCTGGAGCATGTGGGCGTGCTGACGGCCCTCGGCGAGTGGCTCAACGACGTGTCGGGCGGCAACCACTACCTTGTGACGGGCATCATCGGTGTGCTCTCGAGCATCGTTGACAACGTGCCGCTGGTGGCTGGTGCAATGGGCATGTACCCCGTGGCTCCTACGGGCGACATGGCCGTCGACGGCATCTTCTGGCAGTTGCTGGCCTACTGTGCCGGTGTGGGTGGTTCGATGCTCATCATCGGCAGTGCCGCCGGCGTGGTGGTGATGGGATTGGAGAAGATCACCTTCGGCTGGTACATGAAGCGCATCACGTGGATTGCCTTCGTGGGCTATCTGGCCGGTATCGTCTGCTACTGGCTCGAGAAGAGCGTCATTGGGATGTAAGAGGTAGGAAGCCCCACCCCGGCCCTCCCCGAAGGAGAGGGAGGAGGTAAGAGGTAAGAAGTAAGAAGTAAGAAGTAAGAAGTAAGAAGTAAGAGGTAAGAAGTAAGAGGTAAGAGGTAAGAAGTAAGAGGTAAGAGGTAAGAGGCAAGAATTACGATAAAAAAGGACGCTGGGTGGCGTCCTTTTTTTTGTATCATCCGAAAAAAAACGCGGAGATTGTTTCGTATTGTCATAATTTGTCGTATCTTTGCGGATAAAATGAATCAACAATATCCATTTACTCTTATGAAAACAATCCAACTAATCATGGCAGCAATGATGATTGCAGGCGGGGCCTCGGCTCAGGTGAAGCTGACCCCGAAGAACATCGACCGCGTGGTGAAAGAAATGACCATCGAGGAGAAAGCCACACTGCTCGTGGGCTACAGTTTCGGCAACACTTACTTCGGACTTCCTACGAATCCCGACCCTAACGCCGGCGCCATCGTGCTCGGCGCGGCTGGAAACACGGCCAAGATAGAACGGCTGGGCATCCCCCACACGGTGCTCACCGACGGTCCTGCGGGCGTGCATATCTCTGAAAAACGCCCCAACGATCCGAACACCTACTACTGCACGGGCTTCCCCATCGGCACGCTGCTGGCATCGACATGGAACACGCCGCTCGTGGAGCGCGTGGGGCAAGCCATGGGCAATGAGGTGCTGGAGTATGGCTGCGACGTCATCCTCGGCCCGGGCATGAACCTGATGCGCTCTCCGCTCTGCGGCCGCAACTTTGAATACTACTCCGAGGACCCGTTCCTCACGGGATATATCGCCGCGGCGATGATCAACGGCGTGCAGAGCCAGGGCGTGGGCGTCTCGGCCAAGCACTTCGCTGCCAACAACCAGGAGTCGAACCGTATGTACAACAACTCGGTGGTGAGCCCCCGGCCGCTGCGCGAACTCTATCTGAAAGGCTTCGAGATAGCCGTGAGGAAGAGTCAGCCGTGGACCATCATGAGCTCGTACAACTACCTGAACGGTCCGTGGACACAGGAGAACAAAGAACTGCTCACCACCATCCTGCGCGACGAATGGGGATTCAAGGGTATCGTGATGACCGACTGGACCGACACGCGCCATACCGACCGACAGGTGGCTGCCGGCAACGACCTGCTCACTCCGGGCAACGCCGAACAGATACAGGACATCATCAAGGGTGCAAAGGACGGGTCGATCAAGATGGAGGACATCAACCGCAACGTGCGCCGAATACTGGAATACGTGGTGAAGACGCCCCACTTCAAGGGCTACAAATACTCCAACAAACCCGACATTCAGGCGCACGCCAAGCTGACCCGCGAGGCTGCTCCTGAGGGAATGGTGCTGCTGCAAAACGAGAACAAGACGCTGCCACTGGAAAGCGGAAAGAAGACTGCCCTCTTCGGCATCACCTCTTATAACCTGTACGCCGGCGGAACAGGTTCGGGCGACGTGAACAAGCCCTACGTGATCGACATGGTGAAAGGTCTGGAGAATGCGGGATTCGTGATCAACGACACCCTGCGCGGCGTCTATCAGAAATACAAGGAGTTCGCCCTGCTCGAAGCCGAGGCCGAGATGGGCTACCTGAGCACCAACTCGTTCTTCCCCCGTCCGAGGGTGAAAGAGCCCCAGCTGGGCAAGAACACCTACATGTTTGCCGCACAAAACAACGACCTGGCCATCGTGACCGTAGGCCGCAGCAGCGGTGAATTCGGCGACCGCACCTTCGAAGACTTCGACATCAACGAAGACGAAGAGGCCATGCTGAAGAACACTTACGAGGCTTTCCACCAACAGGGAAAACCCGTGGTGGTGATTCTGAACGTGGGAGGAGCGGTGAACACAGAGGACGTGAAGCCCTACGCCGATGCTATCCTGCTGGCCTGGCAGCCTGGCATGGAGGGCGGCAACTCGGTGGCCGACGTGCTGACGGGCAAGGCCTACCCCTCGGGGAAGCTGCCCGTGACGTTCCCCTGCTCGCTCGACGACGTGCCCTCGACGAAGAATTTCCCGAAAGACTATACCTTCTGGGACGATTTCAAACTGTCGAAAGAGGAGAAAGAGGCATGGCCCTTCATCAACGAGACTCCCTACGAGGAGGGGCTCGACGTGGGCTACCGCTACTTCCAGACGAAGAACGTGGCCGTGAGCTATCCCTTCGGCTTCGGACTGTCGTACACCGACTTTGAATACAGCGCACCCAAGGTGGCCAAGAAAGGCAACGGCTACGTGGCCAGCGTCACGGTGAAGAACGTGGGGCAGCGCGTGGGTAAGGAGACGGTGGAGCTCTTCATCGCCGCTCCGAAAGGCAAGCTGGAGAAACCTGCCTTCGAACTGCGCGCCTTCGCAAAGACACGCGAGCTGAAACCCGGCGAGAGCCAGCGCGTGGAGATGACATTCTCGAACTACGACCTCGCCTCGTTCGACGAAGCGCAGAGCGCATGGGTGACCGACGACGGCACCTACGAAGCCCGCTTCTCGGCCAGCGCCGACGACTGCCGCGCCAAGACCACGTTCAAGGGCAAGGCCGCCACGGTGAAATGTCATGACGTGTTGAGAGTGGAGAGTGGAAAGTAGTAAGTGGAGAGTGGAGAGTGGAAAGTGGAGAGTGGAGAGTTTTCCATTATCCATTTTCCATTATCCATTATGAATTATGCATTATGAATTATGAATTATAATAAATGGAGCGAGAATGTCATCGTGGTCGACGTCGACTTCGTGGACCGCGTGGCCTTCGACCTCACGGTGAACTTCGAGCGCATGCTGGGACGGCGCATCCCACAGGCCGACATGGCGCGATGGCTGGAATGCGTCGCTCTCGACGGCGGACTGCGCGAAGGCGACCATGAGACAAGCGTGGTGCTGATACACGACAAAGACAAGCAACGGCTGCAGAACTTCGCGCCGAGCCAATATGATGAGGAACTCGCTGGAAAGGCTTTCAAAAGCACGCTCGGGGAGTTCATCATCAACACCGTGCCCGTGGAAGCCATCACAACGAAGGAGGACATGGTGGTCGACACGATGATGTTCGTTGCCAGACAGGAGGGGGTGAAACGCATCATGGTCGTACCCGACGACCGGCAGCCGGAGATCTTCGAGCATATACGCCGCTCTCTGCAACAGGTTGACGACGACAAACGCATCACCGTCTTCGCCATGCAACCGCTTCCCGGCGGCAACTACCGACAGGAGATTCTGGGCTACTCGCTGATGAGCGCGCTCGGCATCAGAGGCGAAGAGCTGAAAGGGAGAGGGTGAGAAGCCCCACCCCGGCCCCATTCCCGCTGACGCGCCTACCCGTAGCCTTTCCCGAAGGAGAGGGAGAGGGAGAGGTAAGAGGTAAGAAGTAAGAAAAACAAATTATAAAAAAAGGAAAAATGGCAAGAGTATTGATGATTGGCGCCGGTGGCGTCGCTACGGTGGCTGCGTTCAAGATAGCGCAGAACGCCGACGTGTTTACAGAGTTCATGATCGCAAGCCGCCGCAAGGAGAAATGCGACCAGCTGGTGGAGGCCATCCATAAGAAAGGCTACACGATGGACATCAAGACGGCACAGGTGGATGCCGACGACGTGGAGCAGCTGAAGGCGCTCTTCAGCGACTACAAACCCGAATTGGTCATCAACCTGGCACTACCCTATCAGGACCTGACCATCATGGACGCCTGTCTGGCCTGCGGATGCAACTATCTCGACACGGCCAACTATGAACCGAAAGACGAGGCTCACTTCGAATACAGCTGGCAGTGGGCATACATGGACCGCTTCCGCGAGGCCGGACTGACGGCTATCCTCGGATGCGGCTTCGACCCGGGCGTCAGCGGCATCTACACCGCATACGCCGCCAAGCACCACTTCGACGAGATACACTATCTCGACATCGTCGACTGCAACGCCGGCAACCACCACAAGGCATTCGCCACCAACTTCAACCCGGAGATCAACATCCGCGAGATTACGCAGAAGGGACTCTACTACAAGGACGGCGAGTGGATAGAGACGGAGCCGCTCGAGGTGCACAAAGCACTCACCTACCCCAACATCGGACCGCGCGAGTCGTACCTGATGCACCACGAAGAGCTGGAGTCGCTCGTGAAGAACTACCCCACCATCAAGCAGGCACGCTTCTGGATGACCTTCGGACAGCAGTATCTCACCTATCTCGACGTGATTCAGAACCTCGGCATGTCGCGCATCGACGAGCTGGTGTATGAAGCTCCGCTGGCCGACGAGCCCGAGAAGCGGGTGAAGGTGAAGATCGTGCCGCTGCAGTTCCTCAAGGCCGTGCTGCCCAACCCGCAGGACCTCGGCGAGAACTACGACGGCGAGACGTCGATAGGCTGCCGCATCCGTGGCATCAAGGACGGTAAGGAGCGCACCTATTATGTTTATAACAACTGCAAGCACCAAGAAGCCTACGAGGAAACGGGCATGCAGGGCGTGAGCTACACCACGGGCGTCCCCGCCATGATCGGTGCCATGATGTTCGTGAAGGGCATCTGGCGCAAGCCGGGCGTGTGGAACGTGGAGGATTTCGATCCCGATCCATTCATGGAGCAGCTCAACATCCACGGTCTGCCCTGGCACGAAGTGTTCGACGGCGACCTGGAGCTGTAAGAGGTAAAGTGGTAAGAGGTAAGAGGTAAGAGGTAAGAAGTAAGAGGTAAGAAGTAAGAAGTAAGAAAGTAGTAAGTGGTAAGAGAATACAAAATTCGCATGACATGAATGATTTTTATTATCGCAAGTTGAAAGTTTACCAGTTGTCTATGCAGCTAGTTGTAGCCATTTATAAACTTTCCGAAAAGTTTCCTTCTTCAGAAAGACTCGCACTTACCAACCAAATACAGCGTGCTGCTGTTTCCGTTCCTTCGAATATCGCAGAAGGTATGGGCAGATTCTCCATAAAAGAAAGGATTCATCATTTGGATTTCTCTTCAGGCTCTTTGATGGAAGTGATGTGCCAGACGGAAATAGCAGAAAAGTTAGGTTATATAACTCATGAAGATTTAATTGCAATTGAGAATTTGGTAAAAGAGTCAGAAATGACATTGATCGGATTGAGAAAAAGTTTAGATAGTAAAAATAATTTTTAAAATATAATAGTAAGACGTGGAGGCAGAAGCTATTCTCTTACTTCTTACCTCTTACTACTTACTTCTAAAAAACACAACATGGCAAAGAAAGAAATTGAAGCAGAAAGCGGCAACCCGCAGAGCGAGAAGCTGAAAGCGCTGCAGGCTGCCATGTCGAAGATAGAAAAGGACTTCGGCAAGGGGAGCATCATGAAGCTCGGCGACGAGCATGTGGAGAACGTGGAAGTGATTCCCACGGGCAGTATCGGCCTGAACGCAGCACTCGGCGTCGGCGGATATCCGCGCGGACGCATCATCGAGATTTACGGACCGGAGAGCTCCGGTAAGACAACGCTGGCCATCCACGCCATCGCCGAGGCGCAAAAGGCCGGAGGCATAGCAGCCTTCATCGATGCCGAGCACGCCTTCGACCGTTTCTACGCGCAGAAGCTGGGTGTCGACACCGACAACCTGTGGATCTCGCAGCCCGACAATGGTGAGCAGGCACTGCAGATAGCCGACCAGCTCATCTCGTCGTCGGCCATCGACATCCTTGTCATCGACTCCGTGGCTGCTCTCACGCCGAAGAAAGAAATAGAAGGCGAGATGGGCGACAACGTCGTGGGACTGCAGGCCCGGCTGATGAGTCAGGCCCTGCGAAAGCTCACATCCACCATCTCGAAGACCAACACCACGTGCATCTTCATCAACCAGCTGCGCGAGAAGATCGGCGTGATGTTCGGCAACCCCGAGACGACAACCGGCGGCAACGCCCTGAAGTTCTACAGCAGCGTGCGCCTCGACATCCGCCGTGTGACAAGCATCAAGGACGGCGACGAAGTGATCGGCAACCAGGTGCGCGTGAAGGTGGTGAAGAACAAGGTGGCACCTCCCTTCCGCAAGTGTGAGTTCGAGATCACCTTCGGCGAAGGCATCTCGAAGGTGGGCGAGATTGTCGACCTCGGCGTCGAATACGGCATCATCCAGAAGAGCGGATCATGGTTCAGCTACGACAACAGTAGGCTGGCACAGGGCCGCGATGCCGTGAAGAAACTGCTGAAAGACAATCCCGAACTGTGCGAGGAACTGGAAGCCAAGATCATGCAGGCCATCACCGACAAGAAAGACTGACCCTTACCATAAGCCAAAAGGAGCCGCAGAAGTGCATTGCAGCATCTCTGCGGCTCCTTTTTTATCCCGCTCCGGTCATTAGGATTCCGCGCTAAGGGACACGATCACAAAAAAGCCCGGCTGCCAGTGGTGACAGCCGGGCTCTGAACAGAAACCTCTCTTTATGCTTACTTCACAATCTTGTGTGAATTGAGCATGTTCTTAGGATCGAGGGCCTCGTCGAGTTTCTCTTGCGTCATGAGACCTTTCTCCAACACGATATCATAGACAGAACGGTTGGTCTCTAAGGCTTCCTTGGCCACCTTCGTACTGGTCTTGTAACCAATGTACGGATTCAGGGCGGTGACGATGCCGATAGAGTTCTTCACCATTTCATAGCAACGCTCCTTGTTGACGGTGATGCCGAGGATGCACTCTTCGGTAAGCGTCTCAATAGCGTTCTTCAGCCAGAGCAGGCTCTCAATGAGCGACTCGGTGATGACGGGCTCCATCACGTTGAGCTGCAGCTGACCGGCTTCTGCGGCGAAGCTGACGGTGGTGTCGTTGCCGATCACCTTGAAGCAAACCTGGTTGACAACCTCGGGGATGACGGGGTTCACCTTGCCGGGCATGATGCTGGAACCGGGAGCCTTCGGGGGAAGGTTGATCTCATTGAGACCGCAGCGGGGACCGGAAGCCATGAGGCGGAGGTCATTACAGATCTTGGAGAGCTTGATGGCCAGACGCTTCAGGGCTGAAGAGTAGCTCACGTAGGCACCGGTATCGGGCGTGGCCTCAACGAGGTCGCTGGCAGAAACGAATGCCTCGCCGGTGAGTTTGCTCAGGTTGGCAGCGCAGAGCTTGGCAAAGCCGGGAACGGCATTCAGACCGGTACCGATGGCGGTGCCACCCATGTTGATCTCGTGGAGCAGCTTCACGTTGCGCTCGAGATTGAGAATCTCTTCCTCCAGGTTGTTGGCGTAGGCGTTGAACTCCTGTCCGCTGGTCATAGGCACAGCGTCCTGCAGCTGGGTGCGGCCCATCTTAATGACATCCTTGAACTCTTCGCCTTTGTAGCGGAGGGCACTGATCAGGCCGGTAAGTGCAGCCACGAGGCTCTTGTTCATGCGGATAAGGGCCAGGCGGATGGTGGTGGGATACACGTCGTTGGTTGACTGTCCGCAGTTGCAGTGGTCGTTGGGGTAGCAGTACTGGTACTCGCCCTTCTCGTGGCCCATGATCTCAAGGGCGCGGTTGGCAATCACCTCGTTGGCATTCATGTTGACGGATGTACCGGCACCACCCTGCATCATATCGATGGGGAAGTCCTCGTGGAACTTACCGTCGATGATTTCGCGGCAGGCCTGCGAGATGGCTCCCGAAATCTCGTCGTTGATGACACCGAGGGTGTGGTTGGTCTGCACGGCAGCCAGCTTCACGTAGGCAATGGCGATGATGAAGTCGTGGTAACTACGCATCTGCTTGCGCGAGATGTGGTAGTTGTTGATGGCACGCTGTGTCTGCACACCGTAGTATGCTTCGGCGGGGATTTTGAGTTCGCCTAAGAGGTCGGACTCTACGCGGAATTTCTGTTCTGACATAATATGATGTTTAAATGTTTTAAAGCTTAATGATTAATGTTTGTAAATGCGACTTAGAACATCGGCAGCTGCCAGATGTAACCGAGTGAGATGCGGTTGGTGCTGTAGTCGTCGAAACCGTAGGCCTTGGCGCGGTCGGTGTAGCTGTAATGACGACCTACGTAGGTAAGGAAGAAGTGCAGGTTGCTGTTCTTCATCGGATAGTACTCCAGTCCGGCGAGATAGCCCAGGGCAGTGCGGTACTTACCTTTTTCAACCGTACCATTGTCCTTGGAGAGTCCTTGGTTCTCGAGCATTCCCTTGACGAATACGTTCCACTTCGGAGCGAAGCGATACTGTGCCTTCAAGACGAGCGAGAGGTATTCGGCGTCGTTGCGGTGACCGCCATTGGCGTTGTTGCCGACGATGCTGGAAACGATACCTTCGCGGTCAATGCCTTCGCGCATATACATCACATCGAAGAAAGCATCGAAGTTGTTGACGGTCACTTCGTTACCCAGAGCGATGTAATGGCTCTGGTTGCCACGTGCCTGACTCATCAGAGAGTAGCTCCAACGGGTTTTGAACACGTTGCCGAAGCTACCGTTCCAGTTGGCGGTATAGACCAGGGGCACCTTCGACTGCTCGTAGCCTTCGCCGTACATGTCGCTCATGCTGGCGCTGCGGCTGTCGAGCACCTGCAACTGTACTTGATGGTCGGGGGTGAGCTGGAACTGGAAGTTAGCACCGGTGAGGAAGTTGCTCATGTAATCCACCATGTCGGAATACTCGTAGATCTCGATGGGGTTGAGGTCGAACTCGATACCACCGTATGCCGCACATTGCTTACCGAGGAACATTGAGAACTTGTCGTTGACCTTGACACCGATACCAGCCACGTCGATGGATGATGCGGGCATGTTGTCGATGCCGTCGGGAGCAGGCGTATTGTTGCGGTTCAGGCGCTGACGCCAGCGGAAGGAGAACGTGTCGTTGATGTTTCCCTTGGCCTCGATGCGGATCTGGCGCATGTTGAACTTGGCGCTATTGAAATCACCGTCGTTCTCATTGACGTCGAAACTGTTGTTGAGGTTGAGCAGGAAATGGAAGCTGTCCTGCTTCTTCTCTATATTCGTGACTTTCTCGAAAAGCGT
>DEJE01000014.1:63748-133596 GCA_002353205.1 Prevotella sp. UBA2756 | reverse complement strand
TGCCAGTCGGTGGTCTTGGTCAGAGCAAGCATCAGCAGCACACGGGCCTTCTGAGGATTCAGAGTGAGGGCAGCCACGAAGTGATACTTGGCATCGTCCACTTCGCCGTTCAGACAGGTGGGACCTGTGGGAACGCGTGAAGAACGAACGATGTTGATGCCCTTCTCACGAGCCTTCAGGGCTACGTCGAACACGTCCTTGTAGAAGTTGCCGTCGCCAACACCAGCGAGCACGATACCGTCGAACTTGGCGTCAATGAATGCCTGCATAGGCAGCGGAGAGCAGTTGGCATAGCCATAGACGATACCCACCTTGGGGAGTTTGTCGAGGTTGGTCACGTCGAAGACAGACTGTGTGGTGTGCTTGTTCTGGATGGTGCGGTTGTAGATAGCTTCGCCGTTATAGACATAACCCACCTTGCCGTAGTTGGCACCCTGGAAAGTAGCCACATCGGTGGTATGCATCTTCACCACATCCTTGGCATCAAGCAGCAGGTTGTTCATGCAGCACATCACGCCACGACCCTTTGATGCAGGGCTTGCAGCAGCAGCCACACCGGCGTAAAGGTTGCCGGGACCGTCAGCGCTGATACCCGTAGAAGGACGCATAGAGCCTACGAGGATGACGGGCTTGTCGCTCTTCACGGTAAGATTGAGGAAGTAAGCAGTCTCTTCCATGGTGTCGGTTCCGTGAGTGACGACCACACCGTCGTAGCCCTCTTCGTTGAGCAACTGGTTGATGCGCTTGGCGAGCTTGAGCCAAACCTCATCGTTCATGTCCTGAGAACCGATGTTGACGAGCTGCTCACCACTGATGTCGGCCAGATAAAGCATCTGGGGAACGGCGTCGATCAATGTCTGAACGCCAACCTGTCCTGCGCTGTAGGCAGAAGAAGTAGCCGACTGGCTCACACCTGCGATGGTGCCGCCGGTAGCAATGATACGGATTTTAGGTTTAGCAACGATGTTGACAGAAACTAAGAGTGCGAAAAGCACTAAAACACTACGTAAATGTTTCATAATTGTATTGTTTTGATGGTTAGTAAAATATTATTTTATTTAATACAGAAAGGTGATAATCAGATAACCGATGCCTATCGACACGAAGGTGGTGATGAAGCCCGAGAGTTGGAACGAATGGTTGATTACGTACTTGCCGATGCGCGTCGTTCCGGTACGGTCGAAATTGATGGCAGCCACCTCCGTGGGGTAGTTAGGGATGAAGAAATAGCCGTTGACGGCGGGGAACATGGCCACCAATGCCAGCGGCGAGATGCCAAGGGCTATGCCCAAGGGATAGAGGGTGCGCACGGTGGCAGCCTGTGAGAAGAGCATGATGCTCATGAAGAACAGGGCGATGGCGAAGAGGAAGGGATACTGCGTGACGATGTCGGCGATACCGTTCTTGAAGAACTCGATGTTGCCGTTAAAGAAGGTGTCGCCCATCCAGGCAATACCGAAGATGCTCACCATGGCATTCATGCCAGCACCGAAGATGTTGCCCTTCACGGCATCGCCCACCTTGGCCTTGCCCACGATGAGGATGAGGGCAGCGATAGACATCATGAGAATCTCGATGGTGTGCGGCATGGACAGACGCTGCATCTCTCCGTCCACCACGTATGAGGGACGCAAGGAAGGAATGCTTCCAAAAAGAACCACGAGGAACACGCCCAGCAGGAATGCCCATACGGCGCGCTTGGCATACTTATATTGACCGTTGGTTGCTGATTCGTCTGAGCCACCGGCTGTTTCCAGGGTTTCATTCGGGTCGATGAGCCCCTCCTTCACCCGACGCTGGTATTCGGGATCGTCAACAAGTTCCTTGCCCACGCGGTTTTGCACGAACGACGAGACGAGGATGGCAATCAGTGAGGCCGGAATACAAACCAGCAGGATGTCTTTCAGCTCGATGCCTTTCCCGCCCAGCAGGTCGGTGCTGATGACGGCTGCCGTGGCTGCCGACATGGGGCTGCCAGTGATGCCTAAGGAAGCCGCGATGGTGGCAACAGTCATGGGACGTTCGGGGCGTATCTTGCTTTTGGTAGCTATCTCGGAAATGATGGGCAGCAGCGAATAGCTGGTATGAGCCGTGCCTGCAACGATACAGAAGAGCCACGTGGTGAGCGGTCCGTAGTAAGTGATATGGTCAGGATGCTTGCGGAGGAATTTGGCAGCCAGTCCCACCAGATAGTCGAGTCCGCCGGCAGCCTGCAATGAAGCCGTGGCTGTGATGACGCTCACGATGATGAGCATCACGTCGAGCGGAATGTTGCCGGGTTTCAGTCCGAAGATGAAGACCAGGATAAACACGCCTACCATGCCGTAGATACCGAGTCCGATACCTCCCACACGTGCACCGATGAAAATCAGCGCCAGGACTATGAAAAGTTGGATAATAATTAATGTCGTAGCCATAAGGTAAATGATAAGATTGGTGTAGTAATGATTTTCGGTGGCAAAGGTAAGGATTATTTTTTATTATTTATTTGCAAAAAAGCGTGGAATATTTGCAAAATCCGAAACTTATCAGTATTTTTGCAAACATTAATCAAACATAATTGACCTTTGATATCACGTATTTTTACGCTGGCAGAAGTGTCCGGCATGATGCACAATGATTATTCCCATGGCGCCAGTGTGTCGGTGGCCAGTGTTGATGCTCCAATGCTGGGAAAGATAGAAAAGGTTCAGATTTTCGTGAACTTCTATACGCATGTGCTCGTGCTGAAGGGGAAGATGAGCTACCGGCTGAAAGGAGACGTGATAGAACTGGGAGAAAACGACCTTGTGCTGGTGCCTCCCAACTACCCCGTCAGCTATGATTCTTATACGGAAGACCTACAGGCCATCAATCTGATGGTGGAGGAGGACTATTATAATAAGGTACTCGCATTCGACCAGAACCTGACGGGCACGGAGTATAGCTACGCCTACGACCAGTTGCCGATATTCCATCTGAGCACAGCCAAGGCTGAGTTGTTCGCCGTCCTGAGCAGACAGATCCACAACACCTACTCCGTTCCGCATCTTTTCCGTCAGGAAATGATCGACCATCTGGTGCATGTGGTGCAGCTGCTCTTCAGCGAGTTGCTCTATGGCAGCAACATGCAGCCTACACACGACCTGCCCAACAAGCAGAATATTTTCAAGATCTTTCTTCATCTGGCTTCGCGCAATTTCAGGAAAGAACGCCAGATCAAGTTCTATGCCGACCGCCTGAACATCACCACCACCTATCTTTCGCGCACGGTGAAGGAAATGTCGGGACAGACCGTCAACGCTTATCTCAACACCTATTTATATAATGAGATATGCAAACTGCTCCGCTCTTCCTCCTACAACATAAGCGAAATATCGGAAATGCTCTTCTTCAACGACCAGTCGGCTCTCACCAATTTCTTCAAGACACGCTCGGGAATGTCGCCCATGGCTTATCGGCGAAGTTTCGAGGGGAAATGAAAATGGGTGTCGGATCATTACCGACACCCATTTTCTATATGATACGTTTAGAGATTTGCAAGTTCTATCACCTTGTCGACAGCGGCGCTGATGCCATCGGCATTCTTACCACCGGCCGAAGCGAAGTGAGGCTGACCGCCGCCGCCGCCCTGGATGAGCTTGGCAGCCTCGCGCACCAGCTGACCGGCGTTCAGGCCGTGCTCACTGACAAGATCCTCGGCGATGCAGACATTCAGCATCGGCTTGTTGTCGAACACGCTACCAACGACACAGAGCGAATGGCTGGGCTCGGCAGCACGGATCTTGAACACCAAGTCCTTGGCCACTTCGGGCTTCGCTGGAATCACGGCGGTGAATACCTTCACGCCGTTCACCTCGCGACCCTGCGACAGCAGCTTCTCCTTGGTGCGCTCCACGGCCTCGGCCTGGAACTGCTCCACTTGCTTCTTCAGCTGGTCGTGCTCGCCGATGTATTTCTCGATAGCCGCCTGCAAGTCCTTGGAGTTGTTGAACAGTGCCTTGATAGCCTTCAATCCGTCCTCCAGATTGTAGAGCAATTCCTCGCACTCGCTGCCTGTCTTGGCCTCGATACGACGGATGCCGGCAGCCACACTGCTCTCGGCGACGATCTTGAACATTCCGATATGACCCGTGGAATGGGCATGGATGCCACCGCAGAACTCCACGCTGTCGCCGAACTTCACCACGCGCACCTTGTCGCCGTACTTCTCGCCGAAGAGAGCCACGGCACCGAGCTTGCGGGCTTCCTCGATGGGTGTGTCGCGGAACTCCTGCAAGGGCAGGTCGCGACGGATGGCATCGTTGACCAAACGCTCCACCTTGCGAATCTCTTCATCGGTAACTTTCTGGAAGTGAGAGAAGTCGAAACGCAGCGTGTCGGGGCTGACGAACGAGCCTTTCTGCTCCACATGGTCGCCCAGCACCTGCTTCAGCGCATGATGCAACAGGTGGGTTGCCGAGTGGTTGGCGGCGCTGGCCTCGCGCTTGTCGGTGTCGACGCAGGCCATGAACGGAGCCTCGGGATGCTCGGGCAACTTCTTCACGATGTGGATCGACTGGTTGTTCTCGCGCTTCGTGTCGACGATCTCCACCGTTTCCGTCTCGCTGACGAGGACGCCCTGGTCGCCCACCTGTCCGCCCATCTCTCCGTAGAAAGGCGTGGCATCGAGCACCAGTTCGTAGTAGGTGCTCTTCTTCTGCTTCACCTGACGGTAGCGCAGGATGCGGCATTCGTATTCGGTATAGTCGTAGCCCACGAACTGCTGCTCGCCGGCCTGAAGCTCTATCCAGTCGCCGTTCTCCACCTGAGCAGCGTTGCGTGCGCGCTCCTTCTGCTTCTGCATCTCCTGCTGGAACTGCTCTTCGTCGACAGTGAACCCGTTTTCGCGGCATATCAGCTCGGTCAGGTCGAGCGGGAAGCCGTAGGTATCAAACAACCGGAAGGCCTGGGTGCCGTCGAGAACGGTCTTCCCCTCTGCTTTCAGTGCTGCCATATCCTCGTCGAGCAGGCGAATGCCGCGGTCGAGCGTACGCAGGAAAGCATCCTCCTCTTCCTTTATTACACGCATGATGAGTTCGCGCTGCGCCTTCAGTTCGGGATAGGCATCGCCCATCTCGCTCACGAGCGTCGGCACGAGTTTGAACATGAAGGCATCTTTCTGGTCGAGGAAGGTGTAGGCATAGCGCACGGCACGGCGCAGGATGCGACGGATGACGTATCCGGCCTTGGCATTTCCCGGCAGCTGACCGTCGGCTATCGAGAAGCTGACGGCACGAATATGGTCGGCGATGACGCGCATGGCAACATCCGTGTCCTCGGCCTTGCCGTAGGTCTTTCCGCTCTGGCGCTCTATCTCGTGAATCATCGGCTGGAACACGTCGGTGTCGTAGTTGGAGTGCTTGCCCTGGATGGCACGCACCAGACGCTCGAAGCCCATGCCGGTGTCGATGACGTTCATCGAGAGTTTCTCCAGCGATCCGTCGGCCTTGCGGTTGAACTGCATGAACACCAGGTTCCAGATTTCAATCACCTGCGGGTCGTCCTTGTTCACCAAGTCGCGCCCGGCCACCTTCGCCTTCTCTTCGGGCGTGCGGCTGTCGAGATGAATCTCCGAGCAGGGGCCGCAGGGACCGGTGTCGCCCATCTCCCAGAAGTTGTCATGCTTGTTGCCGTTGATGATGTGATCGGCGGGGACATGCTTCAGCCAGTAGCCGGCAGCCTCGTCGTCGCGTTCCAGTCCTTCGCTGGCATCGCCCTCGAAGACCGTGACGTAGAGATCCTCAGGACGCAGTTTCAGCACGTCGACCAGATACTCCCACGCCATGTCGATGGCGCCTTCCTTGAAATAGTCGCCGAACGACCAGTTGCCCAGCATCTCGAACATGGTGTGGTGGTACGTGTCGTGCCCCACCTCTTCCAGGTCGTTGTGCTTGCCGCTCACGCGCAGGCACTTCTGCGAGTCTGCGCGTCGGCGCGGTTCGGGGTCGCGAGTGCCCAGTATGATGTCTTTCCACTGGTTCATGCCCGCATTGGTGAACATCAGTGTGGGGTCGTCTTTAATGACCATCGGTGCCGAGGGCACGATGGCGTGCTGCTTCGACTCGAAGAACTTCTTGAACGAGTCGCGAATCTCATTTGCTGTCATCATCTTTTTCTTGTTTCCTCTTTGTTTTTACAATTTGGCTGCAAAGTTACGAATAAGTGAGCAAAACGCAAAATGAATGCTTGCATTTATTTTCGTTTTCGAACGGGAGTAATTTATCCAAAGTTACGAAAAATCTGAGTAAGTGAGAAGCAAACAAAAAATTTTGTTTGATCGAACGGGAAGATTTTATCAAATAAGTGAGCAAAACGCAAAATGAATGCTTGCATTTATTTTCGTTTTCGAACGCGAGCTGCTTATCCAAAGATGTCAGTTTTTTTGCTTTACAGTTTGGTAAATACGGAAAAATGGCTACCTTTGTACCGAATATGAACATCAGAGAGAGTTATCAGCGGTTGAAGCAATGGCAAAAGTCGCCCGTTGCCTTCACGATGAGTCACGACAAGCATCGCTGCCAGAACTGCGGCCACGAGTTCGAGGGCAACTTCTGCCCGTGCTGCGGTCAGCGTGGCGGCACGGGATTGGTAACATGGCATAGCATCCGCGAGGGCGTGATGGACCTTTGGGGCATCGGCACGCGTTCCATGCCTTACACCCTGTGGCAGCTGCTGTTCCGTCCGGGCTATCTCATCGGCGAGTATATCAGCGGCCGCAAGCAGGTGAGCTTCCCGCCGGTGAAGATGCTGGTCATCGTGGCCACCCTCATCTTCGTCATCAACAACCTGACCCAAATCCATATTTTCGGCCCCGAAGATACCCAAACGGCCACCGAGGCGGCCGACCTCATGGGAAGGATGGAGCTGTGGCTGAGCAAACACTACGACTGGGCGTCGCTGCTCTTCTTCATGTTCTTGCTGCTGCCCACCAACATCGTGTTCCGCTATTCGCCGCGCCTTGCTACGCACAACTTGCCGCAGGGATTCTTCATTCAGGTGTTCAACAGCACACTGTTTCTCATCCTCGTTTTCCTCACGGGCGTTGTGACCTGGGCTATGAACCTGCAAAGCACTGATACGTCGGCTCTTGCCGAACTATGCATCATCATCACCTTGCAGCTCATCATCGTCTATTCGCAATTGTTCGGCTACAGCCTTTGGGACACGGTTTGGCGAATTGCCATGGTCGGCATTCTCTCTGTATTCGAGATCCTTACTGTCGCCGTACTGCTCCAGTTGCTCTCAATCGTTTTCACTGCGTCTGACTATGGTCACACTGATACAAGGATCTCCGCCGGACTGTTCGGCGTAGCTGCCTTTCTGCTGACAGTAGAGTGCTACAAGGCAGCCTTCTACGACCGCCCCGTGCAGAGCCGTTGGCAACGGGCGAAAGAGAAAGCCGTGCTGGTGTTCCTCTGTCTGAACATCCTCGGCCACATTGCGTTCATCATAGCCGACATTCACAAGACATTCGTTAACGATGGTGGCACCGACGTGGGCAACTGGATCAGCCGCATCGTGGTCTTCGGCATCTCGCTCATCGTGCTCATCACCGTCACCACCGCCCTCGTGCGGAAGATGAGGCAGCGACACAGATAATTTTGTAACACTTATTATAGACAGATTATGGTTAATAAGTCCCTATTCGCTTTAGCCAGCTTACTGCTGCTTTCCAGCTTACCCGTTGGTGCTACAAAACTGATTGAACTCAGAGTGATTGACAAAGGCTATCTGATGCTCCACTTCCGCGACGGCGAGGTGCGCTACAGGGATAGCGGTACCGGACCGAGTGCTTTTCTGGGCCACTCTTTTTCTGAAGGCGACGACACGCTACGCGTCTTTGGCGAGCGGCTGAAGGTTGACCTGGCCCAGAAGGCGGCGGCATGGACCATCAGTTCCAAGGACGACAAGACCTTTGCCGCGGCCCACCCCGTCAACGTTTGGCGCAAGTCGAAACCGATGAACACCGACCACACGCTGAAGAGCGAGCTCGACCACTGGCTGTTCCTGCAGCTGGAGAAGCCGATGCGCCAGGGATGCACCTACACTGTCTCCATTCCGCAGGGCATTGGCAGCGACCAGTCGTCGGCCAGCGTCAGGTTCGATGTATGGAACACACCGTCGGAAGCCATCCACGTGAACATCATTGGCTACTCGCCTGCTGAGTCGACCCATGCTGCCGACCTCTACCAATGGCTCGGCGACGGCGGAAGCCGCAGCTACAAGGAGTGGGAAGGGCGCAGCGTGTGGCTCTACAACGTCGGAAACAAGAAGAAACAGAAGATGGGAACCGTGAAGTTCTGGAAACCTCTCAGCGAGAGCAAGAACGAGGCCGGCAACAAGAATCTTGTCGGCAGCGACGTGTGGAACATCGACTTCCGCGCCACGAAGCCCGGCAGATACCGCTTGGTGGTAGAGGACGTGGGCTGCAGCATGGACTTTGACATCAGCAGCGACATCTACCATCAGCCCTACCGCTACTCCGTTCGCGGCTACTACTACATGCGGCTCGGCGAACCCATCGACACACCACGCGTATCGCCCATCCCCAGGCAGCCGCAGTTCATCGCAGAGACCGACCCGAAGGGCTTCACCATCTACAAGACCGACCTCCATCCCTGGCATCCCGACTGGCGCAAGCTGCGCGGCGACGTTTGGGACGAGCCACACTTCAAGCCTGTCATGGCATCGGCCTTCTGGCAGCATCGCCTGCCGGGCAATCCTGTGAACCTCGATGTCCGCGGAGGCCACTCCGATGCCATGGACTGGGACCGCCATCTGGCCCACGTGAGCAACATCTACGACATGCTGCTGCCTTATCTGCTGACGGGCGGACGGCTCGCTGAAGACGATCTCGGCATCCGAGAAAGCGGCAACGGCATCCCCGACATCATCGACGAGGCCCGCAACGAGGTGGACTTCTTCCTCAGCATACGCGACGGCGAGGCTTACTCGCAGGGTGTCACCAATCCGTCGGCCGACTGGACAGTGATGTTCCAGGCCGGATGCACCACCATGGCAGCATGGGCCAATGCCGCCAACTGCGCCATGATAGCAGAAGCCTTCCGCATCGGTAGCCTGACGGCAGGAGTGGATCAGGCTCTCTACGACTCACTGAGGACCTACTATACCGACGAAGCCATCAAGGCTTTCAGCTTCGCAAGCCGACAGGACAACCAGCAGCTCGACGACGAGCAGGGCATCGGAAGCATGAGCATCCGTGGCCGCGACTTCCGCCAGATGGCGGCAGCCTACCTCTATAACCTGACTGGCGACCAGCAATGGGAGAAGGTCTTTGCCGAAGAGAAATACAGTCTGTCCATCGCTAACGTATGGACGGCCGTGGCCTATATCACCTGTCCGCATCAGCGCCACTTTGCCCAACTCTACCAGGAGCTGAAGGCCAGCGTGCGCACAGAGGCAGAGAAATACAACATCGGCCATGTGGATCAGCGACCGTCGCGCCGGGCCGCCAACGACCGCCGCTGGCAGACCTCACAGAACCTGCAGCTCGTGATGCTCTATCACTATATTGCCGACAAGAGCAAGCGCAAGGAGCTTGAACACGTCATGTACACTGAGGCCAGCTGGGCCATGGGACGCAACCCCGGCAACATCGTGGAGATGACCGGACTCGGCGAGCGCCACATCACCGACTGCTACACCACAGGCCGTAACGACGGCACGCCGGAGTGTCATCCCGGACAGACGCCCTTCAACGGCACTGAGACATGGTCGCCGGGCGACGGCGGCGACGCCCGCATCCTGACCGAACGCATGTACCCGTCGTGGACTGACGGCGGCTGGCCCCGACAGGAGTCTTTCTTCAACCAGCGATACTTCTGGGTCAACGGCGAGTTCACTCCCCGTGAGACCATGCGCGGCAAGATGGCTCTCCTCGGCTATCTCTACGGCATACGCTGACATAACAGATCGTCCTCCCTGTGACTTCATCGTCAAAACCGAGCAGCCCTGTAAACATTATTGACCGAAAAATCGTGAAAAATACTTTTTCATTCTAGGAAGACGAATGTCTCTGTTTCGGCAGAAAAATCATTCGCGGAAGCGAAAAAAATCGTCGCGATTTTCAAAATGAATCATCTTACACTTCAAAATGCGCCGTTTTGCTCTCCGAAATGGCTCATTCTGCAAAGCAAAATGGCCCATTCTGGAGTTCAGAATGGGCCATTTTGGAAGTCATGGAAATGTAAAGAAAAGACAAGGCGCTCGTTTCCAACGCATTACAACTTTCGCGAGAATCGCTCAAATGCGGCCGTCTGATTTTAAAATCAGAGAAGTGCCCGTAGTTTTGTATAACGAAAGTTAATTCGTAAGGATTATTCAGCACCTGCCGATGGCCGCCGAGATGCAGCGAACGAAGGCAACTCAGCGCCACAGCGGGAAGCCATCAGGGTCAGAACCGCCGTTCAAAGCGGTAGCGCTGTCCGTTGGGCGTGTCGCCGCCCCACGTGAATCCGTGCTGACGGAACAGTTGCACGGCCTTGTCGTGCCCGTCGGCCGGTGCGAAAGCAGGATTGAGTACCACCACGAGGCCCTGCTGCTGCAGCAGGTCGGCCGCCTCGGGCTCATGTTCGTCGTAGAAATAGCAGAAAGAGCTGTTGTTGTTGATCAGCTGCTGCCACGAAAATTCGTAGCATGGGCTTAGGTCGGGCACCTCGTATTTCTGCTCGTAGAGCGAGCGGAAGATGGCGAGCAGGTCGTTGGCGATGCGCTTGTCGCAGATCAGCGAGCCGATGCGGATGGCATAGCCGTCCCTGCCGCGCGACACATAGGTCAGCGACCGCACCTCGCAGAGTTTCGCCTTGTCGGCGTTGGGGCTGAGGGCCACCGTCTTGTAGTCGTTCCAGTACTGGTCGGTGAGCGGCACCACCGAGAAACACTTCTCGTAGCCGAACTTCTTGATGGCTTCTTCGTCGGTCTCGCTGTGCACCCAGTTCTGGAGGTTGGCCAGGTGTTCGGCCTTCGTCTGCTCGTCCCACCGCTTCAGCTGGTCGTTGACAGGCTTCATCAGTCCGTCGACGGCTGCTTTGACATCCCTCTCGCAAGAGGTCAACATGGTTGTTCCACCGAGTATGAGTGCGGCTACGAGAGCCATCTTTGCTGTTTTTTTCATCATTTCGTTGTTTTTTTAGTTCATTATGATTGTTTTTTCACGATGCAAAGATATGACGTTCCGAGACATCGCCCGTCGTTTTTCCGCCTGTTTCGCTTCCACTGGTTGCGACAAAGGCGTGATAATGCGACAAAACAGAGATGGACACCTGTTTCTTGTCGGCCTGTCTGATGAAGGAAGAGGAGAAGAGGAGGCCTTGAGGAGGGCTTCCCTGACGTCGGTTTCGCATTTTTTTGGAAAGGAATCGGCTCTGTTTCAGGATTTTTGTGTATATTTGCAAGCAAAACAAACTATCTGATCAAAATGAAGAAACTCATCGCCCTTGCGGCCTGGCTGGTGCTGTTGAGCACCGGAGCCCGCGCAGAGAACTATCCCTATCGCAGCGACTACCTGTGGCTCACCGTGCCCGACCATGCCGACTGGCTCTACCAGACGGGCGAGCAGGCGAAGGTGGAGGTGACCTTCTGTCGCTATGGCATTCCGCAGAACGTCACCGTGGACTACGAGATAGGCCCCGACATGATGCCCGCCACGAAGAAGGGAAGTGAAAAACTGAAGTACGGACGCGCCACCATCAACATGGGGACGCTGAAGAAGCCGGGATTTCTCGACCTGCGCCTGTCGGCCACCGTCGACGGGACGCGCTACGAGCACCACGTGAAGGTGGGCTTCTCGCCCGAGAAGCTCGTGCCCTACACGCAGAACCCTGCCGACTTCGACGACTTCTGGAAGAAGAACCTGGAAGAAGCGCGCCGCACGCCCATACAAGTAAGTAAGAAAAAGGTGGAGGCCTACACCACCGACGACTTCGACTGCTACCTGCTGAAAATCCGTACCGACCGCCGTCACAGCGTCTACGGCTATCTGACGGTGCCGAAGTGGGCCAGCAGCGAGCGCCGTTGCCCCGTGGTGCTCTGTCCGCCGGGCGCCGGCATCAAGACCATCAAGGAGCCGATGCGCAACACCTATTATGCCAAGAACGGCTTCATCCGCCTGGAGATGGAGATCCACGGGCTGAATCCTGAGCTGACGGAAGAGTCGTTCAAGGAAATCAGCGCTGCCTTCGCTGGCGAGAACGGATACTTGGAGAACGGGCTCGACGACCGCGACAACTACTACATGAAGCATGTCTACGTGGCTTGCGTGCGAGCCATCGACTACCTGACGTCGATGCCCGAGTGGGACGGACGCAACGTGGCCGTGCAAGGGGGCAGTCAGGGCGGTGCCCTGGCGCTCATCACGGCGGCTCTCGACCCGCGCGTCACAGCCTGCGTGGCCAATCATCCGGCCCTGAGCGACATGGCCGGCTATCTGGACAACCGCGCCGGGGGCTATCCGCACTTCAACCGCGAGAACCGGATGCTCACGCCGGAGAAGGTGAAGACGATGCAGTACTACGACGTGGTGAACTTCGCACGGCGCATCAGCTGTCCCACCTATCTGACTTGGGGCTACAACGACAACGTCTGCCCCCCGACGACCAGCTATATCGTGTGGAACCTCATCACGGCACCGAAGGAATCGCTCGTCACACCCATCAACGAGCACTGGACGACAACGGAAACCAACCAGCGGCAGATGCTCTGGATCAAACAGCGGCTGAGATAGCACACGGCGAAAAAGCTCGCAAAAAAAAGATGCAGACACGTAAAACATTTCACCAAAATGTTCGTACATGTCGGAGAAAATATTTAAATTTGCAGGCGAAAGATAAATCAAACGTTATGGCACTGAACACCGATAAGAACCTCAAACTGTACTACTCCATCAAGGAGGTGGCCGAGATGGTGGGCGTCTCGGAGAGCAACCTGCGTTTCTGGGAGAAGGAAATCCCCCTCATCAAGCCGAAGACCACGGGCAACAACGTGCGCCAGTATACTGAAAAAGACATTGAGAATATTCGCGCGGTGTACAACTTGGTGAAGGTGCGCGGCTTCAAGTTGGCCGCAGCAAAGAAGATGCTGCGCGAGAACAAGGAAGGTGTCGACAAGAACGCCCGCGTGATGGAGGGGCTCATCAAGGTGCGCGACGAGCTGAAGGAGCTGAAGAAGCAGCTCGACTACCTGACGTAGACTTGTCGTGCGAGGTACGAGGTACGGAGGTGCGGTGGTGTGAGTTATGAACCAACGCGCCACGTTTTTTCAAAAACGAAACGAAAGGAGGATCAACCGTTTTGTCGGGTGGAGCGATGCTCATCGGTGAGCAGGCTGCACATCAGGCGTGCGGCGTTGTCGGAGGTTTCGGCATCGCCCAGCCGTTGCCGTATGTCGTCGTAGCCAGCAAGCATCTGCTGCCGGTCGGGACCTTCGAGGATGCGGTGCAGTTCGGCGCGTATGTTGTCGACCGAGAACGTGTCGGCCACCAGTTCGCGCACCACTTCGCGGTCGGCAATGAGGTTGACGAGCGACACGAAGGGCACCTTGAGCACCTTCTTGCGCATGAAGCCGATGAACCGGGGGAGGGCAGTGCGGTAGCAAACCACCTGCGGCACGCCGAAAAGGGCCGTCTCGAGCGTTGCCGTGCCGCTGGTGACGATGGCGGCATGGGCGCGTGCCAGCAACGGATAGGTCTGGTTCTGAACCAGTTGCACGTCGGCCGACCCGATGAACGACCTGTAATAGTCCTCTTCTATCGAGGGTGCGCCGGCGAGGACCAGCCGGTAGCGGTCGGTGAGGTGGCGCGTGGCCTCGATCATTGCGGGCAGGTTGTCGCTGATCTCCTGTCGGCGCGACCCTGCGAGCAGTGCGATGACAGGCTTTCCTTCGCCTTTTGGGGGCAGACTGCAGCCGTCGGCATGCTGTTGTGAGAGCGGATGAGCGGCAAGGTATTGTCGCACTTCGTCGGCTGTCGGGTTGCCTACGTAGTGGATGGGATAGTGATGTTTTTGTTCAAAAAATTCAATCTCAAACGGAAGGATAGAGAAGAGCTCGTCCACATCGCGCCGGATGTTCTTGATGCGGTACTCCTTCCATGCCCATATCTTCGGCGCGATGTAGTAATAGACGGGGATATGGGTCTTCGCATGCACATACTTGGCAATGTTCAGATTGAAACCTGGATAGTCCACTAAAATCACGACATCCGGCTGCCACTGACGTATATCGTCCTTGCAGAAAGCCATGTTGCGGAAGATGGTGGGCAGGTGGAGCAGCACGGGGATGAATCCCATGTAGGCCAACTGACGGTAGTGCCTGACAAGGGTGCCTCCTTCGGCCGCCATAAGGTCGCCGCCGAAGAAACGAAAAGAGGCCGTTTTGTCATGATTTTTCAAAGCTCGCATCAACTGAGATGCGTGCAGGTCTCCACTGGCTTCGCCAACGATGAGGTAGTATTTCATGTTCTGAATGTTCAGCCTAAAGGTTCCACGATTTCATCTCTTCGAGCATGGCGTAGTCGGTGACGTCGATTCGCGTGGGCGTGATGGCCACATAACCGTGGGTGAGCGCCCAGTTGTCGGTGTCGTCAGCCTCCGGCTCGTCGTTGGTGTATTCGCCCACCATCCAGAAATAGTCGTAGCCACGCGGATGGTGCTGCTTGACACACTCGTTGCCCCACGTACCGTAGGCCATGCGGCACACACGCACGCCCTTCCACGGCATACAGAGCGGGAAGTTGACGTTCAGGCACACTCCTTTGGGCAGTCCGTCGCGGAGCAGGCGCTGCGTGATGGCACGCACCAGTGGGCGGCAAGGCTCTATCTCGGCGTCGGCGCGGTGGTCGCTCACGGAGAAGGCCACCGAGGGAATGTATTTCATGCAGCCCTCAAGGGTGACGCCCATGGTGCCCGAGTAGTGGGTGTTGACCGATCCATTATCGCCGTGGTTGATGCCTCCGATGACGAGGTCGGGCTGCCGCTCGGTGCAGAACTGGTTGAGCGCCAGCTTCACGCAGTCGACGGGCGTGCCGTTCGACGACCAAACCTGCAGGCCCGGCTCCTCGTGACGCAGGGTGAGCGTGAGGGGATCGGCGGCAGTGAAGGCGCACGAGAACCCTGAGCGCGGCCCTTCGGGAGCACAGACGAGCAGGTCGCCGAGGTCGCGCACCATGTCGATGAGGATATTGATGCCGCGAGCTTGGTAGCCGTCGTCGTTGGCGATGAGAATCAAAGGTCTGTTATTTTTCATAAAATATGCGTAATTTGGCTGCAAATTTACTAAAAATGGTTGGAAATAGAATGTTTCTCGCATAAAATATGTAACTTTGCAGTCAATTTCATGCTCAACCCAGGCCGATATGATGCCCGGGAAGGCTATACAAGAGTAGAAAAAAGAACACTTTTATGGGAAAAATAATAGCTTTGGCCAACCAGAAAGGTGGCGTGGGAAAGACCACGACAACCATCAATCTGGCTGCCTCGCTGGCCACGTTGGAGAAGACGGTGCTCGT
The DNA here is from genome assembly GCA_002353205.1 of Prevotella sp. UBA2756. GTDB lineage: Bacteria > Bacteroidota > Bacteroidia > Bacteroidales > Bacteroidaceae > Prevotella. The sequence goes on along the minus strand of DEJE01000014.1, from coordinate 118,055 downwards.
CATCGATGCCGACCCGCAGGCCAACGCCTCGAGTGGTCTGGGCGTAGACATCAGCACCATCGACTGCTCCATCTATGAATGTATCATCGACCACGCCGACATCCGCGACGCGATGTACACCACCGACATCGAAGGCCTCGACATCATCCCAAGCCACGTCAACCTGGTGGGTGCCGAGATAGAAATGCTGGAGATGGACAACCGCGAGCAGGTGCTGAAGAACCTGCTTGAGCCGATAAAGAAAGAATACGACTATATACTGATTGACTGTTCACCCTCGCTCGGACTGATCACCGTCAACGCGCTGACGGCTGCCGACTCGGTCATCATCCCCGTGCAGTGCGAATACTTCGCGCTCGAGGGCATCAGCAAACTGCTCAACACCATCAAGATCATCAAGAGCCGCCTGAACCCGAAGCTCGAGATTGAAGGTTTCCTGCTGACGATGTACGACTCGCGCCTGCGACTGGCCAACCAAATCTACGACGAGGTGAAGCGCCACTTCCAGGAACTGGTCTTCAAGACCGTCATCCAGCGCAACGTGAAGCTGTCGGAAAGCCCGAGCCACGGCCTGCCCGTCATCCTCTACGACGCCGACTCCACAGGAGCGAAGAACCACCTGTCGCTGGCGAAGGAGATTATCAAAAAGAACAACTGAACAGAATCATGGCAGTAAAGAAGAAATATAGTGCACTGGGCAGAGGACTCGACGCGCTCATCTCTACCGAGGACGTTAAGACGCAGGGGTCGTCGACCATCAACGAGATCCCCATCGACCAGATAGAAGCCAATCCCAACCAGCCGCGGCGCGAATTCGACGAGGCCGCCCTGCAGGAACTGGCACAGAGCATCCGCGAGATAGGCATCGTGGTGCCCATCACGCTGCGGCAGACGGGCGAGCATCGTTTCCAGATCATCGCCGGCGAGCGCCGCTGGCGCGCATCGATGATGGCCGGTCTGACATCGCTGCCCGCCTACATACGCACCATCAACGACGAGGAGGTGATGGAGATGGCCCTCGTGGAGAACATCCAGCGCGAGGACCTCAACGCCATCGAGATAGCACTGGCCTACCAACATCTGATGGAGACAACCAGCATGACGCAGGAACGCGTGGCCGAACGCGTGGGCAAGAGCCGCACGGCAGTGACCAACTACCTGCGACTGCTGAAGTTACCCGCACAGGTGCAGATGGCCCTTCAGAACAAAGAAATCGATATGGGACACGCGCGTGCGCTGCTCTCGCTCGACAGTCCGGCGCAGCAGATCACGCTGTTCAAGGAGATACAGAAGAATGCCTATTCCGTGCGCAAGGTGGAAGAGGTAGTGAAACAGCTGAAGAACGGCGAGGACGTGCTGGTGGGACGGAAGAAGATTGCCGGCAAGTCGCAGCTGCCCGAACATATCGATGCCCTGCGCACACGACTGAGCGACGTGCTGCAGACACGCGTGGAGATGAGCTGCTCGGCCAAGGGCAACGGTAAGATCAGCATCCCCTTCAAGGACGAGGCCGACCTGAAGCGCATCCTGGACGGTCTGGACATGTTGAAGCACAACCAATAAGGCACACGGCGTGAACAGGATTCTTGCAATCATCATAGCGCTGCTTGCCTGCACGTGGAACGTGTCGGCCGAAGAGAGGCCCGACGGCACGGCAACCGCCGACGATGAGCCGACGGCTATCACGGCCGACGACGGGCTGACGGCTCTCGCTTCCGACGGCTGGCCGACGGAAGAGCTGCTCACCGACACCATTGCTCCCGTCGTGGAGGACAGCATAGCGGCAGACTCGGCCGAATGGATCAGCTTCGATGAGGACACGCCTCTGCTGGTCGACACCTTCACCATGGAGAAGCCGCGCCGCGACTGGGGCACATGGCGCCCCAACGCCAAGCGCGCCATGTGGCTGGCCATCGTCATCCCCGGTGCCGGACAAATCTACAACCGCAAGTTCTGGAAGCTCCCCATCATCTACGGCGGCTTCATGGGCTGCATCTATGCCCTGCGCTGGAACAACATGATGTACAAGGACTACAGCCAAGGCTACATCGACATCACCGACGGCAACCCCGAAACGCACAGCTATGACCAGTTCCTGCACCTGGGACAGACCATCACCGACAAGAACATAAAGACGTACGAGGAAGTGTTCAGGAAACGCAAGGACTACTACCGCCGATACCGCGACCTCAGCCTGTTCGTACTCATCGGCGTCTATGCCATCTCGGTCATCGATGCCTACGTGGACGCCTCGCTCTCGGAATTCGACATCAGCGACGACCTGAGCCTACGGGTGGCACCGGCCGTGATCAACAACGGCAGCCGCTCGAACAACCTGCTGCATTCGTCGGCCGTCGGCCTGCAATGCGCACTGAGATTCTAACAGTAAACAAATGACGACAATGAAGAAAATACACCTGCTCATCCTGAGCGCTCTGCTTACCGTCGGCGCCAACCGCGCGCTGGCACAGAACCCGCAAGACGAGATAACCGTCATCACCGAAGACGGCACCGAGGACATCATCGATGTTCCCGAAGGCATGTTGCTCGAAGCCGACAGTCTGCTGAACCTGTATAACTCGCAGACCTACCTGCGCGAGGAGGACTGCAACTACCGCGACGTGAACCCGGAGTTCCCCCGCGAGGTCTACGTGGAGCGCCTGCGCCGCATCCCGTCGCGCATGGAACTGCCCTACAACGACGTGGTGCGCAAGTTCATCGACCGCTATACCAACAAGCTGCGCCGCTCGGTGAGCTACATGCTCGGTGCATCAAACTTCTACATGCCCATCTTCGAGGAAGCCCTCGAAGCCTACGGACTGCCGCTGGAGCTGAAATACCTGCCCGTCATCGAGTCGGCGCTCCATCCGTCGGTCACTTCACACGCCGGAGCGTCAGGACTGTGGCAGTTCATGGTGCAGACGGGCAAGAACTACGGGCTGGAAGTGAACTCGCTCGTCGACGAGCGTCGCGACCCCATCAAGTCGTCGTATGCCGCAGCACAGTATCTGCGCGACCTCTATAAAATCTTCGGCGACTGGAACCTGGTGATCGCCGCCTACAACTGCGGCCCGGCCACCATCAACAAAGCCATGCACCGAGCCAACGGCGCCACCGACTACTGGCAGATATACCGCTACCTGCCGCGCGAGACGCAGGGCTACGTGCCTGCCTTCATCGCTGCCAACTACGTGATGACGTACTACTGCGACCACAACATCTGCCCGATGCGGTCGGATCTGCCGGTGAAGTCGGACACCATCATGGTGAACCGCGACGTCCACTTCAAGCAGATTGCCAGTGTGACAGGCATCAGCATCGAAGAACTGCGCACGCTGAACCCACAATATCGTCGCGACCTGGTGAACGGCTACACCAAGCCGTCGGCCATCCGCATGCCACAAATGTACATCTCCGCATTCATCGACAACGAAGACTCCGTCTATGCCTACGATGCCAGCCGACTGCTCACGAAGCGCTCGGAGGTGGAGGTGGCCGACGCTCCCGCTGCACCCCAGGCTGCCCCACGCAACAACTACGCGCAGAACTCGCGACATGGTTACAGCCAGAACTCGCGTCACGGACGGAAGCAGTATGCCGAGACTTCGCGCCGGAGCCACGGCAAGAATGCACGCTACGGCAAGCAGGTCGCCAGGAAAGAGCGCGGCAGCAAGCGCGGACGGAGAAGGGCTGAGCGCACACAAAGCGTCACCGTGCAGAACGGGCAGACGCTCACACAGCTGGCACGCAAACATGGCACCACCGTAGACAAGCTGCGCAAGCTGAACGGCATCAAGGGCGACAACATCAGGGCCGGCAAAGCCCTCCGCGTGAAGTAGGAAACGCCGGGGAAAGTGTTCCGCACGACAGTCATTGCCTGCACACACGCTATATATATATGGTATTAAAGAAGCGATTATGGACGAGCAGAGAAAAGACATTCTGAAAGAGAACACGGAAGACAGGTTGGTAGACGACGCTTTCCAGCATCTGCTGGACAGCTATCTGGCTACGCGCCACCGCAAGAAGGTGGACATCATCACAAAGGCTTTCAACTTTGCACGTCAGGCACACAAGGGGGTGAAGCGACTCTCGGGCGAACCCTACATCATGCACCCCATTGCCGTGGCTCAGATAGCGTGTTCGGAAATCGGTCTCGGCTCCACAAGCATCTGTTCGGCACTGCTCCACGACGTGGTGGAAGACACCGACTACACGGTGGAAGACATCGAGAACATCTTCGGACCGAAGATAGCGCAGATCGTAGACGGACTGACAAAGATATCGGGAGGCATCTTCGGCGACAAGGCTTCGGCGCAGGCTGAGAACTTCAAGAAACTGCTGCTCACCATGAGCGACGACATACGCGTCATCCTCATCAAGATTGCCGACCGTCTGCACAACATGCGAACACTCGAGAGCCAGCCTGCCAACAAGCAGTACAAGATTGCAGGCGAGACGCTCTACATCTACGCTCCGCTGGCCAACCGACTGGGACTGAACAAAATCAAGACCGAACTGGAGGATCTCAGCTTCCGCTTCGAGCATCCCGAGGAATATGCCGCCATCACCAACAAGCTGAAGATAACACAAGAACAGCGCGACGAACTCTTCTCCAAGTTTACAGAACCCATCCGTGAGACACTCGACAAGATGGGCGTCGACTACGAAATTAAGGCACGTGTGAAGAGTCCTTATTCCATTTGGAACAAGATGCAGAACAAGCACATCACCTTCAACGAGATCTACGATATCCTGGCCGTGCGCATCATCTTCAAACCGAAGGTGCGAAGCGAGGAGATCGACGAGTGCTTCCGCATCTATGTCGCCATCAGCAAGATCTACAAGAGTCACCCCGACCGGCTGCGCGACTGGCTGAGCCATCCGAAGGCCAACGGCTACCAAGCGCTCCACGTCACGCTGATGTCGAAACAGGGACGGTGGATAGAGGTGCAGATCCGCTCGAACCGCATGAACGAGATTGCAGAACAGGGCTTTGCCGCCCACTGGAAATACAAGGACGGCGACGAAGTGAAAGGCGAATACAGCGAGGACGAGGGCGAACTGAACAACTGGCTGCGCACCATCAAAGAGATTCTCGACGACCCCCAGCCCGACGCCATGGACTTCCTCGACGCCATCAAGCTGAACCTCTTCGCATCCGAGATATTCGTCTTCACGCCGAAAGGCGAGATCATGACCATGCCGGCAGGCTGCACGGCGCTCGACTTCGCATTCCAGATACACACCTTCCTCGGCAGCCACTGCATCGGAGCGAAGGTGAACCACAAGCTGGTGCCGCTGAGCCACAAGCTGCAGAGCGGCGACCAGGTGGAGATACTGACCAGCAACTCGCAACACGTGCAGCCCTCATGGATCAACTACGTGTCGACGGCGAAGGCCAAGGGCAAGATTCAGGCCATCCTGCGGCGCGACTCCCGCGAGGTGCAGAAGACAGGCGAGAAGGTGTTGCTGGCATGGCTGGAGCGCAACTCGATGGAGATGACCTCGTCGGTGCTCGACCGTCTGTGCGAGTTCCACGAGGTGAAGAAGCACGAACAGCTTTTCCAAGGTCTCGGCGACAAGACCATCATCCTCGGAGAGAAAGACCTCGACGAACTGCTGGGCAAGAACAAGCCCAAGGAAGGCAAGACGGGATGGCGGCGCTACGTGCCCTTCATCGGCAAGGAGAAGGCCAAGGCGGCGCAGTCGCTCATCGAGAGCCAGGACTACTTCATCGTGACGAAAGACTTCAACCGCAAGAAGCCCGTCTACATCACCGAGAGCAACATCACGCAGTTCATCTTCCCCACCTGCTGCCATTCCATCCCCGGCGACGACGCACTGGGATTCATCGACGGGAAGAACCGCATCGAGATTCATAAGCGCAACTGTCCTGTAGCCAACAAGCTGAAGTCGAGTTACGGTAACCGCATCCTCGACGTGAAATGGGACATGCACAAGAAGCTGTACTTCACGGCAACCATCAAGTTGAGGGGTATCGACCGCATCGGACTGGTGAACGAGGTGACGCAGGTCATCTCGCGACAGCTGAACGTGAACATCCACAAGGTGCTCTTCACCTGCGACGAGAGCATCTTCGACGGCCTGATAGAGCTGCGCGTTCACGACCGCGACGACGTGAAGGTTATCATGGAAGAGCTGAAGGCCGTCAACGGCGTGCAGGAAATCCAGCAGATTGTGTGACCTCTTCCCCACCCTACGCGTTGTCGCGCCATATTACGTCCCCCGCAAAGAGAAAGATTCACGAACAAACAACTACACCATGAACAAGAAACTACTGCTAATCTGCATGGCACTCGGCTCCTTTCTGGGCATGAGCGCAAAGAGTTATGACAACCCCGACACCCTCTTCGTGGCGCGCGACGGCACCGGCGAGTTCCGCACCGTGGGCGAAGCCGTCGAAGTGTGCCGCGCCTTCATGGAGTATCACAAGGTGATCTTCGTGAAGAAAGGGGTCTACAAGGAGAAAATCGTCATCCCCTCGTGGCTCACCAACATAGAGATCTGCGGCGAAGATGCCGAACAGACCATCATCACCTACGACGACCACGCCAACATTCAGATTCCGAAAGTGGGCGCAGACCCGTCGGACAACACCCTGAAACCGGAACTGCGGACCCAGGGCATGGGCACCTTCCGCACCTTCACCGTCAAGGTGGAAGGCTCCGATATCACGTTCAAGAACATCACCATCGAGAACAATGCCGCCAAACTGGGCCAAGCCGTGGCACTACACACCGAAGGCGACCGCCTCATCTTCGTGGGTTGCCGCCTGCTGGGCAACCAAGACACAGTCTACACTGGCGTCGGCGGCACACGCATCTACTTCCTGAACTGCTACATCGAGGGCACCACCGACTTCATCTTCGGCCCTTCTACGGCATGGTTCGAGAACTGCACCATCAAGAGCAAGGTGAACTCCTACGTCACCGCAGCCTCCACGCCGAAGGATGTGAAGTTCGGATACGTCTTCAACCGTTGCCGTCTCATCGCCGACGCGCAGGCCGACAAGGTGTTTCTCGGCCGTCCGTGGCGTCCCTACGCCCACACGCTGTTCATGAACTGCGAACTGGGCGGCCATATCCGTCCTGAAGGCTGGCACAACTGGGGCAAGGCCGACAACGAGAAGACCGCACGCTACGAGGAATACAACAACAGCGGTGCCGGTGCCTCGACAAAGACGCGAGTCGGCTGGAGCCGCCAGCTTACCAAGAAAGAAGCTGCCCAGGTCACCCCTGCAACCGTCTTCAGCACCAACGACGCTTGGGTGCCTGCCGTACCGACAGACAAATAAGCTCAGGATCTACCCCATCGGAAATCAGGCTGTTTGTTTTGTAAAACGGATGAAGCAATAAAAAAGCGCGATGTCTTGCTGTTAAGACATCGCGCTTTTTGTTGGTATACAGTCTTTCTGCCGTCAACGGTCAGCTGTCTTTACGCTGAAGCGGGCCTTCTGGGTGAGACGGTCGGACGACGAGCCGATGAGAGCGCTGAAAGCTCCGGGCTCAATGACCCACTGATGGCGCGCATCATCGTAGAAGCTCAGGGCTTCGGGCGTGATGGTGAGCGTGACGTCACGTGTCTCGCCGGGCTTCAGGAACACTTTCCGAAAGGCTTTCAACTCCTTGACCGGCCGCGGCAGCGACGACTTCAGGTCGCTGACATAGAGCTGCACCACCTCGGCACCGGCACGCTCACCCTTGTTAGTGACGGGCACCGTGATCGTAATATCGCCTTTCGGCGCAGCATCGCCGTCGCGCCATGCCAACTGTGTGGCCGACAACGCGAGCTCTGTGGTCGAAAGCACGGGCTTGCCTATCTCGAATGTGGTGTAGCTCAGACCGTGACCGAAGGCGAAGAGCGGTTTCGTGCGGAAGCGGTCCACGCCGCGATAGCCCACGAAGAGCCCCTCTTTGTACTCCTCATCGATGATGTCGTGCTGCGGCCGCCACGTTCCCGGATAGGCACCGAGACGATGCGCAGGGGCATCGTTGAGGGCGACAGGCCACGTGAAGGGTAGTTTGCCCGATGGATTGGCCTCGCCGACGAGCACGCTGGCCAGTGCCTCGCCAGCCTGGGAGCCGATGAACCATCCTTGGAGAATGGCCGGCACGCGGTCGCGCCACGGCATGGCCACGGCATTGCCCGAGATATTCACGAAGACGATGTTGCGGTTCACCGACAACAAGGCTTCCACAAGCTCGTCCTGACCGTAAGGCAGGGCGTAGTCGGTGCGGTCGAAGCCCTCACAGTCCTGATGGTTGCTCTTGTTCAGACCGCCGAAGACGATGACGCAGTCGGCCTCGCGGGCCATGGCCACGGCCTCAGCACGCAGGTCGTCGGCCGACCGTGTGTCGTAGAGACTGCGCCCCACGGTGACTCCGTTGTAGCTCTGTATGGTATCGCCCACATAGCCACGGGCGAAGACGGTCGTCAGCTGTGGGTTCAGGGCCGCCAGCTTCCGCTGCACGCCGTCCAAGGGCAGCACTTCACGCTGCACCTTCAGCGACGAGCTGCCCCCACCGACAGTCATCATCTTGATGGCGTTCTCACCGACAACGAGCAAGCGCCGCATCTTCTGCACGTCGAGCGGCAGCAACGGAGCCACTCCCTTCGCGGGTGCATCGTTCTTCAACAGCACGATGCCCTCCTCGGCAATGCTTTTCGCTGCGTCGTAGTGGCTCTCCGAACAGAGAAATCCGAAACCACGACGGCTGTTCATCGTCGTGCGGAAGAAGAGTCGCAACACGCGGCGCACCTTGTCGTTGAGCTCGCGCTCACTGTATTTCCCCTGCTTGATGGCTTGCTTGTAGGCATCAGCGAGGTAATAAAGGTCGTAGGCGTTGGTCTTTCCCATCGTCAGACCGTCGGTCCACGTGCCGAACTCCATGTCGAGACCGTAGCGCACGGCCTGGTCAGTGTCGTGACAGCCACCCCAGTCGGAGACCACCACGCCGTCGTATCGCCAATCGCCTTTCAGGATCTTGTTCAGCAGGATTTCGTTGTGGCAGTTGTGCTGATCCTTATAGAGGTTATAAGCTCCCATGATGCCCCATGTGCCCGCCTCGACGACGGCAGCGCGGAAGGCAGGGAGGTAGATTTCGTGCAGCGCACGGTCATCGACGATGACATTCACCTGATGGCGGTTGTTCTCGTCGTTGTTCAGCGCGTAGTGCTTCACGCAGGCTGCCACGCCTTTCGACTGCAGCCCTTCGATGTAGGGCACCACCATGCGCGAGGCGAGCCACGGGTCTTCGCCCATATACTCGAAGTTGCGGCCGTTGAGCGGCGTGCGGTAGATGTTGACGCCCGGCCCGAGAATCATCGACTTACCGCGGTAGAGGGCTTCCTCGCCGAGACTTTCGCCGTAGAGACGCGCCATCTGCGGGTTCCATGTGGCAGCCAGACAGGTGAGCGCAGGGAAGGCCACGCACGAGTCGTTGGTCTGTCCGGCCTGTTCCCACTCGTCCCAGAGCACGTCGGGGCGCACGCCGTGCGGTCCGTCGTCGGTCCAGAAGTCGCGGAATCCGAGCCGCTGCACGCCGGGACTCGAGAATTTCGACTGCGCATGTATGACGGCTATCTTCTCGTCGAGCGTCATGCGGCTCAGCGCGTCGTCCACCCGCAACTCTATGTCCTTGCTCTCGTCCAGATAGACGGGCGTCTGGGCATAGGATGTAGTAGCCATGAGCGCGAGGGCCATGGTTAAGATATGCTTTTTCATCATGTTATGTCCTTTCTTTTAAAAAGTGTTATCCTGAAAGACAACCTTCTGATACTAACCTTAAAAAAAAGTATAACTAACTGCTAACACATTTATTTCTTTTGGAACACACGCACGTAGTCAACCTCCATAGTGCATGGCAGCGCCGACTCGTCGATGCCGTAGGTGCCACCCCACGTGCCGCCCCAGGCAAGATTCAGGATGACGTAGAACGGATCATCGTAGGGCCAGTCGTCGCGACCGAGCCCACGGTTGTCGTACGAGAGCTGCACCTTACCGTCGACATAGGTCGTGATGTTCTTCGCCGTCCACTCGATGGCGTAGGTATGGAAGTCGTCTTCGGCTCCTTCAAGATACATCTCGTGGGTCACCTGCGTGTTGTTCGAGTGCACATGGGCGTTGGCATGGAGCGAGCTGCTCACGTAGTTGGGGTGTCCGCCCACCTCTTCCATGATGTCAATCTCGCCGTCGGCGGGCCACGACTTGAAGTTCACGGGCATCATCCAGAATGCGGGCCACGTACCCTTCCCCTTCGGCAGCTTGATCGAAGCCTCGATATAACCGTAGGTCCAGCCTTCCTTCACCTTGGCATAGACGCGGCCGGAGTAGATCTTGCCGTTCTCCTTCAGACAGTGGATAAGCAGCTTGCCGTCCTTAATCTCTGTCACGTTGGCTCCTTCGGGCGTCGTATGGTTGACATAGTTCTGCAACTCGTTGTTCACCCAACCGGCGTTCTGCACCTCGTGGGTCCAGTCGTCGGCGTTCAGCGTCGAACCTTTGTCAAACTCATCCTGCCACACGATGCTGTAACCATCGGGGGCATTGTATTTCGATTTCGCTGCTGCGGCCTGACTGACGGCGATGGTCTTGCGGGCCGAGCCCGACATGATGACGACATTGGCCGTGCGCGCCACGGTGTCAGGGTTGGCCGTCAGCGTGACGTTCAGCGTTCCTGTCTTCGTGTCGGAGTTCTTGGTGTCGACACTGACGAAGTCGGCATCGGCGTAAGCTCCCCACTCTGTGCCGGTGGTGGTGACACTGAGCGAATAGGAACCGCCGTCGGCAGGAGCGTTGACGCTTTCCTGCGAGGCCGTGATGGTGGCATTGGGAGCCTCCGGGCCGTACATCGTGTACTTGTCGCCCTCGCAGCCGGTGAGGGCTACGGCGAGGGAGATCAGCAGTGTATGAATCATATATTTTTTCATTTTATTCTATTTTACTGTTTTAACTTCATTGACTATTGTTTCAGCGAGCACCGACAAGCAAGTTTGAAGGTGCTCGCTGTCTTTCAGACATCAGTTCTCCTTGAACACGATCTTACTGATCTTCACCTTCGTTCCCGCTGGTGAGCCGCCGAAGTCGAAGAACAGGCGGATGGCCGAAGCGTCCTTGCCTTCCTTCAGTGTGGCGCCCTTCAACGTGTAGACGTAGGGTTCGTCGGCTGTGATGTCGTGGCGACCTTCACATAAGAAGTTCGTATCGCCCGAGTCGGTCAGCTTGATGGTCACGCCGGGGCAGTCGTTGTCGGCCTCGAGCACCAGCTGGAAGTTATAGCTCTTCGCAGCCGAGGCGGTCAGCTTCGTGTCGATGTGGAACTGTCCCTGCCACTGGCTTCCGCCGAGGCCCTCGGGGAGTGTCAGTTCATAGGTGTCCCCGCTGTGCTTGCACTCCTCGTATGGGATGCCGCCCCAGCCGTTGTCGGCGAAGTAGTAGCCGAAAGCGTCAAACATCGATCCGTTGTCGACAGCTTTCCACAGGTTGTCGGCATCGTCGTAGTTCATCGATACAGCCTCCTCGAAGTAGATCTTGCTGATCTTGACATGCGTTCCGGCGGGTGAGCCACCGAAGTCGAAGAACAGACGGATGGCCTCTGCGTCCTTACCCTCCTTCAGGGTGAGCCCTGTACGCTTGAGAATGAACGGCTCGTCGGCCTTCACGTCGTTGCGCTCCTCTAATAAGAAGTTGGTGTCGCCGGCATCGGTGAGCTTGAAGGTCACCTGCGGACAATCCTGGTCGGTCTCCATCACAAGGTAGAAGTTATAGGTCTTCGCAGCCGAGGCGGTCAGCTTCGTGTCGATGTGGAACTGTCCCTGCCACTGGCTTCCGCCGAGGCCCTCGGGGAGTGTCAGCTCATAGGTGTCGCCGCTGTGTGTTGCCTCGTTGTAAGCGATGGGGCCCCATCCGTTATCGGCGAAGTAATAGCCGAAGGCATTGAACAGCGTGCCGTCGTCGACAGCCTTCCACAGGTTGCTGCCCGAGTTGTAGTCCCAGTCCATGGTGCCGCCGGGAGTGTCGCCGCCGGGCTGGTCGCCGCCGGGAGGCACAGTACCGTCGTCGTTGGCATGGTCTTTCAGCACGATGCCTGAGATGTTGATATGAGTGTCGGCCTGGCAGCCTCCGAAGTCGAAGAAGAGGTTGACGCGCTCCATATCGATGCCGGGCATGTCGCTCTTCCAGAAGATATAATCCTCACCGGCCTTCAGGTCGATGCGGTCGGCGAAGTAGAACGTGTTGTCGTCGCCGTCCTTCACGAGTTTCACCGTGGCGCCGTTGAGGTCCTTGTCGCTGTTGATGACGCACGAGAAGTCGTAGTTGTTGGCGGCAGAGGTGGAGATGTTAGTGGTCTTGAAGGCCACCTGAGCCTGCCACTGGTCGGTCGTTGCCTCGGGCAGCGTGATGGTGTAGTCATTGTCGCCTGCCTCGAAGCCCGGATCAGCGATCTGTGCCCATCCCGGAGCATAGTAGTAGAACATCGTATAGTCCACATTCTTCCAGAGATTGAAGTCGCTGTTCGGGTCGAATCCGGCCCATTCCTTCTCTGCTTCCTCGCTGGTGAAGATGAATCGCCATGCTATCGAGCGGTCGGGAGCCTCGTAGATGAGCACGAGTTTCTTCGCCGTCAGCGTCTCGATGCGGAAGCGGGGATTCTCATACTGTGCGTCGCTCGAGATGTAAGGGAAGGCGGTGTTGGCTCCCAGCTGGATGTATGTCTGCGGCGTCACGTTGCCCTCGGCATCTGTCCAGTCGTACACTTCGAAGGTCCATGAGGAGGTTTGGTTGCCGATGGTTGCATCCCAGTCGGGATCCTGGCTTCCCCACTTGGTGGTTCCTTTGTTCACGTAGGTCAGTCCGTCTTCGCCGGCATTGTAAGTAAACGTTCCTCCCTTGCGAGTTTCGGCGGTGAAGGTGATGCGGTCGTCATACATACCGAAGTCTTTCTTCTCGTCGGCAGCGGCAGCCCACCACTCTGTTGCGGCCGTTCCGGCAGGGCCGCAGGCCAGGTGAGCCGCTTCCTTGTTGGCGAAGCGCCACTCCTTTCCCGTGATCTTTCGGAAGTCGGCCGTGTAGTCGATCTTCGTTTCGTTGAAGGTGAACTCCTTCATCACCGTTCCCTGACTGAAGCCGTTGCGGTTGCCGAGCTTCAGTCCCACGGTGTGCGTGCCGGCTTCGGTGTTCTTGTAACCCACCTCGCTGAGGGTGGAGTACGATGTTCCGTCGATGATCCACACGGGATAGGTGCCCGAAGGTGCGTTGAAGGTGGCCACCATCTGGTTCGTCTCCTGGTCGACGGTGATCTGGAAGTCCTTGCCGCTGACGGTTGGGATGCCGGCTTCCGTGGCGCCCTCGAAGCTGTCGGGGCTGCAGGAGGCGATGACTGCGGTCATACCACAGTAAACCAAGCCGGCGCTGAATAGCTTATATATCTTGCTGTTCATATTTTTAATTCTTAACTCTTAATTCTTAATTGCGCAAGGCGCAAACAACTCTAAACTCTTAATTCTTAACTCTTAACTCCATCAGTAGTTGTTCTGCTTGAGAGTCGGGTCGGCATCGAGCTCGCTCTGAGCCAGGGGGATGTGCTTCTTCGAGGGTGTCCACGAGTTGGTGCGGTAGCCGTAGGTATCGGGCACGAGCACGGTGGATGCCTTCTGTGTGGCTCCGCTGATGCCCTCGGCGCGCACGAGGTCGAAGTATCGCTTGCCCTCACCGCAGAATTCCAGATGGCGCTCGGTCAGGATGTCGTCGATGCTGACGGTGGTCAGGGCGTCGAGTCCGGCGCGTTTGCGCACCTCGTTCACGTACTGTGCAGCCTCGCTGGCACTGCCTCCCGTCTGCAGCAGCAGCTCGGCGGCGTTGAGGAGCGTCTCGGCATAGCGGTAGATGCGCTTGTTGTTATTGTAGTTCAGGTTCTTCGACGTCGGGCAGTCTTTGTTGTTAGCCGACTGCGGACGGTATTTGCCGTGCCAGATGTGTGTGTCCTGATAGCGCTCGGTGTAGCTGTATCCGCGCACGTCCCAGCAGGTGACATCGCGGCGAGCGTCGTTCTCTGCATACATGTTGTAGGTCTCCACCTTCATCGGCAGGAAGCCCCAGCCGTCGTTGCCGCCGTCCCAGCCTTCACCGCCGCCCCAGCCGTTGGGTGAGCAGAGTGTGGGGAACACGGTGCCGCCGGCAGCCATGGAAGTGCCCCAGTCGCGCTGGGCCTGATCGTCGTTGTAGTTGATTTCGAAGATGCTTTCGGCGCACCATTCACCGCTCTCCTGCCACAGGTCGCTGAAGCTGGGGTTGAGCGAGTAGTTAGAGTCGCCGATGATCTGCTTCATGTAGCCGAGGGCCTGCGGGTAACGGGCGCTGTCGTTCTGGTACATGACCATCTCGGCGTAGAGCATATAGGCGAAGGCCTGGCTCACGCGACCGCTCTCTGCCGTCTCCCAGCGCATGGGGAGCACGTTCGATGCGATGATTTCCTCGAGCTCGGGCAGCAGCTTATTATAGATTTCGTCGGCCGAAAGCTGCGGGGCTGTGTAGGGCAGCGAGAGGTTCTCCAGGTAGAAAGGCACGTTGCCGTAGTAGTGCCACAATATATTATAATAGTACACGCGAAGCAAACGGGCCTGCATCTCCATCGACCGACGGAACGTCTGGCTGGCCTTCCCTTCCCACGAGGCGTACTTGATGGCGTCGTTACAACGCTTGATGCCGCTGTAGAAGTCGCCCCAGAGCGTTGAAAGTGTGTTGTTGCCGTCGCCTGCGAAGTTGAACAGACGGTGCCAGTGCTGGTTGTCCGTGTTGTCAGAGCCACCTACCCAGAAGTCGTCGCCCATGATCTCGCCATCTACGGTCAAGTCGTTGTAGGCTGTGCCGTCCCAGTCAGGCCAATGCAGCGGAGCGTATGCCGAAGTCAGTGCTTCGTTGAGTGTCTCCTCGGTAGTATAGTATTCCTCGAGAGGCTCACCTGTCGGGTTGGTCACCTCCAGAAAGTCGTCACTGCACGCTGTGAGGACTGCAGCAATACCGCAGAATACCAAACCGGTGCAGAATGTTTTATATATCCTCGTAATCATATTTTCTTAAATCTTAATTCTTAACTCTTAATTATAAAGACACATTAACGCCGATGGTGAAGGTGCGTGCCTGCGGATAGACGCCGTAGTCAACGCCCAGACTGGTCGAGCCGGAACCGATTTCAGGGTCGAAGCCCCAGTATTTGGCCCATGTGAAGAGGTTCTCGGCACGCCCGAAGAAGCGCAGGCGGCTGATGCCGATCTTGTTTGTCAGCGTGCGGGGCAGTGTGTAGCCCAGCGTGATGTTCTTCAGGCGCAGGTAGCTGCCGTCGCGCACGTACATATCGCTCACCACCCAGTTCTTCGAGTCGCCCAGCGTGGGCACGGTATTCGACGTGCCTTCGCCCGTCCAGCGGTCGAGCACCCATGTGGGATAGTTACCCGAAGCAACGTCCTGGCGGTAAGTAGCATCGAAGACGTCGGCTCCGCTCACTCCCTGGAAGAAGACGCTGAGATCGAAACCTTTCCATTCGGCGTCGAAGTTCAGACCGAAGGTCCAGTCGGGCACGCCGTTACCGATGTTCGTGCGGTCGTCGCTGTTGATGGTGTTGTTGCCGTCGGTGTCCACGAAGCGGAAGTCGCCGGGCTTCGACGAGGTGCCGTACTTGGCGTTGTAGGCGTCGGCCTCGGCCTGGTTCTGCAGGATGCCGTCGGTCTTGTAGCCGTAGAAGAAGGGGAAGGGCTGGCCGTTCTCGGCGCGTGTGCCGCCGTCGGAGAACTGCGAGATGCCGTAATTCAGGAAACCGGTGTCGTTACCGAGGTTCTTCAGCTTGTTCTTCAGGTAGGAAGCATTGCCCCTGACGGCGAAGTGTGCGTCGGCGATGTTCCATTTGTAACCCAGCTCGAACTCCCAACCGCTGTTCTCCATGTCGCCGACGTTGGCCAACGGACGTGCCTCACCGACATACGACGGGATGGGCATCTCGATAATCATGCCGTTGGTCTTCTTGATGTAGTAGTCCACCGAGAAGGTCAGCGCGTTGTTGAAGAAGCCGAAGTCCAGTCCGAGGTCTGTCTGCTCGCTCTCCTCCCACTTCAGGTCCTCGTTGGCCAGACGGTTCGCCTTCGAGCCGTAGACCATGGCTGCCGATTGTCCGAAGTAATAGTTGCTGGTGTTGCCCAGAGCGGTCAGCGTGGTGTAGGCAAAGTCGCCGATGTTGTCGTTACCGTTCTTACCCCAGCTGGCGCGCAGCTTCAGGTTCGAGAGCCAGTCGTGGGTGGACTTCATGAAATCCTCGTTCATGATGTTCCAGCCGATAGAGGCAGAGGGGAACGTTCCGTATTTGTTATTCGATCCGAAGCGGCTCGAACCGTCGCGGCGGATGGTGGCCTGCAGCATGTAGCGCTCGTCGTAGTTGTACGACAGACGGGCGAAGAGCGACGACAGACGGTGCTCCACATAGGGTCCGCCATAGACGCCCACGAGGCTCTTCGCACCCGTTATCTTACCGTCGGCATCGTAGGAGAACTCGATGTCGCCGCCCGTGGTGTAGTTGATCGACGGTTTGTCGGTGTTCACCAGGTACCAGTGCGAGCCGCCCAGCTCGTCGCCCTTGAACTTCAGGGCCGACTGTCCGAGCACCACGCCGATGGTGTGCTTGTCGAATGTCTTGTCGTAGGTCAGCGTGTTCTCTATCTGCCACGTGGTGTTCTGACCCTTGTAGGCCGAGGCCTGCGTGTGGTCGGCGTTGTTGTTGCCCGAGAGGTAGTATTTCTGCAGCGTGGCGCCGTCGTTGCCCCAGAAGGAGAGCTCGGCGCTGTAGGTGAAGTGGTAGCGCAGCTCGTCGAAGAGTTGCAGGTCGAGCGAGAACTTCGGCATGAACTTATGGCTCCATCCCTTCGTGGGATTGAGCATCATCATGGCGATGGGGTTGTTCTGCTCCTGATACGATCCGATGTAGTTGGGGATGGTATAGGGGTTGCCGTTCCCGTCGGTGAAGAGGTCGTACTGCGAATACTGGTCGATCATGCGCTGGCCGATGTAGGGACTGCCGTTGGCGTCGTAGCCTGCACGCAGCGTCACGGGCAGCGTGGGGGCCAGGTAGAGGGCCGAGCCCAGGGGTGAGCCCCATGTTGAGTTGGCATCGATGCCGGTGCTGTGCACGCGCATGTAGGAGAGGTTGGCACCGAGGTCGAGCTTGTTCAGGAAATCGCGGTCCTTCGATGCGTCGAAGAGGTTGAACTGGTTGTTCGAGCGGATGGTCAGACGGTCGTAGTTCGACTGCCCGTAGTTACCGCCCACGATACCGTCCTGCGTGAAGTAACCCAACGAGAGGTAGTAGTTCACCTTCTCCGAGGCTCCGCTCACGCTCACGTCGTGCTGCACGATGGGAGCGTTGTCGTTGAAGAGCTGGTCCTGCCAGTTGGTGCCAAAGCCCACGACCTTGTCGCCGTTGGCATCCACCAGGTTGTAGGGGTCGTTGTAGAGGGGTGCCATGCCGTTCTGCACACGACGCTCGTTCTGCAGGATGGCATAGTCGGTGGCGCCGGTCACGTCGCGCTTCTTCCATGCCGACTGCCAGCCGTAGGAGAAGTTGTAGTTGATCGAGGCCTTGCCCAGCTTACCCTTCTTCGTCGTCACCAAGATGACACCGTTGGCGGCGCGGGCTCCGTAGATGGCGCCCGAGGCAGCGTCCTTCAGCACTTCTATCGACTCGATGTCGCCGGGGTTCACACTCTCCATACCGTCCTGGTCGGTGGGCATGCCGTCGATGATATACAGGGGGTTGGAGTCGTTGATCGTACCGATACCGCGGATGCGGATCATCGACTTCGCACCGGGCTGTCCCGACGACGAGGTGACGTTCACGCCGGCTGCCATACCTTTCAGGGCATCCTCAGCGCGCAGACGCGTCTTGCCGTCGAGGTCGTCGGCGCTCACCTTGGCAATCGAGGCCGTCACGACGCTCTTCTTCTGAACGCCGTAACCGATGACCACCACGTCGTTCAGCACGCTCTCGTCTTCCTTCAGCACCACGGTCATGCCGTTACGCGCGTTCATTTCTACAGAGGCATAGCCTACGTAAGAGACAACAAGGGGCGTGCCCTCAGCAACGTTCAGCACGAAACCACCGTCGATGTCGGTGATCGTGCCCGTCTGAGGTTGCCCTTTCACGATGACGGAAGCTCCGATGACGGGCTCCCCGCTCTCATCTGTCACTGTTCCCTTCAGTCCTACTGACTGGGCAGCGACTGCTATCGACACCATCAGTGCCAACAACACGAATAGAAACCTTTCTTTTCTCATTAGTTGTATTTTTTGGGTTATTAGTAATTACGGTGTAGTTTTCACGAACCTACGTAAACGTTTTCACGATTTCTGCTGCAAAGATAGGAAGAAAAAACGCTCCCTCGGCACCGACAAGGTCAAAAAGTGGATGTTTCCGGAGCCACAAAACCCGTAAATCACTGAAAACGCAGCTTTTACAAAAACCAACAAAAACAAAAAGAGTGGACGAAATATAGAGGTGTAAAACGTACATCCATCGCCTTTTCACTCCCTTTTCAAGCCCTTTTCGAGCCCTTCTTCAACCGATGGACCGACGAGGAAATGGCCAACACAGCCATCACCCTTTGCAGGATGGTCGACAAAATGATGATGGGATTCCATCGATGAGCTGCCTTTTGAACAAGGCGAAGCCCCCTTGAACCTTTGAACCTTTGCCGCGCGGCGAAGCCGCAAAAAAAAAGTCGCTCAGCGCTGATGTCCAGCAGCTAAGCGACTTTTTTCTGTTGGGGTACTCGGACTCGAACCAAGAATGACAGGACCAGAATCTGTAGTGTTACCATTACACCATACCCCAAGGTCTTTGCAACAGCCGTTCCTCACAACTGAATTGCGGGTGCAAAGGTACTGCTTTTTTTCGAACTACCAACATTTTTCAAAAAAAAATTGCCCCCGATATGAAAAAAAGTGCGAAAATAAACAAATTCTTACAGAAAAATCGCTGTTTTCCGATTATTCGGCGTATCTTTGCAACTCCTTTTTACACCTATTTATATAATATAGTAGCGAAGAAACAAAGGAGCAAACATCAACATCGTATACATGACAAAGCAAAAAGAGTTAGTAAAAGCTATCATCGAAGGAATCCAAGAGAAGAAAGGTAAGGGAATAGCCGTCGTCGACCTCGCAAAGATCGAGGGAAGCATCTGCAGCTTCTTCGTCATCTGCCAGGGCAACTCGCCACAGCAGGTCGAAGCCATCACCGACTCCGTGGAGGAGACGGCGCGACAGAAGGCCGGCGAGAAACCCGTACGCGTCGTGGGCCGCGAGAACGCACTGTGGGTCGCCATGGACTACACCGACGTCATGGTCCACATCTTCGTGCCCGACGCACGCGAATACTATAACCTGGAGAACCTATGGGACGACGCTCCCATCGAGATGATCCCCGACCTCGACTGACAACGGCCGCCAGACATCATCAGCGTCATCATCAACGACAGCAACCTCAAGCAATGGAAAAAAAGGATTTACAGAATAAGAACGGCAACGGACCGAAGATGCCGCGGTTCAACATGGGATGGATCTACATGCTCGTGCTCGTAGGGCTCGTCTCCGTTTACTTCCTCGGTGGCGACAGCGTCACGGGAAGCGCCAGCCGCACAACATCCTACAAGCAGTTCAAGATCTACGTCGAGAAAGGCTTCGCATCGAAAATCGTCGTCAACAAGACCGAGAGCAAGGTGAAGATGTATGTCAAGCCAGAGCACATACGCGACATCTTCGGACAGGGCACCGCGCAGACAGGGCCCGACCCCTTCGTCACCGTGGAGATAGGCAGCGTGGACCAGGTGGAGCAGTTCATCACCGACAAGCAGAAAGAGGGTAAGTTCGCGGGCGACTTCGCCTACGACAACAAGCAGGCCAACGACCTGTGGAACATCCTCAACCTCCTCTTCCCGCTGGCCATGATCTTCCTCTTCATCTACTTCATGTTCGGACGTTCCGGAATGGGCGGAGGCGTCGGCGGAGGCATCTTCAGCGTGGGAAAGTCGAAGGCGAAGATGTACGAGAAAGGGGCCGACCTGGGCATCACCTTCAAGGACGTGGCAGGACAGGCCGGCGCCAAGCAGGAGATTCAGGAGATCGTGGAGTTCCTCAAGAACCCGCAGAAATATACCGACCTGGGCGGAAAGATCCCCAAGGGCGCACTCCTCGTAGGACCTCCGGGAACGGGAAAGACGCTCCTGGCAAAGGCTGTGGCCGGCGAGGCCGGCGTGCCTTTCTTCTCCATGAGCGGCTCCGACTTCGTCGAGATGTTCGTCGGCGTGGGCGCCAGCCGCGTCCGCGACCTCTTCCGGCAGGCCAAGGAGAAGTCGCCGTGCATCATCTTCATCGACGAGATCGACGCCGTAGGACGGGCACGGTCGAAGAACCCCGCCATGGGAGGCAACGACGAGCGTGAGAACACCCTCAACGCCCTGCTCACCGAGATGGACGGCTTCGGAACCAACAGCGGTGTCATCATCCTCGCTGCCACCAACCGCGTCGACATGCTCGACTCCGCACTGCTGCGCGCCGGGCGCTTCGACCGACAGATCCACGTCGACCTCCCCGACCTCAGCGAGCGAAAGGAGATCTTCCAGGTTCACCTCAAGCCCATCAAGGTCGACGAGAGCGTCGACATCGACTTCCTCTCGCGACAGACACCGGGATTCTCCGGCGCCGACATCGCCAACGTGTGCAACGAGGCGGCACTTATCGCCGCCCGCCACGACAGCAAGACGGTGAGCAAGCAGGACTTCCTCGATGCCGTCGACCGCATCATCGGCGGTCTGGAGAAGAAGACCAAGGTGATGACGGCCGAGGAGAAGCGATCCATAGCTCTCCACGAGGCCGGTCACGCCACCATCAGCTGGTTCTGCGAACATGCCGCACCCCTCGTCAAGGTGACCATCGTGCCGCGCGGACAGGCCCTCGGAGCAGCATGGTACCTCCCCGAGGAGCGACAGATCACCACCAAGGAGCAGATGCTCGACGAGATGTGCGCACTCCTCGGAGGGCGCGCGGCGGAGGAACTCTTCACCGGACACATCTCGACGGGCGCCATGAACGACCTCGAAAGGGCCACGAAGAGCGCCTACGGCATGATTGCCTACGCCGGCATGAGCGACCGTCTGCCCAACATCTGCTACTACAACAACCAGGAATATTCGTTCCAGCGACCCTACTCCGAGACCACTGCCAAGGTCATCGACGAGGAGGTGCTCAAGATGATCAACGAGCAATACGCCCGCGCCAAGGCCCTCCTCCGCGAGCATCAGGAGGGGCACAACGCGCTGGCCGAGCTGCTCATCAGCCGCGAGGTCATCTTCGCCGAGGACGTGGAGCGCATCTTCGGCAAGCGGCCGTGGACCAGCCGCTCGCAGGAAATCATGGCCGAGAACGAGAAACTGCAGGAGCAGGAGCGCCGCGCACTGGCTGAGAAGATGGCCGAGGAGCGCCGTCCGGCCAACGAACGAAAGGAGGACGAGGCATGAAAAACCTCATCGTACGCGCCATCACAGGCGTCATCTTCGTGGCAGCCATCGTCACCAGCTTCCTCCGCCCCGAGGCCATGATGCTCCTCTTCGCCATTGTCACAGGGCTCACCGCGTGGGAACTGTGCGGACTCGTCAACGACCACGTGCCGGCGGCCAACACCAACCGCTTCATCTGCACCGTGGCAGCCGTATATTTCTTCCTCGCCATGGGAGGATACGTCAGCGGGATGACACCGTCGGCAGGCGTCTTCATACCCTATCTGCTCACCATCGTGTACCTCTTCATCAGCGAATTGTACCTCAGGCAGGAGAACCCCATCCACGACTGGGCCTACACCATGTTCTCGCAGATGTATGTCGCACTGCCCTTCTCCATGATTCCCGTCCTCGCCTTCAACGGCGGAGCCGACGGACAGGTGCACTTCAACGCCATACTGCCGCTCTCGGTGTTCATCTTCCTGTGGGTGAGCGACACCGGAGCCTACTGCGTCGGCTCCCTCCTCGGCCGTCATAAGCTCTTCCCCCGCGTCTCGCCGGGGAAATCGTGGGAGGGAAGCATCGGCGGAGGCGTCTTCGTGCTCATAGCGGCAGCCGTCGTGGCGTGGTACGACCACCTGGAGTTTGAAGACCTGAAAGCAGCAGGAGAACTCTATCCACCCGTGCTCACCAACCTGCAATGGCTCGGACTGGGACTCGTCGTCTGCGTCTTCGGAACATGGGGCGACCTCGTGGAGAGCCTCTTCAAGCGCACCATCGGCATCAAGGACAGCGGCAGCATCCTCCCAGGACACGGCGGCATGCTCGACCGCTTCGACTCCTCCCTCATGGCATTCCCCGCCGCCGTCATCTACATCTTCTCCCTCTCACTGATCTAATTTAGGAGTTTAGGAGTTCAGGAGTTTAGGAGTTCAGGAGTTCAGGAGTTTAGACAATAGCCAAAGCCAACTGAACATGCCCCCGTTCGAGCGATTTTGCAAATTCGCCCGAACGGGGGACTTTCAATTCCTCCCCTCGGGGAGGCCAGGAGGGGGCCTGAATTTCCTTTACAAAACCCTCGTTTTACCCCTCTGTGCTTGCAAAATTCTGAAATTAAAATCCAACGGCCGAATCCGAGCGATTCTCGCGGAAGTTGTAACACACTGAAAACAAGCACCTTGTCTTTTCTTTACATTTTCCCCATTTCCAAAATGGCTCATTCTGAACTCCAGAATGGGCCATTTTGCGTTGCAGAATGCGTCATTTTGAAGCGCAGAATGCGTCATTTCGGAGTGTAAAATGACGCATTTTGAAAATCAGACCGAAAAAATCCGCCATTTTGTTCAATTCTTTTACCGTCTCCAAACGATTCGTCTCTCTAAAACGATCAAAAATCCCTGCAAAAATTTCCGCTCAAAGAAATTGACAAAGAGAGGGACAGGCCCCCCTCCGCCTCCCCCGAGGGGGAGAGAGTATAGCCCTGCTTTTAGAAAGCCTCCCCTCGGGGAGGTTTGGAGGGGGTCTCTATATTTTTTTCCCTTTTTTGTTGCTCATTTCAAAAAAACTCATTATATTTGCCCGTCAAACGAAGCAATAACCTCAAACAACAGCAATATGATCGACGTAAAAGCAACACTCAGCGAGGCCGACGAGCGCATGGACATGGCCGCTATCTACCTCGACGAAAGCCTCAACCGCATCCGCGCAGGGCGCGCCAACGCCGCCATCCTCGACGGCGTACGCGTAGAATCCTACGGCTCCAAGGTGCCACTCAACCAGGTGGCCAACGTCACATGCCCCGACGCGCGAACCATCGCCATACGGCCGTGGGACCGCAAGGCCATCCGCGACATCGAGAAGGCCATCATGGACAGCGACGTGGGCATCACACCCGAGAACAACGGCGAGATCATACGCCTCAACATCCCACAGCCCACTGAGGAGCGACGCCGCGAGCTCACCAAGCAGTGCAACAAGATCGCAGAGAAAGCCAAGGTGGAGGTGCGCAACGTTCGCGCCGACATCAAGGAACGGCTGAAGAAAGCCATCAAGGACGGCCTCTCCGAGGACAATGAGAAAGACGCCGAGCTCGAGCTGCAGAAGATCCACGACAGATTCATGAAGAAAATCGACGCTCTCATCGAGGCGAAGAACAAGGAAATCATGACCGTCTAGACGTGAAGGGGCTCGTCATCAAGAACACCGGATCGTGGTACACCGTCCTCACCGACGATGGCCAGGCGCTGCCGTGCAAGGTGAAGGGCAACTTCCGCGTCAGGCAGACCAACCTCAGAGCCACCAACCCCGTGGCTGTGGGCGACCGCGTCAGCATAGAGCTCACCGCCGACGCGGGGGCGCAGCAGACGGCTTTCATCACAAACATCGAAGACCGACGAAACTACATCATACGGAAGTCGGTCAACCAGTCGCGACAGAGCCATATCATTGCGGCCAACGTGGACCAGGCGGCACTCGTCGTCACCGTCGACTTCCCGCAGACAAGCACAACATTCATCGACCGCTTCCTCGCTTCGGCGGAGGCGTACCGCGTACCCGTGCTGCTGCTGTTCAACAAGACGGACATCCTCGGACCGGCAGCGAGGGAGCTGCAGGCCGACCTCATCAACCTCTACCAGAGCATCGGGTATCAGTGCATCGCCATCTCGGCAGTCAGCGGAGAGGGGCTCAGCGAGCTGTTACCCCTCCTCCACCACCGCATCACCCTCTTCAGCGGCAACAGCGGCGTGGGGAAGAGCACGCTCCTCAACAGACTCGTGCCGGGGCTTAACCTGCGCACGGCGGAGATCAGCGAGGCGCACAACACCGGCATGCACACCACCACCTTCTCCGAGATGATACCACTGCCCTGCCCCGCCAACGACACGGCGAACGGCAGCGGCAGCGCGACGGCCATCGGCGACTCATGGCTCATCGACACCCCGGGCATCAAGGGGTTCGGGACCTTCGACATGGAGCCCGAGGAGATATGCGGGTACTTCCGCGACATCTTCGACGTGGCACAGCACTGCCGGTTCTCCAACTGCACGCACACCCACGAGCCGGGATGCGCCGTAGAGGAAGCCCTCGCCAACGGCACCATAGCGCCCTCGCGCTACGAGAGCTACCTCTCCATGCTCGCCGACAAAGACGAGAACAAATACCGCGAAGCGTTTTAGCAGTTCATAGTGGATCCCCGGTACCAAGCTATGCTCAAGATTCTAAAAGAGTCAAACATCAACTATTAAAAAGATGGCCGCCTAAAGACGACAAAGAACGTAAAGAAAGGCTGTTGAACCCAAGGAAGCTGAGAACACGACTCATGTTTTGCGATTTATTGAACGAATAAACAATCGAAAGCAACTGCTCAGTTATGCCTCTTCTTTGGACAAAAATCTGCAAAAATCTTCCAAAAATCAATAATCTGGTGCTGGTTTGGTAATCATTTTTTATTTATGTCAGATTTTTGAATATTTTTGTCATTAATTGACCTCTTGGTTTGGCATGAGTCATTACAATCGAAAAAGATTGCACAAATAGAAACAAAAATTAACCGTTTAAGCTTCTTTAACAGAAAAAAGAGGAAACAATTCAAAATAAATGTCTATCTTTGTGCCGTCAACATATTAGGCTATTAATTAATCTAAATGTATTAACGTTAATTTCAAGTGAATATGAACAGAAACTTTATGAAACTCGCCTTTGTTTCAGCATTGGCTTTCGCAGCGACACAAGGTGTCAACGCGCAAATGACGGCTCCTGACTGGGCGCAGGAGCAGAACAACGCTACCGTGCAGACGTTAGCTGAAGGTCTTCAAGACGGTCAAAATTTTGTTGTTTCTGAATCTGACAGAGTCATAGTATACAATGTTATTGAGAAGAACACAATCAACCAGGAAAGTGAATACTTCGTCTCTGTCGTTGGAATCACAAAGTCGGCTTGCGATGCAGGTGTTACAGAAGTGGTGATCCCATTTTCCGTGATGAATGGAACCGTTACTGCAAAGGTTGTAAAAATCGAAACGTTCGATGTTATCGACGACGCTGCTGATCCAGCAAAACTCGAGACCAAGGTGACGGGCGTCAGCCTTGCTGGTATCACCAAGCTCACTGTGGGTATTAGCGGAACAGCAGATCACCTATACCCGGTTGAAAACACAACTACGATTACTACAATCGAGGACGGTGCCTTCGCTAACCTGACAGGTCTCACAGAGATCATCACGTACATCGAGGAGCCCGCCACTATGACAAAGAGTGCTTTCCCGTCAACACTGTACAGCAAAGCCAAACTCTCTGTCGCTCCTAGCGATTTAGGTACAATTGCAGGTAAGTTTGCTACTGCTCCAGGATGGGAGAATTTCCAGAGGATTTATACAGTAGGTGACATTTATGCTTTTGGTGATTTCAATGCTGATGGTTTAATCAACACATTGGATACTTCCGATTTTGCTGTGTATTCCAAAAAGCGTGGAAAAAATTACACCGAGCCTTATAATGAGCACTCTGTTGACTTTGACGGAAGCGGAAAATGGTCAACATTGGATTTGTCTCTGTTTAGAACATGGCAGAAGAAAAGATTCAGAAAAATTTAAAATAAAATAATAACATCATGAAAAAGTTTTTTCTTATTTCGTTAGTTGCAATACTCGGTAGTATTGCAGCTTCAGCAGAAGACGCTAAGGTTAGAATCTGGGCTGATGATTTGGAAATTGGACCAGGTCAGGTTAAAACAATTAATATCTATCTGGCCAATGCTCCTATAGTGAAAAATTTCGGAATATCGTTTGATCTCCCCGAAGGAGTTTTCATAGCTGGAATAGATAGTGAAGTTGCAGATTGCGATGTACCTACAGATTCTTACACAGTGAACCCTGATGTTGATGCTCCTAATGCAGACTTTTATTACGATTCAAGTTTTGAGGTAGGAAAATTGTTTTTTAATACTGGAGAAACTGATCCAGTATTTACCGAAGGAACAAAATTAACGACAGATGAAGGAGATTGGTTTATTAAGCTGGACGTAGTGTGTTTGTCTGGAACAGGTGGTGGAAAGATCGCCTTTGACGCTGGATACACTGAAGTTGGGTCACTATCTTACGACGACATGGATGTTACAGATTCTGAGACTACGCAGTATGCAAATTTCGTTGCTACAATGGCTGCCAGCGGATACACCTCAATCTGCTCGACCACCGATCTGGACTTCTCTGGTCTTAAGGATCTGACCGCATACGTCGTTTCTAAGGCTGAGGGTGGCAAGGCTACGCTGACAGAGGTTGAGAACGCTCCCGCTAACACAGGTGTTATCCTGAAGGGTATTGCAGGAACAACCTACGAGATTCCCACTGGTTCTGCTACCGCTCCCGATGCAAACCTGCTGACAGGTGTCACCAAGATGACCCCGATTACTGGCGACGGCACACAGTTCTTCCTCGTTGGTGGTAAGTTCGTGAAGGCTGCAGAGTCTGCTACGCTTCCCGCAGGCAAGGCTTACCTCACAGCCAGCGCCAGCGCTAAGGCCTTCGACGTCCTCGAGTTCGACTTCGACGGCGACGCTACCGCTATCCAGAACGTTGAGAAGGAGCAGTTCGACGGTGCTATCTACAACCTCAACGGTGTCCGCGTTGACAACCCCACCAAGGGCGTGTACGTGAAGGACGGCAAGAAGTTCGTAGTGAAATAAGTTTCCTGAGTCAACAACAATTAAAATCGTAAAAGCTATGAAGAAAGAATATATCACCCCGAGCATCAAGGTGAAGGCTATCATCACCGAGCAGCTCATCCTCGCAGGTTCACTCCTTATGGATACTGATATTACGTCCGACGGCAGCGACGTCGACGCAAAGTTCGGCGAAATCTGGGAGGATCTCTAAACAAAAAATAAAGAGTTTAGTTTAGACAATTATAATGTTTCCCTCAAATGAGAGGTTAAATGAAAGAACGGGTGCGGCAGCGATGCCCCACCCGTTTTTTTTCTCTTAACAGAATAACTTTTAAGGACAGAATAACAGAAGGGCATATTTATCAAATGTCAACTATCAACTATCAATTATCAACTATCACCTGACGACTTTCCCCTGTCAACTTAAAAAAACGCGGCGTTCGCTGAACATTTTTGGCTACGCCTGATGATATATATACCTTTGCAACGGAGATTCAGTGGCGGCGAACGCCACGACGATCAACCTAAGTAGAAAACCGCTAATCGACAAAGGGCATGACACTGAAAAGAACTGACTTGAAAGAGAACATCGTCTACCTGGCACTGTGGGCGATGATGTTCGTCGCACCCGTCATCGCCATCTATGTTCACGCTCTCTCGGGCGAGCACCAGGATGGCTTCCCGTGGGGCGAGGTGCTGGGAGCATGGCAGCTGACGGCCGTTTTCCTGGCTGTCTTCGTGGTGCACAACTTCCTCATCGCCCCGATGCTCATCTACGGCCACCGCCGCCTGCCCTACGCACTCTCGGTGGCCGTGCTGCTGAGCGTCTTCGTGCTCTGGCAGTGCCAGCACCCCGAGGGGAAGCCGTTCCACGGCGACGAGCACGACGCTCCCGCTTTCCGCGACGATCACGACGGCCCCGCCTTCCACAGCGATCACGACGCGCCGCCACCACAGCAGGGATGGGGCGACAGGCGCGGCGGACCGCCCCACCCCGACGGTCCGCCACCGATGATCCCGATGGAGCGCACGTTCTCCGTCATCGTCTTCTTCCTCATCCTGGGCATGAACCTCGGCGTGAAATACTACTTCAAGTCCGAGCAGGACCACAAGAAGATGGAGGAGCTGGAGCGGAAGAGTCTGGAGCAGCAGCTGGCCTACCTGAAATACCAGATCAACCCCCACTTCTTCATGAACACGCTGAACAACATCCACGCCCTGGTGGACATCGACCCTGCGAAGGCGCAGGAGACGATCCTCATCCTGTCGAAGATCATGCGTCACGTGCTCTATGAGGGCGACCGCAGTCTGATACCGCTGCAGCGGGAGGTGAACTTCCTCGACAACTATATCAAGCTGATGCGCATACGCTGCGCCGACGAGGTGGAGATCAGCGTCGACGTGGAGCAGCCTCTCCCCGATGCAGGCATCCCGCCGCTGCTGCTCATCACGTTCGTGGAGAACGCCTTCAAGCACGGCATCAGCTACAGCCGCAAGAGCTTCATACACATCAAGATGGGCTGCGAGGGTCAGCGGCTGCGCTTCGACTGCCGCAACAGCAAGGTGAGGAAGACGGAAACGGGCAGCACCCCGGCCGACGGGCACAAGGGCGGCGTGGGTCTGGCCAATGTGAAACAACGATTGGAACTGATATATGAGAATAACTTTACTTTAGATATCCACGACGGCGAGGACACCTACGAGGTGACGCTTCGGGTGCCGCTGATGAACGTAGAACAGAAAAAAGAGGAACAACCATGATCAGAGTACTGGCTATCGACGACGAGCCGCTGGCACTGCAACAGCTGGCTACCTACATCAGGAAGATCAGCTTCCTGGAACTGGCGGGCGTATGCCCCAGCGCCACCGAGGCGCAGCGCGTGATGGAGAGAGAGGTCATCGACGCTATCTTCATCGACATCAACATGCCGGACCTCAACGGCATGGACTTCGTGAAGTCGCTCCGCGTGCCACCGCTGGTGGTCTTCACCACCGCCTACTCGGAGTATGCCGTGGAGGGCTTCCGCGTGGATGCCGTGGACTACCTGCTGAAACCCTTCGGCCTGCAGGACTTCCAGCATGCGGCGCAGAAGGTGAAGGAGATCTACGAAGCGCGCCACGCCACAACGCAGCCGACAGCAGAGACACTGACGGAGGGCGCGGCCGACGACGACACGCTGTTCCTGAAGACGGACTACAAGACGGTGCGCATCTCGATAAGCGACATACGCTATGTGGAGGCGATGAGCGAATATCTGAAGATCTTCCTCGACGGACAGCCCAAGCCGCTCATCGTGCTGCTGAGCATGAAGAAGCTGGAGGAGCGTCTGCCCCAGGGCTCGTTCATGCGCATCCACCGCTCGTATATCGTCAACCTGACGAAGATCAGCGAGGTGAACAAGAACCGCGTCATCATGGACAGCGACACCTATCTGCCTATCGGCGACAACTACAAAGAGGCGTTTCAGGCCTATCTGGGGAAGAAATTCCTCGGGAAATAGGGGGCGCTGCGTCAGCCGCCGAAGCGGCGCACGATGATGACCACGATTGCCGAGCAGAGGACGGACAGCAGCAGGGCAACGCCGATGAACATCCGCATGCCGATGACACCGTTGAAATAGAGCATGCAGACGATGACGAGCAACATGGTCTCGAGTGCTGTGAGAAGGAGAAGGGCTTTCTTTCTGTTCATAACCGCTTTTTAGTTAAGAATTAAGAGTTAAGAGTTAAGAATTAAGAGTTAAGAATTAAGAGTTAAGAATTAAGAATTAAGAGTTCTTTGCAAACAAAGCGACCAAAGGTCGAGCGAAGAATTAAGAATTTCGACTTCCGCAAGCTCCACTTGTCCTTTGGAGTCTGGGGTTTGGGAGTTTAGACATTTGTGATTGGGATCGTTGCGCCGTGGCAAATGTCTAAACTCCAGCGGCTGAAAGCCGCGAAAACTCCTAAACTCCTATACTCCTCAAACATGCGGAACTTGAAGTTTTACCTATGGTTCTTCCTGAGCGAAGGGTTTCTTCTTTGGCATACGGCCTGCCTTGCGCAGGGCCTCGGTGATGATCCACTGCAGCTGCCCGTTGGTGCTGCGGAACTCATCGGCGGCCCACGCTTCGATGGCGTCCATCGTCTCACTGTCCACGCGCAAGACGAAACTTTTTGATTTGTTTTTTTCCTTTGCCATAAAGAAGATTTTTAGTGGAGAATGGAGAGTGGAAAGTGGAGAGTATCCACTGTCAACTTTCCACTGTCAACTTTCCACTTTCCACTGTTTAGTGGTTCAGCGTGCCGGTGTTGACCACGGGCTGCGCGCTCTCGTCGCCGCAGAGCACCACCATGAGGTTGCTCACCATGGCTGCCTTCTTGTCGTCGTCGAGCTCCACCACATCCTCGTCGGAGAGACGCTTCAGCGCCATCTTCACCATGGAGACGGCACCCTCGACGATCTTCTCGCGCGCCGTGATGATGGCCGAAGCCTGCTGGCGGCGCAGCATGACGGCAGCAATCTCGGGAGCGTAGGCCAGATAGTTGATGCGTGCCTCGACGACCTCGATGCCTGCCATGTCAAGGCGCTCGTCGAGCTTCTGCTCCAGTTCCTTGTTGATCTCGTCGCTGCCGTCGCGCAGGGTGAGCTCACCGTACAGCCCCTCGTCGGTGTTGTCGTAGGCATACTGCCCGGCCACCTGTCGCAGGGCGGCGTCGCTCTGCACGCGCACGAAGCGCTCGAAGGCTGCCATGAGGCTCTTCGTGTCGTTGCTGCCCACGGAGGCTGAGCCTGGAGAAGCCATCGTCTGCGAGTCGATTTCGAACATGGCCTTGTAGGTATCCTTCAGTCGCCACACGAGCACGAGGCCGATCATGATGGGGTTTCCCGTCTTGTCGTTGACCTTAATGGGCTCGGCATCCATGTTGCGTGCGCGCAGCGACAGCTTCTTCGACGAGCAGAAGGGGTTGATCCAGTAGTAGCCCGTGCGTGTGAACGTGCCGCGATATTTTCCGAAGAAGGTGATGACGCGGGCCTCGTTGGGCTCGAGCATCAGGAATCCGCACCAGAGCATCGTGGAGACAATGAACGCGAGCACGCCGACGCCGATCATCGGGACGCTGAAACAGATGCCATAGACAATCAGGGCGAGGCTGCCCAGGGTGACCAGAATACTCACAAACAACATCAGGAAGCCGTTGAGCGTGATGCCTTCAAAGGGAATTTCTTTCTTTTCCATATTCAATACGATTTAAAAGTGATATCATTTTGATATTGCAAATTTACGCATTATTCCCGTTCGTTGTACCATCCGTCCCCAAATTTTAGCTTTTTCACTGACTTATTCACGTTTGTTAAGCAAAACTATATATTCTGCTCGCATCGCTTGCGAATAACTATGAACTATAAACTATAAACTATGAACTAAAAAAAAGCCACCCCTGAAGGATGGCTCTGTGTATGAATGTGGAATAAGTTCAAAACTATTTGGCACTGTCGATCTTCTTGCCAATATACACACCGTAAGCTACGGTCCATGCGCAGACGAGTGCTGCTACTGTGAATACTACTGAATAACCCATTGTTGTTTCCTTTCTTTAAATATGTTTGTTATCCTGTGTTTTCTCTTGTTTTGGGCCTTGCGGCCGTTGTTCTCTCCCGGAGCATGCTCCGGAAGGCAGCGTTGTTATTTCGTGGTGAAACCGTAGCGTGCAGCTACAACCAGAACGACTGCCGAGAGGACTACCATTAATGAAGTCATTGTCATAATCATTTTCCTTTCTCTGCTTTAAAAAGTTCAACTTAATTTTGTTATCCTGGGGCCCTCTGGCCCGAATCTTTTTACCTTAATCCTTTTTCTTTTTGACGATGCAAAGGTACGAGGTTTTCGGTCACCGACAAGTCTTTTGTGCTCTTTTAGGTGCAAAAAGGCCGTTTATTTGATGCTCGTCAAACGGTTTGACATTGGTCAACCGAGGGCTCAGGGCTACACCTATTTATAATATATAAAGGGCCTTTGGAAGGCGAAAGGAACGCGATGCGATGTTATTATCTCTTAAAAAGCAACGCTATGTCGCGATTTTGTTGTAAATTTGCGCTTGCTATGGAATGGAAGAAAGTGGTCGGCGAGACGTTGAAAGTGCTTTTCCCCCTTGTTCTGGGCGGTGCCATACTCTACTGGATGTATCGCGGGAGCGACATCCGGCAGATTCGCCATGTGCTCACCGACGAGATGGACTGGACGTGGATGCTGCTGTCGATGCCCTTCGGCCTGCTGGCGCAGCTGATGCGCGGCTGGCGGTGGCGTCAGACGCTCGACCCCGTGGGCGAGCATCCCCGTACGAGCAGCTGCGTGCATGCCGTGCTGCTGTCGTATGCCGCCTCGCTGTTGGTGCCGCGCATCGGCGAGTTCACGCGCTGTGCCGTGCTGAAGCGTTCCGACGGTGTGTCGTTCTCGAAAGCCTTGGGCACGGTGGTCACCGAGCGTGCCATCGACTCGCTGATCATCATGGCCATCACGGGGGTGACGCTGCTGTGGCAGATGAGCATGTTCGGCACCTTCTTCGAGAAGACGGGGACCAGTATCGACACCATCTTCCAGCAGTTCTCGGCCACAGGCTACTGGGTGACGGCGATCTGCGGCGTGGCGGCCGTGGCGCTGCTGTGGTGGCTGCTGCGCCGACTCTCCATCTACAGTAAGGTGAAAGCGACGCTGCGCGGCATCTGGCAGGGCATCATCTCGCTCAAGGACGTGCGCGACATCCCTCTCTTCGCCTTTTTCTCCCTCGGCATCTGGGTGAGCTACTTCATCCATTACTACCTGACGTTCTTCTGCTTCGAGGCAACGGCCGGTCTGGGACTGTCGTGCGCCCTGGTGACCTTCATCGTGGGAAGCATCGCCGTCATCGTGCCCACGCCCAACGGTGCCGGTCCATGGCATTTCGCCGTAAAGACGATGCTCATCCTCTATGGCGTACAGGACGACAGCGCGCTGGCCTTCGTCCTCATCGTCCACACGCTGCAGACGGGCCTCGTCGTCCTCCTCGGCATCTATGCGTGGGTGGCGATATCGTTCGCGGGGGTGCGAGCAAGGAATCGAGCATGATTATAATATGTGCACACCGGAACAATCATGAAAGAATATAATTATTAACACCATCGAGGAATAAGGAATGGGAGTGGAAAAGGGACAATCCGAAGCAAATCTCGTGATGACGGTTTAACGGTATTACGGAATAACGGTATCACGGAATCACGGAATCACGGAATAGCGGAATCACGGAATAGCGGCCTCGCCCCCCCGATCCCTCGCTCCTCGATAAAAAAAGAACAACTATGAGTGAAATTAAGAATCTGAAACCTGAGTGCATCTGGAAGAATTTCTATGCACTGACGCAAGTGCCGCGCCCGAGCGGACATCTGGAGAAAGTGCAGCAGTTCCTGCTCGACTTCGCCAAGAACGCCGGCGTGGAAGGCTTCAAGGACGAAGCCGGAAACATCGTCATGCGCAAACCCGCCTCGGCAGGGATGGAGAACCGCAAGGGCGTCATCCTGCAGGCCCACATGGACATGGTGCCGCAGAAGACTCCCGAGTCGACACACAACTTCGAGACCGACCCCATAGAACCGTGGATCGACGGCGAATGGGTGAAGGCCAAGGGGACGACGCTCGGCGCCGACAACGGTCTGGGCGTGGCCGCCATCCTGTCGGTGATGGAAGACAAGACACTGGTGCACGGTCCGGTGGAAGCCCTCATCACCGCCGACGAGGAGACGGGCATGTATGGTGCCAACGACCTGCCCACGGGCGAGCTCAACGGCGACATCCTGCTCAACCTCGACTCGGAAACGTGGGGGAAATTCGTCATCGGAAGCGCCGGCGGCATCGATGTCACAGCCACGATGGAGTTCAAGAATGTGGACACGGACACGGACGACGTGGCCGTGAAGGTGACGCTGAAAGGCCTGCGCGGCGGGCACAGCGGACTGGAGATCCACGAAGGGCGCGGCAACGCGAACAAGATGATGGCCCGCTTCGTGCGCGAGGTCATCGAGACCGAGGAGGCGCGCCTCGTGAGCTGGCACGGCGGCAACATGCGCAACGCCATCCCCTTCAAGGCCGAGGTGGTGCTGACGCTGCCGAAGGGGAACATGGAGAGTCTGAAAGAGGACGTCGAAGAGTGGCGCGCCGACTTCATCGACGAATACAAACAGATAGAGAGCGGCATCGAGTTCTTCGCCGAAGAGGTGGAGCTGCCGAAGACCGAGGTGCCCTGCGAGATACAGGATAACCTGGTGAACGCCATCCTGGCCTGCCACGACGGCGTGGTGCGCATGATCCCGAGCTACCCAAGCGTGGTGGAGACATCGTCGAACCTCGCCATCATCGACATCGAGGACGGCAAGGCCGCGCTGAAGATCCTGGCCCGTTCGAGCCGCGAGGACATGAAACAGTATGTCGTCGACATGCTCGAGAGCTGCTTCAACATGGCCGGCATGAAGGTGGAGACGGCCGGAAGCTACGGCGGCTGGGACCCGAACCCCGACTCGGAAATCCTGCACCTGCTGCTGAAAGAGTACAAGGAGCTCTTCGGAACCGACGGCATCATACAGGTGGACCACGCCGGACTGGAGTGCTCGGTCATCCTCGGCAAATATCCGCACCTCGACGTCGTATCGCTCGGCCCGACGATGAAGTCGCCCCACACCACCACCGAGCGCGCACTCATCGAGACCGTAGAGCCCTTCTGGCAGCTGCTGCAGAAGACGCTCCGCGACATCCCCGCGAAAGGATGATGCCCCTATAGGACAAAGAGAGACAGACAGAAATGCTTCCGCACCGGCCGATAGCGACCGCGCGGAAGCATTTTTTGATGCCGAATTTGCTTTTTACGATTTTTTTTTGTACCTTTGCACCCACATAACCATAATTTCAATCAATAATATGGACGATTACCCGGCGGATAGTAGCAACTATTAAGGCGGGGGATGGTGGCAAGGCTGCTAATCCCTTTGCCGCCACACTGTTTTCTCATCATCACCTCAAGAGGCGACCCGGCATGGGCGCATCGCGAGGAAAAAAGGATTAGCGACAATGAAGACCTATTGGAATACAAACAAAGGGCTGCGCACTCTGAACGAGTGGGAGCCCAACTGCTGGATACAGGTGACGTGTCCGACCGACGACGACCAGCAGGAGCTGGAGGAACGCTTCAAGATTCCCGACTATTTCTTCAGCGACATCAGCGATACCGACGAGCGTGCACGCTATGAGTACGACGACGGCTGGATGCTCATCATCCTGCGCA
Organism: Prevotella sp. UBA2756; assembly: GCA_002353205.1. Taxonomy (GTDB): domain Bacteria; phylum Bacteroidota; class Bacteroidia; order Bacteroidales; family Bacteroidaceae; genus Prevotella. The sequence goes on along the minus strand of DEJE01000014.1, from coordinate 82,546 downwards.
TACCCTACGTGAAGGAGATACGCTCGCGGACACCCTACACCACCGTGCCGCTGGGCATCATCCACAAGCGCGACGTGACCATCACCGTGTGCTACTACGAGACGAACATGATGATCGACTTCGTCAGCTTCCAGCAGAAGCGCGGCGCAGGATTCACCGACTATGTGGACATGATCTTCCGACTGTTCCTCTCGTCGGCCGTGTGGTACCTGAAACGACTGAAGCAGATCAGCTCGCTCATCGACAAAGCCAAGCGCAACCTCGACCACGACGTGGACAACGAGAGCCTCATCGGACTGTCAAGGCTGCAAGACTCGCTCACCTACTTCCAGACATCCATCCGCGGCAACGAGAACCTGCTGGCCAAGCTGAAGTTCAAGCTGCAGGTGGACGAGCTCGACGCCGACCTCATCGAGGACGTGAACATCGAGATGACACAGGCCCGCGAGACCACCAATATCTACTCGAACATCCTCGAGTCGACCATGGACACCTACCAGAGCATCATCAACAACAACATGAACAACGTGATGCGCACGCTCACCGTGGTCACCATCATCATGATGTTCCCCACACTCGTGGCCGGACTCTTCGGCATGAACCTCATCAACGGCATGGAAGACAGCAACGTGGGCTTCATCGTGGCACTGATCATATCCATCGGAGGCAGCGCCCTGACATGGCTCTTTTTGAAGTACAGGCGACTGATTTAAAAGAAAAAGTAAAGAAATCTCAGAAAAAAATAGGTTTATTCATTTTTTTTCATTAAGTTTGCAGCCCATAAACCTAATGATTTACGAACTAAGCATCATTAAAAATGATTGACTCTCAAGAAAACGTCCTCGAACAAGAGGCACAGTTGGAAGAAAAGAAAGTGGAAGAAAACGTAGTGAACGAAGCGGAAGCCCCCGCCAACAGCAACGCTGAGGCCGCTCCCGCCGCAGAGACCGAGGCTCCCACCGCGGAGAATGCCGCCGCAGAGGATGCTCCCGCCGTGGAGGATGCCGCTGCCGGAGACGCTCCTGCCGAGGAGAAAGAGCACCGCATCTACAAGTCGAAAGCTGAAGTGGTGGAGCGTCTGAAGGAGATTGCCCACGGCGACGACGTTCCCGGCAAGGAAGAGGTGGACTACCTGAAGACCGTTTTCTACAAACTGCACTTTGCAGAGCGCGAAGCCGCACAGAAAGCCTACCTCGAAGCAGGGGGCGATCCGGAGAAATACACCGTTCTTCCCGACGAGGACGAAGAGGTCTTCAAGGCCGAGATGGGCATCATCAAGGAGCGCCGCTCCAAAGTGTTCCAAGAGCAGGAGGCCGAGAAGCAGGAGAATCTGAAGAAGAAGCTCGACATCATCGAGAAGATCAAGAATATGGCCACCTCGCCCGAGGAGGCCAACAAGTCGTTCCAGGAGTTCAAGAAGCTGCAACAGGAGTGGAAAGACATCAAGTCGGTCCCCGCCGATAAGGCCAATGAGCTGTGGCGCAACTACCAGCTCTACGTGGAACAGTTCTACGACTTGCTGAAACTGAACAGCGAAGCCCGCGAATACGACTTCAAGAAGAACCTTGAAATCAAGAACCGCCTGTGCGAAGCCGCAGAGAAACTGGCCGACGAGACCGACGTGATCAGCGCCTTCCACCAGCTGCAGAAGCTCCATCAGGAATACCGCGAGACGGGTCCTGTGGCCAAGGAGCTGCGCGAAGAGATATGGGCTCGCTTCAAGGCCGCCTCTACCGTGATTAACAAGAAGCACCAGCAGCACTTCGATGACCTGCGCAACCGCGAGGAGGAGAACCTGCAGAAGAAGACCGAGCTCTGCGAGAAGGTGGAAGCCATCGCCAAGGAGGAGAACAAGAACTCGGCCGACTGGGACCGTCACACGAAGCAGATCATCGACATTCAGACCGAATGGAAGACCATCGGCTTTGCCCCGCAGAAGATGAACGTGAAGATCTTCGAGCGCTTCCGCGCTGCCTGCGACGACTTCTTCGGCCGCAAGACGGAGTTCTTCCGCAACATGAAGGCACAGTTCAACGAGAACGCCGACAAGAAACGCGCTCTCATCGAGCAGGCCAAGGCTCTGCAGGACAGCACCGAGTGGAAAGCCACAAGCGACAAGCTCATTGCCCTGCAGAAGGAATGGCGCACCATCGGCATGGTGCCCAAACGACTTGGCGACCAGCTGTGGAACGAATTCCTCGGCGCCTGCAACAAATTCTTCGAGGCACGCAACGCCGCCAACGCCGGCACACGCAGCGCTGAACGCGAGAACCTGGCCAAGAAGCGCGACATCATCGCACAGCTGAAAGCCCTCACCGAGGAGGCCGGCGACAACGTGCAGGAGAAGGTGCAGGAGCTCGTGGAGAAATACCAGGCCGTGGGTCACGTGCCTTATAAGGAGAAGGACAAGCTCTACAAGGAATATCATGAGGTGCTCGACAAGCTCTACAAGGAACTGAACGTCACCACGGCGCGCCGCCGGTTGGACACCTTCAAGAACAACCTGAAGACGATGGCCGAGCACGGCACCGAGGTCCTCGACAACGAGCGCAGCCGTCTGCTCCGCCGCTATGAGGCCATGAAGCAGGAGATACAGACCTACGAGAACAACCTCGGATTCCTGAACGCCGCCAGCAAGAAGGGTAACTCGCTCATCGACGAGATGAACCGCAAGGTGCAGAAGCTGAAAGACGACTGCGAGCTGGTTCGCCAGAAGATCAAGGCCATCGACGCCGAGAACAAAGAAAAGGAATAAATGATGATATTCAACAAAAGGCTGAAGGAACGAACCTTCAGCCTTTTGTTTCCACTCCGAGTGATTACGTTATTAAGGGGGGGGCGTTTTTTTTTTCGGGATTCTAGGATAACGGCATTCCGGCATTCCGGCATTCCGGGATTTCGATATTCCGCCATTCCGAGTCTCGGGGGGACTCCCCTAATCCTCTGGAAGCAGGACCACGCCCTCTTGCTTCATGCCGTCCATCATGATGCGCAGCGGACGGTTGAAGCGTACGTGGCGCACATACTGCGTCTCCTCCACGGCAGGCATGGCATCGAGAACGTGCTGCTGGAAGATTCCGTCGCCACTGAACGTGTTCACCGTGAAATATCCCACGCCGAAACTGGTGAGGTTCTGGAAGAAATGGGTGCCCTGAGAGGGGTCGACGCGATAGTTCTTCAGCCCTGACTCCACGATGACGCGCGCCGCCGAGATATGCGGCCACTTCACCGGAATGCCTAACCAGTAGTCGCTGCTGCCCCAACGCCCTGGGCCGACGAGCACATAATTGGTGCCGGCATCGAGGAACTTCTTGTTGATGGCCTCTATTTCCTCGGCTATGGTGGGATTGTTGGAAGCCGTGAAGTCGTCGTCGGCCTTCACATAGACCACATCGCAGACATCATCGGAGATGCCATGGCCCAGCGAGTTGTGCGACCGCAGCAGACAACGCTCGTCGGGCAGCTTCGAGAGATCTTCGTCGAGCACCTGCTTCGAGTCGACAATGGGACGTATCTGCAGCAGGTAGAACTCTCCCGTGCGGTTATCGTTGATGTTGCAGGCCAGTTCAATCTCTACCGGGCGCCTCATCCCCTCGGCTCCGAACTTCATCGACATCTGCAACAGCTCGGGCAGCGGGAAGACACCATGCTTCAGCACGCCGCAGAGCGAGATAATCTTGCGTCCACCCTCGTAGTATCCGTCGCGTATCATCTGGTCGGTGGGGTCGTAGGTGCTGGAAATATAGCGCAACGACCCGTCCTTGTCGGCCTCCTTCACGCGCAGATTGAGGATATTAAAGCCGTCGTCGACCTGGAAGTCGTTGCTCACATGGCTCATATCGAGGGCGTAGAAGCGCGTCTGCGTCTGCCGCAGGGCGATATCCATCTCGCTCATCTGCATCACCTTGTCGGGATGGTAAGGGCTGACACGGAGCGTCTGTCCGCCGTCGACGATATATTTCCCCAGTCCGAGGGCCAGGCTGGCCACACCTTCTTCGCTCGTCTCGCCCTCCAGCGGGTAGTAGTTCAACGAACGCAGCACACCGCTGATGTTGGGATAGTAGCGATCGCCGTAGCGCTTGCCCACCACCTCTTGCAGGATGACCGCCATCTTCTCCTGGTCGATGACGTTCGATGTGGCCGTCATATAAGCCTTCGAATCCTTGAAATAGACGCTGGCATAGACGCTCTTGATGGCGGCGGCAAGCATCTGCAGCATCTGATACTTGTCGTCGAGATAGGGTATCATATAGGTGGAGTAGATGCCGGCGAAGGGCTGGTAGTGGGAGTCTTCGAGCAACGAGCTGCTGCGGATGGCTATCGGCGAGCGCGTGGCATCGAAGAAGGTGAAGAAGTCGGCGATGTACTTATCGGGGAGCTGGGCACGGAGGAAGTGTCGGAGGATGTCCTCGTCGGGCGCATCGCTCAGCGCTATCTGATAAAGATTGTTTGTGTCCATGAACTCGTCGAACACGTCGGTGCAGAGCACCACGGTCTTCGGGATGCTCACCTTCACGCCCTCAAACTCGTTGAACTCGGGATGGCGCTTGATGATGTTGTCGAGGAAAGCCAGTCCGCGCCCTTTGCCGCCGAGCGAACCGTCGCCGATGCGTGCGAAATGGCTGTAGGAGTCGAAGCGGTTGCGGTCGAAGAGTGCCACTACGCCGATGTTCTTCATCCGACGGTACTGCACGATAGCATCGAAGATGATCTTGCGGTGAGCGTCGACATCCTGCAGTTTATGCCAGGTGACGGTCTTGAGGAATGCCGACACGGGGAAGATGGCCCGTGCGCAGAGCCACCGGCTCATGTGGTTGCGCGAGATATGGTGGAGCATGGAGTCGCGCGGGATGGTGAAGATATTGTCTTGCAGCTCCTTGAGATTGCGCACACGGCGCACCTCGTCGTGCGTTTTCGGATCGCGGAAGATGAAGTCGCCGAAGCCGAAGTGCTCGGCCATGATGTTGCGCAGGTCGATATTCATCTTCTTCGAGTTCTTGTCAACATACTTGAACCCCTCCTGCAAAGCCCGTTCGCGGTTGGAGGCCTCGGCACTCTGCATGATGAGCGGCACGTACTCGTCGCGCTCGCGGATGGCCCTCAGCAGCTTGAAGCCCGCATCGGGGTCTTTCTCCGCCTTCGTGGGCACGAAGGTATGGGGATCGGACGGTGCGAGCATGTGCATGGGGAAGCGGCAGTCGGAGATGACACCCAGCGTGTTGTCGTGGTATTTCTCGTAGAGAGCCCATGCCTCCTCGTAGGTTCGCGCCAGCACCACCTTGGGACGTCCGCGCATGCGCAGCGTTGCCGAGTGTGGGTTCAGTGCCTCGGTGGCGAACCGCTGGCTCTGCGCGAGGATATAGCTGTAGAGATTGGGGAGGACGGAACTATAGAAGCGGATGCCGTCTTCCACGAGCATGATCATCTGCACGCCGGCCTCCTCGATGTCGTGGTCGAGGTTCATCTTATCCTCGATGAGCTTGATGATACTCAGGATAAGGTTGGTGTTGCCCAGCCAGCAGAACACGTAGTCGAAGATCGACATGTCTTCGTTCTCGATGCGGCGCGTGATGCCGTGGGAGAAAGGCGTGAGCACCACGCAGGGAATGTCGGGAACGTGGGCCTTGACGTCGCGCGCCACGTCGAAGGCATCGTTGTCGGCATTGCCGGGCATACAGATCACCAAGTCGATGCTCGTCGTCTGCAGCACGGCCTGCGCCTCCTCCACCGTGCTCACCTGCGTGAACGTGGGAGGATAGCGCAGTCCCAGTTCGGTATATTCGTTGAAGATCTTCTCGTCCACGCGCCCGTCGTCTTCGAGCATGAAGGCATCGTAGGGATTGGCAATGATGAGCACGTTGTAGATGCGCTTCGTCATCAGGTTCACGAACGATACGTCTTTCAGGTAGAACTTGTTCCACTGTTGGGGGATGTTGGAATCCATTTCGTATTCGGATATTATAGGGTTCACGCACAAACCATGCCCCAACGACGACATCGCCGTGCCGGGAAATGGCTCTTTCTTTGTGCAAACTTACAAAAAAAAAGTGGAAGCACAAAATAAATCGCGCAATAGAACGCCCATTTGAGCTTTTTTTCCTATCTTTGCATTCGATAAAGAAGAGGAAAAGCGCACCTTACCATATTGATAGTCCATCTGGTCCTGGTCGCTTGTCGGTAGAAAAGATATCCAGACATTGTCATGTTCGGAAAAAGAAGCAAACGAAAGCCATACTCAAAATCCTTTGCGAAGCGGCTGACACGGCGCATAGTGATCACGCTGATCGTCATCCTCGGCCTCATGCTGTGGCTCATCATCGAGCTGTCGAGCAATGTCCTCGACGTCGAAGCCGCCAATCGCTACAAGGAGGTGCTGCTGAGCATGAACGAGAACGTGCAGAGCACGCTCGACGACGTGAGCGTGGCTGCTATCAACAACGTCCACGAGATAGAGCAGAACCTTTCCGACCCCGACGAGATGTACCGCATCATGGAGCGCATCGTGGGTCTGAACAAGCAGATACGCAGTTGCGGCATCAGCTTCAAGGAGAACTTCTACCCACAGAAAGGCCGGTGTTTCCAGCCCTTGGCCGTGAGGAACGACGACGGCACGACGCGGTCGTTCAACATGGGAAACGAGGAGTCCGACTACCTGGACAAGACGTGGTTCAAGGAAGCCATAACGACCGACGAGGCCTACTGGTCGCAGCCCTTCTTTGAAAAGAACGACTCCACGACTCCGCTCATCTCCTATCTCGTACCGATCCGCAACAAAGGGGGCGAGGCAGTGGCCGTGCTCGGTGCCGATGTCTCGCTTGAATGGCTGAGCGAACGTCTGGAACAGCTGGACCTGACGGCCTTCAAGAAGCTATGGAACGCTAACGAGCAATCGAGGAAGAGCATGGTAGAGCAAGCAGAAAAAGCCGAAATCGACGAGTCGATACGCGAAGAGGTGTACAGCTTCATCATCACCCGTGACGGCACCTTCGTCTGCCATCCCGAGAAGAAGCGCATCCTCAGAGAGTCATTCTTCGACTATGCCGAGGAAAGCGACGACACGCTCGACAACTACGTGGGACACCAGATGGCAATGGGGCTCGAAGGCTACTACAGCACCGACAAAAAGGGTAACTCGCTGGAGATAGAAGACGAGAAATGCTATCTCTTCTACGCTCCCCTGCACGAAATCAACCTGTCGATGGGCATCGTCGTGCCCAGCTATCTGGTCAAGATGAACGGATACATCTTCGTGGGCCTGCTCGTCGTCATCTTCATCGTGGCACTCATCATCATCTTCACCGTGTGCCGGACCTCCATCAGGCATGCCACGCGGCCGCTGATGCAACTGGCCGGATCGGCAGGCGAGGTGGCCAAGGGAAAATTCGACACGCCCCTGCCCGATGCGAAGAACAACGACGAGATCAGCCTGCTGCGCGACTCCTTTGAGCGCATGCAGACCTCGCTCGCCTCCTACGTGGATGAACTCAAGGCCACCACCACGCAGAAAGCCGCGATGGAACGCGAACTCGACATCGCCCACGGCATTCAAATGGCCATGCTCCCCGGCAACAACATTGAACGCGACGACATCAACGTCTACGGCACCCTCACACCAGCCAAGGCCGTCGGCGGCGATCTCTTCGACTTCCTCCTGCGCAACGACCATCTCTATTTCTGCATCGGCGACGTATCGGGCAAAGGAATCCCGGCATCGCTCGTGATGGCCGTCACGCGATCCCTCTTCCACAACATCTCTGAACACGTGGACCGCCCTGACATCATCATGGCGGCCCTCAACGAAGCCATGACCGAGCGCAACGAGACCAACATCTTCGTCACCGTCTTCGTGGGCGTGCTCAACCTGAGCAACGGGCAACTGACCTACTGCAACGCCGGACACGACGCACCGCTGATCATCGGACACGACGTAAAGCCTCTACCCTGCGACGCCAACCTGCCCATCGGCGTCATGCCGAAGTTCCAGTTCACCGCCCAGCAGGTCACCATCGAGCCGCAGACCACCATCTTCCTCTACACCGACGGGCTCGACGAGGCCGAGGACAGCCGCCACAACCAGTTCGGATCACTGCGCATCAGCAACATCGCTGCTGCCCAGCTCGCCAAGGGCCAGCACCACCCCAAGGCGCTCATCGACGCCATGACGCAGGCCGTGCAGTTCTTCGTGGGCGATGCCGAGCAGAGCGACGACCTCACCATGCTGGCCGTGGAATACACGAAATAGTCTCCATTTAGGATTCTTTTGCGCTCAATAATTGTAGGATTCAAGAAAAATCGCTTACTTTGCAAACTATATGAACAGAAAATTCATCGCCATTATAATATGTGTGCTCGCCTGCACCACCGCAGGAGCCTACGACTTCAAGGTGTGGGACGTCTGCTTCAAGCTGGTCAACCAGCGCGAGGTGAGCGTCACAGCGGGCGACGAGCCATACAGCGGGTTCGTGAACATCCCCGACAGCATCGTGGCCGACGGGAAGACCTACCGCGTGACAGCCATCGCCGACCGCGCCTTCAACGTGTGCAGCAACCTCACGTCGCTCCGCCTGCCCACAGGACTGCGCACCATCGGCAACGCAGCCTTCTCGGCATGCACCTCCCTGGGCTACGTCAACATGCCCGAGGGCGTGGAGAGCATCGGCGAGGCGGCCTTCTACGGATGTTCGGCCCTGATCACCATGCGCATACCGGCCTCGGTGAAGCTCATCGGCAACGAGGCTTTCGCACGCTGCACCCGTCTGGAACGATTCATCGTGGACGAGCAGAACAGCCACTATGCCGCCCCCGACGGAGTGCTTTATAACAAAACAGTCACCACCCTGGTGGCCTACCCCAACGCCAAAGGGAGCACCTACAGCCTGCCGGCAACCGTCGGAGAGATAGGACCATGGGCCTTCATGGGCTGCACGAAGGTGGAACGCCTCGTGATGAGCAACGCCCTGACGACCATTGGCGACGCCGCCTTCCTCGGATGCTCTGCCCTGAGCCACATCGAGCTGCCCGAGAGCCTGACAAGCATCGGCAGATGGGCCTTCGCTGAGTGTGCCGCCCTGCGACGGACAACGATCCCAGCCAGCGTGAGCACCATCGGCGACGATGCCTTCAGCTTCTGCGACAGTCTGGAGAACATCTTCGTGAGCAACGACAACAGCCACTTCACCTCCGACAACGGCGTGCTGCTCAACAAAGAGCGCACCAAGGTCGTTTGCTGTCCGGGGGCAAAGAACGGTTCCTACCAGTTGCCCAACAGCGTCACCGCCATTGACGACCACGCTTTCTACGGCAGTCATGCCCTTCAGGAAGTGGTGATCCCGGCCGGCACGACGCTGATCAACAACAACCCCTTCGTCTTCTGCGACAGTCTGGAGAAGATTCTCGTCGACGATGCCAACAGCTCGTTCTCCTCGGTCGACGGCACGTTGCTCAACAAAGAGCGCACCGCAATCCTCGCATTCCCTAACGGACGGACAGGCGACTACGCCGTGCCGCAGACCGTCACCGCCATCGGCAGCGAACCCTTCATGATGAGCAAACGGTTGACAAGACTCGCTCTGCCGGCAACACTGACAACCATCGGCGACTATACCTTCCTCGGATGCGAAGAGCTCACCACGGTGAACATACCGCCGTCGGTGGAGACCATCGGCAACGGCGCCTTCGCCGACTGCACCGAGCTGGAACGCATCATCTGCACCGGCGCACCCATCGTCAACACAGCCTTCGCCGACGAGAGCTACGAGAAAGCCCACGTCATCGTGCCCGGCGGATGGAGCACCACATACATGGGAAGTCGCGGATGGAGCCGCTTCCAACAAGTGGAGAGCTACGGTTTCTACCTGCCCAAACAGACGCTCCTCACCGGCGGACGGCAGACGCTCCCCGTGATGACCTACGACGAAATGCCGCTGACGAGCATGACGACGATCATCACGCTGCCCGAGGGGATGCGCATTCCAAACGGCGACAACGGACAACCCATGGTCAGCGCACCGACAGAGCTGGCCGGAACATACGCCATCGACTGCCAGACCGCCGACAACAGCTACCGGCTGACCGTGACGGCTGCCGACGGAACGACCCTGCCGACAGGCGGAACGCTCTGCCTGCTGACCCTCGACATCGACGGGAACAGCCCCACCGGAATGCGCGACATCCTGCTCAGCGACTCGAAGATAGGCTACGACGACGGTTTCCTCAACGGCGAGGCCATGCAGAAAGACCAAGCCTGCCACTTCTTCGTAGCCGACGGCACCACAGGCATCTTACAGATTGAAGCCGAAAAGGCCATCAACTGGCCAGCCGACGTCTACAACATGCAGGGAATGATGGTGCGTGAGAATACTTACGATTTGAAAGGCCTCCCGTCGGGCATTTATATTGTTAACGGGCACAAAGTTGTCGTCAAATAGAAAGGAAGGAGCTTTCAGCAAAAAGTAAGAAGAAAAAGAAAAGTTTTCCGCTTTTTATTTGGTCGTTTGGCCGAAAAGTCATAAATTTGCCCTATCAAACGTGACACTATGTAAGTTTAACTAAAAATAATCTAATTTATGAACGTTGAAAAAATTATGCAGAATCTGGAGCAGAAGCATCCAGGTGAGGCCGAGTTCCTGCAGGCCGTGAGAGAAGTGCTGACCTCTATCCAAGACGTCTACAACCAGCATCCCGAATTTGAGAAGGCAAAGATCGTGGAGCGCATCGTGGAACCCGAGCGCATCACCACCTTCCGCGTGCCCTGGGTCGACGACAAAGGCGAGGTGCAGGTGAACATCGGCTACCGCGTACAGTTCAACAGCGCCATCGGCCCGTACAAAGGCGGACTGCGTTTCCACCCGTCGGTGAACCTCTCGATACTGAAATTCCTCGGCTTCGAGCAGACTTTCAAGAACGCACTCACCACGCTGCCCATGGGCGGCGGCAAGGGCGGCTCCGACTTCGCACCGCGCGGCAAGAGTGACGCTGAGATCATGCGCTTCTGCCAGTCGTTTATGACTGAACTCTATAAGGTCATCGGTCCCGACATGGACGTTCCCGCAGGCGACATCGGTGTTGGCGGACGCGAGATCGGCTACCTCTTCGGACAGTACAAGCGCATCACCGGACAGTTCCACGGTGCCACGCTCACCGGCAAGGGACTGGAATGGGGCGGCTCCATCCTGCGCCCGGAGGCAACAGGCTACGGCGCTCTCTACTTCGTGCACCACATGCTCGAGACCGCAGGCATCGACATCAAGGGCAAGACCATCGCTCTCTCGGGCTTCGGAAACGTGGCCTGGGGTGCTGCCAAGAAGGCTACCGAGCTGGGAGCTAAGGTCATCACCATCAGCGGACCCGACGGATACATCCTCGACGAGGCCGGCCTTGATGCCGAGAAGATTGAATACATGCTCGAACTGCGCGCCAGCGGCAACGACATCTGCTCGCCCTACGAGGAGGAATTCCCCGGCAGCAAGTTCTTCCCGGGAAAGAAACCGTGGGAGGTCAAGGCCGACATTTATCTGCCATGCGCCACACAAAACGAGCTCAACGGTGCCGACGCCGACGCCATCCTGGCCAACAAACCGCTCTGCGTAGCCGAGGTGTCGAACATGGGATGCACGGCAGAAGCCGTCGACAAGTTCATCGCCGCCAAGCAGCTCTTCGCTCCCGGCAAGGCCGTCAACGCCGGTGGCGTGGCCACATCGGGCCTTGAGATGACGCAGAACTCCATGCGTATGGGCTGGAGCGCCGAGGAGGTGGACCAGAAGCTGCATACGATTATGGCCGGCATCCACGCTCAGTGCATGAAGTATGGCAAGGAAGACGGCTACATCAACTATGTGAAAGGTGCTAACATCGCCGGATTCATGAAGGTGGCCAACGCCATGATGGCCCAGGGCATCGTCTAAGCCGAGGCTCCTGTGCTCTCCATCGGCGGCAGCAGCCCGCCCGACGGAGAATCCGGTTAACAACATCAAGATATTGAATAATCGGAAACACCCAAGCAGTAAAGGCAGGGATGGCATGTCGCGTGCCATCCGCTGCCTTTTTGTTTTTCTCTTTCTCGCTGTAGGGCTCCCCGTGGAAGCACAGGAGAAAGGGAAAGCCTCCTACTACGCCCGGCGCATGCAGGGCCGGAAGATGAGCAGCGGACTGCGCTATCACAACGACAGCATGTTCTGCGCCCACAGGAAGCACCCCTTCGGCACGCTGCTCAAGGTGGTGAACCAGCGCACGGGACGCAGCGTCGTGGTGAAGGTGACCGACCGCGGACCGTTCGGCCGCGGACGCATCGTCGACCTGTCGTGGCGCGCCGCCAAGGAGCTGGGCATGCTGGCCGCCGGTGTCATCAACGTCGACGTCTACGTCTTCAAGCCCGGAATGGAAGTCGACGTTCCCTACCCCTCCGCCGACGCCTCCCCTGCCGACCCTGCCGAGAGGAAGGTTGAGACCGTCACCGAGATGCTGCAAGAGCAGCCGCGCTTCGAGATGCTGCCCATCCTGCCGGCAGGAAAAGAAAAAGCGGCAAGCCATGCGCCTGCCGCTGTTGGGGTCATCAGTAGACCTGCACGTTAGACATTCTGCTAACGCCCTATCACATAATCCAATTTTGTTGTTTGTCGTGTTTCATCGGCGTGCCGTCTCCACCTCGAAGTTCTGCGCGACGGCAGAGGCACCGTTGGAGGCCTTCGCGCTGATCTCGAAGTTGGCATAGCCCTTGCGCAGACTGCGGTCGCCCACGATGGTGGCCGTGTAGCGTATGCCGCTGCCGGGAGCGATGCTCTCCACGCGGATGGACGGTGAGACGAGGATATGGCGGTTGCCGGTGGTCTCCACGACCTGCGGCTCCACGTCGTAGACGGTTGTGCCCGAGAGGTTCTTCAGGTCGAACGAAATCTTGTTCACCTCGCCGGCCTTGAGCACGTTATCGCTCCCCTGGTCCTCATAGTGCACGTTGGAGATGACGAGCTGCGGACCGTTGGCCTTCACGCCGGTGGCAGAGAGGCTGCGGCTCGACACGCTCGGCGCGCTGCCCGTGGCACCCTTGGGTGCTGGCATGTCGAAGTCGATGCGGTCGTCGCCCGTATTGCCGGGGTTGAAGCCGCTGTTGTCGTAGCCCTGCGTCTCCTGCTGACGGTTGTAATAACCGCTCTGGCGGGCATCCTCGCGATCCTGAATGCGCTGGTGATAGTCGGAGATGCGCTCTTGCTGCGCCTTGTCGGCCGCACTGCCGATGGCCGTTCCCACCACGGCGCCGCCAGCCATGCCGATGATGGTGCCCCAGTCGCTACCCCGCGGTCCGCCGCTCAGTCCGCCGATAGCCGAGCCGAGAATAGAGCCCAGCGACGAACCGGTGTAGGCTCCCGAAGCCATGTACGAACCACAGCTGCTCAGCATCAGAGCAGCACTGACTGCAAATATCGCTACCTTCTTCATATCCGTAATATTGAATGATTAATGATTTCGGTGCAAAGATAGTGAAAAAACGGAACCGACGGAATAGTTTTTCCCTAATTTAACATAGGGATTTCCCTAAAAGCTCCAACGACAGGCACAAAAGCGATGCGCCGCCCTGCAAGAGCAAAGCGGCGCAAAACCTTGAATTATGAATTATGCATTATTAACTATGCATTATGAATTACGCATTAAAACCGCATCTTCCTCCCGTTCTGTATGTAGATGTTGCCCTTCACGGGATGCTCCACGCGCTGACCGTTCAGGTTGTAGATCGGAGCTGCATGGTCGATGGCCGGCCGACTGTTGTCGACGCCATCCACACCGGTAACGATGCCGAGCGAATAAGGCACGAAGGTGCCGTTGTCGTAATTGAAGGCCGTCCAGCCTCGCTGCACGGCAACCAACAGCTGTTCGTCGGTCAGCACGTTGCCTTCAGAGGCATCACTCGTCGTTACGCAGAAGAAGCCGCTGTTCACCACGGGCAGGCTCGACATCGTTGCCCACATGCTTGCGCCGGCCAGACGGTTCTTTGAGCAATCGACAAACTGCAGTGTGCTGGCATTGGTGGGCAGCAGGAATTGGGTGAGCTGATTACCTTCACACTCTACATTTTCAAGGTTCATGTTGAAAACGAGATTCAGACTGGTCAATTGGTTGTCAATGCACCATAGTTTCTTTAACGCCTTACACGAAGAAACATCCAGCTGTGTCAGCCGACACCGTTGGCACTCTATGGTTTGCAGCTTATCGAGCTCGCTGACATTGAGCGATTCAATCCAGGTATCATTACAATACAGCTCCGTCAGATTCGTGTTCTTCGACAAGTCGAGCGATCCGATGATCGTATCATAGCACTTCAGCGTCAGCAAGCCTGTGTTCTTCGTTACGTCGAGCGACTCCAGATAGCCGTTGCCCGACACGTTTCCGCGCTGCAGTTCCATTTAATTGCTGAGCAAAACAATTGAGATTGCACGGCAAAACAATTTAAATTGCTGAGCAAAACAATTGAGATTGCACGGCAAAACAATTCAGACGGCACGGCTAAACAAATGAGACGGCAGGCCAAAACGCTGCCGGACGCACGAAACGGAGAAAGAAAAAGCACGCGCGAATGAAATAATCGACCAAAAGAATTGAATATCTCAGGTTTTATGCTTACCTTTGCCGCATGTCATAGACGGCTCTGCTTGTCTTGCCCTTGTAGCGCCAAGGCAAGTGAGAACAGCCTATAATAACTTTGCACTCCAGTGAAAGAAACGATTTCAAAAACAAAGACATGGATGGTGGCAGCCCTCACGATGATGGCTGCCACATCACTGCCGGCGGGCGCACAGAAGGTGGACTTGCAGATTGACACCCGCGGCTTCTTCGACAACGTGGAAGGCGACAACAGCTACCGCCGAGACATGACGCACTTCGGGCTGTGGGTGGCTCCGCAGCTGTCGGTGAGCAGCAGGAACGAGCACCACTCGCTCAACGTGGGCTACGACGCGCTGGTGGAGCCCGGCACGAAGGACGTCTTCACCGACGGCAAGCCCTACGCCTACTACAAATACGACGACCGGGGGCTGCGCTTCGTCTTCGGCTCGTACCCGAGACGGCTGATGAAGGAGCAGATGCCCGACTACTTCATCTGCGACTCCATACGTTATTACCGGCCGAACATGACGGGCTTCGACTTCCTCTACACCGGCGACAAGGGCTACGTGGAGGCGTTTATCGACTGGATAGCGAAGCAGGACATGACCGTGCGCGAGCAGTTCATGGTGGGTGTGACCGCGCAGTTCAGGTCGGGGGCCTTCCAGATGGGTCTCGACAACCTGGTCTACCACTATGCCATCACGAGCGACATCTCACGAAAGGAGATTGACTGGATTCACGACTACATACTGACGCACGGCTACGTGGGGCTGAACATGAACCGCGTGGCGTGGTTCGACAACGTGGACATCAGGACGGGATTCCTGCTCGCCGCCGACCGCGACCGCGACCCGAGCGTCAAGAAGTGGCACCTGCCCATCGGCTTCGTGGCCGACATCAAGGCGCGGTGGAAGCGGCTCTCGCTCTTGCAGACCGTCTATGCGGGGAAGCGGCAGCAGCATTTCGGTGTTCAAGACTTCGGGAAATACTACTGGGGCGACGCCATCATGCACTCGCCTTGGTACAGCCATACGGAGATCGGCTACGACATCGTGCGCGACAAGAACGTGGCGGTGAGCACAGGTCTGCAGGTGAACTTCACCGACGGCGGAATGAACTGGCACCAATGCCTGACGGTGAACTACACAATCGGCCGAACTCTCTTCTTCAGGAAATAAGGGAGGGCGGCCGTGCCGCCCCTTCCGGACATAAAAAAAACCGCTAAACGCATCCTGGCGCTTAGCGGTTTCTTGTATCGATAGCCTCTGGGAGGCTCTTTGCCAACGATTACTCGGCCTTTGCCTCTTCCTCGACGGGAGCTGTGGGAGCCTCGGTAGCTGCGGGAGCTGCGGCTTCGGTGCCCTCGGCCTTCTTCTTGCCACCGCGACGTGTGCGCTTGGCAGCCTTGGGAGCCTTTGCCATGTTCTCATCGAAGTCGACGAGCTCGATGAAAGCGATGTCGGCACCATCACCCTGACGGTGACCGAGCTTGATTACGCGTGTGTAACCACCGGGACGGTCGCCGATTTTCTGTGCTACCGGACCAAAGAGCTCCTTCATGGCCTCTTTGTTCTGCAGATAGCGGAATACGACGCGACGCGAGTTGGTGCTGTCATCCTTAGAGCGGGTGAGCAGCGGCTCGACGTACTTCTTCAGGGCCTTGGCCTTGGCGAGGGTCGTAGTGATTCTTTTGTGCATGATCAGCGAGATTGACATGTTTGCCAACATGGCTTGACGGTGGTCAGCAGTACGACCCAGATGATTGAATTTCTTTCCGTGTCTCATTTTTTCTTTTTAATTCAGGAGAATCAGTCTTTCTCCAATTTGTACTTTGAAATATCGGTTCCAAACGACAGATTCAGACTCTCGAGCAAATCATCAAGCTCAGAAAGCGATTTCTTACCGAAGTTGCGGAACTTCAGGAGGTCGGTCTTGTTGTACTGCACGAGATCGCCGAGTGTATCGACGTCGGCAGCCTTCAGACAGTTGAGTGCTCTGACGGACAGGTTCATGTCGATCAGTCGCGTCTTCAACAGCTGACGCATGTGCAGCACTTCCTCATCAAACTCCTGGTTGGTCTCGACATCATTGTTCTCGAGGGTGATCTTCTCGTCGGAGAAGAGCATGAA
The DNA here is from genome assembly GCA_002353205.1 of Prevotella sp. UBA2756. Lineage (GTDB taxonomy): Bacteria > Bacteroidota > Bacteroidia > Bacteroidales > Bacteroidaceae > Prevotella. Next base: position 65,825 of record DEJE01000014.1, on the reverse strand, counting down.
GTGATAGATGAGGATTTTGGCAGCCTCTTTCAGCGCGTCTTTCGGGTGAATGGAACCATCCGTTGTCACCTCGATGACGAGCTTGTCGTAGTCGGTCTTCTGCTCGACACGATAGGGCTCGACAGCGAACTTGACGTTGCGGATAGGTGTGTAAATAGAATCGATAGGAATAACGTTGACGTCGGTGCAGAACTCGCGGTTCTCTTCAGATGGAACATATCCGCGACCTTTGTTGATGGTAAGGTCTATCTGCATCGAAGCTTTGGCATCTAAATGACAAATCACCAAATCTGGGTTTAACACTTCAAATCCAGTCAGATATTTGCCTATATCACCGGCTGTGAACTGCAGTGAGTTCTCTACGGTGATACTGACCTTCTCGTTCTCGAATTCTTCTACTACTTGCTTGAAGCGTACTTGCTTCAAGTTCAAGATAATGTTGGTGACATCCTCCTTGACACCGGGCACTGAGGAGAACTCATGCTCAACACCGCCGATCTTGATGGTGTTGATGGCATAACCCTCAAGCGATGACAAGAGAATGCGGCGCAAGGCGTTACCGACGGTGACGCCAAAGCCAGGCTCCAAGGGTCGGAATTCGAACTTGCCGAACCGCTCGTTAGCCTCCAGCATTACTACTTTGTCGGGTTTTTGAAATGCTAATATCGCCATTAATTTAATGATTATTTAGAGTACAACTCAACGATTAACTGCTCCTTAATGTTTTCAGGGATGTCTGCACGCTCGGGCTTGTGGAGGAACTTACCGCTCTTCGTCTGCTCGTCCCACTCGATCCAAGGATACTTGCTGTGGTTGAAACCAGCAAGAGCAGCCTCGATGACTTCGAGCGACTTCGACTTCTCGCGCACTCCGACAATCTGACCCGGCTTGACTGAATATGAAGGAATGTTAACCACTTGGCCGTCGACGATGATGTGCTTATGGCCTACCAGCTGACGGGCGGCTGCACGTGTGGGAGCGATGCCCAGACGGAACACGACATTGTCGAGACGGCTCTCCAGGTTCTGAAGCAACACCTCACCAGTGATGCCCTCGGCCTTGGCAGCATTCTCAAACATATTACGGAACTGACGCTCTAATACACCATAAGTATATTTAGCCTTCTGCTTCTCTGCCAGCATGACGCCGTACTCCGACATTTTGCGGCGACGGTTGTTGCCATGCTGTCCAGGAGGGAAGTTTCTCCTGGACAAAACTTTGTCTGCGCCGAAGATGGCTTCACCAAAACGGCGTGCGATTTTTGATTTCGGTCCAATATATCTTGCCATAATACTTTATATTCGAAAAATGAAAGACTGCCGCTGATGATCACTCACAGGTGGAAGACCGCCATTTTTCATTTTTATTGATTGATGTTATACACGACGACGTTTCGGAGGACGGCAGCCATTGTGCGGCAGCGGAGTGACGTCGACGATCTCTGTCACTTCAATACCTGCACCGTGGATGGCACGGATAGCACTCTCACGACCGTTACCCGGTCCTTTGACGTAGGCTTTCACCTTGCGCAGTCCAAGATCGTATGCAATCTTTGCACAGTCCTCGGCAGCCATCTGTGCTGCGTAGGGAGTGTTCTTCTTGGAACCGCGGAAGCCCATCTTACCAGCAGAAGACCAAGAGATGACCTGACCCTCGCTGTTGGCCAATGAAACGATGATATTATTAAAAGAGCTGTGAACGTGGAGCTGACCAAACGCGTCAACCTTCACGTTTCTTTTCTTAGCGACTGTTTTCTTTGCCATGATTCTTCAATTGTGAATTGTTAACTGTCAATTGTTAATTACTTAGTGGCTTTCTTCTTGTTTGCAACAGTCTTCTTCTTTCCCTTGCGGGTACGGGCATTGTTCTTGGTGCTCTGACCGCGAACGGGAAGACCATTACGATGACGGACTCCACGATAGCAACCAATATCCATCAGTCGCTTGATATTCATCTGGATCTCGGAACGGAGATCACCTTCCACTTTGAATTCAGCGCCGATAATTTCACGGATCTTGGCTGCCTGATCGTCGGTCCACTCGTTGACCTTCAACTCGCGGCTGACACCGGCCTTATC
>DEJE01000014.1:0-63681 GCA_002353205.1 Prevotella sp. UBA2756 | reverse complement strand
TCCAACAATTCTTATTGCCATTGTTAATTAATTGATAATGATAAAATAAAATCGATTTTGTCAAAAAAGCATGCAAAGGTATGAAAAAAAATTCAAACGGCCTTCCATTTACGCTTATTTAACATTAACCCTGACGCATTTTAAACTTAGGGTTCTTCTTGTTGATAACGAACAGACGACCCTTCCTACGGACGATCTTGCAGTCGGGTGTACGTTTCTTTAATGATGCTCTTGTCTTCATTTTATTAAAAGTTTATTTGTATCTGAACACTATTCTGCCTTTTGTAAGGTCATAGGGACTCATCTCCACTTTCACTTTGTCGCCGGGCAGGATCTTAATGTAGTGCATACGCATCTTACCAGAAATGTGAGCGGTGATGAGCACTCCGTTTTCTAATTCTACACGGAACATGGCATTGGATAATGCCTCAATGATGGTTCCATCTTGTTCAATCGCGGATTGCTTTGCCATAATCAGTATATTTTTCCTTCTATTGATTCAACTTCTTCGAACGAAGATAATATCTCGGCCTTCCCACGGCGCACGGCAATGGTGTGCTCGAAGTGAGCTGCCGGCCGGCCGTCGCGCGTGCGGATGGTCCAGCGGTCCTGGGCATCCATGTAGATGGCCTTGTTGCCCATGGTCACCATCGGTTCGATGGCGATGCACATGCCGGCTTTGAGCATCGTGCCGTTTCCGCGCCGCCCATAGTTGGGGACGGGGGGATCTTCGTGCATCTCGCGGCCGATGCCGTGTCCGGTGAGTTCCCTGACGATACCGTAGCCCTGCGCCTCGTTGTGCGTCTGCACAGCATAGCTGATATCGCCGATATGCTTGCCTGCCGTAGCGTTTTCGATTCCGAGGTAGAGGCTTTCCTTCGTCGTGCGGAGCAGCTTCTTGACCTCTTCGCTCACCTCGCCCACGCAGAACGTGTAGGCGGAGTCGCCGTTGAAGCCGTCGAGCAACGTCCCGCAGTCGATGGTGATGATGTCGCCATCCTTCAGGATGGTCGTCGCGTTGGGGACGCCATGCACCACGACGTCGTTGACCGAGGTGCATATACTGCCCGGAAAGGGGCCGCCCTCCTGATTGGGGAAACCTTTGAACGTGGGGATGGCACCGTGGTCGCGGATGAACTCCTCGGCGATGGCGTCGAGCTCCTTGGTAGAGATGCCAGCCTTGATATGTTTGGCCAATTCGCCGAGCGTTTTACCAACAAGTTGGTTCGCCCGGCGCATCAGCTCAATTTCATCTTCAGTCTTCAGAAATATCTTCATCAGCGTGTCAATATGCCTGAATCACTCCATTTCTTGTCGAGCGTACCCGACCCGAGTTCAGCAAGCCATCGTAATGACGCATCATCAGGTGACTCTCAATCTGAGTGAGCGTGTCGATCACCACACCGACGAGAATCAAGAGCGACGTTCCGCCGAAGAACTGCGAGAAGGCATCCTGCACGTTCAGCAAGCCTGCGAAGGCCGGCATGATGGCGATGAACGCGATGAACAGTGATCCGGGGAATGTGATTCTCGACATGACGGTGTCGATATAGTCGGCAGTGGGTTTGCCGGGCTTCACACCAGGAATGAATCCGTTGTTGCGCTTCATGTCTTCCGCCATCTGTGTCGGATTCAGGGTAATAGCTGTGTAGAAGTAGGTGAAGGCAATGATGAGGATTGCGAACACCACGTTGTACAACAGGCTGTTACGGTCGAGCAACATACGGAGCACGTTGCTTGAAGAATCGGACGACACCTGCATGATGGTCAGGGGAATGAACATCACGGCCTGTGCGAAGATGATAGGCATCACGTTGGCTGCAAACAGCTTCAGGGGGATGTACTGACGTGCACCGCCGTACTGCTTGTTGCCCACCAGACGCTTGGCATACTGCACGGGCACCTTGCGAACGCCCTGGGTCAGAAGGATGGCAGCGCAAACCACGGCATAGAGGATGAGCAGCTCGACGATGAACATCACGAGACCACCACCGGAGATTGCATTGAAGCGTGAGCCGACCTCCTGGACGAAAGCCTGCGGCAGGCGCGCGATGATACCGATCATAATGATGATCGACACACCGTTGCCGATACCCTTGTCCGTGATACGCTCACCGAGCCAGAGGATGAACATGGAACCGGCAGCGAGGATAATCGTGCCCGTGACCATGAAGAATCCCCATGACACACCCGACGACAGGGCCGGACCGGCCTGCATCTTCAGGTTGATGAGGTAGGCAGGAGCCTGGAACAGCAAGATGGCCACGGTCAGCAGGCGCGTGTACCACATGATCTTCTTACGACCACTCTCGCCCTCGCGCTGCATCTTCTGGAAGTAAGGCACGGCGACGGCAAGGAGCTGCATGACGATAGATGCCGAGATGTACGGCATGATTCCCAAAGCGAAAATCGACGCATTCGAGAAGGCACCACCTGAGAACATGTCGAGAAGAGACATCAGGCCGCCCGCCGTCTGCTGCTGCAGATTGTTGAGTGCGTTGGGGTCGATACCCGGAAGCACGACAAAAGAGCCGAAACGATAGATTGCGACAAACAGGATGGTGATGAGGATCCGCTCGCGCAAATCCTCAATCTTCCAACAATTCTTCAGGTACTCTATTAACTTTTTCATTGAAGTTCTTTAGATTATAGTTGCTATTCCACCAACAGCCTTGATAGCTTCCTCGGCTGTCTTAGAGAAGGCGTTGGCTTCGACTTCAATCTTTGCCTTCAGTTCACCGTTGCCAAGAATCTTCACGAGTTCTTTGCCGTTGGTGAGACCAGCCTCCTTGAGTTCAGCGATACCAATCTTGGTAAGGTTCTTCTGCTCTGCCAGTTTCTGAAGAGTAGACAAATTGACAGCGAAATACTCCTTGTGGTTGATATTCTTGAAACCAGCCTTCGGAACGCGACGCTGCAGCGGCATCTGACCACCTTCGAATCCAATCTTCTTCTTATAGCCAGAACGAGCCTTGGCACCCTTGTGACCGCGAGTAGACGTTCCACCCAGACCAGATCCCGTACCGCGACCGATACGACGACGAGCATGTGTAGAGCCTTCAGCTGGCTTTAAATTGTTCAACTTCATAATGTGAATTCTGTTTTAACGTTTGACGAATGTTTATTCTACTACGGTTACCAGATGGTGAACCTTACGGATCATGCCGCGGATGCTGGGATTATCCTCCACCTCAACCTCCTGGGAAATCTTGTGAAGCCCCAGGGCCTGAAGTGTACGCTTCTGATCAATGGGAGCGCCGATCTTGCTCTTTATCTGCTTGATTCTAATTGTTGCCATTGTTCTCTTTCTCCTCGTTTATCCGTTAAACACTTTATCCATGCTGATGCCACGGTTGCCGGCAATCGTATAGGCGTCGCGAATCTCGCTCAGGGCGAGAATGGTAGCCTTCACCAGGTTGTGGGGGTTCGAAGAGCCCTTGCTCTTGGCAAGCACGTCCTTCACGCCGACACTCTCCAGCACGGCACGCATGGCACCACCGGCCACCAGACCCGTACCGGCAGCAGCCGGTCTGAGGAACACCCTCGCACCGCCGTAGTGAGCTTCGATCTCATGGGGGATGGTGCCTTTGAGCACGGGAACCTTCACCAGGTTCTTCTTGGCAGCCTCGGTACCCTTGGAGATGGCTGCGGTCACCTCACCGGCCTTGCCCAGGCCCCAGCCGATCACGCCGTTGCCGTCGCCGACAACGACGATAGCAGCAAATGTGAAGGTGCGGCCACCCTTGGTCACCTTTGTAACACGGTTGATAGCAACCAGTCGGTCCTTCAACTCAACGTCGCTATTTATCTTAACTTTATTTATTGCCATAATCGTTTAGAAATTAAGTCCGCCTTTACGTGCACCGTCAGCAAGCTCCTTCACGCGACCATGATAGAGATAACCGTTACGGTCGAACACAACCTTTGTAATACCGGCCTCGAGAGCCTTCTTTGCGAGCACTTCGCCCACCTTGGCAGCCTGCTCCTTCTTGGGCATGGTCTCCATACCGAGCGACGAAGCGGCGACGAGAGTGGTGCCTGTCAGATCGTTGATAACCTGAGCGTAGATTTGCTTGTTGCTGCGGAAGACGCTCAGACGCGGACGTTCAGCAGTTCCGTTAACGCTTTTACGAATTCTGTACTTTATCTTGATTCGTCTTTCTACTTTCTTTGTTGTCATAATCGTAAATAATTAAAATTACTTAGCTGAAGCCGACTTACCAGACTTTCTGCGGATAACCTCGCCTTTGAACAAGATACCTTTTCCTTTATAAGGCTCAGGCATACGGAAAGAACGAATTTTAGCACAAATGAGTCCGAGCAACTCCTTGTCGCACGACTCCAAAACAATCTGAGGATTCTGGTTGCGCTCCATCTTTGTCTCTACCTTCACTTCCTTGGGAAGCTGGATGAAGATGGGGTGCGTGTAACCCAGCGAGAACTCGATCAGGTTGCCCTGGTTCGACACGCGGTAACCCACGCCGACGAGTTCCATTTCCTTCTTATAGCCCTCGCTCACGCCGACGACCATGTTGTTCACCAGCGCACGGTACAGGCCGTGGAAAGCCTGCTTCTGCTTGTAGTTCACGGGGCTCTTTTCATCTACTTCGAAAACAAGATGACCGTCCTCATTCTTGATGAGGATCGACGGGTCCACCTTCTGTGAGAGTTCACCCTTGGGACCTTTCACGCTGACCACATGGTCCTTGATGTCGACCGTAACGCCAGCAGGGATAGCGATTGGCAATTTTCCTATTCTTGACATATTCTACCCTCCTTAATTAATATACGTAGCAAAGGACCTCGCCGCCGATCTTCTGCGCAGAGGCCTCCTTGTCGGTCATTACACCTTTGGACGTAGACAGTATTGCGATACCAAGTCCGTTAATAACTCTCGGCATGTCCTTGTAGCCAGTGTACTTGCGGAGACCTGGCGTGGACACTCTCTTCAGAACCTTGATGGCGTTCTGCTTGGTGGCGGGATCATACTTCAAGGCGACCTTGATTGTTCCCTGAGGGCCGTCCTCGATGAACTTGTAGTTCAGGATGTAACCCTTCTCGAAGAGGATTTTGGTGATCTCCTTCTTCAAGTTTGAAGCTGGTACTTCAACAACACGGTGATGAGCCATGATTGCGTTTCTCAACCTCGTCAGATAATCTGCTATTGGATCTGTCATAAATATAAAATGTTTAATTAATCGGGACTCCCCCGACAATATTAAAAAATAGTCACCTTCTCTTACCAGCTTGCTTTCTTCACACCCGGGATGAGACCGGCGGAAGCCATCTCACGGAACTGGATACGCGAAAGGCCGAACTGACGCATGTAACCCTTCGGGCGGCCAGTGATCTTGCAGCGGTTGTGCAGACGGATGGGGTTGGCGTTCCGGGGAATGCTCTGCAGCTTGCGGGCAGCCTCGTATGCTGCGAGGGCACCTTCTTCTGTCGACACGTCGGCGGTAGCAATGATCTTCTTCAGTGCTGCACGCTTCTCAGCATAGCGGGCGACCAGCTTTGCACGCTTCACCTCGCGGGCTTTCATTGATTCTTTTGCCATATTCTCTTAGTCTTTTTTAGCGTTCTTGAATGGAAGACCGAATGCCTTGAGCAGGGCGTAGCCCTCTTCGTCGGTCTTGGCCGACGTGACGAAGGTGATGTTCATTCCCTGGATGCGGTCGATGGCATCGATGTTGATCTCGGGGAAGATGATCTGCTCCTGGATGCCGAGCGTGTAGTTGCCGCGGCCGTCGAACTTGCTCTCGATACCCTTGAAGTCGCGGATACGCGGCAGGGCGATGCGCACGAGCTTCTCAAGGAACTCGTACATGCGCTCGCGGCGCAGTGTGACCATGACGCCGATGGGCATCTTCTTACGGAGCTTGAAGTTGGCGATATCCTTCTTCGAATAGGTGGCGACAGCCTTCTGTCCGGTGATGGCACTGATCTCGTTGATGGCCACGTCGATGATCTTCTTGTCCTGCGTGGCATCTCCCAGTCCCTGGTTCACGACGATCTTCTTCAGGACAGGAATCTGCATGGCCGAAGAATAGTTGAACTGCTTGAACAGAGCGGGAGCAATCTTCTCCTTGTACTCTTTCTTTAACTGTGCTGTATCCATTATTTGATTTCCTCCCCTGATTTTTTAGATACACGAATGACATTCTTACCCTCATGCTTGATCGATACGCGTGTGGGCTCTCCGCTCTTGGGGTCAACCAGCATCAGGTTGGAGATGTGGATGGGAGCTTCCTGCTTCACGATACCGCCCTGAGGATTCTTTGCCGACGGCTTGGTGCTCTTGGAGACGATGTTCACGCCCTCCACAATGGCACGCTCCTTGTCGACGAGCACCTTCAGCACCTTGTGCGGGGTCTTGTCGCCTTTTGTCCGGAAATTGTCCTTGCCGGCAATCACCAGAACCATGTCACCTTTCTTAATATGTAACTTACCCATTACTGTTTACTGTTTTTAATGATTAAAGAACCTCAGGTGCGAGCGAAACGACCTTCATGTTCACCGCACGGAGCTCGCGGGCCACGGGGCCGAAGATACGGCTGCCGCGGAGCTCACCGGCATTGTTGAGCAACACACAAGCATTGTCGTCAAAGCGGATATAGGAACCGTCGGCGCGACGGATTTCCTTCTTTGTGCGAACGATCAAAGCCTTCGATACTGCACCCTTTTTCACGTCACTGGTAGGGATGGCGTTCTTGATGGCAACGACAATCACGTCACCGACGCTGGCATAGCGGCGCTTCGTGCCACCAAGCACGCGAATGCACAGAGCCTCGCGGGCACCGCTGTTGTCAGCCACTGTAAGTCTTGATTCTGCCTGTATCATAATTACTTAGCTTTTTCTACGATTTGTACTAATCTCCATCTCTTTGTCTTCGACAGCGGACGGGTCTCCATGATGAGCACAGTGTCACCGATGTTGCACTCATTCTTCTCATCGTGAGCATGGTATTTCTTTGTCTTCTGGACAAACTTACCATAAATAGGGTGCTTCTCCTTGAACTTGGCTGCAATAACAATGGTTTTATCCATCTTGTTGCTGATGACCACACCCTGTCTTGTTTTTCTTAAATTTCTTGTTTCCATCTGGACCATTGTTATTTGTTAAGTTCTCTCTGACGAAGTTCCGTCTTCATACGCGCGATGTCACGACGGGCAGCTTTGATCAGATTGGGATTCTCCAGCGGAGTGATCGTATGGTTAAGCTTCATCTGGTGCAGCTTGGCACTCTCGGTCTCAATGCGCTCTTCCAATTCTTTGGTCTCGAGCTCTCTAACTTCTTGAATCTTCATCTCTTAAGCGTTTTTATCGTAATCACGTCTAACAACAAACTTTGTCTTCACGGGGAGCTTCTGGGCACCGAGGCGGAGAGCTTCCTTGGCAATGTCGAAGGGCACACCCTCTACCTCGAAGAGGATACGTCCGGGAGTCACGGGAGCCACCCATCCTGCGGGGTCACCCTTACCTTTACCCATTCGGACGTCAGCGGGCTTACGTGTGATGGGTTTGTCCGGGAAAATGCGGATCCATACCTGACCTTCACGCTGCATGTAACGGTTGATGGCAACACGGGCAGCCTCCAACTGGCGGCTGTCGAGCCATTTGGCGTCAAGGGTCTTGATGCCGAACGAGCCGAAGGCCAGCTGCGTACCTCTGTGGGCGTTGCCTTTGTTGCCGCGCCCGTCTTGAGGTCTTCTATATTTTACTCTTTTTGGCTGTAACATGATTTCTTTTGCTTTTAACGGTTATTGTTTCTCTTGCGGCCACGGCCACCCGACTTGTTGTTGCCACGGCTCTGCTGCTTCTCCTGCGTGAAGTTGGGCGTCAGGTCCACCTTTCCGTAGACCTCACCGCGGCAGATCCATACCTTGATGCCGAGCAGTCCGACCTTCGTCAGTGCCTCGGTGTGGCAGTAGTCGATGTCAGCACGGAACGTGTGCAGCGGCGTGCGACCTTCCTTGAACATCTCGCTGCGGGCAATCTCGGCGCCGTTCAGACGGCCGGAGATCTGCACCTTGATACCTTCGGCTCCGGCGCGCATGGTATTGGCGATGGCCTGCTTGATGGCACGACGGTAAGCGATCTTACCTTCCACCTGGCGAGCGATGTTCGTGCCGACGATGGTAGCGTCGAGCTCAGGCTTCTTCACCTCGAAGATGTTGATCTGGATCTCTTTGTCATAGAGCTTCTTGAGCTCCTCCTTCAGTTTGTCGACATCCTGTCCACCCTTACCAATGACGATACCGGGGCGAGCGGTGCAGATAGTGATGGTGACAAGCTTCAGCGTGCGCTCGATGATGATCTTCGACACGCTTGCCTTGGCCAGACGCTCATTGAGATACTTGCGGATTTTCTGGTCTTCCACCAGGTTGTCACCGAAGCTCTTGCCTCCGAACCAGTTTGAGTCCCAACCGCGGATGATGCCCAGACGGTTGCTAATTGGATTAACTTTCTGTCCCATTCTACTTATTCTTTTACGTCATTAGGTTTAGCGTCAACAAACAGCGTGACGTGGTTCGAACGCTTGCGGATGCGGTAGCCGCGGCCCTGCGGAGCCGGGCGCATGCGCTTCATCGTGACGCCTTCGTCCACGAACACTCTTGAAATAAACAGTTCACCGTCCTCTGCCTTGCGATCGTTCTTCTGTTCCCAGTTGTTGATGGCAGAGAGGAGCAGCTTCTCAACGTTTGCTGCCGCTGCCTTCTTCGAGAAGCGCAGCACGCCGAGGGCGCGGTTCACTTCCATACCGCGTATCATATCAACGACATAGCGCATCTTGCGCGGTGACGACGGGATATTGTTCGCCTTCGCAAAATACAATGTCTTCAAGGCCTCTTTTCTCTTTTCAGCCGATATTCTTTTTCTCTTTCCCATTATTGCTCTTTTCTTTAAATGGTTTCAGCCCTGACTTACTTCTTGTTTCCGGCATGGCCTCCGAAGCGGCGTGTGGGAGCAAACTCTCCCAGCTTGTGGCCCACCATGTTCTCAGTAATGTAAACAGGGATAAATTTGTTACCGTTATGAACAGCCACGGTGTGCCCCACGAAGTCGGGGGAAATCATCGAAGCCCTGGCCCATGTCTTGACGACATTCTTCTTGCCACTCTCATTCATAGCGAGAATCTTCTTCTCGAGCGACACATTGATATACGGGCCTTTTTTTAATGAACGACTCATAATTTACTTCAGTTTACTTGTTTTTACTTCTTACTAGCTCTTGCTATGATATACTTGTTCGAGTGCTTCTTCGGTGCACGAGTCTTCAGACCCTTTGCATACAAGCCCTTGCGCGAGCGCGGATGTCCACCGCTCTGGCGGCCTTCACCACCACCCATCGGGTGATCGTGCGGGTTCATCACGACACCGCGGTTGTGCGGGCGGCGGCCCAGCCAGCGCGAGCGGCCGGCCTTACCCGACTGCTCGAGAGCGTGGCTCTCGTTGCCAACCACACCTACGGTTGCCTTGCAAGCACTCAGAATCTTGCGCGTCTCGCCCGAGGGGAGCTTGATCACGCAGTAACTGCCTTCACGAGAAGTAAGCTGAGCAAAGTTACCAGCCGAACGAACGAGCTTGGCACCCTGTCCCGGACGGAGCTCGATGTTGTGGATCATCGTACCCACGGGGATGTTAGCCAGCGGAAGGGCGTTGCCTACCTCGGGAACTGCGTCAGCACCCGACTGCACGGTCGACCCTACCTGAAGTCCGTTAGGAGCAATAATGTAACGTTTTTCACCATCAGCATAGAACAACAATGCGATACGGGCCGAGCGGTTCGGATCGTACTCGATTGTCTTCACTACAGCTGGAACACCATCCTTCTCTCGCTTGAAGTCGATCAGACGGTACTTACGCTTGTGGCCGCCGCCCATGTAGCGGACAGTCATCTTTCCGGTGTTGTTGCGGCCACCGGTCGAGCGCTTACCGTAAACGAGAGACTTCTCTGGCACGGATGCAGTAATATCCTCGAACGTGCCAATAATCTTGTGTCTTTGACCGGGAGTTACCGGTTTTAATTTACGTACTGCCATTTCCTATTTAAATATTGCTGTAAAAATCGATTGTGTCGCCCTCCTTCAGGGTGACGATTGCCTTCTTGAACGCATTGCGCTGACCTTTCACCAGCCCGTCCTTCGTGTAGCGGCTCGAACGTTTGCCGGCATAGCGCATCGTGTTCACGTCGATCACTGTAACGTTGTACATATCCTCGACCTCCTTCTTGATCTCGAGCTTGTTGGCCTCGGGAGCGACGATGAAACCGAAGCGAGCCTCAGCCTTCTTGGTGCGCTCCTGACCCTTCACCTTGTACGTGCGGGCCTCGGAAGTCTTGTCCGTGATCTTGGTCATCTTCTCAGTGACCAGCGGTTTGATGATAAATGCCATAATACTTGGGTCTCCTTTACTTGGTTAAGATTTCATCGATCGTCTTCAGCGAGCTCTCGGTCATCACGAGCACGTCCGCATTCAGCACCTTGTAGGTGTTGAGAGTGGAAGCCTCGATCACCTCTGCGCGCTGCAGGTTGCGAGCCGACAAAAATACGTTTTTATTATTCTCCGGCATGACCAGAAGGATCTTCTTGCCATCCACCTTCAGGTTCTTGGCCATCTCGATGAAAGCCTTCGTCTTGGGAGCCTCGAACGAGAAGTCCTCAACGACGACGATGGCATCCTCCTGAGCCTTGTAGCTCAGCGCGCTCTTGCGGGCGAGGGCCTTCGTCTTCTTGTTCAGCTTTGTATAGTAATCGCGGGGACGCGGACCGAAGACGCGGCCGCCACCGACGAGCACCGGCGAGTTGATGTCGCCGCGACGTGCGCCGCCGCCGCCCTTCTGACGGATGAGCTTGCGCGTGGAACCAGCGTGCTCGCTGCGCTCCTTGGCCTTTGCCGTTCCCTGACGCTGATTTCCCAGATACTGCTTCACGTTCAGGTACAGAACGTGGTCGTTGGGTTCAATGCCGAAGATAGCCTCATTCAGAGTTACCTTTCTTCCGGTGTCCTGACCTTTGATATTTAATACGCTAACTTCCATTACTTGTTGATTATTACAGTTGAACCATTACAACCAGCTACGCTGCCCTTCACGATGAGAAGGTTGCTCTCTGGTATTACCTTTAACACTTTGAGGTTCTGAGTGGTCACGCGATCGCCGCCCATCTGGCCGCCCATGCGCATACCCTTGAACACCTTTGCGGGATACGAGCAGGCACCGATGGAACCCGGCTTGCGGGCGCGGTCGTCCTGACCGTGAGTGCTCTGTCCCACACCACCGAAGCCGTGACGCTTCATGACGCCCTGGAAGCCCTTACCCTTCGACGTGCCGACGACGTCGACGAAGGTGGTGTCGCTGAAGATATCAACGGTGATGGTGTCGCCCAGATTGTACTCTTCGTCAAACCTGAACTCGGCCAAGTGGCGCTTAGGTGTTGTACCGGCTTTCTTGAACACGCCCATCATGGGCTTCGTCGTATTCTTCTCCTTGGCTTCACCGAAACCAAGCTGGACGGCCTTGTAGCCGTCTTTCTCTACCGACTTAACCTGAGTAACAACACAAGGACCAGCTTCGATAACAGTGCACGGCACGTTTTTGCCGTCGGCACTGAAAACGGATGTCATTCCGATTTTCTTTCCTAATAATCCTGGCATTTCAGTTTAAAATAAATAATGTATTAAATAAAAATTAAATTCCTTTTTTAAGTGGTTCCGCTCCGGCAGGCGCCGACATACCACTTAAAAAAGGAACTTCAACTACTTCATTTTTGAAGGCTAAGTTGCTTTTTATCAGGGTATTGTTAGCATGAGAGCCAGCGCAATACGCACTTTTGCGGGTGCAAAGGTACACATTATATTTCATACGGCCAAACCTACCCCACAGTTATTACATATTATTTTTGCATATTTAAGTTTTATTATCATATCCACTCCCCAATTCATAAACAAAAATCTTCAAAAATCAAAACATAAATCTTTCTCCTTAGCCTTATCTTCAACTGCGCTGAACGATTATTTTTGTAAGATTTGTGTTGATTTTTGTCCATAGTGCGAATATCGTATTGGAAACAAAAATCTTCAAAAATCAAAACATAAATCTTTCTCTTTGGCCTTATCTTCAACTGCGCTGAACGATTATTTTTGTTAGATTTGTGTTGATTTTTGTCCATCGTTGAATAATGTGCTGAGCAGTTACGCCGCCTTTCAAGCGCCGGCACGGCCGCCCTGCCCTGCCGTTCCGTCCTCGGTGCGGTGCAATATCAATTAAATTGCACTGCAATTCAAATTGAATCGCTGAGCAATCTAAATTGAATTGCCGTGCAATCCAATTTGAATTGCAATCAGCTTCGGCCCTAACTGCAAAGCATGCAGCGCCTTACGGCAACCGATGACGGCCTTTCGGGCACTTCGGAAACGATATTTCGGCATTTTAGTTAAACAATCGTAAAAGGCCACGACAAAAGCTTTCACATTGTAACAAAAACCGTACCTTTGTACACTTTATTTATATAAAAGGTGTAATCAATGATATCCCTCTGAAAAAGGCTATTCGATAGTTATTCAATGAACAAGAAAAAGAACTACATTCAACCTCTGACCCACTGGCTTCAGATGTCGATAGAGCTATGTCTCGCGCCCAGCACGACGACACTGCCCGTCGATCCGACCGACCCGGGGGGAACCGGTGAAGCGCTCTCGAAGGGTGGCACCACCTGGGAAGAGGAACCCGACGAACCGTCCGACTCCATCTACGTACCGTGGAGGAACACCCTCTGGGACGACGAAGAAGAAGACTACTGACCCGGCAACCGGCCTCAATCGATATTTAACTCAACGTTTTTATATATAAAACTAAAAATTCAAATTACAATATGAAGAAATGTACTAACGCCCTCATCCTGCTCGCCCTGTTACTGACGTGGGGAAGCACCAAGGCACTGGCGCAAGACTTTAAGCTGTACTTCGCCAACAACGTCAACGACATCGTCGACTTCACCAAGATAGAAGACGAGAGTTCACCCCTTGCCTGGCGCGAGGTGAAGAACGGCGACATCAGCGGCAACCTGGTCGAGACGTCCGAAGTGCGCAACATGTTCGCCTCGACAGAGATGAAGAAGCGCGCCCAGCAGCGACAGTTCTGGACCATGCGCGACCACTGCCTGCTCTGCTTCCGCATCAACGACGGCAAGGGCACCACGGGCAGCTACACCGTCGAGGTGGACGACGGCACGGGAAAGGGCACGCAGACGCTCACCGTGAGCCGCTTCTTCTACGTCAACGCGCCCCGTCAGGGCGAGGACGTGAAGATCCGCGTCTACCGTGTCGACGACGTTGAGAAGAAGAACGGCTTCGCGTTCAAGTACACCGTCTACGACTGGGACGATAATAATCTCTACATCTTCCAGCTCGACTCCAAGCGGCAGCTGACGAAGGAGACCTACCGCCTGCAGTATGTGCTCGGACATACCGACGAGGAAGGATCGTTCCAGACCGACACCACCACGCTGGCCCTGCGCGACAGCTCGTTCCAGAGCTTCTACGTGAAGGAAGGCTTCGACCTGCTCGACGTGTTCCTCATCAGCGGCGACCCGCAGAACCCGCAGGAAGAGCACAAGCTGAAGCTCAACAAGGCGCGCCTGCACACCGGCGTGACCCTCGACCCCGACTACAGCGTGACCCGCCTGTCGCCCGCCTTCCTGCTCGACAAGCACGAGAACCGCGAGCTGGTGAACTTCAACTGGATCGGCTCGGGCCTCTACGAGCGCTTCGACACCCTCTACGTGAAGCTGCTCAACAGCGCTGGCGAGGACATCAAGCGCGCCACCTTCCACGTGGAGGCCATCAACGAGAAGGGCGAGCGCATCCCCAACGCCCAGGGCATGAAGTACATCGGCTACGACCGTACGATGAAGCAGCACAAGATTCTCACCTACGGACGGCCCGCCTACATGGAGATCGTGGCCTCGGGCTACGTGCCGAGGCTTTTCAAGTATGAGGGTGCCGCCGACCCCGTGACGCGCATCGTCGACGAAGCGCTCTGCTCGGCCACCGTGCAGCTGCTCACCAACCGCAGCGGCTCGAGTATCGCCGTGAGCAGCGCCCACGTGCGCGTGCTCAACGACACGAAGACCGTGATGCACATCTACGGCGAGGACCACGCCGTGTGCAACGTTGCCGACTTCGACATCACCTTCCGACCAACAGCCGACACAGTCTACTACTATCAGGATGCCGGACACCAGTATCCCAAGCTCCTCAACAACGGGGAGATAGAGAAATACGCCAAGTTCAAGGTCTCCTTCGCCATTCCGCGCGGACAGGCCCTCAGCTCGGTGAAGCTCTTCGGACAGCTCGACAAGGGCGACGACCGCTATGAGTTCGACCGACCCTACACCCAAACAGTCGACATCTCCAACTTCCCCTCGTTCACCTACAACTATGTGGACATGGACTTCGACATGGTCGACGTCTTGCCGCAGAACAAGCTGTGCCGCGTTTCCCTGCAGTCTGACGACTACAAGTACGACGAGTTCCCCTTCTTCTTCAACCTCTATATCGACAGGGCGAAGCTGAGGGAGATTACAGAGAAGAAGTCGAAGGATCAGGTGCCGGGTGCCGACAACAAAGAGCGCGATGCCGCCTTCGGCGAAGCCGGCTTCAGCCTCGGCTTTCCCGCCAACTTCACGCTGAAGATTGCACCTCTCGTGGTGACGCAGTCGCTCAACGTCGACCTCAGGAAGCAGATTGTCAGTTCGAAGACGACCGTGAGCTACAGCACCGTCCCGAAGAGCGAGGTGGTGAGCGCGCTGCGCGAAGAGGCGAAGGAATTCAACAAGCCCGGCAAGGAAGAACTGTGGAAGAAGGACAAAGGCCACAACCTCAGCTATAGCGCAAAGGGCAGTGTGAAGCTGGAAGACTGGATACTGAAGGAGATGGACGACATCTTCAACTACTCACCGTCATCCATCGGCGCAGGCTTCTATTTCAACGGCACGATGGCCTTCAGCATGCCCTTCAGCGATTCATCGGCCATCAGCGAGCACTGCTTCGTGCTCAACCAGCTGAGTTTGCAGGGAGGCTACGGGTTCTGCATGGCCACTCCCGACCTGATGAACAGCTGCATGACCGAAGGCTCCTCCATCGCCGCCTTCCTCAAGAAGGTGCCCTTCTTCCACATCGGATTCAATTTCGACGCCCGTGCCGAGGTGGAAGGAGGCATCAAGATGTTCGGCAGCGAGAAGACATCGTTCAGCAACGACAACTATGGCTACTATGGCATGGTCACGGCCAAGGCCAAGGTGGGTGCCTGGGCTGAGTTCTCCACGCCCCCGAACCCCATTTTCCAAGTGGCGGGCGGCATCCGCGGAGGACTGAAGATCGGTATCGGCTACCAGCTGGCAGGCCCGTTCCGGAAGCAGGCTCCCGACCACGGCGGTTTCTTCCTCATCGCCGGCGGCATCGAAGCCTACGCCAACATCCACTCGTTCATCTTCAACTGGTCCGGACGGGCCGGCCTCACATGGGGTAAGAAATGGCTCTTCCCCAACGACAACGACCACAACCCCTTCCACTCCAAGTATCCATGGTGGGCCGTCAAGGACAAAGCCAAGACAGTGGCCGAGAGCTACCGCAAGCTGCCGCAGCTCGGAGCCACCACCTTCGGACAGACGCTCGTCAGCGACGTGGCGGCCGATGCCAATCCGCACTTCATCGACCATAACCACGTGGTGTACAACGACCTCAACGACCCTGCCAACTACAACGACGACAGCGTCGTACTGCTCAACACCGACGACAACACGACGACCGACATCTCGCAGTCGGACAAGACCACCACGCGCCACATGCGCTCCAAGCGCGGCGAGCACGAAATCGTGGTCTACGAGGAACTGGCCCAGACCATCGATGCCAGCGAGGTGACGTCGGACAAGGTGCTCGACAAGAGCGACGAGATAGCAGCCCACACCTTCCTCGCTGCTTCCATCAAGAACACGGCCACGGGTGAATGGACGAAGACCAACATCACCACCGACGACGGCACCGTGGACAGCAAGCCCGTCGTCACCATCCAGGACGACGGCAAGGCAGCCTGCATCTGGCAGCGCGGAAGCATGCACAAGGTGGACCAGACGGTGAGCAACGACACCATCTACGGCAAAGCCCTGCGCGGCAACCTCGTACTCTCGTTCTACGACGGACAGGCCTGGAGCCAGCCCATCTCGCTCTTCAGCGTCGACGAGGACCATGTGGCTTCCGAGTACGACCTCATCATGCGCAACGACACCGTGCTCGTGGGAACAAGGATCATCGACTACCCCCTCGACTCCGTGCGCGTAAAGCCTCGTTTCAGCTACGCTTCCGTAGATATCGACACCAAGAGGGTGAACATCACGCGCGACCCCATCACACCGCTCCACTTCTTCATGAACCGCGTGGGTGAGCACGGCGTCATCGCCATGCTCTACGAGAAGAACGACTCCCTTCGCGACATCTACGTCAAGACGCTCGCCATGAGCGGCCGCGACAACGGTATGGCAGGCAGCGACCTCGGTGCCAACTTCTGTTCCACCAACCGCGTGAAGATCATCTGCGACAGAGCGTCGGAGAAAGCCGACAACTTCGCCATCCTCTGGACAGAGATGAACAACGTGGCCCACAACAGCGGCGAGGAGAGCACCAACACCGACGAGGTGCGGCTGATGCTCAACGCCTCGCGCATCTTCCTGCGCCCCACGCCGCGCATCACCGCGCCCATCACACTCGGATGCGAGCGCGACAGCCTCATCATGACCGACTTCGACGGCTTCCTCGACGACGCCCGCATCAAGGTGGTCTACTCGCTCGCCGACATCGAGACGGGAGCCGCCGTCATCATGAGCAACGAGAAGTATTTCACCAACAGCTTCGAGTACGACGTCGCCTACCCGCAGGAGGCCGTCATGGCCAGCAACAACCTGCCGCTGAACCTCGAGGTGCGCAACACCGGCACATCGAGCATCCACCAGGTGACGGCAACCATCAACGGAACGCAGTTCGAGATTGCCGACTCCTACGTGCCGCCACTCCAGAGCCGCTCGTTTGTGGTCAACTATCCCATCGGCGACAACTTCGACGGATACATCTCGAGCGACGTGGCCGTGGTCTACGACAACGTGTTCCAGAGCCAATACCACCCACTGCGCAAGAATGTGAGCTTCCGCAGGCAGGTGAAGTCGAAGGAGAAGGTCAACGTCGGCATGGAAGACATCGAGTGCAACCTGATCGGACATAGCGTAGAGAACGGCGTCAACAACTTCGTCGTCGAGCTCATCGACCGCTCCGTACGCGGACTCAACGCCCGCAACGCCGTCCACGTGGGCATCTACGCCCACCCCACCAACGTGGAACCCATCCTCGACGACGCCGAGACCATCGTCACCGCCAGCGACTTCATGGAGATCGGCGGACAGCGCAAGGCCTACGCCACGGTGAAGGTGGCCAGGGTGAGCGAACCGATACGCGCCTATCTGAGCACGCATATCTACAACAACGAACAGTCGACGCTCGAAGCAGCACACGTCGACAACCGCAGCGGCCTCGACAACGCGCACTACATCACGCTGCTCCCGCACAACGATCCCACCGTGGTCGAGCAGATCGTCAAGGACGGCGGAAGCTACAACGTATCGTTCGTGGTGAAGAAGGAGAACGGCGGACTGCGCATCAGCTCGCTCGAGCATGGCTCTCACCTGCGCGTCTACGGCATCAACGGCGTGCAGCTCTTCGACCGTCAGAATGCCGAGGGCGAGGTCTTCGTGCCACTACGGGAGCACCAGCTCTACATCATCAGCGACGGAAAGGAGCTTCTGAAGTTCGCCTTTTAATAAATCAACTCAACATCGACAATGAAAAAGACCGCGTTATTGAGCCTCCTACTGGCTCTCATAATAACAAAAGCCTTCGCCTACAACGAAGTGCCGGGCTTCAACGGCCCGACGTGGCAAGACTACAAGGAAGCGATCACCGAGGGTGACGGCAGCAAGAGCAGTCCCTATCTGATCAGAACACCCGGACAACTGGCGCAGCTCGCCTACGAAGTGAACTATGGCAACAACGGCAACGGCGACAGCAAGGAAGGCGTGCACTATCAGTTAGCGGCCGACATCTCACTCAACGAGAAAGAGAACACCAAGAGAGTGCTGTGGGTGCCCATCGGAATCGGAACCAACGAGAAAGACGCGAAACCTTTCAAGGGGACGCTGACCAATCCCAGAGGCTATGCCATCACCGGCATGATGATCGACGTCACCAGTGCCGAAACCACACAGTTCATCGGGCTCTTCGGCTATCTGCAGGGAACGGTGGACGGCATCCGCATAGCAGGCGATCCTGATATCAGGTTGTCTGGCAGCGGAAGCTACGAAGTCGGCTTGCTCTGTGGAAGGATGGAAGTGAATAGCTACGTGAGCAACTGCCAAGTAGAGGGTTCCTCTAACGTAGGGACGAGTATCATTAACGCATGGACGAATATCATAGGGACGGGTCTTACAGCCACCACTAAAATCGGTGGGTTGGTAGGCATTAACTATACGGATAATCATGAGAATCAAGAGAATGGAAGACTGACCAGTTGCATGGTGAAGAATGTGACCATCAAGCTGGAAGGAAACGGGACATCCATCGTGTATGCTGGAGGTATAGCAGGTGAAAGCACAGGAAAAGTTCTCGACTGTCATGCCTTGATGCTCAACCTGACGGCAACCGGTTTCTCTACAAGCAATGGCTGCTACCTGGGCGGTGTGATAGGATGGGTAAGAGGTGGACCTGTGAAGTATTGCTCGGCATCGGGCGACATCAAGGCGGGGACAGGCATGCAAGCTGTCACCGGCGGAGCCCTCGGCTACATTGCTCCTTTGTCCAATGATAAAATCTTTATCGACTATTGTGTATCGACTGCCACCATCTCAGGCGGACATACTTTGGGCGGCCTCATCGGATATTGCTATCTTAATGGTCCACTCAAAGTTGACATGGACCATTGCTTTAGCGGTTCGTTTGTCAATGCTGTCGATGCAACATACGCCGGCGGACTGATTGGGCATTTGGAGTATGATAGGACAAAAACAGGTAGGGAAGATTTCTATCTGGGCCAGGGTGGCGCAGCCAACGGTTTCTGCGGAACCATGAAACGGCCCAGCACGGGAAACCACTATGGAGTGATACTAGGACATACATCGTACGTTCCTGATACAAATTTCTCGAAGATGTTTCTGTGGTATCTGTATTACAATGGCAGTATGTGCAACTATCAGCTGAATGACTCAAATAAGCCAATGGGCAACAGAGTTGATAATTACGGAGGCCAGATTCCCGATGGCGAAGGCTACGGCACATGGGGCATCTCATACGGTGATGGCTCATCGCTCGCCAATCCGGCACCAAGAGCTCAGACCTTAGACCAAATAGAGATGTGCAACACCGACAACTACGTGCTCTGCGCCCTGTTGTTCTACATCACCAACGACGGAAAGACACAGTATAACGCCACCGATGTCACTGTCGACTTCTCCATCGAAGACATGACAAACTCCGCCACGGGCGAACGGGCGGCTTTCTACACCGTCCCCGACAACGTGGAGTGCGTGAAAGTGGTCGACAAGCATCTCTATCCGCTCGATCCGGGCGAGGTTGTGGTCACCATCAACTGGAACGGACTGCAACGCAAGGTGCATCTCGATATCACCTATGGCATAGAGTGGACAGGTGGAACAAACGTAACTCCCGACCAAAACTATGTCACTGTCATCGACCCAACAACTGAAATAGCTAAAGTCGAATCATACAGCGACGGGTCGGCCGAAAAGCCATGGCTCATCCATAATGCCGAGCAGTTCTACGGCATCCTGCGCCATAAGGATTTTAACAAGGAGGGAGTGCATTTCAGGCTGGCCAACGACATCTTCTTCAACAACCATCTGCTGCAAGAAGACGGCACGCCGCGCTCCAACGCTAAGGCGTGGACGCCCTTCGACTTCAAGGGAGTGCTCGACGGCAACGGGAAAACCATCTACGGTCTCTATGTCAAGCATGAAGGAGGACTGGAGCAAGGAAAATCATTAGGTATCTTCAACAACCTCTACGGCACGGTGAAGAACCTGGCCATCGTCGACAGCTATGTGGGTACCACTCGTGCATCCTACATCGACAGCTCCACGGGATTGCTGTGCGGAGTACTGAAAGAGGGCGCCTCGGTGAGCAACAGCCTGTTCCACGGCGAGGTCAGCTCCGACACGTACTGCGGCGGCATAGCCGGAAAGTGCGACACGGAGAACACTTCCATCACCAACTGCTTCGCCAGCGTCCACGTCACATGGCCGGAAGGGGCCACCAGCCCCATCTATGCCGGCGGAATGTGTTACGACACACCTGCAACGATGGAGTATTGCTTCTCGACGGGAAGAGTGGAGAAGTTCGCCTGGGACTATGGCATCTCGCAGAATGCGGAGAGCCGCACCGCCTGCTATTTCGACAAGCAGATGCAGGCAGGAGTCAAGAAATACGCTGAGATTGAACAAAAAGAAGGACGCACCACCGCCGCTATCGTGGCCGGGAACCTGATGAAAGGCTCCGACGCCTGGCAACAGGACGCCGACCGCTACCCCATGCTGAAGACCTTTGCCGACACGCCCTACGGCAAGCTGCTGGCCATGCCGGTGCTCTTCGACGCTACCGAAGAGGGCAAGGAAGACAAGGCGGGCGATGTGAACTATATCTTTGAATTCCCGACAGACGACGTCGTGTGGAGCGCACTCCACAACGACACATATATCGACGTGATCAACGACTGCGGCGCGGCATCGCTGGTTGAAAAGACCGATGACAACATTGTTGAGATGCTCATCGCGCAGGCAGAGAACGTGAAGAGCCAGTGCACGAAAGCCATGCGCACCCTGCCGCTGAACCTCCGCACAGGTCTCACCTCTTTCCGCTTCAAAGACCCCGTTGTTCAGACGGCCGCAGAGGCTGCCTTCGACAATGAAGAACCCAAGAAAATCCTCACCCTGCGCGAGCTGACAACCGCCACGAAAGATGACTTCACGACATTCAACGAGAAGGCTCAAGAAGCAAAATCCTTCCCCGAGTTCCGCTATTTCACTACCGTCACGGAGCTTGAAGAAGGCATGATTTCCAATATCCCCAACCTCAGCGAGCTACAGTTGCCCAAGAAGCTGCAGACCATCGGTATGGAAGCATTCACCGGTTGTGCCAGTTTGGAAGACATCACCCTGCCCGCCACCTTCACAACGCTTGATGAGGGCGGTCTCTACGGGTCGGGCATCAAGAACCTGCTTGTCAATCCCAAGCACCCAAGCATGGAGAGCATCGCGGGAGCACTCTACCAGACCGACAACGAAGGGCATCTGCACCTCGTGGCCTATCCTCCGGGACGCGGAGAGGCCGATGCCACCATCAGTGCGAAGCTGCAGTGGATCGATGATAACGCGTTCTACAAGATTCCCAACCTGCGCAACATCTACATCGACAACTGTCTGCCCGAGGGTAATCTCGTGCAGACCGAAGATGTTCCGATTGTGCATGAAGTCGAAAGCGACATGATGGACGTCTACATCAACGACGGCTCGTACAACCATGAAGGCATCGAAGACCAGCATCTCCTCTACGACCAGTATACTGCCGACTACCTGTGGGGCGACTATTACGACGAGGACCACCTGCACAACCACCTGCACATTTACTATCCGCTCAACGTCACCGGTGCCGGATGGGCTACGCTCTACATCGGCTTCGACACCCAGCTGCCCGAGGGTGCATACGCCTACATTGCCTACAAGTCGGATCCGCAAGGAAGCCATCTCGTGACGCTGAAGAACATCGGACGCATCATTCCGGCCACCACGCCCGTCGTCATCAAAGCTGAGCCGGGTCTCTACCCGCTGACCGAATACACGGGTGAGGTCCCGTCCATTGCGAAATACGACAACGAATTCGTCGGCTCATGGATCGGACAAAAGGATAACGGAGAGGAAAGCAGATGGGGCGTCGACACCTATCAGGAGGATGCCATCACGGGCGGTGTGCTCACGCTGGGCCGCAACAGTCAGGGCACTGTGGGCTTCTATAAATACAACGGAAAGGTGGTGCCGCCCTACCGCGCCTACCTCACGTCCAACACCGTCACCGATGCAAAGGATTTCTGCTTGTTCATCATCGACGACAATATCGACGACGACTTCATCGAAGGCGTGGTGACCCACATCAACGACGCATCGCAGCCGACGGCGCGCGAGGACGTCTACTACGACATGACGGGCCGCAAGCTGCCAGGCAAGCCCACACGTCACGGCATCTACATCGTCAACGGCAAGAAGCGCGTGTTCTGACAAGAACAGCGTTTCTGCCGAACACACCAAAGAGAAGCATCGCATTGCCCCGTGAAGGGCTTGCGCAGACACAAAAAAAAAGCGGAGCATCGCCCAGTGAAGGACAATGCTCCGCTTTCTTTCTATCATCAGGCCGCCGATCAGACCTTGATCTCAACCTCAACGCCGCTGGGAAGCTCAAGCTTCATCAGGGCATCCACGGTCTTGGCAGTAGAGCTGTAGATATCGATCAGACGCTTGTAGTCCGACAGCTGGAACTGCTCGCGAGCCTTCTTGTTGACGAAGGTCGAACGGTTGACGGTGTAGATACGCTTGTGTGTGGGAAGGGGGATGGGACCGCTGACGATAGCGTCGGTAGCCTTCACGGCCTTCACAATCTTCTCTGCTGACTTGTCGACCAATTTGTGGTCGTAGCTCTTCAGCTTGATTCTGATTTTCTGACTCATTTCTTTTTTTGATATTAAACTGTTAGTGAATATGTATGAGAGAATCGCTAAAGAGTCATTTGCTCAGCGACCCTCCGAAACGTTCCTGTTGAGAAGCGAAGATAAAGAATGATTTCTTAACTCTTCACTCTTAACTCTTAATTCTTAACTCTTAACTAAACCAAGTCCACGCGGCCCTTGACTTCCTCGAGCACAGCCTTGGCGATCGAGCTCGACACGGGCGAGTGGTGGTCATATTCCATCGAGCTGGTGGCACGACCGGAGGTGATGGTACGCAGAGCCGTCACGTAGCCGAACATCTCAGCCAGGGGAACCATAGCCTTGATGATGCGTCCGCCGCTGCGGCCTTCTTCCATACCTTCCACCTGACCGCGACGCTTGTTCAGGTCGCCGATCACGTCGCCCATGTTCTCTTCGGGAGTGACAACCTCCAGCTTCATCACAGGCTCCATGAGCACGGGGCCGGCCTTCACGCACGCGTTCTTATAGGCATTGCGGGCAGCCAGTTCAAACGACAGCTGGTCGGAGTCCACGGGGTGGAACGAACCGTCGATGACGGTCACCTTGAGCGAGTCGAGGGGATAGCCGCCGAGCACACCGTTCTTCATGGCGTCCTCGAAGCCCTTCTGAATGGCGGGGATGAACTCCTTGGGGATGTTACCGCCCTTCACCTCGTTGACGAACTGCAGTCCGCCGTTCTCCTTGATGTTCCAGTCGTCGTCGACAGGACCCACGTTCACGATGATGTCGGCAAACTTACCGCGACCACCCGACTGCTTCTTGTACACCTCGCGCAGGTTGACGGTCTTCGTGATGGCCTCCTTGTAGTTCACCTGGGGCTTACCCTGGTTGCACTCCACCTTGAACTCACGCTTCAGACGGTCGATGATGATGTCGAGGTGCAGCTCACCCATACCCGAGATGACGGTCTGTCCGCTCTGCTCGTCGGTATGTACGGTGAATGTGGGATCCTCCTCAGCCAGCTTGGCCAGTCCGTTGTCCAGCTTGGCGATGTCGGCCTGGCTCTTCGGCTCCACAGCGATTGAGATCACAGTGTCGGGGAACGAGATGCTCTCCAGCACGATGGGATGTCCCTCGTCGCAGAGCGTGTCGCCCGTGCGGATATCCTTGAAGCCCACACCTGCACCGATGTCACCGGCTTCGATGCACTCCATCGGCTGCTGCTTGTTCGAGTTCATCTGGAACAGACGGCTCACGCGCTCCTTCTTGCCCGAACGGGTGTTGAACACGTAAGAACCGGCCTCCACCTTACCCGAATAGACACGGAAGAACACCAGACGTCCCACGTAGGGGTCGGTAGCGATCTTGAAGGCCAGGGCCGATGTCGGCTCGTCCTCGCTCGGTTTGCGGTCCTCTTCCTCGCCCGTGTTGGGGTTCTCGCCCACGATGTTGGGAGTGTCGAGCGGAGAGGGCAGGAAAGCGCACACGTAGTCGAGGAGCGTCTGCACGCCCTTGTTCTTGAACGAAGAACCGCAGAGCATCGGGGTGCACTTCATCTCGATGGTACCCTTGCGGATAGCAGCAATCAACTCCTCCTCGGTGATGCTCTCAGGATCGTCAAAGAACTTCTCCATCAGGGCCTCGTCGAACTCAGCGGCGGCCTCTACGAGCTTGTCACGCCACTCCTGAGCCTCGTCCTTGAGGTCGGCAGGAATCTCGTCAATCTCGAACTCAGCACCCTGAGTCTCATCGTGCCAGATGATGGCTTTCATCTTCAGCAGGTCGACCACGCCCTTGAAGGTCTCTTCCTGACCGATAGGGATGACCAGCGACACGGGGTTGGCACCCAGCACGTCCTTCATCTGCTGCAGCACGTCGTAGTAGTTGGCACCCGAACGGTCCATCTTGTTCACGTAGCCCAGGCGCGGCACGTTGTACTTGTCGGCCTGACGCCACACCGTCTCACTCTGCGGCTGCACGCCACCCACAGCACAGTAGGTAGCCACGGCACCGTCGAGCACACGCAGCGAGCGCTCCACCTCAGCGGTGAAGTCGACGTGTCCCGGAGTGTCAATCAGGTTAATCTTATACTGCTTATCGTTATACCGCCAGTAGCAGGTGGTTGCAGCCGAAGTGATGGTGATACCACGCTCCTGCTCCTGTGCCATCCAGTCCATCGTAGCGGCACCGTCATGAACCTCGCCCAGCTTGTGAGTCTTTCCCGTGTAGTACAGGATGCGCTCAGAAGTTGTTGTCTTACCGGCGTCGATGTGAGCCATGATACCGATATTGCGGGTCAAATGTAAATCTTGCTTTGCCATTTAAATAATTCTCGTCTTATTACCCTAAATCTTTTTACCTCTATCCATTAGAATCTGAAGTGTGCGAAAGCACGGTTAGCCTCGGCCATGCGGTGCATATCCTCCTTACGCTTGAAGGCACCACCCTGGTTGTTGTAGGCATCCATGATCTCGGCAGCCAGGCGCTCGGCCATCGACTTGCCGCCACGCTTGCGGGCGAAGGCAATCATGTTCTTCATCGAAATGCTCTCCTTGCGGTCGGGACGGATCTCCGTAGGCACCTGGAAAGTGGCACCACCGATACGGCGGCTCTTCACCTCCACCTGCGGGGTGATGTTGTCGAGAGCCTGCTTCCAGATCTCCAGGGCGGGCTTCTCTTCCTTCGACATCTTCTCTTTCACGATGTCAAGCGACTTGTAGAAGATTTCGTACGACGTGTTCTTCTTACCGTCGTACATCAGGTGGTTCACAAACTTCGAGACCTTCTGGTCGTTGAACACGGGATCCGGCAGGATCACGCGCTTCTTTGGTTTTGCTTTTCTCATTTTTGACTTAGAAATTTATTCTGCGTGGGGCTGTTTCTTTCCGTTCTTCAACTCCCGCTCCCGGGTGTTTACTCAACCTTATCTAACAATTCTCCAGCAAAACGGTTAAATTCTTTTTCGTAGAAAAAAAAGTCGAAGGGTTCCTTGGTTCCAAAGCTTTTTCGTTTCAAGTTTTACTCATCTCCGAGCCAACTCTCAAAACTCACGAACCCTTTGACCCTCGCGCCGCAGCTTACTTCTTCTGCTTCGGACGCTTGGCACCGTACTTCGAGCGGCGCTGAGTGCGGTTGGCCACACCGGCGGTATCGAGCGTACCGCGAACAATGTGATAGCGCACACCGGGCAGGTCCTTCACACGACCGCCACGCACCAATACGATGGAGTGCTCCTGAAGGTTGTGACCCTCACCGGGAATGTAGGAGTTCACTTCCTTCTGGTTTGTCAAACGAACACGGGCAACCTTGCGCATTGCCGAGTTAGGCTTCTTCGGGGTCGTGGTGTACACACGGACACACACGCCACGACGCTGCGGACATGAGTCCAGAGCGGGCGACTTGCTCTTGTCTTCAAGCACCTTTCTGCCTTTTCTTACTAACTGTGAAATAGTAGGCATTGTAATTGATTTTTTTAATTATATATTATTGTATTTATATGTTCAAATAAGTGCACTATAATCCCTGCGGACTATTTCGGGCTGCAAAGGTACGAACTTTCCGTGAAACCACCTAATTATATAGAATACAAATGAGAGACATCTACCAGAATTTATGAATATATAAATTCCATTAACATTTTTAAACGGTCAAAACACTGACATCCTGCAGGGGAAAAGCGCAATAACGGAATGCCGGAATAACGGAATAACGGAATAACGCAAAGATCTTCAGTCTTTGAAAACGCTCAAAAAAAGCGGAAAAGGTTTTGAACTTTCGGAAAAGATTCATATCTTTGCACCAACAAGTGAGATTCTCTCCGGAAACACCATATTTATATATAATCATGAAGAATAGAGTCTTTACCGTTTTTATTTTCCTGTTGATGAGCGTTGCCATGATGGCGCAGTATACAGGAAAACAGACATTGCAAGCACGAATGTTGACCTCCAAAGCTTCGTCGAATATGACAGCCGCGGGAGTGAAGGCAAGAGCCGTCGATGTGGTGGTCAAACTGGACGAAGCGACAGCCGATGCCACCATCGAACAACTCAAGGCGGCAGGAGTCACGCTCCACGCGCGCCTCGGCCAACAACTGTCGGTGAGCATCCCGCAGGATGCCCTGGAGGCCGTGGAGCAAATGCCGGGAGTGATCCGCATCGCCTCCCACTCGCCCCGCCCCTCGCTGACGACCGACGTGACGAGGACGGAGATACACTCGTCGGAGGTCGACGGCCAACAAGGCTTCGTAGGCAAACAACCCTATACCGGCAAAGGTGTCACCATCGTCGTGCTCGACACAGGTTTCGACTTCAGCCATCCCGCGTTCTACGATGAGCAGGGCAACTGCCGCATCAAGGCTGTCTATATGCCATACGCCGAGGACGGTCAGGGCGTGGAGATTGACGGAATGATGCTTCCGGGCGCCGTGTACGACACCCCCGAGCAAATAGCACAGCTCACCACCGACAATACCTATCAGTATCATGGCTCGCACACCGCCGCCATCGCTGCCGGAACGCGCTCGCCACAGGGCTTCGGCGGTGTGGCTCCCGAGGCCGACATTGTGTTGTGCGCCGTCTATCCCAACATAAGCGATGACGACCCCATGTCGCTCGAAGAGGCAATATCTATTCCCGGCCTCTTCCATTCACTGGCATACGTGAGCCATCTGGCAAAGCAAGAGAATCAGAGGGTGGTGGTGAGTGTCAGTATGGGCATCAACAACGGGTCGCACAACGGCAAGGGCGTCATGACCGAAGCCTTCGAGGCTCTATGCCAGCAGGGCGTGCCCGTGGTGATGTCGGTAGGCAATGAGGGCGACCACAGAATCACGCTTCACAAGGTTTTCGAGAGCAACGACGACGTGCTGCGCGGCTTCATCGGCAGCGATTTCTCCATGCTGGAAGGCTACACCTACGACGATGTGCCTCTCTCGATGCAGGTGAAGCTCGTGCAAGAGAACTACGATGGTAATGGCTCCTACACCACGCTGTGGCAGTCGCCGGTCCTCAATGCCGACGACAACCAAATGCTCAGCATCAGCAGCCAGGATGATGAGACGCTCGCCCAAGGGTTCGACGGCGAGATGAAGCTCGGTGTGACGAAAGGGGAAGACGGCTCCTACCTGACGTGTTATTTCCTCGGTGAATACATCTCGTTTCATTCTACTTATTTCGAGGTGAGCGTGCAGAGCCGCCAGGGCACGGAACTTTACCTCTACGGCACCCGGTTGGACTCGAGAGACAGGGAGGGTTACTCCGACAGTAGCAAGTCGCTGATGACCATGAGCGACTGGGCCACCGCTCCCGATGTTGTCAGCGTGGGGGCCTACTGCGCCAACGACACCGAAAGGTCGTTATTTGAAGCGCCCAAGCAGGATAAGGAAGACACAGTGGGCGACATCACCGAGTTCAGCAGCTTCGGTGTGGGTATCAATGGAGTGCAGTGCCCCACGCTGAGCGCCCCGGGCGTCAATGTCGTATCGGCGATCAGCCATTATTATGTTGAGCTGGCGCAATCCGCGGGCGACGACGAGGGTGATGTCGACGACGATGATGACAACGATGACGACGCCCCCTACTATTTCCCTTCCCACCCGGCAGCCGCTATGCCCGTGAGTCCTCGCGAGGAGATGATGTGGAACGGGTATCACTACCACTCTTGCAACGGCACCTCGCAGTCAGCACCAGCCGTGGCGGGCACCGTGGCCTTGTGGCTCCAGGCCGATCCTACGCTCACCGTGGCGCAAATCAAAGACATCTTCGCGCAGTCGTGCCGCACGGATGAGTTCGTCGAAGCCTCCGCAGAGCGCTTCGGATATGGCAAGGTCGATGCCAAGCGGGGCATGGAGTTGGTGCTCGAGCGCATAGCGACGGGAATCCGCGAGGTGGCCGACGACGACCATCACGCCTCACCCCGTGTCTTCATGCTCGACGGGCGACAGGTCCTCGGCACTCCCACCCGCGGCCTCTACATCATCGATGGCAAAAAGGTGGTGGTGAGATAATACCGTTTCTAAGGTTCAGTTGTTCCGTACAAAACAAAAAAATGTGCTCAAACCAGCGGAATCTGTCTTTTTTTTCGAGATTCCGCTGGTTTGAGCACATTTTTCGGCTTCCGGCTAACAGAACAAGTCGTTCAGGCACACCTCATTTTGTATTTCCTTCGAATAAGCATTTTGCACAAGACCATCGGTAGTCACCATAATGATATGCACAGATTTTTTTGTCTTGGTGGTCTCCTTAAAAATGTCCTTCCGGTGGTTCATCTCGTCCAGATACGATTCAGAGATTGAATACCTCCCCTCATGATATTTCATCTCACAAAGATCGATGATGCCGTCGCTGCGATCGATCAGCAAGTCAACTTGGGTACCCTCCTTCTTCATTCCGGCCTTTGTCTGTCTATCCTGCATTTTCTTAGCAACAAAACGCCATGCGTACTCCTCGGTCAGTATCCCACTGATACCAAGTTTCTGCTTGATCTGTTCCACATGCCACAGGCAGACACGTTCAAAAGCACGTCCACACCAGTTGTAGTATCGTGGTGTCCCCTCCGTAGCCTGCCAGAAGTTCTTGCCATGACGCTGACCACTGATATATTCATAATAGAAGAGCGAATAGTGGTCGACAAGCTGAAAGACCTCATCCTTCACCTGTTTGCCTATCACAGAATAGCCTCTGATGAAGCCGCACCATTCAAGGTCGCTCAGCACATCTGTCAGTCCGCCGTTGTCCTCCAAGCCTCCTTTCGCTATCAGCTCTTGTCGGCTCATTCCCTCTTTCTTTTCAGCCAAAAGACCAACAATCTTGATGTAGGGTTCTGGCTTTTTGAAAAGCGAAGCATAGAGCATGCTAAACTCATCGTACATGTCGCCGTCCTTAGAGAAGATAAGACGGTCTATCTCTTGCGAGAGACTGGCACCCTTCTGTAGCAGCGTCCAATAATAGGGCACACCGCCGAATATCATATACCCGTTCAGGATTTGCTTGCGTGTCATCTCGATTCCTCGCCACTTCATCAGCTCTTCGCACTGGCGAAGCGAGAAAGGCTTCAAGGCAATCCGATGGGTGAGCCGATTGTGCAGTCCCCCTTTGTTCTTGATAATCCTCCTCACCATCCATGACGTAGCGCTGCCACACACAACAAAGACGATATCCTTTCGTGCCGATGCCCACCCGTTCCAGAAGGACTCAAGCTCGGAAAGGAATCCCGAACGGGGAGCATCCATCCAAGGCAACTCGTCAAAAAAGATGACCTTCTTGCCTTCTGGCTGTAGGGAAATCAACCGTTTCAGTTCAGAAAAAGCGACAGTCCAATTTGTGAAGACAGGGGGGATGTCTGTCAGGCCCTGCTCTTTCAGGGCCATGCGGAAGCGCGCCAATTGTTTCCGGGCAGTCATCTTGGCGGCACCGGTGAACTGAAACGAAAACCGATAATCGTAAGACTCCCTTATCAGGAAAGTCTTGCCGACACGACGGCGCCCATAGACCGCTATGAACTGTGAGTATTCATCATTGAGAGCGTTCTGAAGTATCTGTCTCTCCTTTTCCCTTCCTATTAACATAACCTTTAAATTTTAGTGCAAAGATAATAAAAAAAGTACTCAAACCAGCGGAATCTCGAAAAAAAAAGCAGATTCCGCTGGTTTGAGCACATTTTCCGGTCTTTTGGGACAGCAATCTCCTACATGCTACTGTAACCGTTTCCCACCGCCATTCCTGCCTTTATGCCCCGCCGAAACCATCTCCTGGCCCTGCAATATAATTGATTTTGGTACACAAGATAATTAGAATTGCCATGCAAAACAAATGGTATTGCCGCGCAAAATCATTTGTTTTGCAGAAAGAGAAGGCTCCTTCGACAACCGGAAACGGCTTTTCTGCACGCTCTGATGCACCGTCCCGACAAGTCAGAACCATCGTCACTCTGTTATTATGTCTTCAAAAAAACAGCAGCGCGACACCATCCCGGTGCCGCGCTGCCACATACTAAATTAATTCAAATTCTATTTTAAGGTTTACTTTTAGCCTTACCAGTCTTCTTCGTCTTCGAAGTCGTCCCACAGGTTTCCCCATTTACTGCGGTTACCACCGCCACCGGAACCCTGTCCGTGGCCGCCGTATGGGTCGGTGTCGTCGTCTGTCTCGCCCACGGTTCCAGGCAGGCCCTCCCCCGTAGGTCCGCCGTCAACATTACGAGCAGTCTCACTGTCTGAGAGCATGTGGCTCTCGGTGAAGCTGATTGCAATCACAGCGCATTCAGGTTCAATATAGTGCTTTTTCATATCTATATCCTCCCTCTTTTTATTTCACCACGTATTTCTGTCCGTTCACGATGTACAGACCCTTGGCCAGTCCTTTCACGGAGTTGCCCATGTAGACACCATTGACGGAGTAGACATTCAGGACACCATTGGTCTGAGCCTTCACCTCTTCGATTTCTGTTACGACGCCTTCAATATCATCATCTTCAAAGAAGTTGGTACCGCCGAAGTCCATCGTGTAGCTCTTAGCTGGTGCTCCACTTGGCATTTGTATGTCGTCGGGCTGCAGCGACGTACCGTTGGCATCAGCTATCGTCCAGCGAGCAGGGTCGTTGAAACCTGTAGCCGAGTGGATCTTAGTAGCGGTGTTGAAGTTCGGGCAGATGATACCCGTCTCGTTGTTCCAGTTCCATCCCGATTTATCCTGTACGGCACTATACCAGAATGCGGCCTTGCCCTTCGTGCTATCCCATCCGAGGAAGTAGCAGTACTGCGGCATCAGCGAGTTATAGAGCGAACCGACAAAGGTGTAAGTGAATGCAGAAGAAATCTTGTAGTCCACTTCCTTGCCGCCATAGACGAGTACGCCACCGTTGTAGCTGTCCTTATAGGTAAACGAAGAGCCGTCCTTGTTCGTGATGGTCTTTGTGCCGGTTGCTTCTACCGCTTCTGTGCCAGCACCTTCCTTACCGAGACCCACCACGTAGGCAGGCACGGTGTATTCACCGTCGTAGATCATACTGGCCTGTGCACCTGCACCCAATGTAGCAGCTTCATTAAGGCGGTTGTAAAGCTCCGGCATGTCAGACTTATAGATATTGAACTGGCGCGTTCCGATAATATTGCCACTGTCATCCACCATCAGGTTTGGTTTGATGAGATAGGGCACGCCCTTATGCAGGATAACCGGGTCAGCAGCAAGTTCTTCGGCGGTCCATTTGGTATTATCGTCAATCGTGCCGTGAACATGGTCGGAGCCTGAAATAGCTTCCTTATACTCCATTAGGTTCTTAGAGAACATCAGCGTGATCTTTCCTTTCTCCACATCACGGATTACATACATCAGCTTGCTCAGGTAAGGTTTCTTGACCTCTCCAATACGGTTGTCGGTTCCAAAGAACTGTATCATTTCGCTGTATTTCAGGTCGTAAGGCTCACAGATGGTCCACCAGTCGTTGTCGGAGATAAACGAGCGGATGGGCTCGTTAGGCACAACGCCGTTGTAGCCATAGCCTGCCAGCACAAACTGGTGCCAGCCGCGGTAGTCGTTCTGTATGGTGTAGGTGATGGGAGTATCAGAAACATAATCTCTCTCTCCATAGCAATACAGGGGCTCGTCTGATTTATCTCTACTTGAATCGAACTCTCTGTAGGAATTTGCAACATAGCTCTTAGTGTAGTGCTGTTTTGAATCATCAGCAGGACTGACAGCCAAGACAAATCCATTTCCTGTTATATCGTAACGATCACATCCTTCATCGGTTGATGGGTTATATTCACGATACTCGCCTGCAATAGGATTTCTCGCAAACTTCTCACCATTCACGAAGTCAATGACATCAGAAGTCCAAAGAGCATAAGTGTCTCCAACGACAAACAGATCATATTTGTGGTTCTTTACATCTTCATTATTGGCACACTGAGCATAACCTAACAGAGTTCTGTTATAGGTTCCATTGTTCTTAAAAGTCTGATACTCACTAGCCCAATAGCTCGGAAGTGTTTCTTGCGTATAATAATTATTATCATACGCTTTCACATATTCTCCTTCTCCATTGGGATCTAAACTATACTGAAAGGTAGCATACCAATAGTCAGCATAAGCATTAAAATCATTGGGAAGATTACCCCATTCATCTCCAGGGAATACAGTAGATACCAATGGATGATAGTGGGTTCCGTTAGCATCGTCCCTTACCCATGTGTAGTCTAGCACATAGGCGCCACCACCAGTCGTATTTAAGGTGTATTCTCCATCAAGAATATAGAGACCGGCATCATCCTTTACCCATGAATAATCTTGAACGAATTCACCATTCGGACAACTATAGTATCCTATATCCTGCTTGCGGCTATAGCGCTCCAACTGGTCATCGGCAGAACCAGCGTATGCTCTGAACACAGTTGTCGAAGCCGAACTTGGATCCTTCACGTAGTCGCCATTGTCGTCGCGAACATAAACATAGGTTGATGTTTCGCTCTTGGCTTGCGGATAGAGCTGATGTCCAGCATAGACAGTATTATAATAAGGCTGAAGACCTTCGGGCTGACTTATATTTCCATTATCCGTAACATCATAGAACGAGCGGTCAATCTTGCCGTTTGGATTATATCTGCTGGTGATTGTATCGGGATTTGCAGTATAGTAGCTGTTGGCTAATTGCTGTCCTGCTGCAGTATAACCGCCAGTAGAGCCAAAGGCATTACCATACCATCCGCCACCAGTTCCAAGCATAACCTCCTGGTTGTACCAGGTGCGGTCTATGTTCCAGGCATTCCACAGATATCCGTGGGTGCCTTCCCATTCTGCCACCTCAAACTCAGTCTGAGTGGGGAAGTACAGCATGTTTCCCTTACCGTCGCGGTCGCCCGTAGCGATACTATACTGACGTGAGGGGTCGGTGTAGCGCTGGATGTTCGGGTCGGTGGTATCTTCAGGATAGTGGAGCATGGCCATCGGCTGGTTGATTCCGTTGTTATAGGCCTCGCGCGTGATAATCTTAATCTTGTTTCCGTCTTCATCTTCCTCCTCACGGATGTTTTCGGACTTCACGGTGTTGTTAGCATGATACATTGAACTGTTAAAACCATCCACATGGCACTCGGGAGCCACTGGATTCAGAATATATAGATCGCTCACGGATGTGCTTGAATAGAAAGCGAAACGCTCGATAAGTCTCAAACCGGCAGGCAGCGTGATGGTGCCATAGTTGAAACTGTTGTCGTCGCCATCCTGGAAGACGGGATATTCCACGGTCGGGTCGAAATTCTCGGTAGCCGTGTAGTTCTCGCCCACTTGGGTCTTGTAGCGCTGCGTTCTCACCTCGTTTTCCTCACCTGCATTTGTTATAAATGTGGCACCATTGTCGTAGCGCACGGTAGCATCCGGTCCGGTGGTCCAGATATAATTAATATTTGTTCCTGCAAAAGCACGGGTTCTGATGGTTTCAATGTTTCCGGGGATGCAGATTTGATGAATAGCAGCAGAGCAATTCATGAAGTCGGCAGGAAGAGTCTTGAAATTAGGATCTTCCGGAATCCAGAACTCACGGAGGTTAGTCGTTACGAAAGCATAGCCGGGAACGATGTCCGCACAGTACTCATCAGGGATGATAGCCTGGCTCAAATCGATTACTTTAATACCGTAGCAACCCACGATAGCACCGGCTGTTTCTGTTGGGGTATAGAGATCGCCGCCCTCGGTATTCTTATTTTTCGAGGAGTTGTTTTCATCAGCTACGCCGTTGATTACATAGTGACCATTCGCGTCGTAGTTTCCAGCACGAGAAATATCCTTAGCACAGACATTTCCCATGGCAGTGAGCACATTCAGTTTAGAACAGTCACCGATGCCCGTTCCTATTTTATACTCCGGAGCCTTCCAGAACAAATGAGGAATAGCATTTGAAAGCGAACCCGCTTTGTTAGAGTAAGCTGTCAGGAAAGGTTCATTATTAGAAGTACCCTGACACAATGCAGCCTCAAAAGTCGTAGAAGTGCTCAGAGCCACGCCGGCAGCTTTCACATCTGCTTTCGTCCAAGTGTCAGGAAGTGTGACATACTTCACATTGGAATTGGTAAACGTGAAGGGAGCGCCTTTATATTTCTGCAAGTCAATCGTAGCAAAATTAAGACTTGAAAGCGCTGTCTTGTCAGCATCGCTGAAAGTGAAATTGGGATCAAACTCAAAAAGCACAATCTTGCAAGCATTATAGCTGGAATTCGCTGCTATTGCCGTAATAGCATTGCTGAGAGAACCGGACTGATTGAGCTTCACCTTAACAGCCTGTTCCGCTCCATTATTCCATGACTCTGTACCCATTATTTCATACGGGTCACCAGGTGCTGCCCACGCCCCTATAGACACGCAGACACACATGATTGCAAAAAGTAAAAACCTTTTCATTTTGTTTCTTGATGTTAATTGAATTATTATTGTTATTGTAATCTCACCTGAGTACTATATATAATAATGTGTAAAGCCGCTGAGCTGATTGTTGTTTCTGCTTACTCATACATACTTTCATCTGGCCAAACACGTCGTCGGATGACGAAATAATACTATTTGGGCACAAAATTACACACTTTTAACAGAACTACGCGCGCCACCCTGTAGTCAGCATTGCGACATGTCGCGACATTGGGGACAGCGAAACCAGTTCATAGTTCTTCGCAAGCGAAGCGAGCGGAGCTCGAAACATAATTCATAGTTCATAGTTCTTTGCAAAGACCTCCGCGAAGCGCCTGAGCACCCGCTCGAACTTGTTCGCTTGCAATGGCAAGAACGGAGCGCAAGAAAGCGGCAGAGCCGAGCGAATAATTATAGTAGAGGTTTCTCACACAGGAATCACGGAAATCACGGAAATCAAAGAGCTTTGTTCGAGGTTGCATTTCGACAAATAAATAATGCTTCTGTGATCTCAGTGCTTTCTGTGTGAGTAAAAAAAGATTTGTGTAATCTGTGGGAGAAGAGTTTCTGTTTTCTGTATGAAAGTTTTTTCGATGATTGTTTGGAGGGATAAAATATTGTCCCTATAGAAAGTATGCATGCCGTTATCCTGCCGGGGATTGCGGCGGGCAGGGTGAATGAGTACCTTTGCAGCGGCAAAGGGAAAGTCCCGCTGCCTTATATAATATGTATACCTTAATATTATTATTGCCATGAAGAAAGAAGATTGGAAAATGATCCTGAAGCTCGTGGTGGCCATCGCAACGGCCATTCTGAGCACGCTCGGCGCGATGAGCTGCATGTAGCAGCGTTTTTTCGGCCAAAAAGTTTGTCATTTCAAAATAATTGACTATATTTGCCGAAACAAATCATGAACAACAGAAATGACATTCACACAACAATGCAACGAGATCTTCTCGCAGGCCATCCGTGACTACCACGTGAAGGACGACATCGACACGCCTATCAGCAATCCCTACGAACGCGACTCGGTGGAGAACCGCCTCTACCTGAAATGCTGGATCGACACCGTGCAGTGGCATCTGGAGGACATCATCCGTGACCCGCACATCAATCCGATCGACGCTCTGGGACTGAAACGGCGCATCGACCGCTCGAACCAGGACCGCACGGACTTGGTGGAGCAGATCGACAGCTACTTCCGACAGCTCTACAGCCAGGTGAAGCCGCTTCCCGACGCACGTCTGAACACTGAGAGTCCCGCCTGGGCGGTGGACCGCCTGAGCATACTGGCGCTGAAGATCTACCACATGCGTGAACAGGCCGAGCGCACCGACGCCACGGCCGAGCACCGCGACACCTGCCGCGGCAAGCTTGCCGTACTGCTGGAGCAGCAGACCGACCTGGCCACGGCCATCGACCAGCTGCTCGAAGACATTGAAGCCGGACGGAAATACATGAAGGTGTACCGCCAGATGAAGATGTACAACGACCCGGCCACTAACCCCGTGCTCTACAAGAAGGGCTAAAGCCCGGAGATGGCAGGGCACGGGCCGACGAACCAAAAGATAACTCTATGAAGACAGAACACATTCTGGTGATGCGCTTCTCGGCCATCGGCGACGTTGCGATGGTGGTGCCCGTGGTGGCATCGCTCGCCAAACAGTACCCACATGTGCGCATCACGGTGCTCAGCCGACCCTTCGCGCGGCCGTTCTTCGACCACCTGGCCCCGAACGTGGGCTTCATGGCGGCCGACATGAAGAGCGAGTATCACGGCGTGCGAGGACTCAACGCCCTCTACCGGAGGCTCACGGCGAAGCAGTTCACCGCCGTGGCCGACCTGCACAACGTGCTGCGGTCGGGCTATCTGCGCATGCGCTTCAACCTGGGGCG
Organism: Prevotella sp. UBA2756; assembly: GCA_002353205.1. Lineage (GTDB taxonomy): Bacteria > Bacteroidota > Bacteroidia > Bacteroidales > Bacteroidaceae > Prevotella. Next base: position 26,602 of record DEJE01000014.1, on the reverse strand, counting down.
CTACAAGGTGGCGCACATCAACAAGCACCGCAAGGGGAAACGAATGTTGGTGAGGACTCAGGACAAGGTGATGCGCCAGCAGCCCACGGCGATAGAGAACTACATGGAGGTGCTGGAGGCGCTGGGCTATCCCGTGACGCTCGACTTCCACAGCATTTTCGAGCACGAGGGACCCGACCTGACGATGCTGCCCGACGACCTGCAGGCCGACAAGAGCGGACCGTGGTTCGGCATTGCTCCTTTCGCTGCCCATGAGGGGAAGGTGTACCCGACGGACCTGATGGAACAGGTCGTCGCCATGCTCTGCGAGCGACACCCCGACGGCCGACTGCTGCTCTTCGGCGGCGGCAGCGACGAGATGGCGGTCTTCGACGCATGGGAGGCGAAATATGCGCAGTGCATGAACGCCTCGAAACGGCTCGACGGCTTCCGACAGGAGCTGACGCTGATGAGCCGTCTCGATGTGATGCTCTCGATGGACAGCGCAAACATGCACTTAGCGACGCTCACAGCAACGCCCGTGGTGAGCATCTTCGGTGCCACTCATCCCTACGCCGGATTCCTGGGCTACGGCATGACACAGGACGACGTGGTGCAGGTGGACAACCTCGACTGCCGGCCCTGCAGCGTCTTCGGCAACAAGCCTTGCCTGCGCGGCGACTATGCCTGCATGCGACGCATCACGCCTGAGATGGTGGTGGAGAAAGTGGAGGGAAGGATGAAGGATGAAAGAGAGACCCCCTCCCGGCCTCCCCGAGGGGAGGAGTGGATGAAGGATGAAGGATGAAAGTGAAGAGTGAAGAATTTTTGAACGCGGCGAAGCCGCTCTTGAACCTTGAACGCGGCAAAGCCGCTCTTGAACATTTATTATTAACCCAAATAAAAAACAGAAGCATTATGAAGAAGTACATTTGCGACACTTGCGGTTACGTCTACGATCCTGAGGTCGGCGACCCTGATAACGGTATCGAACCCGGAACGGCCTTCGAAGACCTGCCCGAAGACTGGGTGTGCCCGCTCTGCGGCGTCGGCAAGGACGAGTTCTCGGAAGAGTAAAAAGGGAAGAAGCCCCTCCCCGGCCCTCCCCGAAGGAGAGGGAGAAGTAAGAGGTAAGAAGTAAGAGGTAAGAATCTTACTCTTAAGCTTTGCTCTGCGGCTATTGAATGAGGATGTGTCTGAACAAACAGGCACATCCTCATTGTTTTTCAAAGACGGAACGACACGACTAAACGACCCCTTCGCACTGCGTTATCCACATTGCTACCAGCCGCAGTCTTTTACTTGCAGTTTCTTTTCCATACCTTTGCAGGGCGTTAAGAGGTGATCTCGCACCACCGCACCTCGCACCTCGCGCCACCGATTATATACACCTTAATAATATAAGCATCATGGAAAAGAAAAAACATCAGGAAACACCAATGGCTGTGATTCAGGAACTGCCAATGAACGAGAATCTGGAGTTGTCCCAAGACATGAATCGGGAACGGCCGGAAAATGGTAACGGAGTGGATGGCGACATGCTGTTGACAGAACACTTCCGGCTGAGTGAGTTCACGCGCAGCGGAGTGGCCATCCGTTTAGGCATCGACAACAAAGCGTCTGCTGCGGTGGCGGAGAACCTACGGCAACTGTGCATCCACGTGTTGGAACCACTGCGGCGACGATTCGGCGTGCTGCGCATCACCAGCGGTTACCGCTGCAAGAAGCTGAACAGGGCCGTGGGTGGTACTGCCAGAAGCCGACATCTGACAGGCAACGCCGCCGACCTGCATATCTCGTCGGTGGAGGTGGGCGACAAGATGTTCGACTTCGCCCTGCAGAACCTCGACTTCGACGAACTGCTCTTCGAACACAACAAGAACCGCGGCACGCGCTGGCTCCACGTGAGCTATATGCCAAACGGAAGGAACAGACGGCGGGCGGTGAGAAGATACTTTGTTTAGCCCCACCCAGGCCCTCCCCGAAGGAGAGGGAGAATTAAGAAGCCCCACCCCGGCCCTCCCCAAAGGAGAGGGAGAGGTAAGAGGGGAGAAGTGATTATAACTATGAACTATGAAATGTGAATTATGAACTATGAATTGTGAACTATGAACTAAAAAGGAACCAGACGACGGGGATGAGAAGGGCGGGGAGCAGATTGAGCACCTTGCAGTCTTTCAGGTTGAGGAGCGACAGGCCAGAGCCGGTGATGAGGAGACCGCCCACGATGAGGAGCTCGGCCATGAGGGCATCGCTGATGGCGGTGCTCGACAGCTGTGCCACCGCATAGAACAATCCTTGCCAGCAGAAGAGCACGGGCGCGGCGAGCACCATGCCGATGCCATAGGTGGAGGCGAAGATGGTGGACGACACGAAATCGAGCGTGGCGTTGGTGAAGAGGAAGGTGTTGTCGCCGCGAAGGGCGCTGACCACAGGACCGAGCATCGACAGCGGTCCTATGCAGTAGAGCAGGATGGCCGTGGCCAGTCCGTCGGCAAGACTCTTGCCGTCGGCCGCCTTCGACCGTCTGTTCACTGCCCGCTTGAAGCGACCGTCGATATCGATGGCCGTTCCGGCAACACCGCCCACGGCCAGTGCGATGATGAAGAGCACGGGGTACTGGCTCTTAGGGAGGTTGCTGATGGTGGCGTTCAGTCCGATGGCGAGGCTCGCCAGTCCGAGACCATTGTAAAGTGTCTGCTTGTATTGCTCTTTGATGCCGCGATGAAGGAGCGTTCCGATGACGGTTCCTGCGATGATGGCGGCAGTGTTGACGATGGTTCCTATCATGTGGTTACAGTGTTTTGCTTGGGGGTGGAGCCCTCTCCTACCTCCCCGTGCGGAGGAAAATGTGACGGAAAGGTTGTTATTGCGGAGTCGTTTGTTCGCTCGTCAGGATGTCGTACACCTTGCGCATGTCCACATAGCGGCGCGTTTCGGCGGCCAGCCGGTCGTACTGTTCCTCCTTATACGCAGCATAGTCGAACCGTCGGCGCTGCTCCACCTTATTCTTATAGGGGGAGAGGAGAAAATCGATGACCGTGGGGTTGTCGAGGATGCCGTGGATATAGGTGCCGAAGCAACGATCGGAGACGAAGCAGCCGTCGGTACGGTTATCGTCGATGACGGTCAGCGGACGTGCGGCGGTGTCGTTGACGACGGTGCGCCCCATGTGTATCTCGTAGCCTTGACAGCGTTCGGGCTCGTCGAGGAAGCGGAAGGCGACCTGCACGGTGCGTTTCTCGCCGCTCATAGTGGTCGTTGCGGGCAGTAGTCCCAGTCCGGGCATCTGCTCCACGTCGCCCTCCACATGGTCGGGGTCGGCCACCGAGAGCCCCATCATCTGATAGCCTCCGCAGATGCCCATGACGGTGGCGCCGTCGTGATGAGCGCGTAGGATGGCCTGTGCGCAACCATTGCGACGCAGTTCCAGAAGGTCGCTCACGGTGCTTTTCGACCCGGGCAGGATGATGATGTCGGCCTTGAGCAACTCTTCGGTGTTGTTCGTATAGAAAAGATGGACGCGCGGATCGCGCTCGAGGACGTCGAAATCGGTGAAGTTGCTCACATGGCGCAGCAGCACCACGGCCACATTGACGCGCCCGGCCTGTGCTTCACGGCTTTTCATCTCGAGCGACACGGAGTCTTCCTCCTCGATGTGGATGTCGGTGAAGAAAGGAAGGACACCGAGCACCGGAATGCCGCACAGCTCTTCGAGCATGCGACGGCCCTCGTCGAAGAGCGAAGCATCGCCACGGAACTTGTTGATGATGATGCCCTTGACACGGCTGCGCTCCTCGGGGGTGAGCAGCATGATGGTGCCGTAGACGCTGGCGAAGACGCCGCCGCGGTCGATGTCGGCCACGAGGATGACATCGGCCCCGGCGTAGATGGCCATGCTCATGTTGACGAGGTCGCGGTGACGCAGGTTGATCTCGGCGATGCTCCCCGCACCCTCCATGACGATGGGGTTGAAGCGCGCCGACAAGCGGTCGAAAGCACGATGAGCTTCCTGACGCAGCTCGCGCCGGTCGTCGCCGAAGTATTCACGTGCGCTCTGGTTGCCGATGGGTCGGCCGTTGAGCACCACCTGCGACGTGTGGTCGGAGTTGGGCTTCAGCAGGATGGGATTCATGTCGGTGTGGCAAGGCACGCCCGCGGCCTCGGCCTGCACGGCCTGCGCCCGTCCGATTTCCAGTCCCTCGGGAGTGGCGAAGGAGTTAAGCGCCATGTTCTGAGCCTTGAAAGGTGCCGGATGGTAGCCGTCTTGCAGGAAGATGCGGCAGAAGGCGGTGGCAACGATGCTCTTGCCGACATCGCTTCCCGTGCCTGCGAACATGATGGGATGAAGGACTCGTGCTGTTGACATATATATTAATGTGTGCGGCGCTTCGCGATGACATAGATGATAACGGGTGCTCCCATGACGGGTGTCACGGCGTTGAGCGGAATGATACCCGCATCGCCCGGCAGCACGCAGATGATGTTGCAGAGCAGGGCGATGGCCGCCCCCGTAAGAATGGTGGCGGGCATGAGGAGCTGATGGTTGTCGGTGCCGAGCATCAGTCGCGCAATGTGGGGCACGGCAAGTCCGATGAAGGCCACGGGACCGCAGAACGCGGTGGTGATGGCCGAGAGCAGTCCGGTGATGAACAGCAGATAGTTGCGCACGCGCTGCGTGTTGATGCCCAGGTTCTCGGCATACTGTTCGCCGAGGAGAAGAGCATTGAGCGGTTTTATGAGCATCAGCGCCCCTGCAAGACCAAGCAGCGAGATGCCCGCAAAAGCCGGCATCTGCTTCATGGTGACGCCTCCGAAGTTGCCCAATCCCCACATCATGTAGCTTTGCACACCCTCGTCGGTGGCGAAGAAATTGAGCAGCGAGATGGCCGACGACGAGATGTAGCCGATCATGATGCCGATAATGAGCAGCATGACATTGTTGTGAACCACGGTGGAGAACAGCAGGATGATGCCCATGACGAGCATTGCACCCACAAAAGCCGCCAACAGCACGGCCACGAAGCCGGTGATGGAGAAGTCACCAGCCGTCACCGTGCCTCCAAGAAGGAGAAGGACGAGTGCCACACCGAGCGAAGCACCGCTGTTGATACCGAAGATGGAAGGGCCGGCCAGCGGGTTTCGGAAGGCTGTCTGCAACATCAGTCCGCACACGGCGAGCGATGCTCCGCAGAGCATGGCCGTGATGGCTTGTGGCAATCGGCTCTGCAGCACGATGTATTGCCACGACGGCTTCTGCGATTCATGTCCGGCGAGTATGTTCACGACCTCATCGACCGGAATCTTTACGGCCCCGACAACGAGGCTCAGCGCAAAGAGCACGGCGATGAGCAGCAGCATCAATATGTAGAATCGCGTTCCTTTTTTCATTCGTTCAAAAGCGGCGGCACCGCGTTCATTTTATAACTTCTTACGTCAATCATTCAATTTGATGAAATAGACGGGCGCGCCGAGGTTCAGATCAGGATGTGCGATGCGGATGAAGTCGCGCAACAAGAGGTTCGGATGAAAAGGTGTGTCCTCGTAGAAACGGCTCACGTCAGTGTTGCATCCGTAGACCGCCCCTTCCTTGAAAGCCTTGAACTGCGCGTAGCCGGGATTATCTTGTAAGAGATCGGCGCGTCGCATATCGTTCGGCGCTTTGTAGCGGAAGAGCCAGAGGTCGGCCGTGCCAGCCTTCTCGAGAATGGTTTCAAACGGCAGTGGCAGCGATCCGCTCTGCTTGTCGTCGGCCCACGGATAGGCAATATTGGCATCGACGATGACTTTCCCCACGGTGCTCTGTCCGGCCGGAACGTACCACACCGATCCGCTCTGCTTGTCCATGACCATCGACGGCCGTTCCTTTGAGGTCAGCGCGAGTTCCTTCAACGACAGATAATCGCTCTCCACGGCGTGGAAGATGCTGTCGGCCTCGTGCTCAGCACCGAAAAGCATGCCGTAGAACTTCATCCATTCGGCTCGTCCGAGGGCTGACGTCTCCATGTAGTCGGCCGTCTCGATGATAGGAATATCGAGTTCTTCCACCCGTCCGTAGCCCCCGCTGTTCTGGAACGGCGAGAGGAAGATGGCATCGGGCTGGAGGTCAATGATTGCCTCGAGCGTCGGTTGCAGACCGCTGCCGCAGTCGGCAATGCGCTTGTTCTTCACTCCTTCGACCACCGACGGCAGGTTGATATAGCGCACATCGCACACTCCACGGATGGCCTCCTCGCGCCCCATGGAGCTGATGAGCCCGCAATGAACACTCGTGGCCACCACCGAGCGGCGCAGCGGCGTTCTGACCACCGACCCTTTGGGCAGATCGGCAGGCAGTTCGGCATCGGCCGGCACGAGGATATAGGTGTGGAGCGTCTTCCCGAGGTTCCAAGGATCGGAGAGCTTCACCACAGTATAACTATTGTCCGACGGCTGTTTGCCCTCGGATGTTGATTGTTGGAATGTATATCTGACGATTTCCAGATGCTCGGCATATTTCATCCGGAGCGTATCACCGACGGTCGTTTCACCCGTCGTTTTCCCATTGTTGCACGCCATCAGGCAGGCAACCATCAGCGCAAGGACTATTTTTCTCATTCCGATTGTTTTCCGTAATGTGCGGCAAAGATAAACAAAAAGGTTCCATTCAAGGCTCTCTGACATTCATCAAAAAGAAAACGGACATCCGAAATTGCTTTCAACTTCGGTGCCCGTTATCTTGTTGTCACTGCTTCAGCCTACCTGCGACCCGGGTTTCACATCCTTCGTCGTGGTCACCACGCTGAGACTTTCGTCGAAATCGACGGCCGAGAGAATCATTCCCTGGCTCTCGATGCCCATCATCTTGCGCGGAGCGAAATTGGCGACGAAGAGGATTCGCTTGCCGATGAGCTCTTCGGGATGCTCGTAGAAGGCGGCGATACCCGAGCAGATGGTGCGGTCGGTGCCTGTACCGTCGTCGATGGTGAACTGCAGAAGCTTCTTCGACTTCTTCACCCGCTGGCAGTCCTTGACCAGTCCGACGCGGATGTCGAGTTTCTCGAACGTTTCAAAGTCGACGTTCTCCTTCACCGGAGCGGCCTGGAAAGCAGCGGCTTGGTTCTGCTTGCGGATGTTCTCCAGACGATCGAGCTGTGCCTGAATGGCCTCATCCTCAATCTTCTCGAAGAGCAGAGCGGGCTCGCCCAGCTGATGACCGGGTTTCAGCAGGTCGGTGCTGCCGAGCTGGCTCCATTCGAACGATTCCATGTTGAGCATTTCGCGCAGACGTTTCGACGAGAACGGCAGGAACGGTTCGAAGGCGATGGCCAGGTTGGCCGTCAGTTGCAGACATATATTAAGGATGGTCTCGCAGCGCTTGGCGTCGGTTTTCCACACCTTCCACGGTTCGCACTCGGTGATGTAGCGGTTGCCGATGCGTGCGAGGTTCATTGCTTCGAACTGAGCGTCACGGAACTTGAACTGGTCGAGCAGTGCCTCCACTTTCTGTTTCACGTCCTTGAACTCTTCAAGTGCAGCCTTGTCCACGTCGAGCAGTTCACCGCAGGCAGGTACCACGCCGTTCCAGTACTTCTTTGTCAGTTGAAGGGCGCGGTTGACGAAGTTGCCATAAACGGCCACGAGCTCGTTGTTGTTGCGGTCCTGGAAGTCGCGCCACGTGAAGTTGTTGTCTTTTGTTTCCGGAGCGTTGGCCGTCAGAACGTAGCGCAGCACGTCTTGCTTGCCGGGAAAGTCGACAAGATACTCATGGAGCCAGATAGCCCAGTTGCGTGATGTTGAAATTTTATCGTTTTCCAGGTTGAGGAACTCGTTTGCCGGCACGTTGTCGGGCATGATGTACTTGCCGTGGGCTTTCATCATGACGGGGAAGATGATGCAGTGGAACACGATGTTGTCCTTACCGATGAAGTGCACGAGCCGCGTATCTTCATCCTGCCACCATTTCTGCCACGTTCCCCAGCGCTCAGGCTCGCGGTCGCAGAGTTCTTTGGTGTTTGAGACGTAGCCGATGGGAGCGTCGAACCACACGTAGAGCACTTTTCCGTCGGCTCCTTCCACGGGGACGGGAATGCCCCAGTCGAGGTCGCGCGTCATGGCCCGTGGCTGCAAATCCATGTCGAGCCACGACTTGCACTGCCCGTAGACGTTCGGCCGCCACTCTTTGTGCTCCTCGAGGATCCACTGCTTCAGCCACTCCTGATATTCGTTCAGGGGGAGATACCAGTTCTTTGTCTCCTTCAGCACAGGCGTGGAGCCGCTGATGGTCGATTTGGGATTGATGAGTTCGGTGGGGGAAAGGTCGCGGCCGCATTTCTCGCACTGGTCGCCGTAGGCCCCTTCGTTATGGCAGTGGGGACACTCTCCGGTGACATAACGGTCGGCGAGGAATTGCTTAGCCTCCTCGTCGTAGAGCTGTGTAGTCGTCTCTTCAGTGAGTTTTCCCTCGTCGTAGAGCTTGCGGAACCAATCGGCCGCAAACTTATGATGCACGTCCGACGTGGTACGGCTGTAGATATCGAACGATATGCCGAACTCCTCGAACGAGTCTTTAATCATCTTGTGGTAGCGGTCCACCACATCCTGCGGAGTGATGCCCTCCTTGCGGGCACGGATGGTGATAGGCACGCCGTGCTCGTCGCTTCCACCGATGAAAAGCACCTCCTCTTTCTTCAGACGAAGGTATCTGACGTAGATATCGGCAGGCACATACACACCAGCCAGATGGCCGATGTGCACGCCGCCGTTAGCATAGGGCAGCGCCGAAGTGACGGTCGTCCTCTTAAACTTCTTTTGTTCCATTACGTTGTTATTTGCGATTTTGGATGCAAAATTACTGCAATTTTCCGACTTTACGAAACAAACTTCTGTTTTTTTAAACGAAGACGCCGCAAAGGGCTACCCTTTCATGGTCTGAATGCCGTCGGGCATCAGTCTTCCTGCTCTTCCTCTTTCTTCTCGAAGCGCTCGAAGAGATTGATGAAGCCCGTCATCTTGAAGATTTTCTCCACGTCGGGGGTGAGTCCTTTGACAAACACTTTGGAGCCTTTTCCCTTGGCATTCTTCAGCACACCAAGGAAGATGCGGAGCCCGCTCGACGAAATGTATGACATGTCTGTGCAGTCGAGCACGATGTCGTGGCCCGTGCAGTCGGTCAGCGGTTTGACGTCTTTCTCCACCTGCGATGCCGACGAAGTGTCGAGTCTTCCGTTGAAGAAGGCAAAGAGCTTACCGTCTTGTTCTTTGATCGTTGTTTCCATGCTTTTTCTCTTTAAGATTCTGTTTATTTCTTTTTTTGAATGTCACAATTATAGGATGCAAAGGCAGTCGATTGGATTAATGCCGACGCCTCAAGAATCGCTATCTTCCACCAATTTTTTCCGCAGCGAGAGAATATTCTTTCCGTCGATGCGCTCGTAGTTGATCGAATCCATGATCTGCCTGACGAGATAGATGCCCAGTCCGCCGATGGGTCGCTCCTCGGTAGAGAGCGTGGTGTCGGCATCGTTCACGGCCGTTGGGTCGAAAGGTGCGCCGCTGTCGATGATGGTGAACTTCAGCCGCACGTCGTTGGCCTCGGCCTCGATGGTGACGTCGCCCCCGATCTCGGGCGGATATGCATAGTTCATCACGTTGACCACGGCCTCTTCGAGCGCCAGGTTGAGGCTCATCACCATTGAGGGATCGATGTTGAGCTCCTCTCCCACCCCTTCGACAAACGTCTGCAGCTGCGGTATGGTCTGCACGTCGCTGGGCAGGGTGATACTGCGTTTGAGCCGCTGGGCACGAATTTCCTTTGTGTATTGTATGGCCAGCATTGTCTGGTCGTCGTTGGCCTCGGCACCGTCGACGAAGCGGTCGATGGCCTCTTTCATCTGTCCGATGAGTTTCTCAGGCGTTTTGCCCTTGATACCTTTCAGCTGTTGCGCCACCTCCAGGATGCGCTCGTCTCCAAACTGCTCAAACTCCTTGTTTTCGGCCTCGAGCACGCCGTCAGTATAGAGGAAGATGGTGCTACCCGGCTTCATCAGCACCTCCTGCGTTGAGAACTTGCATCCGGCCACCAGCCCGACGGGGAAGTTCGGATCGACCGTCAGCTGTTCCACGTCGTCGCCTATGATGACGGGCGGACAGTGGCCTGCGTTGCAATAGCGGAGCCGCCCTGTGGGCAGGTCGAGCACGCCCACGATGAGCGTGACGAACATGTTGGCCTCGTTCATCTCCTCCATGGCGTCATTGAGCGAGCGCACGATGCGGTCGGGTGCCGTATAGTGGTTCGACATGATGCGGAACATGCTTCTCGTGACAGCCATCACGAGCGATGCCGGCACACCCTTTCCGCTGACGTCGCCCACGCAGAAGAACATCTTCTCGTCGCGGATATAAAAGTCGTAGAGGTCGCCGCCCACCTCCTTGGCCGGTTGCAGCAGGGCGTAGACGTCCACATCGTCGCGGTCGGGGTAAGGTGGGAATATCTTCGGCACCATGCCCATCTGTATGCCGTTGGCGATACGCAGTTCGCTTCCGATGCGCTCTTTCTCAGCGTTGGCGCGCTGCAGCCGGTTGAAGTTGCGGGCCATGCGGTAGATGATGAAGGCCAGCAATGCCAGTCCGAGGATCATCATCACCATGAGCTTCAGCCCCATCTGGTGCAGGCTGCTATAGATTTCCTTGTCGGAACAGACCACCGACATCGACCATCCCGTCTCGTTCTCCACGGGTGCAAAGAACACGATGTTCTTGTTGCCCTCGTTGTCGTAGACCACGGCCTGTCCGTGCTCGCCGCCCATCATCCTGCGGTTCACCACCTGGGCCATCGTGTCGTTCATGCCGCGCGTGGCCTCCTGCACGGTGCGCCTCATCACCAGACTGTCTTCAGGACAGGCGATGAGCTTTCCGGTGCGGCTCAGCAGCAGGTTGTACGATGACTTCAGCGTCTTCGTGCGGGCAATCACTTCGCCAATCCACTCCAGCGGCAGGTCAGCACCGATGACGGCCACCGTTTGTCCTTTCCGGTCATGCACGGGGAGGGAATAGCTGCAGAGCAGGGCCTTTGCTCCGGCATTGTCGTAGTAGGGCTCGCTCCAGTAGCCTTTGCCTGTCTCTATCGGCACAGTGAACCACTCTGCCTTGAGATAGTCGTGGTCGGCCGAACCTATTTGCTGCACAGCCCCGGCCTCACCGTCGCCGATACCGAGGGTGTAGAGTTCGCACCAACGGCCGCGCTGGGGGAAGTAGTCGGCCACGAAAGCCAATCCGCAACCCGCAATCTGAGGGTTGTTTCTGACGATGCGGCGACACATCTCTGCGGCTTGCTCCGGCCTGTCGATGTTCTGTTCCACCGCCCAAGCCATGTTCTGAAGGGCCACCTCCACGGAGGTCATCATGTTCTTGATCTCCAGACTCTTCACGCGAAGTTCACTCTCGGCCCGTTGCTGCACCTCCTGGCGGATGCCTTCGCGCGCATAGAGATACTGCACCACGCTCACCAGTTCCACCAAGGCGGCAGCCACGACGACAATGAGCAGACCCGAACGTGCCTGCACAGACTTAACGATGCGTTTCCACCCTTTCTTCTTCATGCCCGCAAGCCTTCCTTACAGATTGATGGCGAACGTGCCGCCGATGGTGAAGTAGTGCATGTTCTTCTTTATGCGGTACACCTCGGGATCGGTCTCTCCGCCCATGAGGTTGTAGATGGCAGTCATGTCGCCGCTGACGTATTCTAAGTAGTGCAACGGGTCGTAGGTCAATGTGTAGGTCTTCCTCGAATAGTCGTAGTCGACGAACAGTTTCCACGAGAAGTTCGACTTGTACCGGTAGGTCAGCGACAGGCCAGTGCCCAGGGTGCTCGAGCTGTTACCGCTCAGGGTGATGAAAGGCCACTGCGCCTCGTAGTCGCCCTCGTCCTTCAGGTTACTTAGTACGATATTGGTATCGAAGGGATTCATGTCGTTGATCTCCACATGGCTGTTGATACCAAACTTCTTGCCCTTGAACTGCGCGTCTACTTCCAGATCCTGCATGATGGAACGTCCCACGAGAGCCTTTGTGCCAAGGGCGAAACGCTTGCTCAGCGGAATGTTGAAATAGAGACCCACGCTGGCTAAGAACTCGGTGAGGTGGTCGCTCACGATGGTGTAGTTGCACGACTGCACGCCTTGTTCCAATCTGGTCGCGGCGTTCTCTTCCTTCATGGTCGGGTATGTTTCTGGAGTAACCAAAGTATAAATAAGGGGCGACATCATGTATCCGGAGTAGGTTGCATCGGTCTCGTTAGGGTCTTCCTTCCAGTCCTTTGCCGTCATGGCCCTGACGCGCAGCCTTCCGCCCACACCCACATACTTGTTGAAGAAGTAGGCACCCTCGGCATCGACCGAGGTGGCCGTGTGGAAGTCCACATTGCAGGCGGGTGAGTTGATTTGATCGTCGTCAAAGAAGGAAAAATTGTCGACATTGTCGCTCTCCAAAAACTCCAGTTCTTTCGAACCGAGCGACATACCCATCGATATACCGAAGAACGAAGGGTTTTCGCTCGTGTCCTCGAAGTCGTTGCGCAGCAGTCCTTTCTCCTTGAAGATCAAGTCGCCGATGGCATAGCCCAGCTCGGTGGAGAGAATACCGATGCCTGCTCCCGAGAGCACGTCCGACACCCAGTGGCGGTTGTTCAGCACGCGCATCACACCCGTGGCCGTGGCTACGCCGTAGCCCACCACCGAATACCAGGGCGAGCGCGTCAGTCCGTACTCTTTGTGGAGCAGCGTGGCGCCCACGAACGAGGTGGCCGTGTGGCCCGAGGGCCACGAGTTGGCCGTGGAGCCGTCGGGGCGTATCTCGCTCGCCGTGTACTTGATGCTGTTCACGAAGCCCGCCATCAGCGCATACGACAATCCGGCACTGGCCAGCAGGCGCGGCCAGCTGCTACGACCCTCCACGCCGCCGATCTTCAGACCCACGGTCATCGCCGGTCCGAAGAACTGGGTGTAGTCGTCGATGTGCGTCTTGAACGACTTCAGAAAGCGCGTGTTGGCCTGCGTCTCGCTATAGTTCTGGCGGAACGACTTCTTCTCGCCCTTGATGGCAGCACCGGCCACGAAGAGCGGTATGCCTACAAACGACATGTCGTCGAGAAAGCGATAGGGCTTCACGCCAGGGTTCGTCTTCAACTTGAAAAGATTGACATCGATCTTCGGCGCACTGGTGGGCGCGCCCGGCATCTTCATCGCCAGCGGGTTCAAGCTTCCGGTCCCCACGGCCACGGGCTCAGCGGCAGCCTGCGCGCTGTCTTTGGGCACATCGGTGGCATGAAGACACAATGTGAAGGCGAGAGCCAGAACTGTCAGTATTTTCCTCATTTCGATTGATGATAGGTTAATAATGATGGACAAGCGCTAAAAGCGGATATCCTTCACACATTCATTTTGCACGCAAAATTACGAAAAATCTTGTTTTTCGCAAAAAAAAACCGTATTTTTTTCCTTTTTTGCTCCTTTTGCTTCCATAATATATAAAAAGGTAGCCTTCTTATGGAAGACAGAAGAACAGTTTTTTTGAAGACAGAAGATTGTTTTTATAGACAGAATAACAGAAAGACAAACGCGGGGTGCCGTGCCGTTATTCTGTTTTCCGTTTTTCCGGGATTCCGGGATTCCGTTATTCCGTTATTCCGTCATCCCGGTTTTCTGTCATCCCGTAATTCTCCCCCTCCCTTTCGGGGAGGGCCGGGGTGGGGCTTTCCCTCCCCTCGGGGAGGTTAGGAGGGGCCTCTTTTCTGTGTTTTGCGGCAGCTATGGCAAGGTTTGCCGTTTCTGCCGCAAAATCCGTATATGCGCCGCACGCTTCTCAAGCGGAAATCATCTTTTTTGTTGGACAGCGCCGAAAACCGCCTTACCTTTGCATCGTCAAAACCGCGATAGAGCGAACAAAGAGCCGAAAAAAACGAGCTTTTTCAAGCGGAAGCGGTTTCGGACAAAAGCTCAATCAGCAACAACGACACCAAGTCGAACCTGATTCAGACCACTCGGCTTTGCCGCTTGCTTGAGCAAGAACGTTCTTTGACTTTGTGATACATTAATTATATAGAGGTATGATCCCAGCACCCCAGCGGTGCTTACTACATCAGTTTCGCCCTTACTGACAGACAAAGGGACCGCAGTTTTCTTCCTTTCTGCCAAAAAGGATAAAACATTTTTCATCGAAACATTCATAAAACAACTATAAAAAAAGAAAAGGATATGAACAAGAAAAAATATTTCCTGACAACTATTCTGGCACTGATGGTGTCAGCAATATGTTTTGCAGATTCAGAATTCAATTATATACCTGTTGAAAGACTGCCTCAAAGCGCAAAGGCGTTCGTCAAAGAGGAATTTCCGGATGCCGTGATTGTGTCGGCAGAGAGAGAGTTCGACGCTTTCGAGTGCATGCTGGACAATGGCATAGAGATAGAATTCGACCTGAAGGGTGTGTGGCTGAAGATAGATGGCTACGTGAGGACAGCGCTACCTGCTTCAGTGATTCCCGTCAACATCAACAAATACGTAAAAGATAATTATCCGGAGTTCGACGTCACCATGATTGAGAAAGGCCGCTACGGCTACAAGGTGGAACTGTCGAATAAGCTTGACCTGAAGTTTAACCACCACGGAAAGTTTATCGGTAAGAATCATTAAGATCTTCTCTTCCAGAGGATTTTTTGACGTTTCCCATTAACAACCCGTTTAATTTAACAACTGTATGAAACAAGAAAATTTAGAAAATATACTGCAGACTTTCGAGCCTATCTCGTTAGACCAGATGAGCAGCGTGAAACTTATGAACCGCACTGATACGAAATTCGTTACCAATATGGACAAACTCAAGCAACTACTGAAAATGGCAAGCGATGAGTATTACGTGCAGGAAATCGACGGAACGCGCAACTTGGAGTATGACACCACATACTTCGACACGGACGACTTCAACATGTACTGCATGCACCAGTGGAAGCATACAAACCGGCAGAAGATACGTTTCCGCACCTACTGCATCAGCGGTCTGCAGTTCATGGAGGTGAAGACAAAGAACAACCACAAGCGCACCAAGAAACAACGCATCAAGGTGCACGATATGGACCTGACGGACGAAGAGAAGCGCGACTTCCTGGGCAAGCACCTGCACTACGACGTTGACAGCCTGAAGCCTGCGCTGAACAACCATTTCGCACGCATCACCCTGGTGAACAAAGGCATGACGGAGCGACTGACCATCGACAGTGGCGTTCACTTCAACAATCTTGCCAGCGGACAGCAAATGGACATGGACAATCTGGTCATCATTGAGCTGAAGCGCGACGGCCTTGTCTCTTCGCCCATTCTCACGAAGCTGAGAGAGTTGCAGATACATCCTCACGGCTTCTCAAAATACTGCATCGGCTCTGCCCTCACCAATCAGGACTTATCCTTCAATCGCTTCAAGCGTAAAGTCATTGAGGTAAAGAACCTGGCGGGAGTAGACGACCTGAATCCGCAGTTATTCATCAATTAATCATTAAACAACAAATAGTAAACAACAAACAATTATCAATTAACAATTAAAAAAAACAACATACAATGGAACAATTCGTTTTTTCACCCGATTTCGGCGATTCTATGATTCGCTTTGCTATATGCGCTCTCGTCAACTGGTTGATCGTTCACTTCCTCTATTACAAGAAGGGCCATCGTCGTGACTTCTACTTCACGTTCATGCTCATCTCTGTCGTGCTTTTCTTCCTCGTGTCAATGATGATGAGTATGGATCGCGGCAAGGCTACGATGGGTGTTGGTCTCGGTCTGTTTGGCATTTTCTCTATCATGCGTTATCGCACCGACACGATACCCGTGCGCGAAATGACTTACATCTTCATCGTTATCAGTCTCTCCGTTGTTCATGCCATGGCATCTTCTCTGGGCATCGACGAGTTCGGTCAGCTTGTAGGCACTCCTTTGCTTGAACTTATTTGCATCGACGTCATTACCATCATCGCCGTAGCAGCCTGCGAGGCTTCGCTCAAGACGGAGGCATCCAAAATTGTGCAGTACGACCGCATTGAACTCGTCAAGCCCGAGAAAAAGGATGAACTCATCGCCGATCTGGAAAGTCGTCTGGGCCTCGAGATTACCAACGTCCGCGTGGGTGCTGTCGACTTGCTGCGTGATATGGCTATGCTGCGTGTCTACTACAAAGGATCCGACAGCGGCGACGTTAAGAACATGCTGAAAATCAAGAAAAACGAGTACGCTAATGTATAAACTCAGGAACAACAAGTTAGTGCGGCGGTTAGTCGCACTAATTTTCATCGCTCAATGTTCACTCATCAATGCCTATGCCGGCGACGACTTTGGCATTTGGGGAGAAATGAGGGCAGAGAAGGAACTCGGCACTCGATGGAACGTTGGTGCAGAAATAGCGTACCGCAGTCGCGACAACCTCAAGACGTCTGACCGATGGGACTTTGGCATCGATGCCAGCTACAAGATTACCCCTTGGCTCAAGGCAACGGCAGGCTACGTGCTGCTCAAAGACCATAACTACAAAGAGAACTCCGACAGGACGATCTATGCCGACTACTGGGGAACACGCCATCGCTTCAACGTGTCGCTCACGTCGTGTGCCTCATGGAAACAGTTTACGTTCTCACTGCGTGAACGTTGGCAATACACCTACCGCCCTGAGATGACCGTACAACGCTATTACACGGATTCAGGCGACGACGCCGGCGAGAAAGTCTACAAAGGAAAGGGGAAAAACGTGTGGCGCAACCGCGTGCAGGTGAAGATGAAACTCAGCAAGGTCTTCCGACCCTACGTGAATGCAGAATCCTACGTTGCCAGAAGTCTGGAGAAAATGAGATACAATGCTGGAACAGAGATTGTTCTTGACAAGCACAACTGCTTCGATGTGAAATATATCTACCAGCATAGATGCGGAGAGGGCGACGGCGAACCCGACCGCCACGTGATAGACATTGGTTACACTTATAAATTCTAAAAACATTAAGACATGAAGAAAATTATTATATTAATGATTGCCCTGATGACTGTGTCTGTTGCAGTTCATGCACAGACCAGCGACAGGCTGTACTACGAGGGTAAGGAGCTCTATGACAGCCAAGATTATCATGAAGCCTTCCCCCTGCTGATGAAAGCTGCGGAGATGGGCCACAAGAAAGCGCAATACCGGGTGGGACGTTGTTATGACAAGGCCCACGGTGTGACGCGAGACTACTCAAAGGCCTTCTACTGGTACAGAAGATCCGCCAAGCAAGGCACTGGTAAAGCCATGTATCAGGTTGGCAAATGCTACAAACAGGGTAAAGGTGTGGCAAAAGACGACAAGCTGGCTTTCGCCTGGTACGGCAAAGCTGCCCAGCAAGGCAATGCCGACGGACAATATGCCGTTGGCAAGTGCTACCTGAAAGGTCGTGGCGTTGCAGCCAACCAGGTGAGAGCAAAGAGTTGGGTAATGAAAGCTATCAGGAACCCAAGCGGCGGGTCGGAGGTATATGCCAAGATCAAGCAGGAAGCCGCCATGGGCGATGCCGATGCCACGAAAATCCTGCAGATAATCAAGTAGTTTAGGAGTTTGGGAGTTTAGAAGTTTAGAAGTTTAGGAGTAAGTGAATCTAAAACTCCAATTAATAATTACATTTTATCAGAATTATTTAAACGTAAAAAATAACAAGGAGATTGATTATGAAAAAAATTCTTTTATTAATAGCTGGTGTGATTTTAGCAACATCGTGCACCACACAGATACAACAAAAGAGCAGGAAGGGTTTCCTGACAATGGAGGAACTGCCTATTGCCGTCAAGTTCCTGCCAGCCCCACCTACCTCTGGTGCTGCTTATGACGAGGATGTGAAGTATTACGAATGGGGCAAGGAACAACGTAAAGACCCCAAGGTCTGCGAATTGTGCCTGCGACAGGACACCATGGATGTGACCACGATTTTCAATGAAGCATTGGGCTTTGAGCTGCTGAGCTACGAGAACAAGGATATTCTTGACCTGGTGTCATGGGCGGTGAAGGATGCCCGCAAGGTGTCTAATCCTGCCAAGGAATACTATAAGCGCCTGAAGCCCTTCCAGATCTTCCATGAGGCATCTCTGAAGGACAACGCAAAATCGGCCGTAAGCTCCAGCACCTTCGCCTACCCCAGCGGTCATGCCGTGCGTTCGTGGACCTATGCCTTCGTGCTGGCCGACGTGGCGCCAGAGTACACCAAGGTTCTGAACAAATGCGCTGACGACTATAGCATGGGACGTGTCATCATGGGTCGTCACTGGAAAACCGATATCGATGCCGGCAAGATGGTGGCAGCTAAGGTCTACGAGGTGCTGAAGAAGTCGCCAGCCTATCAGGCACAGCTTAAGTTAGCTCGCGATCAGTATAAGCATGTGCAAAGCGAGAAGACCCACGGTGGGACCGATCTCTGATATAAACAACCTACAGCACGAAGACAGCAAAGACTTGATTTAAATCAAGAAACAATTACGAACTGAAATATTTCAACCTGAATTCTTGCAGAATTAAAATAAAATACGTACATTTGCAACGTGTTTTTCATAGTATTAGATTTAAGGTTAACAGTGGAGTACAGCGGTACTCCTTTTTTTTTGCCCTTTACCGAACATGGAAACCACCGAATCCACGACTTTTTATGCTTAAAATGATTGGAAAAATATAATTTTTCAGTTTTCTTCGCGTTATAGAAAAGAAGGATCAATAACGGATTAACTTACGACAGCGCATGAAAAGACTCATCTCCCTTTGCATCCTACTCACTACCGTCGCCGCCATGCAGGCACAGACGTTCCGCAACCCCATCATCCCAGGCTTCCACCCCGACCCATCCATCTGCCGCGTGGGTGACGACTACTACATCGTGAACTCATCGTTCCAATATTTCCCCGGCGTCCCCATCTACCACTCGCGCGACCTCATCAACTGGCAGCAGATCGGCAACGTACTCGACCGCGAGAGCCAGCTGCCGCTCAGCGGCACCACATCGTGGCTGGGCATCTACGCCCCCACCCTGCGCTACCACGACGGCCTGTTCTACATGATCACCACCAACGTGGGCAACGGCGGCAACTTCATGGTCACCGCGCGCGACCCGCACGGCCCCTGGAGCGAGCCGATATGGCTGGAGCAGCAGGGCATCGACCCATCGCTGTGGTTCGAGGACGGCCGGTGCTACATGATGTCGAACCCCGACAACACCATCATGCTCTGCGAGATAGACCCACAGACAGGCCGACAGCTCACACCGAGCCGACCGCTATGGCAGGGCACCGGCGGCCGATATCCCGAGGGCCCGCACATCTATAAGAAAGACGGCTTCTACTACCTGCTCATCTCAGAGGGCGGCACCGAGCTGGCACACAAGCTCACCATCGCCCGCAGCCGCAACATCTACGGCCCCTACGAGGCCAACCCACAGAACCCCATCCTCACCAACTGCTCCATGAAGGGGCAGGGCATGCAGATTCAGGGCACGGGGCACGGCGACTTCGTGCAGGCCACCGACGGCTCGTGGTGGATCGTGTTCCTGGCCTACCGCAACTTCGGCGGCAGCTACCACCACCTGGGACGCGAGACCTACCTCGCTCCCGTCAGCTGGCCCGAAGGACAATGGCCGGTGGTGAACGGCGGCGAACCCATCGACACGCTGATGACGGCCGCGCTCCCCACCTCCACCGCCTCAACGCAAGCGCAGCCTGCGGCCCCGACAGCTCCGACGTTCGGTCCCGAATGGGTCTACATACAGAATCCCAAGCGCAGGGTGGAGATCACCGAGGGCAAGGCGTGGTGCGGCGTGCCGACGGCCAACGTCCGCCTCTACGCCACACGCAGCACGCTCACCGACAACGACCGCCCCGCCTTCTTCGGCCGGCGCCAGGAGAGCGAGTGCTTCACTATGGAGGCCGTGGTGCGCCCCTCGCCCGACATCATTCCGGCCGATGAGGCCGGGCTGTCGGTCTACCAGATCAACGACGGCCACATCGACTTCTTCATTCGCAAGGATGCCGACGGCCACAGCCTCGCGCTGCGCTGCAAGCTGAAAGGCATCGACTACGTGGTGGCCGAGAAGAAACTCACCGACGACCCCTCGCTGACGACGATACGCGTGCGCAGCGACGGCACCTACTACTACTTCGAATACCAGCCACAGACCGATCTGACCGCTATCATCAACGACAAGTGGATGCTGATGGGACGTCTGGAATGCTCACTCATGAGCACCGAGGTGGCAGGAGGTTTCACCGGCGTGGTGGTGGGTTTGTACGCCCAGACAGCCTCCGAGTCGGACCGTTCGTATGCCGATTTCCCCTACGTCATCTACAGTGAAGAGTAAATATCAAACGAGGCATGAAATAAAAAAAAGAACATTTTTCTTTAAAAAAAGTTGCAATATTCAAAATAATTTCTTACATTTGCACAAATTTATTTGAGGATAATACGTATTAACTTATAAATAAAAAGGAAAAGACATGAAAAAGTATTTAGCTGAAATGTTCGGTACGATGGTACTCGTACTGATGGGCTGCGGTGCAGCCGTGAGCCTGGGGTGCACAAACGCCGACCCCGAAACCGTTGTAGGCACTGCTTTTGCTTTCGGTCTGGCCGTCGTCGCTATGGCCTACACCATCGGAGGCATCTCCGGCTGCCACATCAATCCGGCCATCACGCTGGGTTGCTTCCTGACTGGTCGCATGAACTCGAAAGACTGCGGCATGTACATGCTCTTCCAGGTGATAGGAGCCATTATCGGCTCGGCAGTGCTCTTCGCCCTGACCGCTTCGAGCGGCGTGGTGGGCACAGGAGCCAACGACCTTCAGGCCAACGGTGTTGACACAATTCCCGCCATCGGCGGTCTGCTGGCCGAGATTGTCTTCACATGCGTCTTCGTGCTCGTCGTCCTCGGTGCTACTTCGAAGACCAACGGTGCCACCAACAACTTCGCCGGCCTGGCCATCGGTCTGAGCCTCGTGCTCGTGCACCTCTGCTGCATCCGCTACACAGGAACGTCGGTGAACCCCGCACGCTCCATCGGTCCGGCTCTGTTCCAGGGCGGTACAGCTCTTGCCAACCTCTGGATCTTCATCGTGGGTCCGTTTGTGGGTGCTGCCCTTGCAGCCTGCATCTGGAAGGTGATAGAGCCTGAGAAGAATTAATCATACATAAGTTATTTAACTAATGCAAGGCCCTTTTGCCTCACGGCAAAAGGGCTTTTTTCATGCCAAGGGGTGACGGGCGCACTTCTGCACGCCCGTCAATCAACCACCAGCGCCTGACTGCCGGATACCATGAGTATTGGTATTGCGGCTGTCAGGCGCTGGAGTGAAGCAGAAGCGTCGGTTCACACGACTTCGTCCTCGGCGTTGTTGAGTTCATCAGTGTAGAGTCTGAAGAAGTCATAGCCGAGGATGTCGCTGATGTGGAGCAAGATACCGGTGTCAATGGTCCGCTTTTCATAGATTTTGTACATATTCGTGCGGTGGCATCCTAATTCCTGTGCCAGCCAAACCGTTGTCTTACCCTGCTCCTCCACCTTGTTTTTGATTACATGTCCAATGTGGATCATAATGAGTTGACTGATAGAGTTGATAGCAAAATGTACTTGAATTTCTTTGGTTTTATATAGTCCTATCGCTCGGACTGACGTAAATATTTTTTCCTTTCGGGGGCAAAATTAAGAAAAAATACTGAAGTGACAAACAAAAAACGTTGTTTTTTTTCTTTTTCAGAAAGAAAAACAACGTTTTTGTCATCAAAAACTATCAGAAAGCAGTAATTGCCATCTGTTAGATGCTGTTTCGTAAGTTCGCATCACGACTCACCCTTGTTGAAGTTGAAGGGAGCCACGGTGCGCGGTTCCTGGTTCGGAATCCTGATAGGTCCGAATGCCCGCTCGTAGCGTGCAATGTTGTCTTGCAGAGCCATGAGCAGACGCTTGGCATGCTCGGGAGCGAGCATGACGCGGCTGCGCACCTGCGCCTTGGGCACACCTGGTAAGACACGTGCGAAATCGATGACGAAGTCGCTGCTGGAGTGGGTGATGATGGCGAAGTTGGCATATTCGCCCTGCGCCACGTTCTGCGGGAGTTCAAGCTGAAGTCCGCCGTTCTGATTATTGTTTTCCATATTCTTTATTTGCTAAACAGTAGTAATTCTTAACTCTAAATTCTTCGCTCGACCTTTGGTCGCTTTGCATGCAAAGAACTCTTAATTCTTAACTCTTAACTCTTAATTCTTAACTCCTAACTCCTAACCCTCTCCTCCCCTCGGGGAGGCCGGGAGGGGGTCCCCATCTCTTAATTATAGGTACTTCTCTGCCTGCTCGCGGATGAGGTCGGGGTCGTCGAAGTAGTTGATGCGCATAGCCTCGCGCACCTCGTGAAGCGTCTGTGCAGCCACCTCGCGTGCCGATTCGGAGCCGCGCTTCAGGATGTTGAACACCTCGGGGATGTCTTTCTGGAACTCCTGACGGCGCTGGCGGATGGGCTCGAGCTGCTTGTCGAGCACCTTCATGAGGAACTTCTTGCACTTCACGTCGCCCAGTCCGCCACGGCGGTAGTGGTCTTTCAGCTCGTCGAGGTTCTTGTAGTCGGGCCAGAACTCGGCGAAGTCGTCGGCGGTGGAGAAAGCGTCGAGATAGGTGAAGACGACGTTGCCCTCCACGTGGCCGGGATCTTCCACGCGCAGATGCTCAGGATCGGTGTAGGCCTTCTTGATCTTTTCCTGCATCTCTTTCGACGGGTCGGAGAGATAGATGCAGTTGCCGAGCGACTTCGACATCTTCGCGTTGCCGTCGGTACCGGGCAGACGAAGGCACGCCTTGTTGTCGGGCAGCATGATGTTGGGCTCCACGAGCACCTCGCCGTAGGTGGCATTGAAGCGTCGCACGATTTCGCGGCACTGCTCGAGCATCGGCTCCTGGTCCTCGCCCACGGGCACCGTCGTGGCCTTGAAGGCGGTGATGTCGGCAGCCTGCGAGATGGGATAGGTGAAGAATCCGACGGGGATGGATGTCTCGAAGTTGCGCATCTGTATCTCGGTCTTCACCGTGGGGTTGCGCTGCAGACGGCTCACGGTGACGAGGTTCATGTAGTAGAACGACAGCTCGGTGAGCTCGGGAATCATCGACTGGATGAAGATGGTGACCTTCTCGGGATCGAGCCCCACGGAGAGATAGTCGAGCGCCACCTCGATGATGTTCTGACGCACCTTCTCGGGGTTGTCGGCATTGTCGGTGAGCGCCTGGGCATCGGCTATGAAGACGAACATGCGGTCGTAGTCGCCCGCATTCTGCAGTTCCACGCGTCGGCGCAGCGACCCCACATAGTGTCCTAAGTGGAGGCGACCTGTGGGGCGGTCGCCGGTGAGTATGATCTTTCCCATATCAGAATGAATTATCGTTTGTTAAGGTGCAAAGGTAATGATTTATTTTGAATTACGCACTATATAATGACGAAAAAAGGCTGGAACCACGAATGGCTCCAGCCTTTTTAACGGTGTATCGTGTCGGCAGCGAACGACCGCTCACTGCCACACTGACTTTTTATTCGTCGACGACGGCTTCCTTCTCAGAGAAGTCGATCACGTTCTTCTTGTTGGCCTCCATGCGCTCGTAGTCCTCGCGGCTGCCCACGATGAGCTTCTCGAACTCGCGCAGACCTGTTCCGGCGGGGATGAGATGGCCGCAGATGACGTTCTCCTTCATGCCGTCGAGCGTGTCGACCTTGCCGCGGATGGCAGCCTCGTTGAGCACCTTCGTCGTCTCCTGGAACGATGCGGCCGACATAAAGCTCTTGGTCTGCAAGGCGGCGCGGGTGATACCCTGGAGGATCTGCGTTGAGGTGGCGGGCAGGGCGTCGCGCACCTGAACGGTGCGGAGGTCGCGGCGCTTGAGCATGGAGTTCTCGTCGCGCAGCTTGCGTGCTGAAACGATCTGTCCGGCCTTGAGGTTCTCGGAGTCACCGGCGTCGGTGACCACCTTCTTACCCCATATACGGTCGTTCTCCTCGGAGAAGTCGAGCTTGTCGACAATCTCCTGCTCGAGGAACGAGGTGTCGCCCGGATCGTTGATCTGCACCTTGCGCATCATCTGGCGGACGATGATCTCGAAATGCTTGTCGTTGATCTTCACACCCTGCAGGCGGTACACGTCCTGCACCTCGTTGACGATATACTCCTGAACGGCCGTCGGACCCTTGATGGCAAGGATATCGCTCGGCGTGATGACACCGTCGGAGAGCGGAGTTCCGGCGCGCACGGCATCGTGCTCCTGCACCAGGATCTGCTTCGAGAGACTGACCAGGTACTTGCGCTGGTCGCCCGTCTTCGACGTGACGATGATCTCGCGGTTACCACGCTTCACCTTGCCCATAGTGACCTCACCGTCGATTTCGCTGACGATGGCGGGGTTGCTCGGGTTGCGGGCCTCGAAGAGCTCGGTGACACGCGGCAGACCACCAGTGATATCACCACCCTTGGCCACAGAGCGCGGAATCTTCACGAGCGTGGTACCCGTCTTCACGGTCTGACCGTCTTCCACGACGACGTGACCACCCACGGGGAAGTTGTATGTTCCGACGACGACACCATTGGCATCGAGGACGTCGCAGGTCGGGACGCGCGACTTATCCTTCGACTCGGTGACAATCTTTTCGGTAAGACCGGTCGTTTCATCGGTCTCAGACTTATAAGTTACGCCTTCGATGACGTCGTTGAACTTCAGGATACCGGCGTACTCACTGACGATGACTGCGTTGAACGGGTCCCAGCGAGCCACGAGGTCGCCCTTGTTGACCACATCGCCCGTCTTATAGTAGAGCGAAGAACCGTAGGGAACGTTCACCGTTGAGAGGATGATTCCCGTATGGGGGTCGATGAAGCGCACCTCGGCCAGTCGGCTGACGACCATCTGGCACTGCACCTCGCCCTCTTCGCCATCTTCGGTGAAGGGCACGGTGCGGAGCTCGTCGAATTCCAGCTTGCTGAGGTTCTTGGCCACGATGCTGGCATTGGCAGCAGCATTACCGGCCACACCACCTGCGTGGAACGTACGGAGCGTCAGCTGTGTACCCGGCTCACCGATGGCCTGAGCAGCGATGACGCCGACGGCCTCACCTTTCTGCACCATGCGCTGAGTGGCGAGGTTGCGTCCGTAGCACTTCATGCAGACGCCCTTCTTACTCTCGCAGGTGAGCACCGAGCGAATCTCGACGCTCTCGATAGGGCTGTCTTCGATGGCCTGGGCAATGGGTTCGGTAATCTCTTCACCGGCAGCGACGATGAGGTCGCCCGTCGTCGGGTCAACGATATCGTGCACGGAAACGCGTCCGAGGATGCGCTCATAGAGCGTGGAGATGGTCTCGTCGCCATTCTTCAGGGCCGTGCAGACCAGTCCGCGGAGCGTTCCGCAGTCTTCCTCGTTGATGATCACGTCGTGGCTGACGTCGACAAGACGACGTGTCAGGTATCCGGCGTCGGCTGTCTTCATAGCCGTATCGGCAAGACCCTTACGGGCACCGTGGGTGGAGATGAAGTACTCCAGCACAGACATACCTTCCTTGAAGTTAGAGAGAATCGGGTTTTCAATAGTACCACGTCCCTCAGCACCTGCCTTCTGCGGCTTGGCCATCAGACCACGCATACCAGCGAGCTGTTTGATCTGGTCCTTAGAACCACGGGCACCGGAGTCGAGCATCATGTAGACGGCATTGAAGCCCTGGTCGGCCTCGGTCATCTGCTTGAGCAGCACCTCGCCCAGACGGTTGTTCACGTGTGTCCACGCATCAATGACCTGATTGTAGCGCTCGTTGTCGGTGATGAAGCCCATATTGTAGTTGTCGGTGATGGCCTGCACCTCGTCGTTTCCTTTCTGCACGAGCTCTTCCTTCTCTTTCGGAATGATGATGTCGTCGAGGTTGAACGACAGACCGGCCAGGTAAGCCATGCGGTAACCGAGGTTCTTGATACCGTCGAGGAACTCGCAAGCCTCGGCGAAGCCCACCTTATTGATCACTTCGGCGATGATATCGCGGAGAGACTTCTTGGAGATGACCTTGTTGACAAAGCCGACAGCATCGGGCACGATACCATTGACGATGACACGTCCGACAGAGGTCTCGACGATGTGGCGGACGGGCTTGCCGTCGACAATGTCGTCGACCATCACCTTGACCTGAGCATGCAGGTCGCAACGGCCTTCGTTGTGGGCGATGATAGCTTCCTCGGGACCGTAGAAGGTGAGTCCTTCACCCTTGGCTCCCGGACGAATCTTCGTGATATAGTACAGTCCGAGCACCATATCCTGCGAAGGAACGGTGATAGGAGCGCCGTTGGCCGGGTTCAGGATGTTATGGCTCTGCAGCATCAGGAGCTGTGCCTCAAGAATGGCCTCGTTGCTGAGTGGGAGGTGGACAGCCATCTGGTCGCCGTCGAAGTCGGCGTTGAACGCCGTACATGCCAGCGGGTGAAGCTGGATAGCCTTGCCTTCGATGAGCTTGGGCTGGAAGGCCTGTATGCCGAGACGGTGAAGCGTCGGTGCACGGTTGAGGAGCACGGGATGACCCTTCATCACATTCTCGAGGAT
>DEJE01000023.1:25700-70498 GCA_002353205.1 Prevotella sp. UBA2756 | reverse complement strand
ATAGTTGCGGATTTTAGGATTTAGAAACTTATCGTGTGTTAACGCGGCAAAGATAATACAAAAATCTGAAACGACACATTTTTTGCACATGTTTTTATGATGTCGGTGTGCTTTTCGTCGACAACTTTTATCTCCGGCAATGTGCGTGATGAGAAGTTGTAATGTTACATGAGATAAATTTTCGTAAACGTTTACGTAGTTTTTTTCGAAAAAAACATCGTTTGTATTGATTTAAATCAAGATATTTTTAGTACCTTTGCATCGCATTAGTAAAAATGAAATCAAGGTTTTCAAAACACATGCTACATAACACTAACTGCTAAAACATTTCAAGAAAGAAGAGCTCCGACGCGACGTCGGAGCTTTTTTTATGCCCGCAAGTTGCGTGTTGCACTCCTTTCTATTGCCGATTCTCACAGCAAAAACTGTTAAAAGAGGAAAATTACGATAAAAAACGTGTAAAAAGAAAGCAGTTTGTTACCTTTTTATTATTTTTGCAACCAATTTGAAAACTTTCTTAAAACAAACAGTTATGAGATTAATCATCGAGAAAAACTATGATGCCATGTCGCAGTGGGCTGCCGAACATGTCATCGAGCGCATCAATGCGTTCAAGCCCACAGCCGAAAAGCCTTTCGTTCTCGGTCTGCCGACCGGCTCATCACCCGAGGGTATGTACGCCTGTCTGGTCAAAGCGGTCAAGGAAGGGCGCGTCAGCTTCAAGAATGTCCTCACCTTTAATATGGACGAGTATGTCGGACTGCCCGAGGAGCACCCCGAGAGCTATCATTCGTTCATGGCTCGGAACCTCTTCGACCACATCGACTGCCCGAAGGAGAACATACACATCCTCAACGGAAACGCTCCCGACCTCGTCGCTGAGTGCGCACACTACGAGGAGATGATTGCCGAGGCAGGAGGCATCGACCTCTTCATCGGAGGCATCGGCCCCGACGGACACATCGCTTTCAACGAGCCCTTCTCGTCGCTCACCAGCCGCACACGGCAGAAAACGCTCACCACCGACACCATCATTGCCAACTCGCGATTCTTCGAGGGCGACGTCAACAAGGTGCCCAAGTCGGCTCTGACCGTCGGCGTTGGAACCGTGATGGATGCCCGCGAGGTGATGATCCTCGTCAACGGACACCACAAGGCACGCGCTCTCCACGCTGCAGTCGAGGGATGTGTATCCCACGAGTGGACCATCTCGGCCCTGCAGATGCACCCCCACGGCATCATCGTCTGCGATGAGCCTGCCACCGACGAACTGAAGGTGAGCACCTACAAGTATTTCAAGGACATTGAGGGCAAATAAGCAACGGGGAGTCGTCCCCCGTGGCGACATCGACAGAGCAAGCATTGTGCGGAATGTCTTCCTTTGAAGATGTTCCGCACTCTTCACTCTAAATTCTTCACTCTTAATACTTACCTCTTACTTCTTAATACTTACCTCTTAATACTCACCTCTTACCTCTTAATTCTTACCTCTTACCTAAAATGAATCACCCTATCAGGCTCATTGCCTTCGACGCCGACGACACACTGTGGGACTGCCAGACTCACTTCGACGAAGTGGAGAAGAAGTACTGCCAACTGCTTGCGCCCTACGCCGATGCGACCACCGTCTCCGACATGCTCTTTGCTACCGAGAGCCGTAACATGGCCGAACTGGGCTACGGTTGCAAGGCGTTCACCATCTCGCTCGTGGAGAATGCCGTCCAGGTAAGCGGCGGACGCATCACTGCCACCGAGCTGTTGCGCGTTCAGGAGCTCGGACGCAGTCTGTTGCGGCTGCCCGCCACGCCGTTGCCAGGTGTGGAACCCACGCTGAAAGCCATCCGCGACCTGCACCGCTATGCGCTGTGCGTCTTTACCAAGGGAGAGATTCAGGACCAAGAGAACAAGCTGCGGCGTTCAGGTTTGTGGCACTATTTTGACCGTGTGGTCGTGGTTTCCGACAAGACGCCCGAACAGTACGAACAACTTTGCCGTTCGTTCGGCATCAACATCGGCGAGCTGCTCATGGTGGGCAACAGCTTCAAGTCGGACATCGAGCCCGTGCTCCACTTGGGAGGCCGCGCCGTCCACGTGCCGTTCCACAGTACCTGGGCCCATGAGCAGACCGAAGAGTACGACCACGAGAACCTGCTGACAATCGGATCAATAGATGAATTGGTGGCAAAACTTCCGTGAATCAATCGCGAAACACAACGGCCCCCTCCAACTTCCCCGAGGGGACGGCCCCCTCCAAACCTCCCCGAGGGGAGGCTTCTTGTTTCGCGTTAGGGTACTCTCCCCCACGGGGGAGTCGGAGGGGGGCCTAATTCTTAACTCTTAACTAAATTAATTATGCGAAGAATCATGATGATTGCCCTTGCTCTGCTGACCGTTGTCGGCATCTGGGCTGAAGAGAAAACCGTGACATCGCCCGATGGACGGCTGCAAGTGCGCGTCGGCTGCGATGGAGGAAAAGCGAACTACAGCGTGTCATACGACGGCAAGACCGTTATCCTGCCGTCGGCCTTAGGGCTGAAAACCAGTCTGGCCGACTTCACCCACGACCTGACGCTTGAGGGCGGAAGCACCGTCGACGTGGAAGACTGCTACGAAATGGACCGCATCAAGGCTTCCCACATCCACTATGTGGCCCGTCGGCTCGATGTCACCTTCAGAGCGGCCACTCCCGACTCCCTCCGCTTCATTGTCTCCTTCCAGGTGTCCGACCATGATGTCGCCTTCCGCTATACCATCCCTCGTCCGAAAGCCGGAAACCCCAAGCGGATGACCGTCTTCAGTGAGGCTACGGCCTTCCGATTCCCCCACGAGGGGGGAACAGGGGGGGCCGGAACCACCACGTTCCTCTCTCCGCAGATAGGTCCCGAGACCGGATGGGAGAAGACCAAGCCCAGCTATGAAGAGGACTACGAGGCCGACGCACCCATGGCGAAGCCTTCGCGCTACGGCCTTGGCCACACCTTCCCCTGTCTCTTCAAGACAACAGTCTCCCCCTCTCGGGGGAAAGGCTACGGGTCGGCGAGCTTTGCTCGGGAATGGTCGGAGGGGGGCTTTTGGGTCCTCATCAGCGAGACCGGCGTCTCCTCGGCCTATTGCGGAAGCCACCTCTCCGACTATAACGAAGCAAAAGGCTACACCATCGCCTATCCTCACAAGGGCGAAAACAACGGCTACGGTTCCGAGTACGCCGTCATTCCGCTGCCGGGACAGACACCCTGGCGCACCATCACCGTCGGCGAGACGCTCAGTCCCATCGTCGAGACCACTGTGGCCTACGACGTGGTGAAGCCGCTCTACGAACCGTCACGCGTCTACAAGCCCGGACGCTACACGTGGAGCTGGCTCATCTGGCAGGACCAGAGCATCAACTACGACGATCAGGTAGCCTTCATAGACCTCGCCGCCGCCATGGGCTACGAATATTGTCTCGTCGACAACTGGTGGGACACGCAGATAGGGCGCCAGCGCATCGAGGAGCTCAGCCGCTACGCACAGTCCAAGGGCGTCTCGCTCATGCTTTGGTACAACAGCAACGGCTTCTGGAACGATGCACCACAGGGGCCGCGCGACTGCATGAACACGGCCGTCGCCCGCGAGCGCGAGATGGCATGGCTGCAGCGCATCGGGGTCAAGGGCATCAAGGTTGACTTCTTCGGCGGCGACAAGCAAGCCACGATGCAGCTCTACGAAGACATCCTCAGCGACGCCAACCGCCACGGACTGCAGGTGGTGTTCCACGGCTGCACCATTCCGCGCGGATGGGAGCGCATGTATCCCAACTACGTGGCCAGCGAGGCCGCACTGGCCAGCGAGAACGTCTTCTTCGACGAACGCCACGCCAAGGCCGAAGGCTTCGAACTCACCATGCACCCCTTCTGCCGCAATGCCCTCGGCGCCTTCGACTGGGGCGGCGTCATCATGAACCGATACCTCAGCCGCGACAACCACAGCCGACATCCGCGCCACACTACCGACGTCTTCGAGATGGCCACCGCCTTCACCAACCAGACTTTCATCCAGTGCATCGCCATGCAGCCCAACAATCTCGACGAGCTGCCTGCCTATCAGCTCGACTTGCTGCGACGGATTCCCACCACGTGGGATGCAACGCGCTTCATCGAAGGCTACCCCTCGCGGTATGTCGTCATGGCGCGCCGCCACGGCACCGACTGGTATGTGGCCGGACTCAACGGCACCGACCGCCCCATCACGCTCGAACTCAACCTGTGCGACCTCTTCACCTCTGCCGACCAGCTGCTGTTCTACGGCGACAACAAGCCGAAGAAAGGTGAAGTGGTGCCCACATCGTTCTGCAAACCGCTCAGACCCAACGGAAAGGGAAAGGTGAAAGTGACCATACAGCCCATGGGCGGCATCATCATTTGCAAGAAATAAGAATCACCCCACACCATGCATTATGCATTATGAATTACGAATTATGCATTAACAGGACCCTTTCATCCTTCCTGCTGGCCATGGCTACAGCCACCGCTACGGCCAACGACTACAACATCAGGGACTACGGAGCACAGAACGACACCACAGTGCTGAGCACCGAAGCCATCCAGCGAGCCATCGACGACTGTTCCGCCCATGGCGGCGGACGCGTACTCGTGCCCACCGGGAGCTACAAGATGGGCTCCATCATCCTCCGCAGCCACGTCAACCTGCACCTCGAGAGCGGTGCCACGCTCTACGGCAGCACGCGCGTGGACGACTACCGGAAGATGAAGTCCAGCTATGTGTCGCTGCGCACGCAGACCACCACCATCCAGCTCATCTATGCCGACAGCGTGGAGGGTGTCGTCATCGACGGCCATGGCACCATCGACGGGCGCGGTGCCGCCTTCCCCAAGCTGTCGTGGAACGACGAGGGCATCACCAGGCCCCACCTGCTGCGCTTCATCAACAGCCGCGACATCGCGGTCCGAGACGTCACCCTGCGCAACTCGGGCTGCTGGATGCAGCACTATCTGGCCTGCGACCGCGTCAGGATTGAGGGCATCAAGGTGTTCAACCGCAACAACTTCAACAACGACGCCCTCGACATAGACGGCTGCCACGACGTCATCGTGAGCAACATGCTGGCCGACAGCGACGACGATGCCATCACACTGAAGAGCACGTCGCCACGGCTCTGTGAGAATGTCACCATCCAGAACTGCATCGTCAGCAGCCACTGCAATGCCATCAAGCTCGGTACCGAGACCAATGGCGGCTTCCGCAACATACGTATCAGCGGATGCATCGTGAAACCGTCGGCCGACCAGCGTTCGCAGTTCTTCGGCGACAAAGGCAAACGGGGCACGTCGGCCATCTCGTTGGAAATCGTCGACGGCGGCGTGATGGAGAATATCCATGTGTCGGACATCCTCGTCGAGGGCACCGAGTCGCCCATCTTCATCCGGCTGGGCAACCGTGCACGGCCTTACGCCGAGGACATTCCCGTGGAGCGGGTAGGCTCCATGCGCGGTCTGTACCTGCGAAACATCACCGTCAGCGGTGCCGGGCGCACCGGTTGCAGCATCACCGGACTGCCTGGACACTGCGTGGAGGATGTCCGTCTGTCGGACATCACCATCCGTCAGCGCGGAGGATGCGCCAAGGTGACTGTTCCCGACGACGAAAAAGAACAGGAATACCCCGAGGCTACGATGTGGGGCCTGCTTCCGGCGAAGGGATTCTTCGTCAGGCATGCGCGGAACGTGGTCTTCAGGAACGTGGTGAT
Source organism: Prevotella sp. UBA2756 (assembly GCA_002353205.1). Lineage (GTDB taxonomy): Bacteria > Bacteroidota > Bacteroidia > Bacteroidales > Bacteroidaceae > Prevotella. The sequence goes on along the minus strand of DEJE01000023.1, from coordinate 64,752 downwards.
TGTCACTGACGAGCCCGACGAACGGCCCGAGTTCGTGCAGGTCGACGTCGAGTGATTCCTTCTTCCCCATCTTTTTTTCCACTGCCATAACAAATGCCAACAGGTATTTGCGAATTATTTTTTGCTCCTTAAGCCTTTATTCTCAACGGCTTAGCCCGATTTTTCGAATTCTCTCGAATTTTTTGTCTCCTACTTTTCCCTTTAGTTTCAAACAAAATGAATATATTTGCAACACTAATCAAAACGTATAGAGATGAAAAAAATCAGTTTCTTTATTTTCGGATTGTTTCTCCTTTCGCTTTCATCACTTGCTTTTAATGGTGTCATCAAAGGATTCCGCGTTGATATGAACGTCGGCATCATCGATGATGAAGTCGTGAAAGCGCAAGGTTTAACTGTTAATCAAATCCCCACCGTCAGTATCGACGGCAACATCCGTAAAGTCTGCAGATCGGGGAGTTGTAGTTGATTTCTCTTTGTCTGATGATGCGATAGTCTCTCTGCAGCTGAGCAGCAGTGTAGGAAATGTAGAGAGTTCGGCTTTGAAGAGAAAAGGACTGGGAAAAGGTCGCTATCATCTCAACATACCAGTCAGCCAAAAAGGAATGTATGTAGTACGGCTTATCGTAAACGGTCGTATTTATTCACGTAAAATAATGATAAACTGACAAAATAAATAAAATTTTTATTTTCGGCTAAAATACTTTGTATTATAAAATATAATCTGTAAATTTGTAACACTTTAAAACATAAGCATTATGAAGAAACTACTACTTTTCGCCATTAGTATGTTAACAACATCAATAGTGATGGCTCAGAGCGGACAAACAGAGCCTTCAATCAGCAGTATGACTCAGGACGAAGGGTCGGTCTACATGTCGGTCAGTTACGAGTATTCTTCGTTCCAGGGTGGCACTTCCTATGTCATTTTGGATAAGAATACAGGCGAAGGCATTGTCTATGAGAATCCTCTCAAGGATTTGGTTCCCCGTCTTCCTGCAGCTAGCGACTATATGAACGATGCGGCAAGTCGTATCACAAGCCTGTACAAAGACGGTGACGACCTTTGGTTTGGTACTCTTTTCGGTGGCCTGTTCGTGCAGCACAAGGACGGTGCTATAGATCGCGTATCAACAATGAGTCCCATCTACTCTCTGACGCCGATGGACGGTTCGCTATGGATAGGGTCCGGCGGAGCTGTCACCGAGTTCAGGAAAGGCGAGCCTGTCGGCGAGGGGTACAGCTTGCAGACCGGCAGTAGCTTCGATCCTGTGTATACTATAGCGAAAGATGCTGAGGATGTAGTATGGATAGGCACTGCAGACGTTCTTGGCGACCATACCTTGTGCAAGATCGTAGACGGCGAAATGATCCGTAGCTTCCCTGACTTTTGGAGTCGAGTGAGCCGACTCGTCCTGCGCGACGGTATCTTATGGGCTGCAACGCTGGACAACGGGTTGTACCGCATCGATAAAGATGGCTATACCCCCTATACAGCAGCTAACAGTGAACTACCTGGCAATCTGATTCTCGACATGGTGAAGGATGATGCCGACAACCTATGGCTTGGCATGCAGGACAATCTGGTAAAATACGACGGAAATACTTTCAACAGCTATCCGCTGAATGGTCTGGTGAGATGCATGCTTATCGACGGGACCACACTGTATGTTGGAACCGACAAAGGTCTGTACATCTTCGACACAGAGATGAAGTCTGCCACTCAGGCACCGCTTGTCCAGGCTCCCACAGGTATCAGCATCATTGACAAGAGGGAGAATGCAGCATGTTCACGTTATTCTGTCGACGGCCGCCAGCTCACCTCTCCCGCGAAAGGCCTGAACATCGTCAGGATGAAGGACGGGTCGGTGAGGAAAGTGATGGTCAAGTGAGAGCTGACAGGTGACAGATGACAGTTGATAGTGGAAAGTTTGCTTCCGCAACGGCTCTGGCTCGTGCCGTCCACTACAGTCTTAGCGGTAGCAAACTGTCCACTCTCCATTCTCCACTCTTCACTTAAAAAAGTGCCGTTCCATGGTTTCTGCTCAGGAATTCAATTTATTTTGCCGTGCAATTTAATTTATTTTGCGCGGCAATTTAATTAGTTTTGCGCGGCAATTTAAATTGAATAGCAATGCAACTTGGAACGGTTAGCAGGTCTGTTGGGACTGAATGGCAACGTCTTTTGATTGTTTTTGAATAATTGTTTATCTTTGCTTACAATGAAGAACGCTTCGTATCTAATCCTGTTTGTGCTGTTGGTGTCAGCGTGCAACGGCTGGCATGAGGGGAACCGTCTGCTCAGTCGGGCGGACAGTCTGATGTACTCCCATCCCGACTCAGCTTTTCAGTTGTTGAACCACATCCCAGAGAACGACCGCGCGCGGATGTCGGAGGGTCAGCGTATGCGTTACCAACTGCTGCGCGCCGACGCTCAGAACAAACTCTTCGTGAAATTCACCACCGACAGTGCGCTGAAGGAGGTTGTGGCCTACTACAACAGCAAAGGAACGCCCGACGAGCGCCTCCGCGCCAACTATCTTCTGGGTCGTGCCTATTACGACATGGGTGAGATTCCGATGGCTTTGAAGTTCTTCCATGAGGCGGCAGACCAAGCAGACACGACACGAAGAGACTGTAACTTCAAGTTGCTCTGCCGTGTGCACGGGCAGATGGGGAGAATCCTTCTAAGCAACGGCTCTCCTGAGAATTCGTTGTCTGAGTTGCAGTCTGCCATCAACCTTGCTTACAAAGCCAATGATACATTGATGGCCTTGTCGTGCTACGATTTCATGGGCAGTGCGTACGAGAAGCAAAATAAACTTGACTCTGCTGTTCTCGTAACAATGGAGGCAAGCCGCTTATACGACAAATATGGATATCCTCATCGTGCGGCCATGTCGACGGGCTCTATCGTGGATATCCTTGTAGACAGAAAGGAATATACGAAAGCGAAAGAATTGATAGATAGGTACAAGGCTGTGCCGGGCTTGTTCGACGACGAGGGGAACATACGAAAGGGCAAGGAAACTTTCTATCGTGCGGAAGGCTTGTATTATAAAGGCATTGGCAAGTATGATTCGGCGCGACATTGTTTCTACAAGTTGGCGAAGTCGGCACGGCGTTTCAATGATAAGGAAGGGGCATACGAAGGCTTGACGCAGGTTTATCAAGCCATGGGTGCGCGGGATTCTGCCTTGAAGTATGCGCTACTGGCTTATTCGTACAACGATTCGAGCTATCGTGAAAAGGCGTCGGAAGATATTCGGCGCAACCATGCCTTGTATAACTACGCTCGGTATGAGCAACTTGCGGAGCGTGAGATAAAGGAGGCGGCGAGAACCCGCGTGAACTGGATCTTCTCTCTGGCGCTCTCTGCGGTTGTCATACTGGTCTTGCTACTTGCCATGTTGGCGATGAAACATCGGAGAAAAGCAGCATTACTTGAGCAATACGAGCTGAAGGATAGGATCAAGGAGCTGACGGAGGTGAGGAAAAAACTTGAAGACAAGCAGGCAGAGCTTCAAAAGTCGCAGCAGGAGCTGGCTCAGAGCGTCTCGGAAAAGGATCGGATGATAGAAGAGGGAGGGAGGAATATCAGGGAGCTGGATTCGAAATACAGGCAATCTGTAGAGGCTCAGGAACTTGTCATCGAGGAATTGAAGCAACAGCTGGAAGAGCTTGAATCTCAAACGAGCAATTATGATAGGGCTGAGGCTGAACAAAAGCTTCAGACGTGCAAGACTCGCTCTGTGTTGGCGTACCTGCTGAAGAGCAAGGGGCGCTCGATGATGAAGGATGATGAGTGGAGAGGGTTTAAGAATGAAGTGGACACGATCCTGCCAGGGTTCTCTGTGTTTTTGTTCAGGTCGTGTCCGGGTCTGCGACCGATAGAAAAGAAGATCCTTTATCTTACACGCTGCTCGTTTACGACGTCTGAGATGGGGACACTGTTGGACAAACCGGCGTCGACGGTTTCAAGCATCAAAGCCCGTTTGTCGGAAAATATCTTCGGGAAAACCTCGGGAACGAAAGATCTGGAGAAGAGGCTGAAGGATGTTTTCTGATCCTGCCGTGACTCCATTCCCCTCAAGGGAGGGGACAGGTGGGGCCGGGGCTTCCCCCTCGGGGGGACGGAAGAGGGTTCACAGGCTGTTGATCCACTCGGCAATGTCGGCCAGCACCTCGGGGGCGATGGTCTCCTCAATCTGGCTGTACTCGTTGGGAAGTCCGGTGGTAGCGTGCTGGAAGAGATGGTTGAGCGACGGATATTCCCTGACGAGGCTTTTTTTCGTTCCCTTCAGCAGCTGTCGCAGGGCTGGTATGTTCTGGTCGGCCACAACCTGACAGTCGCTCTCGCCGTTGAGGGCGAAGACGGGGCACCGCGTGCGGCGGATATCGGCGGCGGGATCGTAGTCGATGAACCACCTGACCCATGCGTTGCCCTGGACGGCAGGCTGGCGGCGGTAGGCATCGACGGTCATGTTGCCCTCTTGCCCCATCAGTTGGAGGATGCGGTTGGTCTGTCGGACAAGCAACGTGTCGCCCTTGACAGCCGGTCCGGCCATCGAGACGATGAAGTCTGTCTGCTTCCGGGCACCGAGCATGAAGGCGATCGTTGCTCCTTCGCTGTGCCCCAGACAGCCGATCTTGCCGAAGTCTTTGTGTTGGCGCAGGAATCGTAGGCCGGCTTCGGCGTCGCGCATGAAGTCTTCCGTCGTCGCGTTGCTGACGTTCCCGCCTCGTGAGGCTCCTGTGGCGCGGTCGTCGTAGCGCAGCGTGGCTATTCCGTGGCGGGCCAGGTAGTCGGCGATGACGAGGAAGGGGGAGTGTCCCATCAGCTCCTCGTTGCGGTTCTGCTGTCCGCTGCCAGTGATGAGCATGACGATGGTGGGTTTCTTCGGAGATGTCTTGGGCGCGCGGCCCCCCTTGGGAGCAACCTTGGACAAGGCGGTGCGGTCGTAGCCCACGGGATAGGTGATCGTTCCGGCGAGCGTGGCGCTGTCGGTATCGTTGGTGAAGGTTACTTCCTCCGTCTCGTATGGGAAGGGTGGCAGCGGGTTCTGAGGCCGCCTCACCTCGGGAACGCCGCGCGTGAGGACCAGAGGGATGGGGAAACCGTGCTGTCGGAAGACGCCGCGCAGCTTGTCGTCCCTGCGGCATGCGCTGTAGGTGGCGTTGATACTCTTGATGCTGATGGCTACGGAGTCGTCGGAGAGGTGGTCTATGTTGGCTGGGATGCCTCGCGCTCCTTGGTCCGGACTGTCGAGTGTGGCTTTCAGGCTGTCGCCGTCGTGTTCAAGATGGAGCACGAGGGTGAGCGGTGTGAGTCCAGCCTTGATCTTTCCCGACCATGAACCGAGGGTGACGGGGCCGGATGTTTGCTGTGACCACGCCGCGAGGGTGGCGATGATGAGCAGGATAATGCTTGTAGCGTGCCTTTTCATTCCTTTACTTCTTCATATTCCACATACTCACCTTCGTCGTCGGGGATAATCTTGCGGCGCGGGCCATCGGGAGATGCTGATGACACGCTGGATCCGTTGATGTTCTTGGGACGGTCACCCTGCTCCTTGAACTGCTTGCGGGCCTTGCTGACAACGTTGAGAAGGCCGAAGACGACGAACAGCACGATGAGCAGTCCTACGAGGAAGATGATGAAGAGGAACTTGAGTATAAACACGGCGTAATGAAATGGAATGGTTAATGGGTTTTCTGACGGCCGACGAGGACGGAAACGAACACGTACCAAGCGATGGTGAGGGCGATGCCGCGCACCTGGAGCAGCACGATGAGGGCTGCTGCGGTGGCTACGAAGATGTATTTCACCTCGTTACCACGCCATCCCCACTGCTTGAACTTCAGTGCGAACATGGGAATCTCGCTCACCAGCAGGTAGCAGCTGATGAGAATCATGAGCACCAGCAGCGGCGCATTGACGGGGGTGGACTCGATCCAGGAGCCGTAACCCACGAGCAGGGCTCCCCAGAAGAGGGCGTTGGCAGGTGTCGGCAGGCCGATGAACGACGTGGTCTGTCGCTCGTCGAGGTTGAACTTGGCCAGGCGCAGCGCCGAGAAGGCTGCCATGAGGAACGCAAAATAGGGGAGGATGGGGCGCAGAGGCTCCATGAAAGCGGGGTAGTCCATGGCACAGAGCTCATAATAGATCATGGCCGAGGGGGCTACGCCGAAGGTGACATCGTCGGCCAGGGAGTCGAGTTCCTTCCCGATGGGCGAGGATACGTGGAGCAGGCGGGCCGTCATGCCGTCGAAGAAGTCGAACACTGCGCCCATGACAATCCAAAGCAGGGCCATGGGGAAGTTGCCCATGAGGGCGAACACCGTGGCGATGCATCCTGAGATGAGGTTGCAGCAGGTGATGGCGTTGGGGATATGTTTCTTCAGACCCATAGAATCAGATGGAAAGGTTGATGCGTTGTCATTTCAGTCGGGCGATGACGGTCTGGTCGCCGGTGGTGGCCTGACCCATCTTGACGCACACTTTGGTGCCGACGGGCAGGAAAACGTCGACGCGCGACCCGAACTTGATGAATCCGAGGTGCTCGTCGATGTAGCAATCCTCATCGTCCTTAGCATAGGTCACGATGCGACGAGCCACGGCTCCCGCTATCTGTCGGCAGAGAATGTCGACGCCGTCGTCGGTTTCGAGCATGATGTCGGTGTGTTCGTTCTCCTCGCTTGCCTTCGGAAGCCAAGCTTTATGGAAGTTGCCGTTGAAGTGCTTGACGAATTTGACCCTTCCGTCAATGGGGAACCAGTTGGCGTGAACGTTGAAGAGGCTCATGAAGATGCTCACCATCAGACGGCGGTCGTGGAAGTATTCGTCTTCGTCGACTTCTTCGATGACAACCACGCGGCCGTCGGCTGGTGCTACGACCACGCCTTCGGTTTCGCCCTGGAAATAGCGGATGGGGCAGCGGAAGAAGTTAATCATGATGAGGTATACGATGAGCATGAGCACGGCGTACACCTTGAAGATGGCCGAGAGGCCTGTGGCGTACCACAGGATGGCTCCCACGATGACGGTACCACAGCCCACGTAGAGCAGTGTGTTTGTGCCTTCACGGTGGAGTCGTATAGTCTTTATTTTCTTGATTCTCTTTCCCATTAGGTAGTCGTTGGACAACAAAATCGGGTGCAAAGGTACGAATTTATTTTAAAATACGGCAAAAATGTAATGAAAAATGCTCATTCTATGCGTTATTGGTGGGCATTGCGGAACTCGCTGGGGCGTAATCCTGTCTTAGAACGGAACTTCGAAGAGAAATAGTCGGGCGACTCGAAGTTGAGCTGATAGGCGATCTCCTTGATGCTCATGGTCGTGGTGGTGAGCAGTTCCTTGGCCTGTTGGAGCTTGAGGTCTTGCTGGTAGAGTGCGGGCGAGATGCCGGTGTACTCCTTGAAGAGCTTCCTGAAGTTGGAATAGCTGACGCCTTGCTCCTGTGCTATCTGCTGTATGGTGACGTCGCTCTCGATGGATTCGCGGATGCGGAGCCTTGCGCGGTCGATCATGTTCATGTGCTCGTGGTTCTTGTTCAGCACGCTGCTACGTTCGAGCGAGTACATCAGTCCCACCTGCAGGTTGACAATGCCGGCGAGGAGCTGCTGGAAGAAGGGCTTTTCGGCCAGCGCTGCCTTGTAGGCATTCTTGTAGAGACGCACCAGTTCGGCCGAGTAACCCACGTGGAAGACGGGTTTCTCGGGCGAGAGGAAGCGCTGGCGGACACGGTTGTCGATGTTGGTGCCTTTGAATCCGATCCAATAGCTCTTCCATCCCTTTTCGGCCAGTGGGTGGTAGGTGTGCCATTCGTTCGGGAAGAGCAGGAAGAGGTCGCCGGCCTTGATGCTCACGGGGGGCTGGTGGGCTGACTGGAAGACGCCCTCGCCTTCGGTGATGTAGAGAAGTTGGTACTCGTTGAGCACTCGACCTTTGCTCACTTTGAAGTAGTAGCCTTCGGCATGGCCGTGAGTGGGGTACTCTTCGCCAGCCGAAATCTCTTCGTAGCCTACGGTGCTCACGGCAAGCCCCCACTGTGCGTCGCGTTCATTGATGACAAGATATTTGCTTTGCTGCATGGTATCATGTTCTGTTAGCGATGCAAAGATAGGAAAAATAATGATAACAGCGTGTTATTTGGGACAAAAGTTCACGCCGACGATGCCAAAAAGCAAAAAAAAGACGATGATCAGGGCCGTAACAGCCCGTTGCAGCGCGTGAGTGATGTCAAAAAACGAATGCGAAAAATCAAATATTAGGATGGCATTTCGGATTATTTCTCTATTTTTGCATGCAAATTTCAAAAGACTAATCTCATGAAAAAGGTTCTCTTGATGGTGATGCTCGCCATCGTGGCCATGTCGGCCGACGGCAAGAGCAAGAAGAAACAGCAGCAACAGCTGTTCCCCGACGGTACACCAATCCCTGCATGGTTCAGCGATACGACGCGGGTGGACGTGGCGCAGCTGGGCAAACAGTACGTGATTACGGACTATGGCGTGCTTGCCGGCGACAGCACGCTCGTGCAGACCGAAGCCATACAGGCCGTTATCGACCGCGCTGCCAGCGAGGGTGGGGGCGTCATCGTGGTGCCTCGCGGTACCTTTATGAGTGGTTCGCTCTTCTTCAAGCAGGGCACTCACCTTCAGATACGCGAGGGCGGCAAGCTGAAAGGCAGCGACCGCATCCGTCATTTCCGCCTCCTCGACTCTCGGATGGAAGGGCAGAGCATCAAGTATTTCGCCGCTTTGGTGAATGCCGACGGCGTGGACGGGTTCACCATAACGGGGCCCGGCACCATCGACGGCAACGGACACCTCTATTGGGAAGAGTTCTGGATCAGAAGACAGTACAATCGTCAGTGTACAAACCTCGAGGCCATGAGGCCACGTCTGACCTATATATCGAACAGTAAGAACGTCACCGTGCAGGACGTGCGCCTCATCAACAGCCCGTTCTGGACCAACCACGTCTACCATAGCGACCATGTGCGCTACCTCGGGTGCTATATCTATGCCCCCACGGAGAATGTCTTCGCCGCAGAACCGAAGCGTGGGGCTCCCAGTTCGGATGCCATCGACATCGATTTCTGCCACGACGTGCTGGTGCATGGCTGCTACATGAACGTGAACGACGACGCCGTGGTGCTGAAAGGCGGCAAGGGAACATGGGCAGACAAAGATCCGAAGAACGGGCCCAACTACAATGTCATCATCGAAGACTGCACCTACGGCAAGGTGCATGGATGCCTGACGCTTGGCAGTGAGTCGCTCCACGACCGCAATATCATCCTGCGTCGATGCAAAGCCGAGGATGCCAACCGTGTGCTCTGGCTGAAGATGCGTCCCGACACGCCGCAACACTACGAGTACGTGACCGTCGAAGACTTCACAGGCAATTGCGGCAGCTTCCTCGTGGTGCGCCCCTGGACGCAGTTCTTCAAGCCCGAAGACCGCACCGACATGCCGCTTTCGCAGTGCAACAACATCCGTCTGTCGAACATCCGCATGTCGTGCAAGAACTTCTTCGACGTGGGAACGTCGGACAAATACCGTCTTCTGGACTTCACGTTCGAGAACTGCGACGTGCAGGATGAGGCGCGCGCCTTCGACAAGAGCATGATAGAGAACACTGTCATCAAGAATATTATCATCAACGGAGAATCAATCAAATGAAACGAACAGTAGCAGCAGCCCTCATGATGGGGCTCGCAACGGTCTGCACGGCGCAGGTCAGAAACGGTGTGGAGGATGTAAACAAGGTGGTCGACAACACGTTCGACAGCCTGAAAATAGCACAGACGGCGCGGCCCGTGCCCGGAAGCTCGCGTCGGGGCAACCATCCGGTGCTCTTCCTCATCGGTAACAGCACCATGCGCAACGGCACTTTGGGCAACGGAAACAACGGACAGTGGGGCTGGGGGTACTTCGCCCATGAGTTCTTCGACGAGAATCAGATCACCGTGGAGAACCAGGCTCTCGGAGGAATGAGCAGCCGAACGTTCTACAACCGGCTGTGGGAGCCCATCCGGCAGGCCATCCGGCCTGGCGACTGGGTGATTATCTCCATCGGACACAACGATAACGGACCCTATGACAGCGGTCGGGCGCGCGCCAGCATTCCCGGTGTGGGCAACGATACGCTGAATGTTGTCATTCAGGAAACGGGCCAGCACGAGACGGTCTACACCTACGGCGGCTACATGCGCAAGTATATCAACGACGTGAGAGCGCAGGGCGGCAACCCAATTCTGATGTCGCTGACACCGCGCGACGCCTACGACGACAATGGAAAGATTGTGCGCAAGCCGCACACGCAGTGGCTCATGCAGGTGGCTGCAGAGGAAGGCGTGCCCTTTATCGACCAGAACGAGATCTCGGGACAGAAGCTCGACAGCTACAGCAAGTGGAAGGAGAAGTATCATTTCCACGGCGATCATATCCACACCAGTCGCTTCGGGGCAATGATGAACGCGCGAAGTGCCGCCGAGGGCATTGCTGCCAGCCGCAATCCGGCGCTGCGTCCGCTCCAGGCCATGCTGAAGAACATCGAATTGCCGCAGTATGACATCGACCGAACCGACGGCCGTCCCGTCGTTTTCATCACTGGCGACAGTACGGTGAAGAACGAAGACAAGGAGAAAGACGGCATGTGGGGCTGGGGAGCCGTTGCAAATACGGTCTTCGATGAGAGCAAGATACAGATCGTCAACGCTGCACAGGCCGGCCGCAGTTGCCGTAGTTACCTGCGCGAAGGGCGTTGGGACCGCGTCTACAACAGCCTCCGTCCGGGCGACTTCGTGCTCATAGAGTTCGGACACAACGACATCGGCGAGATAGAACGTCCCAAATACCGCGGTTGTATCGCCTCGTCGGCCGATACCTGCCACGTCTACAAGATGCAGGCAGCGAAGGGTCAGACCAATAACGGCAACGTTATCGACCAGCGTATGAAGGTAACAGATGTCCATCCCGGCGATTACGAGATGGTGTACAGCTTCGGATGGTACCTCAGAAAGTTCATCGACGACGTGCGGGAGAAAGGAGCAACGCCCATCATCGTCTCGCTGACACCGCGCAACGAGTGGCCTGGCGGCAAGATTGAGCGCCGCAACGACACATACGGACGCTGGTACCGCGACGTCTGCGAGGAAACGGGCTGCGAGTTCGTCGACCTGCACAATATTACTGCCGACTTCCTCGACCGCAAGTGCGGCAGCAAGGAGAAGGCTTCTAAGTATTTCAAGCGCGATCACACCCATACATCACTCCTCGGAGCGAAGACTAACGCCAACAGCGTGGCGCAAGGATTGCGGCAGATCAACAGCAAGTTGGCTGCATTCCTGAAGAAATAGGACGAGAAAACGGGGACGTTTGTACAATAACGAAAGCCGGCCTGGAGCGCAATTTGCTCCAGGCCGGCTTTCTTCGTATCGGTACTTATTTCAGCAGTTTCGTCTTCACCGTCTTGAAGGCGGGGCTGGTTGTGGTCAGGGTGAGCTTTCCGGGATTCTTGCCCACGCGGAGAATCACCATGGCAGAGCCGTTCCACAGATGGATATGGTCGGTGGCGTTGAGCTCGTTGCTCGTGATATCGCCGTTGGTGACGGCCACGATGCGGGCATCGCCTTCTACACTGAACTGCAGGTTGTCCTGAGCGGAGAACACGCGGCGGCCCTTTGCATCGACGGCGTGGATGCGGACGTGGATGAGCGAGCCCTCTTCATACTTCTGATCGGGCAGCAGTTCGGGCGTGGCGACGAGGCGTTTGGCCTTGCCGGTGGTCTCTATCTTGTGTCGAGCCACGACAATTCCGTTCGTTCGTGCTACGGCTTCCAGCTTACCGTCCTGATATTCGATGCCTTCCCAGCGTATCTGGTTGCGTCGCTTGGCGTCGCTCTTCGGATTATCCTTCTTTCCGAGGCTCTTGCCGTTGAGCAATAGCTCCACCTCGTCGGCGTTGGTGTAGGTGATGAGCGACAGTTTCTGTCCGGCCTTGCGGTTCCAGTGGTCGCTCATACCGTCGTTGCCTGTCTGTATGCCGTTCCATTCAATGTCCTGCTTGCTGTCGATGACGGCGATGTGCACCAGCGGTTCTTCGGGTTTGAAGAAGCTCTTCATGTAGTAAGCCTTCGGTTTCGGCTCCAAAGAGATGTCGAAGACACCCTGTGCCCAGCCCTTCTTAGGCCATCCCTGCGACTCTCCGAGGTAGTCGATGGCACCCCAGTAGGCCAGTCCGATGACCTTGTTGAGGTCCATTTCGAAGAAATTCTGTCCCATGGCGGATACGGAAGCCTCGCTCTGGTAGAACTTCATCCACGGGAAACGTCGTCCGTCGCCGGGGAAATACATGTAGCGGTAGTTGTACGACTGCACGTCGGTCTGCATGGCAAGGTCGGCAGGCAGCGAGTCGGTGTCCCAGTTGCGGTAGCGTGGATGCATGGCCACGGTGACCAAACGGGTGGAATCGTATCGTTGTATGAGCGTCCGCATGAGCTTATACATGGTGACGCCGAAGTCGTTGAACGGCTGATTGGGATCCTGCTGCAGCTCGTTGCCGAGGCTCCACAGCACGACGGAAGGTGAGTTGCGGTCGCGCTTCACCCATTCGGGTACCTCTTTCTGCCAGTGTTCCTCGAAACTGACGCGCCCACCGGTGTGCTGTCGGGTCCATTTGTCGTAGAGTTCGTCGACAACGAGGATGCCGTGCTTGTCGCAAAGCTCAATGAACTCGCGGCTATATGGATTGTGAGAGGTGCGGATATGGTTCATTCCGAACTGCTTCATCATCAGGATGCGCTTCTCGATGGCGTCGGGATAGTTGGCAGCACCGAGCGCTCCGAGCGTGTGATGGTTGGCATAGCCCTGGAGGAGCACCTTCTTGCCGTTGAGCTTCATTCCTACCGAGGGGTCGAACTCCACGGTGCGGATGCCGAACGAAGCCGATGCCACGTCGGCCACGGTGCCGTCTTCGCGCAGCATGGTGACGACAGCCTTATAGAGATGGGGCGTTGCGGTGTCCCACAGCAGTGGGTTCTGCACGTCGAAATCGGCCAGACAGCGTTCCACGGTGCGTGCCTGCGGGTTGCGTTTCTGTGCCGACTTCCCCTCGTAGATGAGTTTTCCGTCGGGAGCGTAGACCTTCACTTCAAACTGAGTCTCGGCCACGCGGTTGCGATTGGTGTATTCGGCTCCGATGCTTACGTGGCGGTTGTCGCGCGTGGTGATGTAGAGCGGATGACGGTTGAAGTACATATCTTTCGGCGTTGTCACCATCTTCACGCCGCGAAACAGTCCTCCGCCCGTGTACCATCGCGAATTGCCGGGCTCGCGGGTGTCGGCCATCACGGCCAGCACGTTCTCTTGTCCGTAGCGCAGTTGGTCTGTGACGTCGATTTCGAAGCCCACATAGCCGTAGTCGGTGCCTCCGATGAGCTTCCCGTTGAGGTAGACATCGGCCACATACATGATTCCGGCGAAGTCGATGAGCACGCGCTTGCCCTTCAGACTGTCGGCCGGCGTGAAATGCAGGCGATACCAGCCGCGCCCCATCTCCTTGAATCCCCGGCTCGAGAGTCGGCTCTTGATGTTGGCGGCCACGTCGGTGTTGTCCGGACGTTCGCTGGCATCGGGCTCTACCCACGGCTGTTCAATCTGGAAATCGTGGGGCAGGGTGAGCTGTCGCCAGCCGTTGTCGTCGAAGTCGGACCTTTCGGCATTGGCCACGTCGCCCAAACAGAAGCGCCAGCCGTCGTTCAGGCACGTTTCCTGTCGCGGTTGTGCTTGAGCGGCCATTGCTATGAGGGCAGCGACGGCCATCGTCAGTATTCTCTTCATTTTTTTCTCTTTTGTTTTAGTGCTTAGCGTTTATTCTATCGGAATGAGCTTCACTTCCGAATTGAGTCCCGACGGCACGGGAGCCCAGTTCTCGTAGCCCGTCTTCTTGTAGTTGATGTCAACGATGTTTATTTCGTTGAACTTGCGCCACTTCACGCCCTGACGGTCCATATCGGCGATGCGGTTGGCCGGAAGGTTGGTCACCTCGATGCGGATCTCGTTGTCGCCGGGCTTGAAGGCGTCGCGGCAGTCGAGCACGAAGGGCACAGCCCAGGCGCAACCGATGCACACATTATTTATATATACGCGCGCGCTCTCGCGAACATCGCCCAGGTCGATGGCCCATCGGCTGGCTGCCTGACGCGTCGTCAGCCTCAGATGGGTGGTATAGACACCTGTTCCCATCAGCTTGCGGAGGGTGTCGTTGGCCAGTTTCTCCCAGCATTGCGGTGTGGCGAGGGTGAATGTCTCGCTCACGGCGGGCACCGATTCGGTGAACGACAGCGTCCACGGTCCCTGCACGGGGATGTTGGCGCGGTAGACGGCGATGACATGCTGCTTCTTTTTCGACGGCTTGGCCACGGTGTCGGTGGCCAGGGTGGTGGTCAGTTTGGGCGCCCGCGAGGTGTAGGTCTGCAAAATGACCGACTCACCCGAGCGCAGACAGATGTTCACACTGTCGCCGCTGACCTCAGCTTCGCGTATGTCGCCGTTCATGGGGTTGAAGAAGACGGCGCTGCTGAACTTCACTGCCAGCGGAATCTTACGGTCCACGTCGTTCGGCGTCAGGTTGGCGATGAAGTAGTGGTGCCCCTGGTCGTTCTTGCGGCGTATGGTGCGCAGTCCGCGCAGGCGTATCGGCTCGGCTTTGGCGGCGGCAGCCATGTCGGCGGTAGCTGTTCCCATGATGATATGGGCACCCTGCGCGCGCAGTGCCTCCACGTGTTGCTTCACGTTGTCGGGCAGCTGGCCCGATCCGGGAATGATAAGAGCGCGGTAGCGCGTGCCGCCGTCGGTCTGCAGCATGCCGTCGGTGAAGGTCGTAGTGAGCAGATAGCGGTCGCTGATATAGTCGCAGTCGTAGCCTGCGGCGTCAATCTTGAGGATGCTCTTGATGAAGTCGGGAGCCTTCTTGGCCATGGAGTGGATGTCGAACTGCATGAGCAGTTGCTCCCCGGTGCGCTGAGCCCACATGTCGCGCACGGGCAGATAGACCAGGAAGTCGTTGTCGGGCTTGCCCATCTGCAGGAAGCTCTGGCAGCGCTCGATGTATTTCATCAGGTAGGGCGCGTCGCGCCAGATGCTGTTCGTCGGGCTCATGTCGACCGAGGCATAGAATTTCCATCCCGGCCAGGGGTCGTCTTTGGGCGAGTAGGTCGTTCCGTGGAAGAACATGTGGTTCACGCCGCAGGTGAACATCAGGTCGATGTCGGGCTTCATCTGCGAGAGCGAGGTGCGGAAATGCTCGGTGAGCCATGTGAAGGTCTCGCTCGATGTGAGCGGCTTGCCAGTGATATGAGCCGCCGATGAGGCATATTTCAGCATCGACACGTCGCTGTCGTTCTTGCGTGTGAAGCCCGGATCGGTGCGCAGTCCGCGGATGCCGAAGTCGGAGAGGCCGAAGCCCTCGATCTCGGGCACGTCGACGGCCGCATATTGGTCGATGAGGTTGGCAGGAGAGCCGTGGGCCTGGTTGCGTGTCTGCACGCCGTGGCTGTGGGCCCAGCGCGTCCACTGGTTGGTGAAGTTCTCTAAGAGCAGCTCGCCCAGCGTCTCACGGTAGTCGACGAGCACCTGTGTGTTCTCGCCTTCGAGCAGTTCGGGGAGCCGTTCTTCGAGCTTGTAGCCCCGTCGCTTCTCAAACTCGGTGAGCAGCGAGGGTGTCCAGTCGGCGCCATACACCTCGTAGGAGTCGTTGAAGAAGTTGTGCGGCCACGGTGTCCGGCTGGCTACGAAGGCCGAGTCGAGGCGGTCGAGGTAGTTGGAGACGGCCTTGCGGTCGAAGTGGTCGATGACGTAGCCTTCGCCGCCGGGTGCCGCGCGCTTCACCTTCTGCCGTGTGCGCGAGTCGTAGAGGGCGTAGATGCGGTAGAGCTCGCCCTTCTTCAGCTTGAAGGTGACGATGGTTCCGTTGAGTTTCACGTTCTTCAGCGCCTTCGGCAGCACCTTGGCGGCTGTCGTGTTGGTGGCATGTGAGTATTCGTACATGCAGACAGGGGCTTTCACCGTATAGCTGATGACGGGGTAGACCATGACGCGCGAGAGCCGCGAGTAGGGCATCTCCTTCTCTTCGAGGGCGATGTCTACCGCCCCTTCGCCCGAGATGTCGACCGTCTTCAGCCCCAGCTTGCAGGCGGCCTCGTCGATGGGCACGTTGGGACCGCCGAAGGGCCATCCCGTTCCGCAGTTCATGTCGATGAGGATATCGTCGTGCTTGCCTTCAGCCTCGACGAACTTCAAGGCGTTCATCCACGGTGTTGAGAGGAAAGGCAACTCGTTCTGCGCGTTGCCCTGCACGCCGTAGATGGGCGTAATCTCCAGCGAACCGATGCCGGCGCGGCTGTATTGCTCCATGTTCCAGCGCAGGTCTTGCTCGTTGACGGCCGACCCCAGCCACCACCATCGGGCGCCGGGGCGTGCTTCGGGTTTCACTTCGGGCCACATCTGTGCCCATGCAGGTGCGGCCAGCAGGCAGGCCGCTACTATTGAGAGGGTTTTCTTCATTACGATTGTTTTGTGGGTTGCGATAATATCGCAACGTACGAGACGTTAGAGGGGTTATTTGATGAGCTTGTAATATTCGGCGGCGCCGAGGAGGAAGCATCCCGTGCCGTAGTCCTCGAAGTCGGGAACCTTGGTGTAGGAGAGCGGTTGCCCTGCCGACGGGTCCTTGCCCGTGCCCTGCACCCAGCCGAGGAATCCGTCGCGGTGCACGCAGTCGCGCACCATGGCTGTCCATGCCCGGTCGCAAGCGGGCCGGTACTGCTTGTCCTTGAGGATCTTGTTCTGTATGCCCCACGCCATGCCGTAGAGGAAGAGTGCCGTTCCGGTGAGCTCCTTGCCCTCGTAGTTGTTGCTCACGAGCGACGGATTCCACAGTCCGTCCTCGCGCTGGCACTTCAGCAGGGCCTCGCTCATGAGGATGAAGTCCTTCTTGAGCAGCTTGATATATTTCTTCGTCTGCTTGTTCTTGGGCATGGCCTGCAGGTCGATGAGCGACTTCACCAGTGCGGCATACACCCATCCGCTGCCACGGCTCCAGTAGCAGTTGCGTCCGTCGGGCTCTTTGTAGGGCGGCACGTAGTCCTTGTCGCGCCACCACAGACCCTCGGCCTCGTTGAAGAGGCCTCCGGCGAGCGTGTCGCGGCTCCAAACGTACATCTTCATGCCGTGGTCGAGGTATTTCTGTTCGCCCGTGGCGCGCCACATCTTCGTGTATACGGGCATGGCCATCTGTATGGCGTCGATCCATGTCCACCATCCCAGCAGGGCATTGTCGGCCTTCGGGTTGGGCGTCTTCATCTGGTGGTCGAGGTTCTCGCGCACGTGTTCAATCATCTTGGCGTCGCCTGTCATCATGTAGCGGTCCAGATAGGTCTGCGCGCAGCACTGGTCGTCGGCGTCGCAGGTGGTGATGCCGTTGCGCGGTGTCCACTTGTGGCTCTCTGCCCAGCGGTCGGTGTAGTCGATGTAGCGGCTGTCGGGGTCGATTTCGTACAGTGCCATGAGCCCTTCGTAGTATACGGCGCGCGTCCAAAGGCTGCTTGGCCGTATGCGCCCCACGTTGGTGGGCAGGGTGGGGTCGGCATGTTTCTTCATAAAGTAGTTGTTCACATTGCGTGCCGTCTGCAGCACGCCGGCCTGAGTGTTACTCTGAGCCATGGCTGCCACCGAGCAGAAGGCAACCATAAGGATGGTTATCGCTTTTTTCATTAGTGCATGATAGTTTTAAAACATGCTGCAAATTTACGCATTATTTTTCACATACCAACATCTTTTTTGCTATAATAACCATGAAATTTGTCACATCCACCCCTGCGCGATGGGCTTTCGGGCGCCGAAGGTGCCGTGCCGACGGGGTGTTGACGAAGTCGCTCGGTGTTGTCAGCACTGCGCTTCCGACGTGCCCCCGAAGCCTTTCTGCGCTGCCGAAACATGGTCGGTCGGCTGCAATCCAATTGATTTTGCCTTGCAATTTAAATTGTTTTACTGCGCAATATCATTGATTTTGCTCTGCAATTTAATTTGTATTGCACGGCAAGACGGGCTTGTAGGCAGTCCGAATGAGTGTGAATGGCAACGCGACGAGCGCTGCTTGGTATCGAAAAAACAAACGCGTTTGTTTTGTTCTTCGCTCGACTTTTCGTACCTTTGCAGTGGAAACAGAAAAAGAAGAAAGAACAATGCCTCTGAGAATACCCGATAAGCTGCCCGCCATAGAGCTGCTGAAACGCGAGAACATCTTCGTGATGGACGACTCGCGCGCGCACCGCCAGGACATCCGCCCGCTGCGTATTGCGATACTGAACCTGATGCCGCTGAAGATAACGACGGAGACGGACCTGATACGACTGCTGTCGAACACGCCGCTGCAGCTCGACATCACGTTCATGAAGCTGCGCAGCCACACGTCGAAGAACACGCCCGTGGAGCACATGATGATGTTCTACAAGTCGTTCGACGAGCTGCGGCCGCAGAAGTTCGACGGGATGATCATCACGGGAGCCCCGGTGGAGAGCCTTCCCTTCGAGGACGTGACCTACTGGGAGGAGATGACGCAGATTATGGCGTGGGCGCGGACGCACGTCACCAGTACCCTCTACATCTGCTGGGCGGCGCAGGCCGGGCTCTACTTCCACTACGGCATAGCGAAGGAGGGCCTTCCGAAGAAGCTCTTCGGCATCTTCCGCCAGCAGACGCTCCACCGTCCGCTGCCCATCTTCCGTGGGTTCGACGACGAGTTCATGATGCCCCACAGCCGCCACTCCACCATCCGCCGCGACGACATCGTGGCCGATCCGCGGCTGACGCTCATCGCCGAGGGCGAGGAGAGCGGTGTGAGCATCGTGATGGCGCGCGAAGGCCGCGAGTTCTTCATCACGGGCCATCTGGAGTATGCCCCCGACACGCTCGACAAGGAGTACCGCCGCGATATGGGCGTGCGCGACGATGTCGACTTGCCGCTCAACTACTACCGCCACGACGACCCAGCACAGGGACCGTTGGTGAGCTGGCGCGCCCATGCCAACCTGCTGTTTTCCAACTGGATCAACTACTACGTCTACCAGACCACTCCATATAACATTGATGATATAGGCTGACCACCGCGACGAGGAGACGCAAAGCTGCCATGAGAGAGATTGAACTGCTGGCTCCGGCCAAGAACCTGGAATGCGGCGTGGCCGCCATCGACCACGGTGCCGATGCTGTGTACATCGGTGCGCCGCTCTTCGGCGCGCGCGCCGCAGCGGGCAACACGGTGGCCGACGTCGCCGCGCTCTGCCGCTATGCCCACACGTTCGGTGCCAAGGTGTATGTCACGGTGAACACCCTCGTCTTCGATAACGAGCTCGACAGCGCCCGACAGCTTCTCACCGAGCTGCAAGAGGCCGGTGCCGATGCCGTGCTGGTGCAGGACATGGGACTCTTAGCCCTCACCTCCCAGCTCGCTCACCCCCCATATCATGCTTCCACCCAGACCGACAACCGCACGGCGGCGAAAGTGCGATGGCTGCGCGACCGGGGTTTCCGGCGCGTGGTGCTCGCCCGCGAGCTGAGTCTGGAGGAGATTGCCGCCATCCACCGCGACGTGCCCGACATGGAACTCGAGGTGTTTGTGCACGGTGCGCTCTGCGTGAGCTATTCTGGCGTGTGCTATGCCTCGCAATACTGCTTCGGACGGAGCGCCAACCGCGGTGCCTGTGCGCAGTTCTGCCGACTGAAGTTCGACCTTGTCGATGCCGACGGCCGCACGATAGAGCACGGGCGTCACCTGCTGTCGCTGAAAGACCTGTGCCAAATCGACCGGCTGGAGGAACTGATGGAGGCCGGTGCCACATCGTTCAAGATTGAAGGCAGGCTGAAAGACGTGGCCTACGTGAAGAATGTGACGGCGGCCTACAGCCAACGTCTCAACGAGATCATTGCCCGTCGGCCCGACCGATACCGCAGGGCGTCGCGCGGACGGTGCACCTACCTCTTCGAGCCCTCGCTGAAGAAGACGTTCAACCGCGGCTTCACCCACTATTTCCTCGACGGGCGGCGCCCCGACATCTTCTCGCCCGACACGCCAAAGGCCATCGGAGAGTGTGTGGGACGAGTGAAGGAGGTGCGCCCGCGGTGGTTCACCGTGGCCGGGACGGCAGCCTTTGCCAACGGCGACGGCCTCTGCTTCGTGAACGGCGAGCGCGAGCTGGAAGGTTTCCGCGTGAACCGTGCCGAGGGCAACCGCCTGTTTCCGCTGAAAATGCCGCCGACGCTCAAGCCCGGCATGGTACTCTACAGAAACAGCGACGTGGCCTTCGACCGCCTGATGGGCGGACGGACGGCAGAACGGAAGCTGTCTGTCGGCATGACGCTGGAGGCTACAGCCAGCGGCTTTGCCCTCCGTGTGGCGGCCGATGGGGTCGGAGAGACCCTCGTGGACGTGGCGATGGAGAAGGAACTGGCACAGAAAGACCCGCGCGAGAACATTGTCAGGCAGCTGACGAAGCTCGGCGGCACGCCCTTTGAATGCCGCGAGGTGACGCTGGCGCCCGAGGATTTCGCTTTCTTCATCCCTTCGAGCACGCTGGCCGACATGCGACGGAAAGCTGTCGAGCAGTTGCTGCGTGCTGCCAACGGCCCTTCCATGGCCAACGACCATCGCTCCGGCGCTGAGATGACGGATGGCAGGAACGACAACGCGCCATCTCCCGACGCCGTGCAGGCAGGCAGCGAGTACAGACAACATCCCTACCTCTACAACATAGCCAACGCCAAGGCGCGCGCATTCTATGAACAGCAGGGACTGACGGACATTGCGCCAGCCTTTGAAGTCGGCGGCCGTGTGCGCGAGCCGCTCCTCATGCAGTGCCGACACTGTCTGAAGTTCAGTCTGGGCTTCTGCTCGAAACGTCAGCGACAGGGAGGCGACAGAAAGAGAGAGATGCCCTGGCGCGAACCCCTTTCCCTGGTGCTCCCCGACGGCCGACGGTTCCGCCTGGAGTTCCGCTGTAATGAATGTCAGATGAATGTTTATGGCACATAGAACGAATGATGTGGAAACAGTGAACCGCAAAGAGAAGAGAATCGGCAGCATCGGGCTGGCGTTCATGCTGATGCTGACGGTGCTGTTGTTCACGGGCTGCTACAACCAACGGCCGCGCGTGAACCGAGGACCGCTGCCCAAGCTGACCGTGAACGTCGACACGTTGGCCGACTCGCTGGTGGTCGACTCGGCCGCCTGGCGCCGCCTCAGCGACTCGCTGCGCTTTCTTCGCGAGCACCATTATTCGGAAAACTACAACTTCGTGGTGCGTGCCGACTCGCTGTTGCTCTTGCGGCAGCAACCCGAAGAGGTGCTCTCGCTGATGCCCGTCGACTCGTTCTATGTGTATCGGCACGATCCGCTCGTGGTGGCCGACATCCGCATCCTCGCCGCCGACAGCGTAGACACGGTGTGGGTGAGCGTGGCGCGCGACCAGTACACCTTCGGATGGGTGCACGAGAGCGACCTGCTGCCTGCCATCGATCCCGACGATCCCATCTCGCAGTTCATCACCACCTTCAGCAACACCCATGTGCTCATCTTCCTCATCGGCATGGGCATCATTGCAGCAGCCTATCTGTTGCGCATGGTGGCGAGGAAGAAGGCGTGGATCGTGCACTTCAAGGACATCTCGTCGGTCTATCCCACGATGCTGGCGCTCCTCGTGGCCACGTCGGCAACGCTCTATGCCAGCATACAGATGTTCGCCCCTGAGTTGTGGCGCCACTTCTACTTCAATCCTACGCTGAATCCTTTCAGCGTGTCGCCCGTGCTGATGGTGTTCCTCGTGCTGGTGTGGATGATGCTCATCATGGTGTTGGCCAGCGTCGAGGTGGTGAGAATGAGTCTTCCATCGGGCGATGCGATGGTGTATCTGATGGGACTGGCCGGTGTGTGTGTGGTGAACTACATTGTGTTCAGCATCACCACCTTATATTATATAGGCTATCCGTTGCTGGTAGTTTATTTCTGGTTTGCCCTGCGTACCTACATGCGCAAGTCGAGATGCCGCTATGTGTGCGGACATTGCGGCGCCCCGATGCACGACAAGGGTCGCTGTGCCCACTGCGGAGCCATGAACGAATAGCTTGAAAAAAACTGTTTGGCGGAGCCGAAACATAAAATCCACATAAATAAGGATTGGCCATTAAACAGATTATCACTACCTTTGCACTCGAATTCATCAACAGTTTAAATTATGAAGAAATCACTATGCACCATCATGGTGTGCATGACAGCCGGCGTGAGCACGCCGGCGCTGGCAACAAACGAAATTCTCCCCTCTAATCCTGTCTCAGCAGAAGCCGCAGACACCTCGCGCGTCGTTGACCTTGACGAGGTCATCGTCGTGTCGCAGCCCAAGGAGAGCTTCCGCCTGCGCCAGCAACCCCTCAGCAGTACGTTGTTTTCAGGAACAGACATGAACAATCTCGGCGTGCGCGACGTTCGCGAACTGAGCAGCTATGTGCCTTCGTTCGCCATGCCTAACTACGGATCGCGCTACACCTCATCGATGTATATCCGCGGAACAGGCTCGCGCGTGAACAGCCCGGCCGTGGGAATGTATGTCGACGGCATTCCCCTTGTGAGCAAGAGCCAATACAACTTCCACAGCTATCAGACAGACCGTGTGGACATTCTGCGCGGTCCGCAGGGAACACTCTACGGCATGAACACCGAGGGCGGCCTGGTCCGTCTGTACACGAAGAACCCCATGACCTACCAAGGCACCGATATCCGTCTGGGCTACGGCATGAAGAACTACAAGACGGTGGAGGCTTCGCATTATAATAAGGTGGGAGAGAAGTTCGCCTTCTCGCTTTCCGGTTTCTATGAAGGGCAGGACGGTTTCTTCAAGAACCAGACCACCGGCGAGCACGCCGACCAATATGATGAGGCCGGAGGCAAGTTGCGCCTGATGTATCAGGCCTCGCCGCGCTGGCTTATCGACTATGTGGCCGACTTCCAGCACGTGAACCAGAACGGATTCCCCTACGGCGAGATGGACAGTGAGACGGGAACGACGCTCGATCCTGCATCCAATCGCGAGGGAACTTATCGGAGAAACATGTTCAATACGGGTCTGAACCTCAGCTATGTCGGGCGCTACGTGAACTTCTATTCCACCACGAGCTACCAGTTCCTGCGCGACAACATGCTCATGGACATCGACTATATGGCTGCCGACTTCATGCATATTAAGCAGCGTCAGCACCAGCATGCCGTGACGCAGGAGCTGACGCTGAAGAACCATCAGTCGGAACGGTGGAACTGGACGACAGGAGCCTACGGGTCATACCAGTGGCTGAGAACCGACGCTCCCGTGTTCTTCGACAACGAGATGAACCAGTTCCTTTCAAAAACCATCCGCGACTATGCCTATTATGGCATGCTCAACGCCATGGCAGCGCGCTACGTGGCTCAGGGCATGACGCGCGAGCAGGCCACAACGATGGCTGCCACCATCATTGAGAGGGCAGGAGGCTGCAACATCGAGATGAACATGCAGCCGATTCCCGGACGTTTCTCCACTCCACAGACCAACATCGGACTCTATCACGAGTCGAACATCGTCGTGGTGCCGAGGCTGACGGCCACGATCGGACTGCGTTACGACTACAGCCAGACGACCATCGACTATAACACATCGGCACTGATGACCCTCGACGAGAATGTCATGGGCGTGAACGTAAAAGCTGCTGTCAGCTCATTGCTGCAGAACAAGCACCGCCGCGACTTCAACCAGCTGCTGCCAAAGTTCGGACTGAGCTACGAGGTGGGCAACAACGGCAGCAACATCTACGCCACGGTGTCGAAAGGTTATCGCGCCGGCGGCTTCAACATACAGATGTTCAGCGACATTCTGCAGACCGAACTGCAGGGCTCCGCACAGTCAGCACGTGGCGACATGGAGATAGCACACGACGATGCCAGCTATCAGGACATCATGAACACCATCTCCTACAAGCCCGAAACGAGCTGGAACTACGAGTTCGGAACCCATCTGAACCTCTTCGGCAACCGTCTGCAGCTCGACTTTGCAGGCTATTACATGCAGGTGCAGAACCAGCAGCTCAGCGTCATGGCAGGCAACTACGGCTTCGGCCGCATGATGACCAACGCCGGAAAGAGCTACAGCTGCGGCATTGAGCTGTCGTTGCGCGGCAGTGCCTTCGACAATCATCTCACGTGGGCAGCCAACTACGGATACACGCGTGCGGTGTTCAAGGAGTATACCGACACCGTCGGCGGCGAGTTCGTCGACTATAAGGACAAGCGGGTGCCCTTCATTCCCGAGCATACCATCGGAGCCTTGGCCGACTACCGCATCGACTTCAGCAGCAACCTGCTCCGTTCGCTCACCATCGGTGCCAACCTCTCGGCACAAGGAAAGACCTACTGGGATGAGCTGAACACCTACAGCCAGAAACTGTATGCCGTGCTGGGAGCCCATGCCTGCTTCGACTTCGGACTGCTGTCGGTCAACGTGTGGGGCCGCAACCTGACTGATTCGCGCTACAACACCTTCGCTTTCGACAGTTCAGCCACGGGCACGAAGAAGTTCTTTGCCCAGCGTGGAAACCCCTTGCAGGTGGGTGTCGACGTGAGGTTCCACTTCTGAAAAAATGTAAACCACATTCATGATTAACACATTTATCCGCCGAATGCCGTCAGTCTGTCTATGCTGACGGCATTTTTTTTGTAATTTGTTTTGCAGACTCGATTTCTTTTCATATCTTTGCTACAGAAAAGAAAGGAGACCGATATGAATACAAGAAAAGCTTTCTGCCACAGCAGCATCGTCATAGCGTTCTTATGGATGTTCATGGCGACGGGAGCCATGGCCCAGGGGCTGCACGCCGACTCGCTGTTTGCCGTCAGCGGCAAGGTGGTCAACGAGAGCAACCGGCCGATGGCGCACGTCAACGTGAGCGTTCCGGGTGAGCATGCGGCCGTGGTGACCAACGACGACGGCGTGTTCACGCTGAAATGTGCCGCCCGTCCGCCCTTCATCATCGTGTCGCATGTGGGATATCATCAGCGCAGGGTCAATATCGTCGCGCAGAATGACAGTCGCGGGCAAGAGGGGCTGCTCATCAAGCTGCAACCATCGACCGTCGTGCTGCAGGACCTTGTCGTCGTTTCCGGCAATGCCGAGGACATCCTCAGGACGGCCATGAGCAAGATCCCTGCAAACTACAGCCGAGACGGTGAGCTCTACACATGCTTCTACAGGGAGACCGTGCAGAAGCGCCGCCGCTATATCAACGTGGCTGAGGCGGTGGCCAAGCTCTACAAGTCGTCGATCAACAGCAGTCCATTGGCCGACCGCGTGGCCATAGAGAAGGGGCGGCGGCTCATCAGTCCGAAGGCCGACGACACCCTGGGCGTGAAAATCATGGGCGGTCCGAACACGCCGATATGGATTGACATCGTGAAGAACCGCGACTTCATCCTCAACGACGACGACCTGACATACTACACCTTCTCCATGGACGTGCCAGTCACCATCGACGACAGACCGCAGTTCGTCATCATTGTCACACCGTCGCACTTCGCACCCTACGCACTCTTCGGCGGAAAGTTCTACATCGACCGCGAAACGCTCGCCTTTACGCGCGCCGAACTGTCGCTCGACATGTCGGACAGGGGGAAGGCCACGCAGTATATGCTGGTGAAAAAGCCCTCGGGCGTCAGGTTCAAGCCGCGCGAAATGACCGTGCTCGTGAACTATCACTACGACGGGCAGCTTTCGCGCATCAGCTACGTTCGCTCGTTTTTCCGCTTCAACTGCGACTGGAAGAAGCGACTCTTCTCCACTTCGTTCACCGCACAGAGTGAGCTTGTCGTCACCGACCGACAGACCGACGGCTTCAGCGTGCCCCGTGGGCGCGACTCGTTCTACCAGCGCGACGCGTTCTTCGATAAAGTGTCGTATTTTGAAGACCCCGACTTCTGGCGCGACTATAACATCATTGAGCCCACAGAAAGCCTGGAAGAAGCCATCGGAAAGCTGAAGAAGACCGTGGCAGAGCTGCAGTGAACGGCAGAGAGGTCGTGTCGGTCAGGTCGATGTTGCTGACCCCTGCTGCCGATGAAGCCACAGCATACGAAAAGTGCGGGTTCCTTGAACGTAAGGAACCCGCACTTTTCGTATCATCTTGCAGGAAATCAGAAGACGTGGAGGCCGAGGAACACCATGAGACCGTTCATCAGGATCCAGAAGATGGCAAACGGCATGGTCTTGCGCATGATGTCGCCATCCTGACCTTCCATGTCGCAGGCTGCCGTTGCAATGGCGATGCTCTGCGGCGACAGTAGCTTACCACCTTCAGAACCGGCGCAGTTGGCTGCTGCCAACCAGTTGGTCTCATTGCCGGGAACACCGAAGAACGTGCTCTGGTTGACAAGTCCGAGGTCGGCCGCGGCCGTTGCTTGCAGCTTGCCGAAGAGGATGTTGGCATTGGTGGCGCTGCCTGTGACGAATGTTCCGATGGAACCGATGAGCGGTGCAAAGAACGGGAAGGCAGCACCAGTGAGGGCTACCAGACCCTTGGCGATGTCGTTTGTCATGCCCGTGTTGTTCATCAGCATGGCCATAGCCACGAGGCAGCAGATGGTGACGACGGTCTTCTGCAGGTTAATGGTGGTCTTGGCCAGGATGTTCATCAGTTTGCCGAAGCTCAAGCCTTGGATGAGTCCGCCGATGACGGCACCGAGGAAGATCATCAGGCCGGCATTCGACAGCCATCCGAACTTGAAGGTGTTGCCGATGACGGGCAGCTCGAACTGAGTGACGAGGTTGCTGTTGAGCAGAGCGTTGATGGAAGGAACGATCTTGCTCGATATGAGGATGAAGAAGATGATGAGGCCGTAGACGCTCCATGCCTTCAGCGTCTTGGAGAGCCCGAACTTCTTCTTCTCTACGACGACCTCGTCGCTGGGACTCTCGTCGTGGATGAACAGTTTGTTGTAAATGAGCATGGCGATGATGGCTGCCACGCTGCCGAGGATGGCGGGTGTCTCCGGACCGATGAAGTGAGCGCAGCAGAACTGCACGATGATGGAGAACGTTCCCACGAAGAGAGCCAGCGAGATGTTCTTCATAATCTTCGTGCGGTCGGTCATCATCAGGATGATGAACGGCGTGATATAGAACATCAGGGCCAGCTGGACGATGATGAACGTGGCCACTTCGCAGAGCATCTCGGGCGATGCCACGCCTTCGGCTGCCACTTGGTTGGCCAAAGTGGTGGCGGGCAGACCTACGGCACCGAAGCCCACGGCCACGGTATTGGCAATCAGACAGATGACAGCGGAGAACATGGGCTTGAATCCGAGGCCGATAAGGATGGCTGCAGGAATGGCCACGGCCGTTCCGAAGCCTGCCATACCTTCGAGCACGCCGCCGAGGCCCCATGTGAGCAGCAGCACGAGCAGACCTTTGTCGGAGGTCATCTGGATAAATTGCGTCTTGATCGTTTCAATCTCCTTCGTCTCACAAAGGATGTTGTAGCTGAAGATGGCACAGATAATGATGAGAATGATGGGGAAGCAAGCCTTCAGGAAACCCTCGATGACCGACCATAGCGTGATGCCATAGATGGAAACGTCGTTGAACTTCTCGGGGATGATACCCAAGGCCGGTGCTGCGAAGAGCGCCAGGAGAATGGTTACTACGAGTGTGACGATGGCGCTTTTGTAGCCGGACACTTTGAACCCCATCATCAATACAATCAGTAGGACGATAGGAATGACAGAAACTAATGCTGACATATAAACAGATTTTTAGTTATTATATAAGTTTTCTAGATTCGTAGTATTATTTTTCGGGTACAAATTTAAACAATATTGACGTAAAACTAATAAATGATTTGTAAAAAAATCATAAATCCGGAAAAGTTTCTCTTATCTGACTTCATTTGATTATCTTTGCAATCTGAATCTAACCATTAAAGAATATTACGTATGAAAAAAGTGTTGTTTAGTGTCATGATGTTGGTGATGGCTTCGCTGGGAGCGACGGCTCAGCAGCGAAGCATCGTATTGGAACAGGCCGGAACGCTGGCAGGTAAGTTGCCGCAAGGCGAGCGTGGGCAAGTGACCAGCCTGAAAGTGTCGGGCCCGCTGAACGGTGCCGACATTCTGGTGCTTCGCGAAATGGGAAAGAGTCATCTGTCGGAGCTCGACATGTCGGACGCAAACATTGTGGCAGGCGGCCCCAGCTATTTCCCCGTTGGGTCGGATCAGGATGCCTACACGCAGGATGACCGTTTCTCAACGCGTTTCTTCTACGGCTGCACGGCGCTGACGTCGGTCACGTTGCCGAAGACACTGATGTCGGTATCGAACGATGCCTTCACCAATTGCCCCTCGCTGAAAGAACTGAAGGTGACCGACAGCGAATATTTCACGTCGGTCGACGGCATCTTGTTCAATGCTTCGATGGAGCGGCTGGTGCGCTGTCCGCAGGGAAAGAGCATCGAGAGCTATGACATTCCGCGCGGTGTCGTGGAGATTTACCCCGGTGCGTTCCGCAATGTGAAGACTTTGCGGTCGGTGAGCTTCCCTGCCAGCACGTGGAGCATCAGCGACTTCTCGTTCTACGGCTGTCCGATACAGACCATCCGCTGCGCTATGCCGCGTGCCAGCATCGGTCTGGCCTTTGAGCAGGGCGTGATGAACACGGCTCAAGTGATTGTTCCCGCCGGTACGAAGTCCGATTACATGTCGGTTGAAGGGTGGAACAAGTTCAAGAATTTCTCTGAGGAGTAACTGTGAAGTTGAATCTTCGGTTTTTGCCTGCAAGTGAACGGCTTTCGCTTGCAGGCAAAAACTTGAAGTCGCACATCTTTTCAACACTTAGAAACGCACGCCGAAAGCAGCGTTGACAAACCAATCGCTCGTGTTACCACTCACCTGCCGGGTCTTGTAGTGGAAGTTTGTGAATTGTCCGTAGGCATTCACGAAGTAGCGGTCCCACTGGTAGGTGAGCGACAATCGTGCGTCGATATTGAGCGATATCCTGGTGTGGCGGCTGTCTACCGACATCAGCGATATCTTGTAATCATCTTCGTTGTCGATATCGTCGAGGCTGTCAAAGTCGAAACGTGCCACGTGGCGCAGGTTGGAATCGTAGTGCCAAGCCTTGTAACGGTTGTAGAATGTGAGCATGGGCATGCCGATGATGCTGACAAGCATGCCGCGGAAGGGCACGTAATTGTAGGCGTAGCCAACGCCGGCACTCAGCTGCCACTGCTTGAAGCGGCCCACATCGTTCATCATCAAGATAAAGTCGGCATTTTCATCGGTATCATATTTGATGCGCGAATAGTAATACATGGCCCCGGCCATGAGCGAACCTGCCGACCGTTTCTGTATGGCCGACTGATCGTAGGCGGCACAATAGGAGAACCGCTTGCCGTTGAACATGTAGTAGGCATCGAGGAACAGGGTTCGAATCTTGATGGGGCTGGCCAGGTTGATCGATTCTGTTTCGTCGATATATTCAAGTTCCGACGATTCTTCCGATGTGTAGAAATTGCCGGCCATGCGCACTTTCGTATGGTCGCTTTCGAAGTTATGGATGCGAAGGTTGACGCCATACGACCCTCCCATGGCTCCCAGGGTGAAGATGCGCCCCTTATCGCCGCCGACGTTCCACGAATAACCGATGCCGTAGCCGCGATAGCCGGCCCACACGCCGACGTAGGTTGAAGGGACGGTCTTGATTTCCGGTTCCCACACAAGGTCGCCCTCGGCCATGCGGAACAGGTTGCTGCCGTCGATGACCGATTTCATGTTGTGGATGGTCTGGTTGAAGTTGCCTTTGAGCATCACCTGCCACGGTTTCTCCGGTACGTCAATGTATCGGCGGTCGATGCCGCTGACGCAGAGTGTATCGATCAGCCGACCCAGTTTCCTGATAGGATTCCAGATGGTGCTGCTATGCTTTGCTGTGTCGGCATAGGTCTGCGGAGCTGCTTTCTGCGCGTGGAGCGACAGGGCACATGCAAGGATGATGACAAATCGCTTGATCTGTTTCATGATTCAAATCTTGGCACAAAAGTACAAAAAAATATCTGAAACACTTGTTTCTATCAGCGTTTTTTTCTTCGATGAACGACAAAAGAAGGCGATTCCCGGACGTTCTTGCACCATCGCAACGCTGCAGCTGCTGGCGTCGGATGCTCTCGGTTACACATAGATGAGGTCGCTCATGATGTCGTCGCTCACGAACAGACCTTGTCGGGTGAGGTGGATTCGACCGTTGGTTATCTGTAGCATCCCACTGCGCAGGTGCGTCTCAGCGTTGCTCAGGAGGTAACTGCGAAAGTCGGTGGCGCTGGAGGGGAGGATGCTGAGGTCGATTCCGTCGCGTGTTCGAAGGGCTGTGGTGACGATGTCGTTGTAGCGGGTCGCTTCATCGATGATTTCCGACCCCTCCACTGGCAGGTTTCCGCTAAGTAACCGACTGATGTAAAGGTCGATGTCGGCAACGTTCCACGATCGGGTGCGGATATCGTAGCTGTGGGCTGCCGCACCAATTCCTATATATGGCGTGCCGTTCCAGTAGCTGCTGTTGTGTTGGCTGCGCCAGCTGTTGGCTTTTGTCTGTCGGTCAGGTTCTGTTGTGTCGCCGAAGCGTGCGAAGTTACTGATTTCGTAGTGCTCGAAGCCTGCGGCGGTCAGTCGGTCGATGAGCGTTTCATACATCTGGCGTTCCGTCTCCTCATCGACGATGTGGAGCCGAGGATCTTTCATCTTGCGATCATAGAGCGGTGTGCCTTCCTCGTACATCAGCGAGTAGGCCGAGATATGTTCCACACCGAGCGACGTGGCTGCAGCAATGTCATTCTCCCATTCAGCCAATGTCTCGCCGGGGAAACCGAACATCAGGTCGATGCTGATGTTGCCGATGCCGCCCCTGCGCAGTCGTTCCACGGCTTCACCCACCTGTCGGGCTGTGTGTCGACGATGGAGGAACCGCAGACGTTGGTCGGAGAAAGTCTGTGCACCCATGCTGATGCGGTTGACAGGCAGGTCGGCGAGCGCAGCCACGAAGTCGTCGTCAACATCGTCGGGGTTGCATTCCATGGTCACCTCGGCTTTGTCGGCCACCCTGTACACCTTATATATATTATAGAAGAGTTCGGCGAGCAGGTCGGAGGGGAGCTGCGACGGCGTTCCGCCGCCAAGATAGATGGTGCCGACCGCCTCATTGGCGGGCAGCGGGCGCAGGGACATTTCCCTGATCATGCCATCCACGTAAGGTCGCATGAGGTTATGGCGCACCGTGGAGTAGAAACCACAGTAGATGCAACGTCTTTTACAGAACGGAATATGTAGGTAAAGACCTGTCATTTGCTCGTTTTTTGCCACAAAATTACTAATAAGTTTAAAAAAACAACACCTTTTTGCCGTTTTCTTTTGTCGTTTTGGCAAAAAGCCGTAACTTAGTCCCCATTAAATTCGAGTATAACTTAATCTTAAAGATATGAAAGTATATCAAACTAACGAAATCAAGAACATTGCATTGCTTGGCAGTGCGGGTAGCGGCAAGACCACTCTTGCCGAGAGTATGCTATTTGAAAGTGGCGTCATCAAGCGCCGCGGTTCAGTGGAGGCAAAGAACACGGTGAGCGACTACTTCCCCGTGGAGCAGGAATACGGCTACAGCGTATTCTCAACGGTGTTCCATGTGGAATGGAACGGGAAGAAGCTCAACATCATCGACTGCCCGGGCAGCGACGACTTCGTGGGCGGTGCCATCACGGCATTGAACGTTACTGACCAGGCCATCATCCTCATTAACGGACAGTATGGTCCCGAGGTGGGCACGATGAACGCTTTCCGCAACACCGAGAAGCTGGGCAAGCCGGTCATCTTCCTCGTGAATCAGCTCGATCGTGACAACTGCGACTTCGACCAAATCCTGCATAACCTGCGCGAAGTGTACGGACCGAACTGCGTGCCCGTGCAGTATCCCATCGCAACGGGAGCTGGCTTCAACTCGGTGATCGACGTACTGCTGATGAAGAAGTATTCGTGGAAGCCCGAAGGCGGTGCTCCCATCATTGAAGATATTCCTGCCGACCAGATCGACAAGGCTAAGGAGATGAAAGCAGCTCTCGTAGAAGCGGCTGCTGCAGGCGACGACGCGCTGATGGAGAAGTTCTTCGAGACCGAGGACCTCAGCGAGGACGAGATGCGCGAAGGCATCCGCAAGGGGCTCGTCACGCGCAGCATCTTCCCCGTCTTCTGCGTCTGCGGAGGCAAGGACATGGGCGTGCGCCGTCTGATGGAGTTCCTGGGCAATGTGGTGCCCTTCGTCAGCGAGATGCCGAAGGTGAAGAACACCGCTGGAGAAGAGATAGCTCCCGACACAGCAGGTCCCACTTCGCTCTATTTCTTCAAAACGGGCGTTGAGCCGCACATCGGTGAAGTGAGCTATTTCAAGGTGATGAGCGGCAGCGTGAAGAGCGGCGACGACCTGACCAATGCCGACCGTGGCTCGAAAGAGCGCATCGGAACACTGTATGCCTGCGCCGGTGCCAACCGCGTGGTGGTGGATCAGCTCAATGCTGGCGATATCGGCTGCACGGTGAAGCTGAAGGACGTGAAGACAGGCAACACGCTTAACGGCAAGGATATTGACTGGAAGTTCGACTTCATCAAGTATCCCAACTCGAAATATTCGCGTGCCATCAAGGCCGTCAACGAGAGCGAGACCGAGAAGATGATGAACGCGCTGAACAAGATGCGTCAGGAAGACCCGACGTGGGTGGTGGAGCAGTCGAAAGAACTGCGCCAGATCATCGTTCACGGACAGGGCGAATTCCACCTGCGCACGCTGAAATGGCGCATGGAGAACAATGAAAAGATTCAGATTGAATATCTGGAGCCGAAGATTCCTTATCGTGAGACGATCACGAAGATGGCCCGCGCCGACTATCGTCACAAGAAACAGTCGGGTGGTGCCGGACAGTTCGGTGAGGTGCACCTCATCATCGAGCCCTACACCGAGGGTATGGAGGATCCCACATCGTTCAATATCAACGGTCAGGAGTTCAAGATGAACATCAAGGGCAAGCAGGAAATCGACCTGGAGTGGGGCGGAAAGCTCGTCTTCATCAACTCTGTGGTCGGAGGCGCCATCGACGCACGTTTCATGCCCGCCATCCTCAAGGGTATTCAGGAGCGTATGGAGCGCGGACCGCTCACAGGTTCCTACGCCCGCGACGTCCGTGTCATCGTCTACGATGGTAAGATGCACCCGGTTGACTCTAACGAACTTTCGTTCATGCTCGCAGCCCGCAACGCCTTCAGCGCTGCCTTCCGCGAGGCCGGACCGAAGATTCTGGAGCCTATCTACGACCTTGAAGTGCTGGTGCCTGCAGACTATATGGGCGACGTGATGAGCGATCTGCAGGGCCGCCGCGCCCTCATCATGGGTATGGACAGCGAGGCTGGCTATCAGAAACTCTCTGCCAAGATTCCTCTCAAGGAGCTTGCCAGCTACTCCATCGCACTGAGCTCGCTCACGGGTGGCCGTGCTTCGTTCTCGACGAAGTTTGCCAGCTACGAGCTTGTGCCGACCGACATTCAGAACCAGCTCATCAAGGAGCACGAGGCCGAGTCGAAGGAAGAAGAATAATCCGAAACACGATCATAGCAGGGACGTATCATCAGATGCGTTCCTGCTTTTTCTTTATCAGCCATGAACCAACAACAATCATCACCGTCGGTCACCCGCCCGTCAGGCGGGCGCTGTCTGCTCTTGTCGGGAATCCTGCTCACGGTAGCAGGAGCGTTGCTGGTGCTCTTCGGTCTGCTTATCGCGTGGATCTCAATGGATTCCCACGAAGAGCACCTGAAGGAGAATGAAGCTAAACTGGAGGCTTACTATGCCGATTCGGCCGCCATCAACGCCCACCGCCGCGACCTGACCGTCAGGCAGGAAAAGGCATGGGAAGAGGGTGACACAGTGTTGTACGACGCCCTGACCGACAGTCTGCTGCAGCAACCCAACTTTCCTTCCGACCTCTACGTCGGCTTCCCCATCGGCGGCGCCTTTGGTCTGGTCATCGCTTTCGCAGGCTCGGTCCCGCTGGTCGTCGGCGTTGTCCTTCTGTTTGTCTATCGTTCAAAACGGAAGAAAGCACGTCCGCAGGCCATTAAGTAGTCCCGACGTTTGCTTTTTCATTCGAAAAACATTTCTTCCGATACAAAAGAACAAAAACTAAATATCGACTCTTTTCGGTCGGTATTGAAAAACAAATTAACAATCATAATCGAAAAAAGGGAAAATGGAGAAGATAAAGGTAGTACAGCAGGGCGATGTCTATTCGTGCGACATTGGAATAAGCAGAGAAGAATGGGCCGGCCTGCTAAAAGACGAAGCAATGCCAGAAGAGTATCTGAATGCTTTGCTGAAGTTCTATTATTATCCTGCTCATCGTGGTTCTTGTACCGCGGTGAGCAATGTAATGGGCGGCAATGCGCAAAAGTTGAATGCCAATATCAGGGAGCTCGGACGGTTTGTACAGAATCGTCTCAACCGTTTTCATGTGGTGCGCCCCGACGGCACGCCATGCTTTTGGATTATTCCGATGTGTGAAGGAAAAGACCTACCAAAGGGAAGCGAGGGGACTTTTGAATGGCAACTACGCCCTGAATTGGTAGAGGCCATCCGCGACTATCTGTACTGGAATCTTGTTGATCGATATAAAGATGTGCGCAAGGAAGTTGCCATCGATGATGATAACTGGTCTGAGATTTACAAGTGGGATTTGATCACTGTTAGCAAAGGAAAGTCGCCTTTTGACATAGTCAGAGACCACGTCGCACATCCAAGCAATTCAAAACTGGGAGGTTTCAGGAACCTAATAGACGCAGCAAGAGACAACAAAGCATTGAAATATCTTGTTGACAATCATCCTTCTGAGCTGAAGGAAGCATTGGAGAATCTTACGGATGAACGTCAACCTTTGATTGATCGTTTGGCTGAGTACAAGGAAAAGGTGAAAATGTTGCTGCCGTCGACGGGGTTTAACAGCAAAGCCAACGATGAACGAGCAGCATCTGTCATTCTGACATGCGCGAACCCTCAAAAACATACCATTTACAAATATGATGTCTACACATTGTTTTGTAAATATCTTGGAGAAAAGACAAAGACGGCAGGACTGTGCTACGAGCATTTCTTAGAATTGCTGAAGCCGCTGAACAGCTTGACTTCTACAGACGAAACGCTCCTTCAATTGGTCGCTCCTTCCCTCCAGGGACGTGAAAAAAGTTCTTTGCTACTTGCCCAGGATATTCTTTGGATATTATTGATAGAGTTTCCTGATGCTATGGGCTATATCCGCAATCTGATGTTCCCGCAGAAGCAACGCGTATGGTTGTGGAGCAAAACCTACCTGTCTGACTTTCAGGACACACTGGAGATAGGGTCTTCTGCTAAGACTATCAAGGACTTCACGGTTTACCAGTCGCGAAACGCACTGCGCAAAGCCTATCAGAAAGACGTCGGCAATGGCGATTTGAAAATCCCCGATGCCTATTGGTCGTTTATCAATGAAGTGAATGTTGGCGATGTCGTTGTCGTCTTTGAACCGAAAAAAGGGAATGGCAAGCAGTATCACTTGCTCCACGGTTGGGGAGTCATCACGTCTGATTGTATGGTAAATGAATCTAATGAGAACCCAATGAGCAGGACGGTGCAATGGCGTTATTTCCTGAAAATACCCAAGCAAAATGAAGAAATGGGAAACAGCCTGTTCTTCCAAGGAACAACTGATGAACAGGCACTGCACATTAAAGAATTGTTGGACATTAATACCGAAGTTATTATGGAATCGAAATACCAGAAATATATCGACCTCTTAGAGGCCAACAAGAACCTGATTCTGACGGGTGCGCCTGGAACAGGAAAGACCTTTATGGCAAAGGCCATTGCAAAGGAAATGAATGCCGAAGTGAGTTTCGTGCAGTTCCATCCGTCGTATGACTACACAGACTTCGTAGAGGGATTGAGGCCGAAAGTGAACGATAATGGAATCGTGGGTTTTGAAAGACGAAATGGAGTTTTTAAAGAATTGTGTGAAAACGCAGCTTCTTATCAACTAAAAAGCTATGTAAATAGTGATGAGGTCTCTTTCGATGACGCGTTTGAATCATTTAAGAAAGACCTACAAGAATCTCAGAAAGAGCTAATTTTTGACAGACCTCGAAGTCATTCATTCGCAGTTTCTGTTGATAATGATTCT
Source organism: Prevotella sp. UBA2756 (assembly GCA_002353205.1). Lineage (GTDB taxonomy): Bacteria > Bacteroidota > Bacteroidia > Bacteroidales > Bacteroidaceae > Prevotella. Next base: position 28,377 of record DEJE01000023.1, on the reverse strand, counting down.
GTCATGCGCATAGATAGGACACCAATAAGCAAAAGCTTAGTGAAGAGCTTTTACACAAAAGTGAATAAAAGTAATTGGTATGCCAAGCATTGCGAAATAATAATAAGTTATCTGAGAGAACATTACCACCTTGATGATGATAAAGGCACATTCAAAGGAAAGGACAAGGTATTTGTCTTCATCATCGACGAAATCAACCGTGGTGAAATCTCTAAGATATTCGGTGAGTTGTTCTTCTCCATTGACCCAGGTTACAGAGGTGATAAGGGCAAGGTAAACACGCAGTACCAGAATATGATAGAAGAGGGCGATGTGTTCAAAGATGGTTTCTATGTCCCTGAGAATGTATATATTATCGGCACAATGAACGACATCGACCGCTCTGTGGAGAGCATGGACTTTGCTATGCGGCGCCGTTTTGCTTGGCAGGAGGTGACAGCGGCGGAAAGCTATGCTAACATGATAGAAAATGATTCGGAGTTCGCTCTCGTCAAAGATGAAATAAAGGCAAGAATGTTCAACCTGAATAAAGCCATTACCGAGACGGAAGGCTTGGATGAGGCTTATCAGATTGGTGCAGCTTATTTCAGGAAGTATCTCGACTATAAAGAAACAGCCCATCCGTTTGATTGCCTGTGGGAAAACCACCTGAAAGGCTTGCTCTTTGAATACCTGCGCGGTAATCGCAGGGCAAAGGAATTATTAGAGAAGTTGAACAAGGCATACAACAATACGAACTTCAATGAGCAGTCAGCCCATACAGACGAAGGATAACTCTGAACGGCGTTTGACTGAGACGGAGCTTCGCCACCTTGATACGCTAAAGAAACTGGCAGAGCCTTCTATTGCTGACCTGTGCCGTAAGGAGCATCCAAATTTGTTGATATTCCCACAAGACTTAGATGTTTATGGGGATAAGATTGGCGACGCCCATATCTTTGAGGTTAAGGGCGGAGATTACAAGTCCATACCAACAATCATCACTGGTAATATCATGGGCTTCATCGGTTGCGCTGATACCAAGGTCAGCATCAGCTCGCGCTTTGCGCAGGACGAGAAAGATTATTTCCTGCACTACATGCTGCAAAAGGTGTTTGCTGTCAATCTGTTCGACCTGCAATTCAATGCAGATGAAGAGAGCATCTTCGACTTTTTGATCTACTTGTTCCCAACATTCCTGAAACAGGCCATGCGGCAAGGCTTGTACAGGGAATACCAGAAGCGTCAGTATAATGATGCCAACGTGAAGGGGCACATAGACATTTCACGACACATCCGGCAGAACATCCCTTTTGCAGGAAGCATTGCTTATACCACTCGAGAGTATGCACAGGACAATCACCTGACGCAGTTAATTCGCCACACTATCGAATACATCTCGCACCACAAGTATTCTGGGAACATCCTGCGTAACGACGATGATACGGCAGATGCAGTGAAAACCATCTGCCAAGCTACACCTTCTTACAACCGTAACGAGCGACTTAGGGTCATTCATCAGAATCTGCGTCCCGTTAGCCACCCCTATTATAGTGAGTACCGCCCCTTGCAACAGCTATGCTTGCAGATACTTCGTCAGGACGAAATGAAATATGGGCGAGACGATGATGAAATCTATGGAGTGCTATTCGATGGTGCCTGGCTATGGGAAGAATATCTGAACACATTCCTATCTGGTATTGGCTTTCAGCATCCAAGAAACAGAGAAAGGATTGGGCATATATGTCTGTTTACTGACAAGACTGGTTGGTGTTACCCTGACTTCGTGAGTCCTGACATGGTGCTCGACGCAAAGTATAAGATTTGTGATGAATGGGGAAAGATACAAAGAGAGGATATATACCAGGTTTTATCTTATATGCATATTACAAATCTGAAATCTGGTGGTTTTGTCGTTCCGTTAAAGAAGGAAACTCATCTTTCACAAAAGAAGGAACTCACAGGCATGGGAGGTCTTATGTTTTTATTTGGAATGAACACATGTCCTTCAGCGTTGTCATTCTTGGACTATCAACATAAGATGATGATGGCTGAAAAGTATCTGAAGAACGAATTGTTACAGCTGAAAAATGCTCTCAGAAGTGCTGAAGATACGTGATTCCGCCAGTTTTTTTCATCCTAAAACATGTTTTTGGCAGGAAAGAATGAAATTATTCTTAAAAAAATACTCGTAATTCATTATTATTTCGTACCTTTGCACCCGCTTTTCGAAGCAGTAAGTTTATTTAATCAATTAATTATCAATCAAAACAAATGAATCAGTACGAAACCGTTTTCATCCTGACTCCCGTTTTGTCTGACGAACAGACAAAGGAAACGGTCGCTAAGTTCAAGAAGATTCTCACCGACAATGGTGCCGAGATTGTGAACGAAGAGGCCTGGGGACTCAAGAAGATGGCTTATGCTATTGAGAAGAAATCCACGGGTTTCTATTTCCTGATGGAGTTCAAGGCTGAGCCTGAAGTGATCAAGACATTGGAGACTGGTTACCGTCGCGACGAGAAGGTAATCCGCTTCATGACCGTTAAACTCGACAAGTATGCTGCACTGTACGCCGAGAAGCGTCGTGCCAAGCTTGGCAAAAAAGTAGAAGAGGAGGCATAATCATGGCAGAACAGTCTGAAATCCGTTATCTCACAGCTCCTTCTATCGACACGAAGAAGAAGAAGTATTGCCG
>DEJE01000023.1:0-25693 GCA_002353205.1 Prevotella sp. UBA2756 | reverse complement strand
ATCAAGTATATCGACTACAAGGATCCCGAGTTCCTGAAGAAGTTCCTCAACGAGCAGGGCAAGATCCTGCCCCGTCGCATCACAGGTACCTCGCTGAAGTACCAGCGCCGCGTGGCTCAGGCCGTGAAGCGTGCCCGCCAGATTGCATTGCTTCCTTACGTTACTGACTTGATGAAATAATTAAAAGGAGGAAAAGCAATATGGAGATTATACTGAAGGAAGATATTATCGGCTTGGGTTACAAGAACGATATCGTAAACGTGAAGAACGGCTACGGCCGCAACTATCTCATCCCCCAGGGTAAGGGCGTCATCGCCAGCGAGAGTGCCAAGAAGGTGCTCGCCGAGAACCTGCGCCAGCAGGCCCACAAACTCGCTGCTCAGAAGGCTGCTGCCGAAGAGCGTGCGAAGGCTTTCGAAGGTGTGGCTCTTGAAATCGCTGCCAAGGTGAGTGCCACCGGCCAGCTTTACGGTTCGGTGAATGCTGCTACCGTTGCTGCAGAGCTTGCTAAGCTGGGCATCGAGGTGGACCGCAAGATCATCACCATGCGCGATGCCAAGCAGGTTGGCGACTACGAGGCTACCGTACACTTCCACAAGGAGGTTGAGGTGAAGGTTCCCGTCAAGGTCGTTGCCGAGAATGCTCCCGCTCCTGTCCAGGAGGTTGCCGAAGAGGCTCCCGTGGAGGAGGTCGTCGAAGAGGCTCCCGAATTCGAAGAGGAAGAGGAAGCTCCCGCCGCAGAATAACTTTGCGCTGTAAAGCACATTCAATAAGAATCCCGGGCTCGTCTATGAGCTCGGGATTTTTTTATGCTTTTCGGTGTGAGATGGTTCTTTTTCCGTGGCAGACAGATGCTCTTCGGGTTGTCCGGAGGCTGTGGGTGGATTGCCTTTGATGCCGTATGGGTCGGCAATATGAATTGATTTGCGCTGCAATCTCAATTATATTGCGCGGCAAAACAATTTATTTTCCTTTGCAAAACAATTTGTTTTCCCACGCAATATCATTTATTCTCCACAACAAAACGGACTGTCTGTCCGTAGAAAACGGTCTTTTTTCCACTGCGAAACGATCTGTCGGCCATAGCCGGACGGCTCGTTTTTCATTGCAAATCCTTTATTCCAGATCGACAACAGTGATGCCGTGGCCGCCGAACTGTACGTGTTCGTCCTGGAAGTGCACCACATTCGGAATGGTGGCCAGGTATTCGCGGATGAGCATTCGCAGAATGCCGCTTCCCGTTCCATGGAGGATGCGCACGCGCGGCACGCCTACCAGTATGGCATCGTCGATGAAATAGGTCACGGCGTTGATGGCTTCGTCGCCTCGCATGCCTCGCACGTCGATGTCCTGCTTGAACTGTGCGCGTCGGTTGTCGATGGTCTCGCGCGTGGTCCGGCTTTGCTTGGTGAAGTCGAAAGTCTTCGGCTCCTCCTTCTTCGTCGCTTCGGCAGCCTCGAGGCGTTCGAGCCGCATCTTTGTGCGCATGTCGCCGAAGATGACGGTGGCCATCTTGCCGTCGGTGCTTTCTATCTTTCCTACCGTCGTCAGTCCTTTGATGCGCACGGTGTCGCCCACTTTCAGCAGTTCGTGCGGAGCCTTGGCCTCGGGTTTCGCCACAGCTGCAGCTTTGGATCCGGCGTTTGCTGCCGCCTTCTCCTGCTTCTCCTTCCTGCGCTTCTCTTTCCGCTCTTTTCGTTGCTGAATCTGCTGCATCTTGCGGGCTATCATCTCGTCGTTGGCCGACGTGTCGACGGTGGCCACTTCCTCGCGGAAGGCGTTGAGTTCCTCGCGTATGCGCTTGGCTTCTTCCTTCTCGGCCTGGCTCTCGCGAATCTCTCGTATGGCGTTCTCAATCCTTTTGTTGCTCTCGCGAAGCAGTTCCTCGGCCTGCTCCTTGGCGTGTCGCAGGATTTCCTTGCGCTGTCGGTCCACCTCTTGCACCTCGGTCTCGTAGCGGGCGATGGTCTGCTGCATGGTCTTCTCGTGCTGGTGGATGTTCTGTCGCTTGCTTTCCCAGTATCGTTTGTCGCGCACGATGTCCTGCAGATATTTGTCGCTCTGAATGTAGTCGCGGCCCACGATTTCGCTCGCATCGTTGATCACCTCTTCGGGCAGTCCGATCTTGCGTGCTATCTCGATGGCAAACGACGATCCTGGCTGTCCGATCTGCAGCTGGAAGAGTGCCTGCATCTCGTGTCGGTCGTAGAGCATGGCTCCGTTGGCGATGCCTTCGTGGCTGTCGGCATAGAGCTTCAGGTTCTGGTAGTGGGTCGTGATGACGCCCCATGCGTGTCGCTTGCAGAACTGGTTGAGCACGCTTTCGGCGATGGCACCGCCGATCTGCGGTTCCGTTCCTGTTCCGAACTCGTCGATGAGGATCAGTGTGCGGTCGTTGGCCGCCTTCATCATGTTCTTCATGTTGAGCAGGTGGCTGCTGTAGGTGCTCAGGTCGTTCTCGATGCTCTGCTCGTCGCCGATGTCGATGAGGATGTTCTCGAAGACACCCGTGCGGCTGTTCTCGCGCATGGGCACCGACAGTCCGCACTGCAGCATGTATTGCAGCAGTCCGGTTGTCTTGAGGCACACCGACTTACCGCCAGCGTTCGGTCCCGAGATGATCAGAATGCGCTTGTCGTCGGTGAGGGTGATGTCGAGGGGCACCACCTTTTTCCCTTGTTTCTCGAGCGATATCTGCAGCAGCGGGTGCACGGCTTGCACCCAGTCTATGAGCGGTTCTTCGCCCACGATGGGCTCGGTGGCCTTCATCATCTGTGCCAGTTCGGCCTTGGCGTTGATGAGGTCTATTTTTGCCAGAAATACGTACGATTGCAGGATTTCGTGCACGTGGGGTCTGACGTCGTTGGCAAACTCTGTCAGTATGCGCACGATTTCGCGTCGCTCTTCGCCTTCCAGCTCGCGTATGCGGTTGTTGGCCTCCACCACCTCGGTGGGCTCTATGAAGACGGTCTTGCCGCTGGCCGACTCGTCGTGGACAATGCCCTTCACGCGTCGCTTCATGGCAGGTGCTACGGGAATCACCAGTCGGCCGTCGCGTACGGCCGGTGTGACGTCTTTCTCCACAAGTCCTTCGCTCTGAGCCGAGCGTAGGATGGCGTTCAGCGTTCGCGAGATGCTTCCCTCGGTGCGCGCCAGTTCCTGCCGGATGCGTGCCAGTTCGAGCGATGCCGAGTCTTTGATGTGTCCGAACTTGTCGAGTATCTGGTTGATGCGCCCCACGATGTTGGGGAAAATCCTGACACCTTCGGTCAGCCGTTGCAGGGCGGGGTAGGGCGGTTCGTCGGCGATGGGGTTCAGACGGCGCAACAGGGCGTGGATGGTCTCCAACGAGCGTTTCAGGTCCCACAGCTCGCTCTCTTCAAGATGGGTGCCAGTGAGCCGCAGTCGGGCCACGGCCTCGCGCACATCGTAGAAGTCGCGCAGGGGGAAGTCGTCGCTCTCCTCCTTGATGCGCCTCAGTTCGCTCACTTGCCGTAGCCATTCGCCAATCTGCGCTGCATCGGTGGAGCATGTCATGCCGTCCACTTCCTCCTTGCCTAACGTGCTGAGGCAGTGGTTTTTCAGCAATGAGCGTATCTCGCTGAAGCCCGTTTTCTGTTCAAATGTACTTGGGTATATCATAATTTGGCCGCAAAGGTACGAATAAAAAACCGTTTTCCTGCCATTATGTCTGTTCAATCCCGCTTTTCTTGGTGAAAAAAGCTATAGTCATGATGCTTTTGTCAACAAAAGTTCGTATCTTTGCCCTGTCACTCAATAACAACTGTTGCCCATGAGAAAAAAACTGCTCTCCCTCTTGACATTGTTCGTCGCCGTTGGTGCCGTTGCCCAACAGCGCATTAGCTTGGCTGGAACATGGGATTTCGCCATTGGCGAGACCCCTTCCTATAACGATCATGTCACACTTCCTGGTTCCATGCTCACCAACAACAAGGGAGACGACGTCTCGCTGAACACGCAGTGGACGGGCTCGCTCTACGATTCCTCTTTCTACTTCAATCCCTACATGAAGAAGTATCAGGTGGAAGGCCAGATGAAGTTCCCTTTCTTCCTGACTCCTGAGAAACACTATGTGGGCCGTGCCTGGTATCAGCGCACCGTGCGTGTTCCCAAGGCGTGGCGTCGGAAACGCGTCACCCTATTCCTGGAGCGCCCCCACATAGAGACCACGCTATTGGTGAACGGTCGCGAAGTGGGCCATCAAATGTCGCTCAGCACTCCCCACCAATACGATGTGACTGACTTCGTCCGCTTCGGCAAGGACAACGTCATTACCTTAATCATCTATAATGGCATCGAGAATGTCTGTGTGGGCCAGGACTCTCATAGCGTCACCGACCAAACGCAAGGTAATTGGAACGGCGTGACAGGTCGTATAGAATTGCGTGCTGAACCCATTATCTGGCGCAAACGCGTCTATTCCGACGTGGAAAAGAAAGAGGTGACCATCGTCATCAACGAGCAGGAATACCATTTCTCGCTCGGCAGCGACGCGCAGCTATGGGACGAGTTCAACCCTATGCTCTATACACGCAACGTGGTTTACAAGGGCGACACCATTCCCGTGACCTTCGGTCTTCGCGAAATCAGCATAGAAGGTCGGCAGTTCATGCTCAACAAGCGTCCCATCTGGCTTCGCGGAACGGTAGAGAACTGCTGCTTCCCCCTGACGGGCTATCCACCGACTGACGAAGAGTCATGGAAGGCTATCTTCATCCAATGCGCACAATACGGGCTGAACCACATGAGGTTTCACTCCTATTGCCCACCCGAAGCCGCCTTTGCCGCCGCCGACCGCCTGGGCTTCTATCTGCAACCCGAAGGCCCTTCGTGGCCTAATCACGGTGTGCGCCTGCGCCGCGGTCAGTCCATCGATGAATACTTGTTGGAAGAGTGCAAGCGTATTGTTGACACCTACGGCCATCACCCCTCGTTCGTGATGATGGCTGCTGGCAACGAACCCGCTGGCGACTGGGTGGCGTGGTGCAACGATTTCGTCGACACGATGAAGGCCTACGACCCATCGCGTGTCTATTGCGGAGCATCGGTAGGCGGTGGATGGGCGTGGGACAACGGGTCGCAATACCACGTGAAAGGCGGTGCCAGAGGCCTCGACTGGGATCGTCATGCTCCCCACTGCGACGACGACTATGAGTCGCAGATAGACTATCCGCGTAACTACAAGGACACCGTTCCCAACCGCACACCCATCATTGCTCATGAGCAAGGGCAGTGGTGCGCTTTCCCCGACTTCAGCGAAATGCCTCTTTACACAGGTGCCTATAAGGCCCGCAACTTTGAAATTTTCCAAGACCTGCTGCGCGATAACGGAATGCAGGCGCAGGCCCAGCGCTTCCTACATGCAAGCCGTGAACTGCAAGATGTGGCCTATAAGTATGAGATGGAACGAAACCTGCGCACGAGAGACTACGCCGGATTCCAGTTGCTCGGACTGAACGACTACAGCGGACAGGGCACTGCCCTCGTGGGGCCGCTCAACGTGTTCTGGCAGGAGAAAGCCGCTCCGCCGACCGAGTGCGATTGGTTCAGTTTCTGTGCTCCAGTGGTTCCGCTGGCCCGTCTGCCGCGTTTCGTTTATGAAGAGGGCGACACCCTGCGTCTCGAGGTCGACATGTACAACGCTTGGACACAACCCATAGGTAGCCAAAAGGCAGAGACCACCTATCATCTTGCTGCCGTAGGGAACGAATCAGCCCAAGGTGCCTTCAACCGCAAGGGAGTCCTCTCCACGAAGCCTATTCCCTTGGGCAAGACGAAAGACTTTGCCACCCTCGAGATACCCCTCAATCAGGTGTTGAACGGCGGCCTGCCTCAGAAGTTGCGCCTCACCATCGCGGTGGACCCGAAGGCTACCGAGGACTATGGCCGCGACATCAGTAACAGCTGGACCCTCTGGGTTTATCCCCGTCAGGTGCAATCACCATCCACACCCCAACGCCCATCAGCTATCCATATTACCGACACGCTCGATGCGAAGGCCGTCCAGGTGCTGCAAGACGGTGGTCGCGTGCTGATTACAGCCTCCGGGAAGGTGCGCTACGGCAGCGATGTTAAGCACCGTTACCTGCCTGTCTTCTGGAATACCAGTTGGTTTAAGATGAGACCGCCACACACCACAGGCTCCTACATACAGAACACCCACCCCGTGTTCGCGCTGTTTCCTACTGACGACTGGCAGAACCTGAACTGGTGGGAACTAGTGAACAATGTGCAGGTGATGAACCTTTCGGCTTTCCCGTCCGACTATCAGCCCATCGTGCAGCCCATAGACACGTGGCACGTCAGCCGGAAACTGGGTCTGATGATTGAGGCCAACGTGCTGAACGGACAGCTGCTGATGACCACCATCGACATAGATAGTGATCTCAGCCATCGCGTAGTGGCTCGCCAGCTGCGGAAATCCATCCTCAACTATATGCAGAGCGATCGTTTCCAGCCCACCATCCGCCTTGACGTACAGACCATTACGGACCTGTTTGAAAAGCAGGCTCCACCAGTCAATATGTTCACCAATGAATCGCCCGATGAGCTGAAGCCCAAGCTGAAGTGACCGCTCGCTTTCTTTCGCGTGGTAAGCATAATGATAGTGAGGTAATTGTCCCATCATCCCGCGTCCCATGAAGATGACTATAGGAATGAGTCGGATGGCAAGCACAAACTGATTGCATTCAACATTTGGCAAGTAAAACAGGAGGGTACATGAATTTATATCAATGTCAACAATATGATGAAAAAACTATTATTACTCATGCTGATGGTAGTGACGTCTACCTACGCATCAGCGCAATCGAAGAGAGTGTCTGTTCTTGGTGATTCGTACTCCACTTTCATTGGTGTCATTCCCGCCAATTACGCGACATTCTACCCCAACGACCGAAACGATGTCAATGAGGTAGACCAAACCTGGTGGAGCCTCTATATCAAGGCAAAGGGCTACACGTTGGAGAAGAACGACTCATGGGGCGGCACAACCATCTGCGGTACTGGTTACGGCGGAATGGATTCTTCGCGCAGTAACTTCATTTCCCGTGTGGACAGCCTTGGCAATCCTGACATCATTTTCGTCTTCGGAGGCACCAACGACGCTTGGGCGAACTCTCCTATGGGTGAGTATCAGTATTCGGATTGGACAAAAGACGACTGCAAGAATTTCCGTCCTGCCCTTGCCTGCCTGATAGACATGCTTCAGAACCGTTATCCTCAGGCAACAATCTGTTGCATCCTAAACTCTGAGTTAAGAGAGTCTGTCAACGAGTCGATGCGTGAAGTCTGCGCACACTACCAGGTGAAGCTCGTAGAACTCCATGACATAGAAAAGCAGAACGGCCACCCTTCAATCAACGGAATGAAGAGCATCTGCCAACAACTGCTGGAAGCAGGGCTGTAGTTGAAGCTAACGGCCAACAGTCATTCAGTTTTTTCAAAGACCGTATAGTGCTCAGATGATTGTTCCTTCACAAATTGCGCAGAAGTCCTGATTGAGATGATGATTGTCTTTTAGCTGCATTGTAAGTGGCATGTTTTGAGTGAGATATTCAAGTTTGCGAGATAAGCGCTTGGATATCTTTATGATTGTGTTGTCTTTCCTGACGAGATAGATGCATCGGGGCAAATGCAAGAGCGAGACGTTGGCGGCGGGGTGGGAGAGACTGGGCATTAGTGTCCGTCGAGCGAGAAGTTTGCTGCTGTGCGACGGCTGACGGCAGTGGTTTTTCAGCAATGAGCGTATCTCGCTGAAGCCTGTTTTCTGTTCAAAAGTAGTAGGGTATATCATAATTTAGGCGCAAAGGTACGAATAAAAAACCGTTTTTCAGCCATTCCGCCCAATTAATCGCGCATGATGATTATCGGCGGCAGGATCAACTCCTATACTCCCAAACTCCTAAACTCCCTAAAGATAAGCAGAGCTTGAGAAGTTGAATTCTATTCATTATACATCCCCTCAGGGAATTTAGCGTCTTCCTCTCTTAACTTTTCAAGATACGGCAGATTGCCGAGGTCGCAATCATCAGCGACACGTCGCCACACGATGCGTTTCTTGGACGACTTTTCGCGATCCATTCGGTAGATACCAAGAAACAGATAAGCGCTGTCGACGATATCGCGCATGAACGTGATGCGCAGTTCATCGTCTTCCAGATGTTCAAAATACAGTTTTTCGTTGGCCAGACGCACATACTCTTCCGTCTGGTAGGGCTGCGTGCCAGGCAGCGGTTCCCAGTATTCGGTGATGGTGGGCATCAGTTGTCGTTCATCACCGTCGTTATGCCACACGGGATGATGGTATTCGGGACTCCATACGAACACTTTCTTCAAGTTGGGAACGGGCCGGTAGTAGGCGGTGTCGCCCTCTTCTATGCCGAAGAGGGGCAGGTATTGGCTGATTTCGCGGAAAGCATCGTCACCTTTATGGAGCACGCGTTTTCCCGACGGCGGTATGGCATCGAACGTGGAATAGCTGATGTCGGCAGGGCGGCTCATGCGAACAATGGCAAGAATCAACAGTGCGACCGTCAGAACAGCCGCTGTCATGGAAATCCACCGCTTCAACAACGGTTTCCTGCCTGCCGACTTCCGACGGAAGGTAGCTTCTGTTACCCCTTCTTCTACGTTCCCCTTTTCCTCTTTATCTTCCTGTTTCTCATAGCCTTCCTGTGGCGTTCCGTACGGCGTTGGTTGTGCCTCCGCTTCGCTGGTTTCGCTTTCCGCAGTATCGTCCTGCATCCTTATATGGTTCAGATAGTCGTCCCACGAAGAGAATCCGACGAGTTGTGCCAGCGGGTCGATTGACGATTCGCGCGGCTTACTGTCACTCTGCACGTAGCCCCAGATACGCTTCAGCGTCATGGAGCTCACCACCAGGTGCAATTCGTCAAAGAGAAAGCCGCGAAGGAAGTCGAAATCCTTCGGTGTCTTCATCTTCCGTCCGACCTTTTCCTCTACGGCCTGGCGTAACATGACCATCACTTCATCTTCAGAGCGTACCATTCCTAATGTCCATTCACTTGATTAACTCTTCTGTTTCGTCCCCCCTCCACAGGGGCTTGGGGCCTTTCTCGAATCTATTGCAAAGGTAGTGCTTTTTCCTGTTACCACAAAAAAATTAGCATAAAATCCCCATTTCATCCCTGTTTCAAGCATTTGTACCAAATTGAACCAATATTTGAATCAATCGTTTTTCGGTCTTTTCTGACGAAATCGATACTTTTGCAGTCAAATACAAATAAAACCATATCAATATGAAAAGAATCTACCTTATTTTGGTGCTGTCGGTCATGGCGTGCCTTAACGGCATGGCTCAGACGATGACCACAGTCAACGGCATTATCTACGAAGTGAAAGGCGACCACGCCATCGTGGCTCGTCAGGACAAGAACCTTGCAGGCGACATTGTCGTTCCTGCCTCCATCGAGTTTAGTAATAAGGCCTATGCTGTCACGGAGCTGATCCAGCCGACTCATCTGGTAGCAGTCGCTGGCGGTACTGTCGATGTTGAAGGCGGTGCTTTCCAGGATTGCAACATCACGTCGGTTCAGCTGCCTGCCTCCATCACCAGCGTCAGCGCCGGGGCTTTCTGCGGATGCCAAAAGCTGGCTGCCGTCACGCTACCCTCAACCATCGAGCGCATCGAAGCAGCAGCCTTCAAGAACTGCACCAGCCTGACCGCCATCACGCTGCCCGAAAGTGTCAAGTACCTTTGGAGCAACAGCGAATATGGCCCCGTGTCGAACGTTTTCGGAGGATGTGCAAGCCTGAAGACAGTGAACATCCCCTCTCAGGTAACCGAACTACCTGACGGCCTGTTCTGCAACACAGCCATCGAGAGCATCGAAATACCGGCTTCTATCTCGCGAATCGGTGAGCATGCCCTGGCCAATGAATTGCTGACAGCGGTGAAGACAGCAGTGTGCGACGTGCGCGACATTGCCTGCGACGTGACTGCCTTCGGCAATATGACGAAGATAGACCTTCAGGTTCCCGTCGGCAGCGAAGGCATCTACAGTGCCTACTACCCTTGGATGGACTTCAAGAGCATCAGTCCCTATGGTGAGGCAGGCGCAACCATCACGCCCGACCGCTTCCGTGTCACCATCGACGGCATCCGTTACCTCATCATCGACGGCGAGGCCATCATAGACATACAGCCCACCACGCTCGAAGGCGTAGTCAACATTCCCGGCTCCGTGGCTTACAACGGCACCAGCTATCCCGTGACGGCCATTCAGGACACCTATTGGTATTATGGTTCCCACATGAACGATGACTTCTATTCCTATCGCGGCGCGTTCACCGACACAGGAGTGACGCAGGTGACGCTGCCCTCATCGATTACCGAGATAGGCAAGTTCGCTTTCTACCGCGCTGAGCAACTGGAGAAAGTCGTGCTGCCCGCAGGTCTGAAAAAGACGGGGTGGTGTGCTTTCCGCAAGTGTTCGGGGCTGACCGAGGTGTCAATTCCCGAGGGAACGGAGGAGATCTCCGACGGTTGTTTCGCCGAATGCATCAACCTGAAGGCCATCCATATCCCCGAAGGTGTGACAACCATTGGTGGCGAGTGCTTCCTCGGCTCAGGCATAGAGACGCTCACCATCCCCTCTTCCTGTGTCAACATAGGCTATCAGGCACTGGAACTTCCTTTGCTGAAGAAACTCATCCTGAACGTAGAGGACATGACGACGCTCCGTGTAGACGGCAACGATGTCAGCTCTGTCATCTTCGGGCACGATATGGAAGTGGACCAAACGGCCGCACGCTTGTCTGGCGCCGACCTTATCGTACCCCTCGGCAGCGCACAGGTCTACCGTGAGTATTATCCCTGGCGCTATTTCCGCAGTGTCACCGACGCTGGCTGCTCTTTCCTGAAGCTCGACGGCGAACTGCTCTCCGCTCCTTCCGACGCCTTCGATGTTGAGGGAACTGTTGCGTTTGCGCGTCACGACTGGTCAGACGGTACTTACGGGCTGGCTGTCGATAACGACACAGAAATCAGTTTCACCACCGCCACTGATTATTCGTGGGTCTACATCTACCTGTCGTCTTGCAACAGCAGCAAGGTGAAAATCGACGGCAAAGAAATCGACTACAACGACATGGGCGACGACCAGCGCGGCACCTACTCCTACCGACGCTACGACCGACTGGTAGCAGCCGGAGAGCACACCATCACTTGTGGCGGATATGAAGGCAACCAGATTCCAGTCTTGGTGTTGCTTGAAGTGGAGGATGCCTCAGCCCAGCACCGTTTCGAGCCGACGGAGACTTACGCACGTATAGGCGATCTCCGCTATATACTGAAAGAGGAGAGTGCAGGCGAAGAGACACTCTGCACGGCAACTATTGCCCGCCAGGACATTGGACTCGAAGGCGACGTGGTGGTTCCAGAGAAGGTTTCGTATGCCAGGGAGACAGTCAACGACGAAGGCCGCCGCGTGCGTGGTGAGGAGAAAGAGTACACCGTCAGCGCCATGGTGGCCCCGACGTCCCTCATTGCCGTTGCCGACAACAGCATCCGCACTACCGACGGAGCCTTCCAGGATTGCCAGATTACTTCCATCAGCCTGCCCGGCACCATCGAGAAGATTGAGACCGGTGCCTTCAACGGATGCACGAAACTACAGACGGTGACGCTTGCCGACGACATCAAGATGCTCGGAGCGGCCAGCTTCGCTAACTGCACCAGTCTGACCGAACTCACCTTGCCCGAGACCGTCACCGACCTGGGTTGCGATACGGAATACGGCTACTGCTCCTACGTCTTCGGCAACTGCACCAGTCTGAAGAAAGTGAACATTCCGCGCGGTGTTAGTTTGCTGGCGGGTGGCTGCTTCATGGGCAGCGGCATCGAGACATTCCTCATTCCCGACAACATCCACGAGCTTCAGCCGGGCAGCTTCAACGCGCCGGGACTACAGAACATCAAGATCTGTCACAAGAATTTCAACAGTGAAGGTATGCAGAACCTTGCGTTTACCGAGTCGGTATTCGACGCCGAGACCATCGCCAACGTTGACCTCTATGTGCCCGAAGGCTCAAAAGAACTCTATGAGAAGTTCTACCCATGGAAAGAATTCCGCAACATCGTGGAATACACTGACCAGAACGACGAACTGCAGTACAACGCCTACCGCGTGTCCTACGTCATCGAGGAGGAGGAAACGGCTCCTGCCAAGCGCTTTGCGGCTGCCATGCGTGCTGCCGCGCCTGCCGCAGTTGACGTGAAACTGCTGGGCTACGCACCGTCTGGCGTTCTCTTCGACAAGGTACCCGAGCTGGAAGGCTACGTGTTCAAGGGTTGGAAGGAATCATTGCCCGACGCTATGCCCTCCCGTGACATCGTGCTGACCGCCATCTTCGAGAGTACAGGCATCGCTACAGGCGTCCAAGAAGTGGACACAGATGTCGCAAAGGGCGCACAGACCGTCTATTCGCTCGACGGAAAAATAGTCATGCAGGCTCCCGCTTCAGCCGACCTGAGCCGTTTGCTGCGCCCCGGCATCTATATTGTAGGCGGACGGAAAGTTGTGGTGAAGTGACGCAAAGAGCCTGCCGACCGTGAGGTTAGCAGGCTCTTCAATCATATCTGATGCCAGACGTTCGTCTTTCTGAAGTTCAATAGCAGACGGTCATGAGCAGTCTGAACATAGCAGCGATGGTTTGTCGTGTCGCCGGCAAAGGGCTACAGTTCGACGGCATAGACGTTCTCAACGCCTTCAAAGTTGGCGCGGAAGATGATCCAGTGCTGGTCGGGCGAGAAGTTTGCTGCTGTGCGACGGCTGACGGCAGTCGCAGTGTGGTCTTACAAAGAGAAATGTACCAGTACAAGGACGTAGAATGTGAATCCTTGTTAAATTATGGAACGGGAATTTGGTTGTTCTAAAGTTTTAGAATATCTTTGCAGGCGTAATTCTAAAGTTTTAGAACATGAAAGACAAGAAGCAATTGACGAAGGCAGAAATGCAAGTGATGAAGACTTTGTGGTCGTTGCCTGGTGCGGAAGGCTACTCATCTGAGCTGATGGAGCACTTTCCGGAGCCCAAGCCGGCGTTGACCACGCTGTTGACGTTCCTGAAGATACTGAAAGAGAAGGGTTTTGTTACTTCCGAACGAAACGGAAAGGCGCAGTTGTTCCGAGCTGCGGTGAGTTGGGATGACTACACACGTACGTACATGAGAGAGGTGAAGAACACGTTCTTTGGCGGTTCGTTTGCCTCGCTGGTATCGTTTTTCGCCAAAGAAGAACAGTTGAGTACCGAAGAAATAGACGAGATACTTTCGATTCTGAAAAACAAAGACCAAGCCTGATGGATGCATTCCTGACGTACGAACTGAAGGTGGCTGTCTCAATGGCCGCGTTCTACTGTCTCTATCGGCTGTTAGTGGCCGACCGGGTGACGGCTTGGCTCTCCCGTTGTGTGCTATTGCTGACGTCGGTGTTGTCGCTGTTGTTGCCTTTCTGCGTCATCACGCTGCACGAAACGGTGTGGCTCGATGCCGTCCCTGCCGTCGAAGCCGTACCGCTGCCGGCCGCAGGCATGCCCGTTGCCGACGCCGCAGCGCAGTGGCATGACAAGCTGTTGCACTTTGTCGCCTGTGTGTTGCTGACGGGAATGGTTGTCCGTCTGCTTTACATCGTATTCATCTACCGGCAATTGCGCCGGATCATTGTCAGAAGTGAGCGGCATCAACTGGATGACGGCGTGACACTGGCTGTTGTCGACCAGCCCGTGGCTCCGTTTTCGTGGATGCGTACCATCGTGCTCAATCCTGTTGACTACGAGGAATGCAACCCTTTGGTCATCGCTCACGAACGCGGACATGTCCGTCTGCACCACAGTTGGGACATTGTCTTCGTGGAATGCCTGTCGGCTCTGCAGTGGTTCAATCCCGTGGTGTGGCTCTTGCGTCGCGACTTGCGCACCGTCCACGAGTTTGAAGCCGATGCATCCGTCCTCTCTTCGGGCTCGGACGCGAGCCAATATGTCGAACTGCTGATGCGGAAAGCAACGGGTATGCAGGCCTGTGTCCTTGCCAACGGCATCAGCAACAGTACTCTTAAAAAACGAATGATGATGATTCTAAGAAAGAAACCCGGACGATGGCAGTGCCTGCGTGCAGCCTATATCGTCCCTTTGGTAGCCGTCTCGCTGGCTGTCAGTGCCCGAACGGTCACCGACTATCGACTTCTGGTTGGAAAAGAATCATTCAAACGATCGATTCCCAAATCTATAACCACAGCAGACAAACATAAGGATAAGGACAAGAGACAAGTCCTTGTAGAGCAGGAAGATGTCACTGCGACGAAAGAAAACGATGATGTCACGACTGCCAATCCTCAGTTTGTGAAACCTGAAAACGACAGCGACAACAAACACCCGCTCGTCATCTTCAACGGTTCGGAGGTTCCCTACGAGCAGCTTGTTACGATAAAGCCCGAAAGCATCAAGAGTATTGACGTTCTGAAAAATGCCGAGAGTGTCAGGATGTATGGCGGGACTGTAGAAAACGGAGTGCTGATAGTGACAACGGAAGACCATCTCGACCGCTCAGGAAACGAGCCTTTCAAAATGCACGGCAAGGTAATTGACGAAAAGCAGCAGCCTGTCATCGGAGCCACGGTCATGGTTCGGGGCACGAAGAAGGGTTCTGTCACCGACGTGGATGGTAACTTTACCATCGATGTCTCCGATGGCGCCACCATCGAAGCGGCCTACGTCGGCATGGAGTCGGCCTTGTTCAAGGTGGACCGGAAGCATGTGGCCGCGCAGAATGGCATGGAACGCTCGGCGGTGATTGTGTTAAAGAACGACCGTTCGGACGTTTCAAGAGCCGGGCAGGAGAAACATCTCAATGTCCAGACTGTGGCCGACGGCAAGAAAATCTCTATTCTCAACGTCAAGGCTGTGGTCGACGGCAGGGAAATGACGGCAGAGGAAATGGAGTCGGCTTTAGATCCTAAAAAGATAGAGAGCATCTCTGTTGACAAAAGCGACCCGAAAAACCTGAAGATAACGGTGAAGACGAAGAAATAAGTTGAAGTAAACTCTCGTTAATTATAGAATAAAAGAATAAGAGCCTGCCGACCGTGAGGTTAGCAGGCTCTTCAATCATATCTGATGCCAGACGTTCGTCTTTCCGACGAAGAAAGTCTCGCCTCGAGGTTTCTGCAGGTCGAAGTAGATGTGCTTGCCGTCGGCTCCCCACCATTCGTGTCCGGCTATCTCGCGGTGCATGGTGCGCTTGTCAATCCATTCGTTGGGCATCGGTTGCCCTCCCGTTTCCATGACGGGCACTTCCTGTGCCGACAGCGTTGCAGCTGTGAGCATCAGCATCAGAGTAAGAAGATTCTTCATAGGGATCATGTTTTATTTGGTTACTATTCTTGGAAGGTTCCATGTGGAGCGATACGTGTGTGGCTGTTCCGAAGCGGTCTTTCAGCTTCCGCTCGATAGCGGTGGCGCGGTCGTGAACGGTTTTCAAGGGCAGGTTGCCGTCCATCCGCACATGTGCTTCGATGGCAATCCTGTTGCCGATGCGTCGTGTGCGCAGGTTGTGGGGTTGTTCCACATCGCCGAACGACTGTATGATGTCCATGATCTCGCGCTCCGTTTCATCGGGCAGTGATCCGTCGGTGAGTTCGTCGGTGCTTTGCCTGAGCAATTTGTATGCCACAGCGAGCAGCATCATTCCGACGACGATGGATGCCACGGGGTCGAGCACCGTCCAGTTGTTTCCCAAGCATATTGCGCAACCGATGCCAGCGGCCGCCCCTATCGATGATAGGGAGTCGCTTCGGTGATGCCATGCGTTGGCCATCATTACCTCAGAATGTATTTGCCGTGCCTTTCTCGCCGTGTACTGGTAGAGCAATTCCTTGACGGCTATTGAGATCAGAGCAGCCCACAGAGCAATCCATCCCGGTGCTTCCAGCGTTTCGCCGCTCCACCAAGCTACGAGTTTGTGTGCTCCCGACACCATGATGCCTGTTGCAGCACCCACGAGAGCCAGCCCTATGAGGAAGGTAGCGATGGTTTCGAACTTTCCGTGTCCATAGTCGTGGGAGGAGTCTTGCGGCTTGGCGCTGATGCTCACGAAAATGAGTACCAGAAGATCTGTTGCGAAGTCGGAGAGAGAGTGCACGGCATCGGCAATCATTGCCGCGCTGTTGCCAAGGATGCCGGCAATGAACTTGAATGTGACGAGTGCCGCATTGCCCACACTGCCCACGAGTGTCACCTTATATATCTCTTTTTCTCTCGTCATGTGCTGAATGGGAAGGGCTGTTTTGAAAGCCTTTCAGATGCAAAGGTAGTGTTTTTTCCTTAATGTCGCCTCTTTTTTGCATGAGAATATTCTCTTCCGTCATCACCTTTCGCAGTTTTTTATGGCGGTGTGAAGCAAGTTTCGTTTTTTTTCTGTATATTTGCAAGCAGAAAGCTGGCGAGGTGCGAGGTAAGTGGTAAGAAGTAAGAGGTAAGAGGTGCGAGGTGGACCCCCCAAGCCCCCGAGGGGGATGTTACGATGTTCGGGGGGTGCGGGAGAATCTATCAATCAATCATCATATTTACACTTATGAGAAAACTGATTATCTTTGTTTCGGCTATGGTGCTGTTGTTGTGCGGATGCACGGGGTGCGGTGTGCGAGGTACGAAGTGCGGAGGTTCGGGGAGCGAGGAATGTCAGCCTCCCCATCTGGAGAAGCGTGGGAACGTGACGCAACTGATTGTGAAGGGTCGTCCTTTCCTTGCGTTGGCATGTGAACTGGGAAACTCCACCTCGTCGAGCCGTGAGTATATGGCTCCGCACTGGGACCGGCTGAAGGCAGCTGGTGTGAATACCGTCCTTGCGGTGGTCTCGTGGGAGCAGACAGAGCCCGAAGAAGGAAGGTTCGACTTCACCGTTGTCGACAACTTGCTCGCCGACGCCCGTGCTCACGACATGAAGCTGGCGCTGCTGTGGTTTGGGAGTTGGAAGAACGGTATCACCAGCTACACTCCCAAATGGGTGAAGCGGGATACCAAGCGCTTCCCGCTGGCGCAGACTCCCGATGGGAAGCCGCTTCCGATCCTGTCGACACTCGGCGAGGCGAGCTGCCAAGCCGACGCCAAGGCCTACGCAGCACTGATGCGTCACCTGAAGGAGAGGGATGCTCGTGAGCAGACGGTTGTGATGATGCAGGTGGAGAACGAAGTGGGTCTCCACGGTCATCCTCGCGACTACTGTCCGTTGGCAGAGGCGGCTTTCAAGGGTCAGGTTCCGAAAGAGTTGACGGCCTGGCTTTCGGCGCATCGCGACAGTCTGCTTCCTGAAACGCTGGATGCGATGTGCGATGTGCGAGGTGCAAGGGACGAGGTACGAGGTACGGAGGTGCGCGGTACGGAGGTGCGAGGTACGTGGGAGGAGGTGTTTGGTAAGACCGACCGCGCCGCAGAGATCTTCATGTCGTGGCACTATGCGACGTATATGGACCGCATCGTAGCAGCCGGTAAGAAGGAGTACGACCTTCCGACGTTTGTCAACGCATGGATCGTTCAGCCCGAGGACACGCGTCCGGGCAACTATCCGTCGGGCGGTCCCCAGGCACAGAACCACGACATCTGGCGTGCCGGTGCTCCCCATATCGACATTTTGTCGCCCGATATCTATCTCGATGATTTCCCCAGCATCCTTTCTCTCTATGCTCGAGGAGGCAATCCCGTCTTCGTTCCCGAGTCGCGTTCCGGCCAAAACGGTGCAGCTAATGCAGCATACGCTATCGGTGCGATGGGCGCCATCGGCTATTCGCCTTTCGGTTTTGAGCGCAACTGCGATGCCGATGAGAATGCCACGTTCGCGCAGTTCTACCATCTGGCCGGCAAGGCATCTGCTATCATCCTGAAAGCACAGGCCGAAGGTCGCATCGGCGCTGCCTGGCTGAAAGGTTCCAGTCCGGAGAAGGTGAAGGATGAGATTCGTCTTGGCGACGTAAGGATTGGTTGTGAACTGGTGTCGAGCGGCATGCGCAACGGAGGTGCCCCTCAGCTGACCGGCGGCACATACGATCCTGCAGCCATGGGCTACGTGATTGCCATCAAGGAAGGTGACGGTTTTCTGTTCTTAGGCTCCAACGCGCGCGTCACGTTCCTTCCCGCTGACGGTCAGGGTTACGTGGGTCTGGCCAAAGTCACGGAGGGGGACTTCGATGACCGCGGTCGCTGGAAAGAAGGTCGGTGGCTCAACGGCGACGAGATCCAGCTGCGCTATGACCTTCTCTATGCCGTCGACGAGGGTTATTCGGGTCAGGGTGTGAACTTCGGCTGTGCGGACCCGTCGTTTGTGAAGGTGGAGTTGTTTAGGTATTGAAGAGGGGGCCCCCCTTTCGTCCCCCCGAGGGGGGAGATCTGGCTCCCCCTCCGATTCCCGCTGACGCGCTACCCGTGCCTTTCCCCCCGAGGGGGAGTCCCAGGGGAGAGATGATGACGGGCTCTTTTGGTTCAAAATGTGTGGGGGTGGTATGAGAAATGTTTCAGACAGATGAAAAAAGTATATGTCTTTATTCTTTTAGGGTTGTTCGTCCTGCTGCCATCGGCAAAGAGCCAGCAGAGGTCTGGCGACAGCGTGCAGTCAGTACAGGTGAGTGAGCCGGGGTTCAAGGTGTTCCAGTTCCCCCGAACTGCCATTCCTCGCATCGACGGTGAGTTTTCCGACTGGGACATTGTTCCCGAGAGTTATTCGGTGGGCATCGATGAGATGTGGGATGATACGGGTAAGCATGAGGGCACGGCACGCCATACGCTGGACGTCAAGGTGAAGGTTGGTTGGGTAGAAGGTCTGAACCGTCTGTATTTCCTCTACGAGGCTTACGACGATTACTGGGATTTTGACCATCTTGGCCTTCGTAATGACACGTACGAGGTTGTTGTTGACGGTGATTTGTCGGGAGGTCCTCACATTGAGCGTTTCCGTCTGAACGAAGCAGTGACGACGCCGCTGGAATCGTTTTTCGACTTTCAGAACGTGCATGCGCAGAACTACCATATCATGACCCCCCCGACGGAAGGCAAGTCGTGGGTGATGGTGTGGGGTCCCCAGCAATGGCTGAAGCGACTGCCCTACGCTAACTACGCCTACGACTATGACTTTGCTCACGGCGAGAGCGGCCTTCTTCGCCTGGAGTTCTACATCACCCCTTTCGACTATGCGAGTGCTGACGGTCCTGAACGATCGGTTGAGAGTCCTCTCTACGTGAACAAGAAGATCGGTCTGTGCTGGGCCGTCATCGACTACGACGGCGGCTCAGGCAACAATGGTTTCTGGAACCTGTCGAAGCATCATCAGATGTACGGCAACGCTTCGATGGAGCGTCTTTTTACGCTGATGCCGCTTGAGAAGACGTTTCGCCGCGCTGTTGAGTGCGACTGGACTTTCAGCGTTGTCGGCGGTACCCGAACGGTTTGTTTCCGCGACCTCAGCTATGGAGACATCCGCTCTTGGCACTGGGACTTTGGCGACGGGGAGACGTCGGAAGATCAGCATCCTGTGCATACGTATGCTCAGGATGGTTCTCAGTATATTGTGACCTTGGAGGTAGCGGGTCCTGAGGGTAAAGCTCGACAGTGCAAGGTGTGGGAGGTGTGTGGGGGAGGTAAGAGGTAAGAGGTGCGAGGTACGGAGGTGCGAGGTACGTGGGAGACCGGCCTTTTTACTTCGTTGCTCCCCCCAATGCGATGTAGAGTGCGATGACGGCTTGGGCACCCTTGTACATGTTCATGGCTTCGCTGAGCTGCGCGTTGAGGAGGCTTTCCTGAGCTGTAAGTACTTCGAGATAGTTAGCCTTTCCGTTGTCCATCAGTTCGTGTGTTCCCGTATATGCCTCACGCAGTACGTCGACCTGCCGATGGTAGAAGTGGTGCTTCTCGCGAGCAGCCTCGCAGTCTGCGAGCGCTTCGTTCACTTGGTTGCCGGCATCAATGACAGTCTGTGCGTATTTCTGCTTCAGGTCTTCCTCGGTCAGCTGCGATATTCTGTAGTTCCCCTTGATTTTGCCACGTGCGAAGATGGGCTGTGTGAGTGAGCCCACGAAGCTAAGGAGCAGTTTGCCGGGATTGACGACGGCGCTGCCGGCCGAGTTGGTCCATCCTGCTGTGCCATTGAGCGTGATGCCAGGGAAGAAGGCTGCGCGTGCTGCCTGCGTGTTGTAGAAGGCCTCTTCCATGGCGGCGTTGGCCATACGGATGTCGGGCCGCATCTCCAGCATCGTTGCAGGTATGCCGATCTTCAGGAACTGCGTATCGAACATACGCTGGCCAGTGTCTTCCGACGTTCCGTCGCCATTCTTTGCTAGCAAAGCGTCCCGATGGGCCGAGCGCGGTAGGCTCATTCGAGCGTCGGGGTGATGAAGAGCCGAGCTGCCCCACTTGTTGCGGTTGACGTGCTGCGGCGTGACGGCCAGCAGTCGGCAGATGGCATTCTCGGTGGCTCGTATGTAGCGGCGCGTGTCAACGATCTGCGCTTTCACGTTCAGGTAGGACGACTCCATTTGGTTGACGGCAGTGCTGTAGGACTTTCCGTTCTCCCAAAGCGTCTTCTGTGTTTCCAGTGAAGCGTTCCACAGGCTGTCAGTCATGGTGAGGATTTCCAGCTGTCGGTCGAGCACCTGCAGCATGTAGTATTGTTGTGCTGTGGTCGAAATGAGGTTGGCGCGGACAGCCTCCTCGCGCATCTGTGCCTGTCGGAGCACTGCCTGAGCTGCGCGCTTCTTGTTGGTGATGCTGCCGAAGACGTCTGCATCCAAGGACAGCTGTAGCGGCAGGTTGTAAGTCTTCGACCATGGGTTGTCGTCGAACCTGGCGAGCGTTCCCTGGGGCGAGAAATAAAGCGATGGCAGGTAAGCCATACGGGCCATTTTCAGCGCGGCCTCGCTCTTCTCTACCGCGATGCGCGCGGAATTCAGGTCGGTGTTGTGGTTCAGCACCATCTCTATGAGACTCTGCAGCACTGGGTCTGTGAAGAATTCGCGCCACGACATCTGTGCTATCGACGTGTCGCCGCCGGCATCCAGCACATCCTGCGATGTGCCGAAGGCTTCGGCAGGTACCTCGCTGTCATGTTCATACTTATTATAGAGACCGCAGCCAGTGAGCAGGAGGCTTGCCGCTGCAGTCGCAAAGAAAACACTTAGTCTTTTCATATTCAAAATGCTTATTGTCCGATACGGATTTAATCAAATACAGGTTGGGAAACGCTGATGTTGGCTTCGCCGAAAATGCTCACGCTCGGCATAACTGATGCAAGCATCGTTCTGCGCTCGCTTCATCGCATTATTATTTTGCTTCTACGGCTTCTTTTCCAGTTTCAACAGCAAATTCTTGTCCTTGATACTTTTCGTGCAACTTCTGGAACACGAGAAGAAGGCAGGAACGACAAAGAGCAATGCCAGCGTACCCACGGCCATACCGGCGGTAACGCCGAGGGCAAGCACACGGTTGCCGTTGGCGCCGGCACCTCCTGCGATGATAAGCGGAATCATGCCCGCAATCATCGTCACAACCGTCATCAGGATAGGACGCAGACGCTCCTCGCAGGCTGCAAAGGCAGCATCGATGATGCTCATGCCCTGAGCCCGACGTTCTGAGGCAAACTCCGTGATGAGGATGGCCGTCTTGGCCAACAGACCAATCAGCATGATGACACCAGTCTGCAGATAGATGTTGTTCTCCATGCCTGGCAGATGGAACAGCGAGGCGAGCCACGTGATGCCGAACGATCCCATCAGTCCGAAGGGAACGGAGAGCAGCACGGCCCACGGCGTGAACCATGAGTTGTAGAGCGAAGCCAGGATGAGATAGATGAGGATGGCGCAGATGCAGTAGATGAGTGCCGTGGCGTTGGAGCCGCTTGCCTCTTCCACTTCGCGCGACATGCCGCCGTATTCGTAGCCGTAGCCGTTGGGCATGGTCTCCTTGAACACCTCAGCGATGGCCTCATGGGCGTCGCCTTCGGAGAATCCACTGGCGGTCATCACGCCGCAGGTGATGCTTTGGAACAGGTTGAAGTGATCCACCGAGGCCGAGCCGACCACCTCTTTCAGCGTGACGAACTCCGAAATGGGCGCCATCTTGCCGCCACGTACGCGGACGAAGATGTTGTTCAGCGACGAGGGGTCGAGACGATATTCAGGTGCGGCATTGGCCATGATGCGGTAGACCTTACCGAACTGGTTGAAGTTGCCTACGTAGGAGCCGCCGCAGTAGGAGCCCAGCGTGCGGAGCACGGATGCCGGGGTGATGCCGGCGCGGTCACATTGGGTGGCATCCACATCGACCTGGTATTTAGGGAAGCGCTCCGAGTAGGTACTCATGGCCATCATAATCTCGGGCCGTTGGTTCAGTTTCGTCAGGAACTTCGTGACATCGGCGTTGAACTCCGACATCGGGCGGTCCTGCATGTCCTGTAAAACCAGGTTCACGCTGCTGTTAGATCCGTAGCCCGGCACCTGCGGCATCTGGAAGGGGATGACCTTAGCATTCTTAATGTCCTTGCAGTCCATCGCAAAACGACCATAGACGAGCATGATGTTGTGGTTCATGCCCGGACGGTCGTCCCAGTTCTTTAGTCGGATGATGAGCGTGGCATAGCAGCTCCTGCGTCTCGTGTAGGGTGCAGCCTTCAGGGGCACGCACCTCGGCGAAGAACACGCCCTGGTCTTCCTGCGGTACGAGACCTGATGGCAGACCGCGCATGAAGATGATCAGCAGCACGGTGGCAATGGCAAGCAATATGCCCGAAATGACCGGACGCTTGATGAACTTCTGCACGCTCTTGCTGTATTTCTTTAGAATGGCGTTATAGCTGGCTGTGTATGCTTTGGTGACGTAGTAGTTCAGGTTCTTCTTTGCCTTGTTGTCCTTCGAGAAGCGCATCATGATGGCGCAGAGGGCAGGACACAGCGTCAGTGCAGAAATGCACGACAGACCGACGGCCGAGGCCAGGGTGACACCAAACTGTGTGAAGAACGAGCCTGACGTACCGGGCATGAAGGCCACGGGAATGAACACGGCCATGAAAACGAGTGTACACGATATGACGGCCACCGACACATCGCTCATGGCTTCGCGCGTGGCTGTCTTCGGGTCGCTGATGCCGCCCTCCAGTTTTGCCATCACAGCCTCGACCACCACAATGGCATCATCGACCACCGTACCGATGGCCAGCACGAGGGCGAAGAGCGTCAGTATGTTGAGCGAGAAGCCTGCCAGCGAAACAATAGCGAAGGTACCCAGTAGCGAAACGATGATTGACAGCGAGGGAATGACCGTTGCCTTGAAGCTCTGGAGGAAGAAGTAAACCACGAGGATGACAAGGATGATGGCAATGACGAGCGTTTCCACAACATTATGGATGGCAGCGAAGAGGAAGTCGTCGGAAGTCTCCAGTATCTCGAACTCCAGTCCGGCGGGCATCGTCGGCTTCAGCTCTTCGTAGAGTTTGTTGATGCGGGCGTTCACCTCGGTAGCGTTGGCACCAGGGGCCTGGAACACCATGTAGATGGTGCCGGGCTTGCCGTCGATGTTCGACGTGAAGTTATAGCTGACGGCGCCGATTTCCACCTCGGCCACGTCGCTCAGGCGCAGCAGGTGACCGCCGTCGCTTGTACGCAGCACGATGTCGTTGAACTCCTCAACCGTTTTCAGCGTACCCTTGTATTCCATCGAATACTGGTAGGCATTCTCCGACTGCTCGCCCAGGGAACCGGTAGCTGCTACGAAACTCTGACCGCCGATGGCTGCGAACACGTCGTTGGGCTCCAGTCCGTACTGAGCCATCACGTCGGGCTTCAGCCGGATGCGCAGGGCGTAGGTGTTGCCGAGTGCCATCACGTCGCCCACACCGGTGATGCGCATCAGTCGGGGACGCACGTTGATGTCGATGTAGTTGGCTATGAAGTCGGCATCGTACTTGCCATCCACGCTCTTCAGCGCGCCGATGTGCAAGATGTTGCTCTGCTGCTTCATCACCTGCACACCCACCTTGGTCACCTCAGCAGGCAGCAGTGCCGTGGCTCGGCTGACACGGTTCTGCACGTTGACAGCAGCAATGTCGGGGTCGGTGCCTTGTTCGAAATACACTTGGATGCTAACGTCGCCCGAAGCCGAAGCTGAACTGGTGATGTAGGTCATGCCCGGAACACCGTTGATGTTCTCTTCCAGCGGCTGCACCACCGACTTCATGATGGTGTTGGCGTCTGCTCCGGTGTAGGACGTGGAGACACGTACCGTAGGCGGTGCGATGTTCGGATATTGCTCGATGGGCAGCGTGCTCATGCAGATGAAGCCCACGAGCGTGATGACAATCGCAATCGCGCATGCCATCACATATTTGTTGATGAAAATGTTATTCTTCATTCCCGGATTCTCGATACTAATGATTCCCCGTTTTTACGATTGAACGTTATAACGAAATCACAATTCATTCTTCTTCGGCAGGAAACAGCACCTTCTGTCCTTCCTGAAGGTTGTTCGCACCGACTGTCACTATCTTTTCTCCAACATTCAGACCGCTTGTCACAATGAAGTCCTTTCCGTTGCCTGCATCTGCATATGTCACAGCAATAGCCGTTGCGGTGCTGTCGGGCTTCACTTTATAGACCAAGCTCTTGTCTTGCAGGCGCACCACCGCAGTCAGCGGAATCACCATCACGTCTTTTTGTGAATAAGGAAGGACAACCGTGCCCTGGACTCCCGAATAGAGGTGACCGTCAGGATTGGGGAACGAAGCCTTGCAGGACAGTGACCCCGTGGAGGCATCCACCACGCCTGTCAGACTGGTGATGCGTCCCTTGTGGGGATATTCCGTGCCGTTCTTCATCACAAATGTCACGTCGGGCAGGTTGGCAATGTATTTGGCCTTGTCGCTGCCCGAGATGCCCGAACTCACCTGAGCCTCGATAATGGCTTCTGTCACGGAGAATTCGGCATCCATCTTCGTGTTGCCGCTGAGAACGGTGAGATAAGAGGCTGGCGACACCTGGTCGCCGGTTCGCACGGAAATCTCGCCGATGACGCCCGTCACAGGAGCCGTGATGGTGCAGAACCCGAGGTTCACCTTTGCACGGTTCAGGGCAGATTGTGCTTGGGCGACGGATGCCTTGGCCTGGCTGACGGCAGCTTGTGCCTGGTTGTAGCTGTTTCTGGAATTGTCGAGCATGTAGCTGCTCACAATCTTCTTGTCGAACAAGTTCTTGTTGCTTTCATATTCCAGCTTTGCACTGTTGGCTTGTGCCTGTGCTGCCGTGAGGTTGGCCTGTGCTGCCTGGAGGTTGGCGCGGGCGGCTTCGACTTCATGCTGGGCATTGCGCGAGTCGATGACGAAAAGCGTCTGTCCTTTGTGTACCTGTTGGCCTTCCGTAACGCAAATCTTTATCAACTGACCGCTTACCTGTGGAGTAATGGTGACATCGGACTGTCCTTTCATTTTCGCACTGAACTTCAGGAGCGTCGTGATGTCTTCTTTCTTCACGGTCAGTGTCTCAAATGATGTCTGTTTCTCTTTGGGCATGTCAAGCCCACATGCAACCAGCATGCTGGCGGCAGTGCTGAGAAGCGACCCCCTCCAAACCTCCCCGAGGGGAGGCTTCATAATAATAAAAAAAAGAAGAGGGTGTGTCAAAATAGGC
>DEJE01000010.1 GCA_002353205.1 Prevotella sp. UBA2756 | reverse complement strand
GATAAGTGAAAAATCTGACATGGCAAAATCCTGAGCAACTTTTTGTTGCTCAGGAACTTATAAATAAAGTTAAATCAAAGTGTTGCGGAATTAAGGTAAATGAAGGAATTCGTAATCTCTGAAGTCAAGGCCGAAACAGCTGTCCTTGTGGGTCTGATCACGCAACAGCAAGACGAGGCCAAGACGAAGGAATACCTCGACGAGCTGGAGTTTCTGGCCGAGACAGCCGGTGCCGTATGCGTGAAGCGCTTCACGCAGAAAGTAGCCGGCCCCAGTCAGGTGACCTATGTAGGCAAAGGAAAGCTCGAGGAAATCAAGCAATACATCAGGCAAGAGGAAGACAACGAGCGCGAAATCGGCATGGTGATCTTCGATGACGAACTGTCGGCCAAGCAGATCCGCAACATTGAGAGCGAGCTGAAGGTGAAGATCCTGGACCGCACGTCGCTCATCCTCGACATTTTTGCCATGCGGGCGCAGACATCGAACGCCAAGACGCAGGTGGAACTGGCCCAGTACCGCTACATGTTGCCGCGACTGACGCGCCTGTGGACACACTTGGAACGCCAGGGCGGCGGTTCCGGCTCGGGCGGCGGCAAAGGTTCGGTGGGCCTTCGCGGTCCGGGTGAAACACAGTTGGAGATGGACCGCCGCATCATCCTGCAGCGCATCACGCTCCTGAAACAGCGTCTGGTGGAGATCGACAAGCAGAAAACCACGCAGCGGAAGAACCGCGGTCGGCTCATCCGCGTGGCGCTGGTGGGCTATACGAACGTCGGAAAGTCCACGCTGATGAACCTGCTGAGCAAGAGCGAGGTGTTTGCCGAGAACAAACTCTTCGCCACGCTCGACACCACGGTGCGAAAAGTGGTTGTGGAGAACCTGCCGTTCCTGCTGGCCGACACCGTCGGTTTCATCCGCAAGCTGCCCACCGACCTTGTGGATTCGTTCAAGTCGACGCTCGACGAGGTGCGCGAGGCCGACCTTCTGGTGCATGTGGTAGACATCTCGCACCCTGACTTTGAAGAACAGATACAAGTGGTGAACAACACGCTCAAGGAGCTCGGCGCCGCCGACAAGCCCATGATGATGATCTTCAACAAAATTGATGCCTACACATGGGTAGAGAAAGAGGCCGACGACCTCACTCCCATGCGCAAAGAGAACATCTCGCTCGAAGAACTCGAGAAGACGTGGATGGCCAAGAGCGGCGACGACACCATCTTCATTTCTGCGCGCGAACGACAGAACATCGACCGTCTGCGCGACATGCTCTACAAGAAAGTGCGCGAGCTCCATGTGCAGAAATACCCCTACAACGACTTCCTCTACAACATTGAGGAGGAGCAGCCGACCGACAACGGCTAAGGCCGAACGTTGCTCGCATGAATGACTTTTGCAATCAAGAACATCGAAAATATAACAACCCAAACATATTCACATTATGGAAAACTACCGATTATTAACCGACGAGGAGATCATCATCCTCGAAAACAACAGATGCACGGCAGAAGACTGGACATCAGTCTGCGTGGCCGAGGATTTCCAACCCAACCATGTCAAGAACACCAGCT
Source organism: Prevotella sp. UBA2756 (assembly GCA_002353205.1). GTDB lineage: Bacteria > Bacteroidota > Bacteroidia > Bacteroidales > Bacteroidaceae > Prevotella. Next base: position 28,957 of record DEJE01000010.1, on the reverse strand, counting down.
TCTACGGCGAGGTGAATCTCGGCGTCTTCGAGAAGAACGTTGAGATCACCAAGGGTTTCATCAAGCATTCGGGCATCAACCGCGCCACCCTGCGCAACGTCACCATCGGCGACAACTGCCTCATCGAGAACGTGGGCGGATATATCAACAACTACACTATCGGCGACGACTGCTACATTTCCAACGTCTCCATCATAGAGACGACGGAAGGAGCAACCTACGGCGAAGGCAACCTCATCAGCGTGCTCAACGAGGCCGGCGACGGCAATGCCATCATCTTCGGCAACCTGAACAGCCAGTTCGCAGCCTTCATGGTGAAGCACTTCGGCGACAAGAACATCAAGGACGAGATCAGACGGCTCATCAACGAAGACATCGAGCGCAACATGCCCGAGCGCGGTATCATCGGCAACAACGTGAAAATCATCGGTACAAAGGAAATCACCAACACGGTGATCAACGATAACTGCGAAATCAACGGGGCCTCGCGGCTCAGCGACTGCTCCATCCTGAACGGCCCGAACGACTCGGTGTATATCGGCACGGGCGTCATCTGCGAGAACAGCATCATCTGCAACGGCTCGAGCATCATCAACAGCGTGAAGATACAGGACTGCTTCGTGGGCGAGGCTTGTCACATTTCCAACGGTTTCACCGCATCGCAGAGCGTCTTCTTCGCCAATTCGTACATGTCGAACGGCGAAGCCTGTGCTGCTTTCTGCGGCCCGTTCTCGGCCAGCCACCACAAGTCGAGCCTGCTCATCGGCGGACAGTTCTCGTTCTACAACGCCGGTTCGAACACCAACTTCTCCAACCATGCCTACAAGATGGGACCTATCCACTACGGAACACTGGAGCGCGGAACGAAGACAGCGAGCGGAAGCTACGTGCTGATGCCTGCAAAAATCGGCGCTTTCTCCGTCTGTATGGGTAAGCTGATGCACCATCCCGACACGCGCGACGTTCCTTTCTCTTACCTCATTTCGTACAACGACGACATGTATCTCGTCCCCGGCCGCAACATAACGACCGTGGGACTCTATCGAGACATCAAGAAATGGCCGAAGCGCGACAAGCGTTTGCAGGGCAGTCAGAAGAGTATCGTGAACTTTGACTGGCTCTCACCGTTCTCCGTCGGCGAGATCCTGCGCGGCAAGAAGATTCTTGAGAACCTCCGCGCGGCCTCGGGCGACCTGCAGTCGCAGTATAACTACCACGACTATGTCATCAACTCGTCGTCGCTCCGCAAGGGAATCAAGTACTACGACATCGCTCTGCGTCTCTATATGGGTGCCGTGCTGAAGCGGGCAAAGAAGCACAACTACTTCGGAGTGCCCACGACGACTATCGGACGCGGCAACTGGATCGACCTGAGCGGCCTGTTGCTGCCCGAAAGCGAAGAGGAACGCCTCATCGACGACATCAAGAACGGCACGCTGGAGACCATTCAGGCCGTCATTGACCGCTTCGAGGAAATCAACGACCACTATCGTGAGTACCAGTGGGCGTGGACTTACCAGATGATTCTCGACTACTACGGCCTGAGCGAAATCACCGAGGAGGACGCCCAGCGCATCCGTCAGGACTACATCACGGCTCGCCGTGCCTGGATTGCCGAGATTCGCAAGGATGCCGAGAAGGAATACGCCATGGGCGACGTTGAGGATGAGGTGTTCAATGACTTTATCAACAAGCTCGACCACGAGATTGACTACGAGGACATGGCCTGACACGGCGTCAGGACAAATACGGTGTGTCCGTCGTTCCGTCCCTGAAACCTATACAACTAAAATATTTCAAGCATGAAACTGAGAATCTTATTATCAACGGTAGCTCTTGCGCTGGGCCTCTGTTCGGCGCAAGCCAAGGACTACAAGTACCAGACCGTGGACGGAGACCTGATGAAGACGCGTATCTACACGCTCGACAACGGGCTGAAGGTCTACCTGTCGGTGAACACGGAGAAACCGCGTATTCAGACCTACATCGCCGTCCGCACCGGCTCGAAGAACGATCCTGCCGAGACCACGGGCTTGGCTCACTATTTGGAACACTTGATGTTCAAGGGAACCGACAAGTTCGGCGTCACCAATCCGGCTGCCGAAAAGCCTTATCTGGACGACATCCAGCGTCGATACGAGGAATATCGGCTCATCAGCGACCCTGAGCTTCGCCGCCAGAAATACCACGAAATCGACAGCGTCTCGCAGATTGCCGCGCAGTATTTCATCCCGAACGAGTACGACAAGCTCATGTCTGCCATCGGTGCTGAGGGCACCAACGCCTACACATCGAACGACGTGACCTGCTACACCGAGGATATTCCCTCGAACGAAGTGGAGAACTGGGCAAAGATCCAGGGCGAACGGTTCCAGAACATGGTCATCCGCGGTTTCCACACCGAGCTGGAGGCCGTCTACGAAGAATACAACATCGGCATCGCCCAGGACCAGCGCAAACTGTGGCAGTCGATGACCAAGATGCTCTTCCCGACCCATCCCTACGGCACGCAGACCACCATCGGTACGCAGGAGCATCTGAAGAACCCGTCGATCACGAACATCAAGAACTACTTCAACAAGTGGTACCGTCCGAACAACGTGGCCATCTGCATGGCCGGCGACTTCAATCCCGACCAGGTCATCGCCATCATCGACAAGTATTTCGGCGCGTGGAAACCCGGAACCGACGTCCGTCAGCCTGAGTTCCCCACCCTGAAGCCCATCACTGCGCCGCGCGACACCACCGTCTACGGCCTTGAAGCCGAGACCATCTGGCTGGGATGGCGCTTCGACCGCGGCAATTCGCTGCAGGTGGACACGCTCGAGGTCATCGAGAGCATGCTCAGCAACGGCAATGCCGGACTCATCGACCTGAACATCAACCAGCAGATGAAGATGCTCAACGCTTGGGGCGGCGTGCAGACGATGCGCGACTATTCTGGCTTCCTGATGGCCGGTACGCCGAAGGAAGGCCAGAGCCTCGACGAAGTGAAGGCCCTGTTGCTCGAAGAAATAGAAAAACTGAAGCGCGGAGAATTCTCCGACGACCTGTTGCCTTCGGTCATCAGCAACACCAAGCTGAACTACTACGACATGCTGGAGAGCAACTATTTCCGTGCCAACAGCTTCGTAGAGACCTTCATCAACGAGACACCGTGGGAGCAGCAGGTTGGTCAGCTGGACCGAAAAGCTAAGATGACCAAGCAGCAAATCATGGATTTTGCACGGAAACACTTCCGCGATAACTACGTTGTGGTGTACAAACGGCAAGGAGAAGACAAGAACCTGAAGAAGATAGACAAGCCGCAGATTACCCCGATTCCTACCAACCGAGACCTGATGAGCCAGTTCGTCAAGGACGTTCAGAACACGAAGGTGGAACCCATCCAGCCGCGTTTCGTCGACTTCAAGCGCGACCTGACGTTTGACAAGACGAAGAAGAACTTGCCCATCGTCTACGTGAAGAACAACGACACGGGCACGTTCCGACTGAACTTCACGTATGACTTCGGCGACGAGGCCGACCTGAGATACGCTTATGCCGGTCAATATTTAGAATACCTCGGCACCGACAAGCTGACCAATCAGCAAATCAAGCAGCAATTTTACAAACTGGCCTGCGGATACTTCGTGAATGTCACCGGACGCAACATTCACGTGCGCCTCTACGGACTGAGCGAGAACATGGCACAGGCTCTGGCACTGCTTGAAAACATTATGAAGAACGCCAAGGTAGACCAGCAAGCATGGCAGCAGTTCGTGCAACTGCAGGAGAAACAGCGCGCCGACAACAAGCTCGACCAGCAGACCAACTTCTCATACCTCGTGCAGTATGGCATCTACGGGCCTTACAATCCCTACCGCAACGACCTCACCTCGGAACAGCTGCGACAGCAGAATCCGCAGGAACTGCTAGACCTGCTGAAGAATCTCTCGCAGTATGAGCACATCATCACCTACTACGGTCCCATGAGCGTGCAGGAGATGGCTGCCGTGGTGACCAAGTATCACAAGACGGGCAAGCGTCTGCTGCCTCCATTGGAGAACAAGCACTACACCATGCAGGCCACACCGCAGAACGAAGTGCTCATTGCGCCCTACGATGCGAAGAACATCTACATGCGGATGATACACAACGAGCAGCGCTCTTGGAACCCCGAGGAGGCTGCCGTGAAAGCACTCTTCAATGAATATTACGGCGGCGGCATGAACACCATCGTCTTCCAAGAGCTGCGCGAGGCTCGCGGACTGGCCTACAACGCCTATGCAGCCTACGTTGAGCCGTCGTACAAGGAGTATCCCGAATACTTCTTCACGCACATCATCACGCAGAACGACAAGATGATGGACTGCGTGCGACAGTTCCATAACATCCTCGACACCATCCCGCAGAGCGAAACAGCCTTCCGCATCGCCAAGGATGCTCTTACCAAGCGGCTGGCCACCGAGCGCACCACCAAGCTTTCGCTCATCAACGCCTGGCTTGCTGCCAAGCAGCGTGGCATCGACTACGACCTGAATGAGCGCATCTACAACGCGCTGCCTGCCCTGACGCTGAAGGACATTATCAGTTTCGAGCAGCGATTCATGGCCCGCAAGCCCTATCGCTACGTCATTCTCGGCAACGAAAAGGAGCTCGACATGAAGGCATTGGAGAAGATCGGTCCCATCCGTCGGCTCTCGACGGAGGAAATCTTCGGATACTAAACGACAGTTTTCCTACATCATAACAAAAGGTCTTTTGGCTTCGAGTCAAAAGACCTTTCTTTTTGAATCAGCACATGTGCCGCAACATGATTTTTCCGTCCGTCCCTTTGGTTATGTGACGGGTTCTTTGTACCTTTGCAGGCGAAATGAAGATTTCGGTTATTACGGTGACTTTCAACAGCGCCTCCACGGTGGAGGACGCTATGAGGAGCGTGCTGCGACAAACGTGGGACGATCTGGAATATATCGTGATCGACGGTGGCTCGACCGACGGCACGACAGACATCATCCAGCGCTATGAGCAACTCTTCGGCGGCCGCATGAAGTGGATATCAGAACCCGACGACGGCATCTACGACGCCATGAACAAGGGCGTGAGAATGGCCACGGGCGACGTGGTGGGTATCCTCAATTCCGACGACTTCTTCACGGCCAACGACGTGGTGGAACGCCTGGCACAAAGTTTCACACCCGACATAGAAGGGGTCTACGGCGACGTGCACTTCGTCAAGGGTAACGACCTGAAGCGCAACGTGCGCACTTACTCAGGACGACTCTTCCGCCCGTGGATGGTGCGCCTGGGCTTCATCCCGCCCCACCCCTCCCTCTATCTGCGGCGACGCATGTACGAACGCCACGGGCTCTACGACAGCGCACTCCGCATATCGGCCGATTTCGAGCTCATTGCCAACATCGCCTACGTGAAGGGAGAGCGGCTGAAATATGTTCCTCTCGACGTTGTCACCATGCGAACCGGCGGCGAGAGTACCAAGAGCCTCATGAACCGACGATTAGGGACGCGCGAAGACCTTATGGCCTGCCGCAAGCTGGGCATCGCTTCCAACAGCTTGCTCATTCACATGAAATACTTTCTGAAGCTCTATGGCGCACTCCGACCGTGACGAGAGATAACAGGCGAGAGGATAGAAGTGAGAGGAATGAACTAAAAACGAAGATTTTTCTCTTCTCATGCAATAATAACTGCGATATTGAGTTATTATATTAAATAATAGAAGTACAGGAAGACTACCAACAGATTATGTCGATAACAGAAACGGGATACGTGCTCGACGGCATGAATGAATTTGAACGCAATGTGAAGCGGATGTTTGACTTCTGCGTCGCCGCAGTGTGCCTCGTTGTGTTCTCTCCACTCTTCCTGGCCTGCTACATCGCCGTAAAACGCGAAGACGGCGGTCCTGCCATCTTCTCGCAGGAGCGCATCGGCCGTTTCGGACGACCTTTCCACATCTATAAGTTCCGCAGCATGCGCGTGGATGCAGAGAAAGACGGCCCCGCTCTCTACCAGCACGACCGCGACACGCGGATGACGCGCGTAGGTCGTTTCCTTCGCAACCATCATCTCGATGAGCTGCCGCAGTTGTGGAACGTGGTGAAGGGCGACATGGCATTCATCGGACCGCGACCGGAGCGCAAGTTCTACATCGACCAGATCATGGAGCGCGATCCTCGTTACGCTTTTCTCTATCAGGTGAGGCCTGGCGTCACGTCTTATGCCACCCTTTACAACGGCTACACCGACACCATGGAGAAGATGCTGCGCCGTCTGGAGCTCGACCTTTACTATCTGGAGCACCGCTCATGGTGGTTCGACATCAAGATTCTGGTGAAGACTTTCATCAATATCGTCTTCGGAAAAGTATTCTGAATTCTTAACTCCTCATCACCTTTTCTTAAAATGCAGTCGCAGCCGACTGGTCTCTACGACCATCGTCGAGGCGTTGAGCGTCAGCAGGCGCATGTCCTCGTTGAGACTGTGGAGCCCCATGGCGTTGAGGGCATCGGCATCTTCGACCCTGACGTCGCCCTGTTCGCGCACGGAGAAGCAGAGGTCGAGCAAGGTGAGTGTCGAGGTGGTGCATACGAAGTGTCCCACCACGTCGGGATGCGCCGCCACGGAGTCGTGCATGTGCACGATTTTACCCTGGAAAGCCCACCATGTCTGCGATGCGTGCAGGTCGGCGGTGCCCCCTGTTGCCAGCGTGTCGGCAGCGCGCAGTTGCCAAAGTCCGTCCAGATCGCCGTTGTCCGATCGTTCTATGTCGCAAGCCGTTGTCAGCATACACACAGCGACAACGAGATATATGATTTTTTTCATCGTTTTTCCCTTTCCTTATTTCCGTTTTTTGTTCAAAAGACCCGTCTTCACAATCGTCAGCTGCACACCGCCGTTGTCGCCATAGAGGTCGCCTCGGTCGAGACCTACGGCAGCTCTGACGGCCCATCCCCCCAGCTTTGATGAGCGCGTGAAGCGATAGGTGGCCTCTGCCAGCAGGCTGACGTCGGTGGCAGGATCTTCAAAAAGGCGGTCGTAGGTGCCGTAGCCCCGTTGCCATGTGGCCAGCAGCCGGTATTCAAGCCCGTTGAGGGGCGCTCCTGCGATTCCGAGATGCCACGCCACGAAGCGGTTGTTGCTGACGGCGATGGTGCCGTCGTCGTTGTAGAGGGGCGACCGATAGAGCGGATTTCCCATCACCATGCCCCAGTGCTGCCATCCGGTGTAGAGGCTGTGGTTGTAATAGTCGTCGCGTCCGCTGATGTGATTGCTCATGGAGGGCGTGTGGTCGTGGTAGACGGGTCCGCTCTGGTACTTGGTGTAGAGATACTCCACGACGATATCGCGGAGCCACGAGCCGTCCTTGATGTTCAGCTCAGCGCCGAGCATCATGTCTTTCAGGTCGTAGAGGAAATAGCGGTTGTGCTTGCGCAAGTCCCAATCGCTGCCCGTTCCGTAGCCGTCGTAGTCGACCATGAGCATCGACGAGTGGTCTTCAAAGAAGTGGTCGGCATAGAGGGCGAGTCGCCATTTCCTCGCATCATAGTTCACGCGCGCCAGAAGGCTGCCCAGATGGTTGCCCGAGGCATTGTGGTAGTCGCCATCGGTAGCGTCGGAACCGCCGGGCACGAAGGCTCTGGCCATGGCTCCGAGCCCTTTCTCGCCCTCCATGATGATGGTGGGATCGTTGTTCACGGCCATCATCGTGCCCCCGAACTGGCAGGCCATCTCGACTCCGAGCTCAGCCGTCAGCGGCCGGTCAGCGCGACCGATGCGCAGATAGCCGGCCTTGGTGTGGAGCATGGTGTGCTTGGTGTGTCGTTTCTGCTGCTGCGTGAAGTCGCGCTGCCACGCATCGTCGGTGGTCATGCCGTAGGCCACGTGGCCTTTCAGTGCCAGCCACCCGTTGGCAAAAGGCATCTCCCAATAGTCGGGCAGCGACAGTCGCGCCATGGGCACGGGGCGGGCGTTGATGCCGAGCGTCTGCGAACCGGTGGAGAGCAGGTTGTTCTTCAGCTCCATGGGCTGCTCCTTGCTTCCCACGGTGAGCACGCCGTGGAGCCAGCGCACCTCGGCGAAGGCCTGCTGCACGACGAAATGGCTCGTATAGTGGAACGGTACGGCCACGTCGAGACCGTAGCCTATGCCCCACTGTCGTGCGGAATCGGCCGTCAGGGGGCGTTCAATCGCGGCCCGGAGGTAGCCGTTGGTCTTGTCGAGCGAACTCAGGCCGTACTTGTTGGCATTCATCCACAAGGGTGTTGCTCCGTCGCTGATGCTGACTTGCGCCTCCACGCGGTATTCAAGGCTGTCCACGAGGCGGCCGCTGCCATCGGTTTGTGCCGGCACGGATGCCCATGAGGCCAATGTAAGCGTACTGACAAGTATTTCTTTCTTCATATACATATTTTTTTCGTTGTACGGGGTGTGGGGTGCGAGGTACGAGGTTCGAGGTACGAGGTACGGGGGTACGAGGTACGCTGTACGAGGTACGAGGTGCGCTGTACGAGGTACGAGGTTCGTTGTACGAGGTGCGAGGTGCGGGGGTACGAGATTACCTTTTATGCACAGGGGCTATCCTCGCACCACCGTACCACCGCACCCCCGTACCTTCGCGCCACCGCACCCCCGCACCTTCGTACCACCGTACCCCCGCACCTTATATATAACGCAAGAAAAGGAAGAATAGTATGAAGAAAGCAGGAAAAAAGGTGTTTTGTGCATCAATAGGGAAAATCCCGCACGAAGTAGGGAATTTCCTTTGCGCATATTGTTTTTTCTTCGCAATTTTGCATCGTGAAAACAAAGATAGCAAGCAAACCGAGTATTAACAATAAAAAAAACATACCGCTATGAAGAGAATGATGATTACACTGACAGCCCTGCTGATGATGGCCCTCACAACCCGAGCCATGAGCTACGAGCAGGCACGCGACCAGGCCTTGTTCCTCACCGACAAGATGGCCTACGAGCTGAACCTCACCGAGGACCAGTACGAGGCTGCCTACGAAATCAACCTCGACTACCTCATGGGCATCAACAGCTACGACGAACTCTACGGCACCTACTGGGAGCGCCGCAACCTCGACCTGAGCTACGTGCTCCTCGACTGGCAGTATCGCGCCTATCTCGACGCCACCTATTTCTACCGTCCCCTCTACTGGGATGCCGGCTACTGGCACTTCGCCATCTATGCGCGCTACCCCCACCGCTCCTGGTTCTACTTCGGACGCCCGGCCTTCTACTTCTCCTACCGCGGAGGTCACAGCTGGCACCACAACGGCGGACGCAGCTGGTACCACGGAAGACGATTCGGTCACGACCACCATGTGGCCCACGGCGGACACGGGCACGGCATGCGCAACGGCTACGACCGAGGCGACTACGACCGGCAACGCGGTAACTACGAGCGCTCGCGCGGCGGCAAAGGCCTGGAGCGCCGCAACGACGGAGGACGCAGGGGCGACGTACAGCGCGGAGGACGTAACGGTCGCGACAATGGTTCTGTGGGCAGCCGCAACGGCGACATGCAGCGCCGCGACAACGGCCGCTTCGGAGGGCGCCGCGACAACGGCAACGGCAGCTATCGTCAGGACGGCTCGCGCCCCAGCAGCACACGCTCCACGGTAGGCGGTAACAGCCGCCGAAACGAGGGCAGCAGCTCGCGCCCCGCCATCGGAAGCAGCTCGCGCAACAGTCGCATCGAGCGTGGCGACATCTCAGCCCCCACGCGCACCTTCACACCCAGCCGCAGCAGTTCGGCAGCCGAGCGTCGAAGCAGCTCGCCCTCGCGCAGCTATTCTGTACCTTCGCGCAGCAGCAGCCCCTCACGTAGCTATTCGGCACCCTCGCGCAGCAGCTCTCCCTCGCGCAGCTATTCGGCTCCCTCGCGTAGCAGCAGCTCCTTCGGAGGCGGTCATAGCGGAGCTCACATGGGCGGCGGCAGCCGTTCGGGCGGCGGACACTCAGGCGGCTCGCATGGCGGTGGCCACGGCAGCTTCGGCGGACGCAGATAACATGACAAAGAAATAAGGATTAGTCAAGAAAAGGTAGGAAGACTTTTCAGGATAACACTCATACTACACACACACCATTACAACAACAGCTCACGCACTTCGGCATTCGTCATCCTGGGCACGTCCCGCATGGCCTTGCCGAAGTGCACTGCTTGTATGGCCTTGTTGATGATGCCGTGACCCACGGCCACCACCGTCGCCCCATCATAGCGGCTGCGCAGGAAGTCGATGAAGCGCGCCGCCCTGGCCTTCAGCTCCGCCAGCGTCTCGATGTCGTCGGGCCACGGGTCGTCGAGCGGAATGTCGGGAATATGAAGCCCCGTGAAGCTACCCCAGTCGCGCTCGCGCAGCAGCGCCGTCGCCACCACCTCCTGCCCGTGGGGCGCCGCCAGTATGGCGCAGGTGTCCACGCTCCGCTTCAGGTCGCTCGCCACGAAGACGTCCACCCGCCAGGCCGCCATCCGCTGTGCCAGCTCCTGCGCCTGCGCTATGCCGTTGGCCGTCAGTTCCCCCTGCGTCTGTCCCTGCATGATGCGGTTCACGTTGTCGACCGTTTCACCATGTCGCACCAGATATAGTTTTACCATCTCACCACTTTTTTGCTACAAAAGTACGCAAAAAATTTGTTCTTTCGCACATTCTTCGTATTTTTGCAGTAGAAAAACCTCATAACCTAAGAATATGCGAATCCTACTCAGCTCCATCATCCGCGCCGTCATTGCCGCAGCCGTAGGCTACCTGCTCGTCATCTACCGCACCGACATGGTGCGCTGGCTCACCATTGCCATCGGCACCCTGTTCCTTGTATCGGGCATCATCAGCGTGATTATCTACTTCAGCGAGAAGCGCAAGGCGCGCAATGCCGCCGAACGCCTCAGCGCCATGGCCGAGATGCGCGAGGGCATCGAAGCCCCCGCCACGGCCGACGACATCATGCGCGCCATGACGCCGTCGTTCCCCATCGTCGGCATTGGCAGCATCCTCCTCGGCATCATCCTCGCCCTGATGCCTGCCGAGTTCGTCAAGGGTGCCATGTACTGCCTGGCGGCCATCCTCATCCTCGGTGCCATCGCCCAGATCTTCGCCCTCGTCAGCGTGCGCAAGCTGAGCCACATCCCCATCTTCTTCTGGCTGCCGCCAGTGGTGGTCCTCGCCGTCGGCATCATCGTGGTGGTGCGCCCCATGGACATGTCGGCCCTGCCCTTCCGCATCCTCGGCTGGGGACTCATGCTCTACGCCATCGTAGAGGTCATCAACGCCGTACACATCTACCGCATGCGCCGATCCTTCGAGCAGGCGCAGCCCTACGACGAAGCACAGACGGTGCCCGCCGACGGCTCGACGGCGCCCACCACCGGCGAAACGGCTGCAGCACCGCAGGGCGAAGAGCCCATCGAGGAAGCTGAAATCGTGGAAATGAGCTGAAGAACCATTTCCGCCGGCTACAGCCCTTTCCCTTCTACCGTCTACATACAATGTATTGCCTGCCGTGCAACGTGAATTGACGTAGCGCAGCAGGCAATAATTGTGTTGTCAAATCGCTCAGACTGCTTTGCCATTCATGCTCAAATGCCATGCCTTACAGTTCATCGCGCGCAGGAAAACAAATTAAATTGCGCAGTGAAATGAATTAAATTGCGCAGGAAAACAAATGAGTTTGCACGGCAATTTAATTTGTATTACAGTTCAGGATGGCTCCCCCGACATTTGAAACTGCCTGTCCCGACATATCCATCACGCCCTTCTGCCATCTCGAAGAACGGCATACGGGCGCGAAGAAACGACTTCTCCGGAGTCACAGCGCTGCCGTATGGAAGATGAGATAAGACGAGATAAGCTCAGCTCCGCTTCCGCCCCTGCATAGTGACCAGAGGTATGAGCATTTCCTCCATGGAGATGCCGCCGTGCTGGAAGGTGTCTTTGTAGTAGGACACGTAGTAGTTGTAGTTGTTGGGATAGGCGAAGAAGGAGCATCCGGTGGCGAAGACGTAGGAAGTGGAGAGATTGGGTGCCGGGAGGAAAGCGCTGCGCGGGTCTTTAATGACGAAGACTTCCTTGGGGTTGTAGCTGAGGTTGCGCCCGAGCTTGTAGCGCAGGTTGGTGTTGGTGTTGCGGTCGCCGATGATCTTCACGGGTTTGTCGGCCCTGATGCTGCCGTGGTCGGTTGTGATGACGACCGTGTAGCGGCTCTGCGCGAGCTGCCGGAAGAGGTCGGCGAGGAAGGAGTGGCGGAACCAGCTGAGCGTGATGCTGCGGTAGGCGCTCTCGTTGTTGGCGAGCTCGCGCACCATTCGCGACTCTGTGCGAGCGTGGCTGAGCATGTCGATGAAGTTGACCACGAGCACGTTGAGGTCGTTCTGCTGCAGGTTGTTGAACTGCTGCATGAATCGGTCGCCGCCGACGGAGTCGTTGATTTTGTGATAGGAGAAGGTGTTGCGACGGCGGTAGCGGTCGAGCTGTGTCTGTATGAGGGGAGCCTCGTTGAGGTTTTTCCCCTCTTCTTCGTCCTCGTCGACCCACAGGTCGGGGAACATCTCTGCTATCTTGTTGGGCATGAGGCCGCTGAAGATGGCGTTGCGGGCATACTGTGTGGCTGTGGGCAGTATGCTCATGTAGAGCTGCTCGTCGATGTCGAACATGTCGCCAATCTCTTGGGCGAGGACGCGCCACTGGTCGTAGCGGAAGTTGTCGATGACGATAAGGAACACTTTCTCGCCGCGGTCGAGAAGTGGGAAGACGGCGGTCTTGAAGACTGCCGGCGAGAGGAGCGGCTGCTGCGCGGGAGCTTTCATCCAGTCGAGATAGTTGCGCTTGATGAATCGTGCGAATGCATTGTTGGCCTCTTCCTTCTGCATGCGCAGCATTTCGGTCATGGTGCTGTCGGTGCTGCTGAGCTCGAGCTCCCAGTGTACGAGCCGACGGTAGATGTCGATCCAGTCCTGACAGGTCTTGCAGTTGTCTATCTGCATGGCAATGTCCTGGAAGTTCTGCTGATATCCGCTCTGCGTCACCTCGGTCATGATCTCGCGCTGATGGATGTTCTTCTTCAGGGTGAGGAGGATCTGGTTGGGGTTGACGGGCTTGATGAGATAGTCGGCAATCTTCGACCCTATGGCCTGGTTCATGATGTCTTCCTCCTCGCTCTTGGTGACCATGACAACGGGCGTTGCAGGCTGTATCTCCTTGACGTGCTGCAGGGTTTCGAGACCGCTCAGGCCCGGCATCATCTCGTCGAGAAGTATCAGGTCGAAGGTCTTCTGCCGGCATTGGTCGATGGCATCGGTGCCGTTGCTGACGGTAACGACTTCGTATCCTTTCTTCTCAAGGAACAGAATGTGGGCTTTGAGGAGTTCAATCTCATCGTCGACCCATAGTAATTGTCCGTTGCTCATAGTCTAAAATCCATCAAATTCAAAATATTCGTCGTCTACAGGAGGAGTGGCAGGAGTGGCGGGCTTCGCAGGAGCGGCAGGAGCTGCGGGTTTCGCAGGGGCTGCAGGGGCTGCGGGGGCTGCGGGCTTCGCTGGGGTGGCAGGGGCTGCGGGCTTCGCGGGAGCGGCGGGAACGGCGGGAGTCTCGCCGTCGTCGATAATGACGACGTCGTCGTCCGCAGGCTGTACGGGCTGTACGGGCTGCGCGGGCTGAACAGGCTTGGTCGGCTGCTCCGGCTGTGCAGGCTGCTGTTGCTGAGGTTGCGCCGGCTGAACGGGTTGCTGCTCCTGAGGTTGCACGGGCTGCGTTGCGGGCTGTGCAGGCTGCTGTTGCTCGTCGACCACCGTTGCGTCATCGTCGGGCAGGGCGATGGTGCCGTCGTCGGGCAGAGGGATGGTTCCGTCGTCGAGGTCGAGATCCATCAGCATGTTGTCGTCGATGACGCCACCATTATATATATCGTCGCCCTCAGACTGGTTCTCGTCAGGTGCGGGTTCGGGCTGCCGCTCATATTCGATGGTCTCAGGCTCGGTGAGGAGCAGGACGGTGCTGATCTTCAACGGGATGAAATGCTTCTCGTAGAACGCATCGTAGTCGTTGTAGCTGAAGTTGGTGCCCAGGAGCTCCAGGTTCTTGGTGCTGATGAGGATGGTGCGGCAAGGCTTTGCCAGCCGTGCGATGGCGGTATTGCTGTAGAGCTGACGGGCATACTGCAGCACCTCGTCGTAGCTGTGGAAGCCGCTGACGCGCATGCGTCGCAGTCCGTCGACGTCCTCGATCTCGATGTCGAAGTTGCGCGCTACGAAGCTGGTGAAGTTGAAGCGCGCCATCTCGAAGAGGAGCTGGTTCTGGTTGACGGAGTCGGGCTGATAGGCAAGCATGAAGACGAAGTCGACATTGCGCTCGACCTCGAACTTACGGGCAGCAATGGAGTCGCTGTCGCTCATGACGACGGTGCGCCGCGCCCACACGTCGCCCATGTCGAAGCGTCCGCCATGGAGGCGCCGACCGGCCTTCACGCCGTTGATGATCATGCCTGCCATGCTGCTCACCTCGCTCTTGGGGAACTCTTTCACCACCTCTTCCATATCTTTCAGGCAGCCGTCGCTGTCGCCGGCGTTGAGCTTGCTCAGTCCGCCGATGAAGATGAACTTGTCGCGGTGGTAACCCATTGAGAAGCGCTCGGCAGAGATACGTGTGTTGGCCCTGACGTCGTCGAAGCGGTTGGCTTTGAAAGCGGCGTAGGTGGCAGCGTAGATGGAGTCTTCAACGTGTTCGCCGATGCGCGCGTTCTCCACGTAATAGGGGTCGCTGAGGAGCTTCGTCCACTTGCTGTCGGGCCATTTGGCCTGCAAGTAGCTGAGGTATGTGGCAGCCACCTGCGGCTGATGCCTTCGCTGGTAGAGTAGCCAAAGGTGGTAGTAGACATCGTCCATGTGCTCGAAGGAGGGGTAGCTGTCGGTGAGCCGTCGCAGCTGCCGCTCGCTGAGATCGAGCATGTCGAGCTTGTCTTTGAAGATGACGCCGCTGTTGTAGAGGCCGTCCATGATGATGAGGTTGCTGGCTTCTACCTGTTCGTCGGTGAAGGGGATCTGTGCCAAGTAGTATTCGCGCTTGTGGGGGTCGTTCTGCGCGCTATCGGTAATCTGCTTGAGCGAGTCTTCCACCTCGGCGGCACGCGCAAGAGAGTCGCGCATCTCGTCGGTGAACTCTTCGGCTCCCATCGCCCCGGCAACGACGGTCTGGTTGGAACGCCGCCAGTTGTCGACGTTCTCACGCTTTCCCCACAGTCTCTGGAAAGCCTGCTTGCCCTGGGTGACGGCCGGCGGATTGTAGAAATACCACGCTCCCTGCTGCGACTGCTGCGTGGGAGTGGCAGGCCGACGGTCGTCCTGCTGACGTCCTCCGCCACGGTTCTGCTCTTTCTGCACCTGCTGCTCGGCCTCCGCCTCCTGCTGGCGGCGCTTCTCCTCTTTCTCTTTCTTGATGAGTTCCTCGATGACGCGGTCGATGGCAGCATTGCGCTCGGCCTCGGGGGCCTTGGCCAGCCACTGGAGTGAATCCTGCAGATGGACGGCTTCGGTGAAAGGAACAAGTTGGTCGAGGACCTTCGAGCGCTCTGACAGCTGCTCGTAGTCGGGACGCTCCTTGTCGAGCAGGCCGATGGCTTCGCCGTAGCAACGCCGGGCATCGCTGAACTTCTGCTTCTGCCAGTAGAGATCGCCGAGATGAAGCAAGAGGACACCCTTCTCGATACCGCTGCGCGTGGCTTTCTCGTTGCCTTTCTCGTAGGCAGCGATCGCGTTGACGGTATCTTTCTCGGAAAGATAGATGTTGCCGATGGCATAGTAGACCTGATCGAGATAGTCGACGTTCTTCTCCGACCGCGCCATGCGCTTCAGCCGCGAGATCATCTTCTTGGGATGCCCGCCAGCCATCACCTCGGTCATGGCGATGCGCGCATTGAACTCCAGTTCGTAGGGCGGATTGGTGCGCACCACTCGACGGAACGCCTTATAGGCCTGCTCGTTGTGACCGAGGGCAGCCTGCACCTGTCCCAAGAGGAACAGTTCGCGCGCTTTCTGCTTCTTGCGCATCTCCTGCTTGATGACTTTCTGCAGATAGGGAACGGCCTCTTGCAGCCGTCCGGTGTGGAGATAGTAGTCGGCGTAGGTGTAGTTCCACTCTTTCACCGCGCGCCAGTCCATCGAGTCGCGGTTCATCTTGCTGATGACATCCTCGGCATCGTAGATCCAGTCGAGCTCTACATAGCACTTGGCCAGCCAGGCGCGGGCTCGGCCGTAGATGGCGGGCTGCGACTGATAGAGGCGTGCCATGTAGGCGAACGTGGAAGCAGCCTCGTCGAAGGCGCCCTTATGGAACTGCGACCGCCCCATGAGCATCCACGCTTTCCACAGGAACGGGTTGTACTCCTTGCGGTTGAGCCATTCGATGTCGCGCTCTGTCTTCTTGCGGCTCTTCTTCCATTCGGGCCGTTTCTTGATGCTGTGCTGCTTGATGGCCTTCTGACTCTTCTCGATGGCCCGGTCGAAGTTGGAAGAGCCCAGGTCTTTAGAGTTTTTGTTGCTCACCGTGTAGAGGGGGAGCATCTCGGTGAAGTTGTCCTTGTTGCCCTGCTCCTTGGCCAGCGAGCCGTCGATATAGGCCAGCGAACCATTATAATAGGTATTATAACGGGCGGTGAAAGAATGCCACCAGCGAGTCTGTGCCGTATTCTTCTCGGTAGAACACGCACAAACCATCATCGCAATAGAGAATAAGAGAAAGAGGGAAAAAACAGGAGAAGGAATGGGAAGGCCGCAACGGCTGTTGTGGCGGAGAGGCAGTCGGCAAGCTGTCGCCTTGAAAAGTTTCAAGACGAGCGACTTGACCGTTTTTCTATCATTGCTTCTCATTCCAGATGATTCTTTTTACTCACGACTCCATGAGGACGAACACCTCGTCCTTCACTTGGTCGGGCAGGCTGATGCCGCGAAGGGTGAGGCTCCTCGACCAGGCTTTCACCTCTGAAGGGCGCATGGTGTAGAGCACTTCGCGAAACGCTTCAGCCTCATCGTCGGTATAGCTGTCGGAAGGACGGGCGCTGAAGCGGTCGAGCTCTTCATCGTCGAAATATTCCACATCCTTCGTGGCAGCCTCCATCATGCACGTCTGCTCGCATTTGGCATTGTCGCCATTGCACGACGAACAGTCTGTGCCCACGTTTATAACGTTGCTATCCCCGTCTTTATTGTGTCGGAGAGTGCCTAATATGGCAGAAAAAAGTCCTAATATGATGAGTGCAATGACAAGAATCCACATAGCTGATCAGCTGTTGATGGTGAAACCTGCCGACTGCAGATCGTCCCAGAAACGCGGATATGACTTGGTGACGACCTGTGGCTGGTTGATGCGCAGGCCGGGGAAGCGCAGGCACGCCGGTGCAAAGGCCATGGCCATGCGGTGGTCGTCGTAGGTGTCGATGGGCTCTAGCGTTGGCTGACAGCGCTCACCGTTCCACGAGAGTACGCCATTCCCTTCGTCGGTGAGCATGTAGCCCAGCTTCTGCATCTCGCGCTTCAAGGCTTCTATGCGGTCGGTCTCCTTGATGCGCAACGTGCCCAGCCCCGTGAATCGGAAGGGAATGTCCATCAGGGCACAGCTCACCACCAGCGTCTGCGCCAAGTCGGGCTGATTGATGAAGTCGTAGTCGAGACGTGGAGGGCGCAGGCCCGTCTTGCGCAGCGTCACCGTGGTGGGAACGCCCTGCTCTGTGCATCCGAACTGCGACTTGACACCAAGCATGGTGAACATGTATCTGATCATGGAATCGCCCTGACGCGAGCCGTCGGTGAGCCCTGTCAGCTCCAAGCGGCTGTCTTCGTCGTGTGCCAGAGCAAGCATTTCGTACCAATAGCTCGACGCGCTCCAATCGTTTTCAATGAAGTAGCTGCGCTGTATGTAGGGTTGCGGTTCCACGGTGATGACGTTCACGTCGGTCCAATCTACGCGCCCGCCAAAGTCGTGCATGGTGTGGAGGGTGAGGTCGATGTAAGGTCGGGAGATGATTCTGTCGGTAAGCACCAGCTGAAGACCTCTGCGCATGACAGGTCCTACGAGCAGCAGCGCCGAGATGAACTGCGAACTGACGTCGCCCGCCATCTCAACACGTCCGCCCTCGAGCTGACTGCCGGTGATGCGCAAGGGCGGAAATCCCTCCTCGCCCACATATTCTATATTAGCACCAACGTAGCGCAAAGCGTCGACCAAGGCTTTGATGGGGCGGTGCTTCATGCGCTCGGTACCTGTCAGCACATGGGTCTGTCCGTCGAGCGTACTGAGATAGGCGGTCATGAAGCGCATGGCCGTTCCGGCCGCACCGATATTGATTTCGTAGGGCATGTCGCGCAACGCACTCACCACAACGGCGGTGTCATCGCAGTCGCTCAGGTTCTCGGGCATCTGCCCTCCTCCGAGCAAGGCTTCTATCACCAGCGCACGGTTGCTGATGCTTTTCGAGGCTGGCAGGTGGATGGTGGTATCGAGCCGTTGCGGTCCGAACAGTTCATATTGACGTGAGTTTTTATTCATTCCAAGGTGTTTTTACAGTTATATTGATTACAGTTGATGCATAACTTTTAGGGTAGGAGAACTTATTTCCTGCCGATTTTCTTGCAAAAATACAAATATTTTTTGTAACTTCGCAACCAAATAGCAAATTTTAATACAAATCGCTTATGTCACTACTCGACACTTCGCATCTGGAAGATCAACAGATAGACGCTGCCAAGTCGTCAACGAAATCGACGAAGAGCAAGTCGTCGGCTAAGAAGAAGTCTACTGCCACAAAGAAAACGACCCGTCGGAGCTCCAGCAAGCGCTATACCAAGACAGGCATCCCCGGTCTTTCCGTGCGCTTCAACTGGAAGGAGTTTCTCGGCATCAACAAGCTGAGGCGCAAGTTCACCAAGCAGACGGGCATCCCCACCACTCAGGCAGGCATCGAACGAAAAATGGGTCGCAAGCTATGGGACTGGATCAAGGGGTTGTTCGGGCAGAAGGAGTCATAGTCCGGCCTTTCCTTCGTTGAAAAAACGACGAAAACATCATTTTTTATTTTGAAAGTACAAATATTTTTTATATATTTGCAGCATCAATTACTAACCAAGTTATCGTTATGCAGAAAAAGCTGATATTAGCAGTGATTGCTCTCTGCTACGCTCCGTTGGTTTTCGCACAGAACACCGACACGGGACAAACGGAAGAGCAGGCCGCCCAAGCCAATCTTGAGCAGTCGTTCACATTCACCGAAGCACAGCTGGGAGAGGACGATGACATGTCGCAGAACGTCACCATCATCTCCTCAAACAGTAACCTCTACGCCTCGCAGGTGGGATACCTGTTCTCTCCCGTACGTTTCCGCTACCGTGCGTTCAACCAAAAGTACAACGAGATCTACGTCAACGGGGCTCCGCTGAACGACATGACGTCGGGACAGTTCCGCTATTCCATCGTGGGCGGCCTTAACCAGCAGACCCGCGGTGTGGAGAATGCCCTTCCCTTCGAGAAGAACAACTTCAGCATGTCGTCGATGGGAGGATCGAACAACTACAACTTCAGGCCTTCGAACCTTGCACAAGGGCAACGCGTCACCGTCACGGGTGCCAACCGCAACTATCTCGTCCGCGCCATGTACACATACAACTCGGGCGTGAATGCCAAGGGATGGGCTTTCTCTGCCAACCTCACTTACCGCTGGGCCAACGAGGGATACGTGGAGGGAACGTTCTACAACTCGCTCTCCTACTTCCTCGGTGCTGAGAAGATCATCAACGACCAGCACCGCGTGTCGCTCGTCACATGGGGCAATCCCACCGAAAGAGCAACGCAGGGAGCTGGTACCGACGAGACCTACTGGCTGGCCAACGACCGCTACTACAATCCTTACTGGGGATATCAGGACGGAAAGAAGCGCAGCTCGCGCGTCGTCAACGACTTCTCGCCCGTCGCACTGGCCACCTGGGACTGGCAAATCAACGAGAGTACGAAGCTGACCACATCGCTCCTCGGACGCTACGGAATGTATTCGCGCACGAAGCTCGACTACAACAACACCGACAACCCGCATCCCGACTACTGGAAGAACATGCCGTCGAGCTATTTCGACGTGTGGGACGAGACCGATGCCGCCAACCGGACCAACCAAGCCATCGAGGACTTCGAGCGCGCCCGACTGTTCTTCTCAGGCGACAAGGCCAACCGGCAGATTAACTTCGACCAGCTATACTTCGCCAACAAGCAGGCTTCGCTCTCCAACCAGGATGCCATCTACTACATCGAGCGCAACCATCAGGACAACTTGACATTCACGCTCTCGTCGGCCTTGCGCAAAGAACTGAACCGCTTTGCTTCGGCTAACATCGGAGTGAACCTCTCCACCAACAAGAACATGCAGTATGTCACCATGGACGACATGCTTGGAGCCATCTCGTTCCACAACATCAACACCTACGCGCTGGGCACCTACGCCGCCGATGATCCACGCGTGCAGTACGATCTGAACAATCCCAACGCCTTCGTCGGTGTCGGCGACCGCTTCGCTTTCGACTTCAACCTGCTTGTTGACAAAGCCAACCTCTGGGCTTCGTACAAGTATGACAAGGGCAAGCTGCACTCGTTCGTCAGCGGACGGCTCGGCGGTACACAGATGGCTCGCGACGGAAAGATGCGCAACGGTATGGCCCCCGACAACTCTTACGGAAAGAGTCGCACCGCACGTTTCCTTGACGGCGGAGGGAAAGCGGGGCTTTCCTACAACCTCGGAATGGGCAACACCGTCTCGCTTGGAATCGGTTATGAATGGAAGGCCCCACAGGCACGCACGGCCTTCGTCTCACCGCAAGTGAACAACGACTTCGTGCTCGACCTCAAAAACGAGAAAGTTCTCAGCGCCGAGGTGGGATACCAGCTGCGCACATCATGGCTGAAGGCCAACATCAACGGCTATTACAGCACCATCAAGGATGAAACAGAATGGCAGAATTTCTACTACGATGACATCAACTCGTTCTCATACGTCTCAATGACAGGTATCGACAAAGTGTTCTACGGCGTGGAATGGGGACTGAACTTCAGCATCAACAACGACTTCAGCATTAAGACCATCGGTACCATCAGCGAGGCCAAGAACACGAACAACGCCAAAGTGTGGTACATGAGTTCAACAACAGGAACGTACAACGACAACAACGACCACAAGGCTGAGCTCGTACTGAACAAAGGGATGCGAGAGTCGGGAACACCACTCACGGCTGCAAGCATCATACTGAGCTACCACAAGAGCGGATGGTTCATCGACCTGAACTGCAACTACTACGACAGAATCTACCTGAGCTACTCGCCATCCTACCGCTACGAGTCGACGCTCAGGAACAGACAGAACGCCGGAGAGCTCGTCATCGACAACGACGGCAACGTGCTCGACAGCGCACTCGAGCAGCAGAAAGGACACGGAGGCATCATGGTCGACGCCAGCATCGGGCGCAGCATCCGGCTCAGACACGGCCGTTCGGTCAGCATCAACCTCTCGCTGACCAACCTGCTGAACAACCAAAAGATTGTCACCGGAGGCTATGAGCAGAGCCGAAGCGACTATACGGCGAGCGGAAACATACGCGCCTACCGCTTCTCCATGAACCCGAAGAAGTTCTACGCCTACGGAATTAACGGAATGTTGAACATCGCATACAAATTCTAAGACGTCATGAAACATATACATTATTATATATTACTGCTCGCATGCTGTCTTTTCACGGCCTGCATGGACGGCGACTGGGACATTCCCGGCACCGACGGCACTGAGTTCGGCAACCAGTCGATCACCGAAACCAACATCGTTACCATCGACCAGCTGAAGAAACAATATGCCGGAATCATCAGCAGCGGAGGATATGTGAAGATCACCGAACCCATGCAAATCAAAGGCGTGGTCACAGGCAACGACATTCAAGGAAACATCTACAACCAGATCGGCCTTGAGGACGGCACTGGGTCTGTCATTATTTGCATTGCTCAGGGCGGACTCTACGGTCAACTACAAGTGGGACGGGAGATTCTCGTCGAACTGAAAGACCTGTATGTGGGTTCATACGGACAACAGCCCGAGATTGGTACACCCTACACCAACAAGAGCGGACGAACCTACGTCAGCCGCATGCCGCGCGTGTTGTGGCAACAACACTACAAGATGCTCGACATGAAGAGCGCCACGCCGTTTGATTTCGACGTCGCAAAGGTGAGCGATGCGAACTACATCAAAGAAAACTGCGGCCGGTTGATGACCATCCGCGGCGTGAAGTTCCAGGGAGCCAACGGCAAACGCGTCTACGCAAACGAGAAAGAGAAGGACGCAGCCAACAGCGTCAACCGCTCGCTACAGGGAATCTCAGGCAATGCGCTCGTCGTGCGCACAAGCACCTACGCCGACTTTGCCAACAAACCGCTGCCAACAGGCATGGTCGATATAACCGGCATCTTCACACGCTACAACAACACATGGCAGATTCTCATCCGAGAGGAGTCTGACGTCGTCGAATATTGAATTTTTAATCACTGCAAACAATATACATTATGAAAAAGATATTCAACATGATGATGGCAGCTGCCATCGCAATGTGCACATTCACCGCATGCGAGGATGTGCCTATGCCTTTCAACAACCCGCTCGACTATCAGGAAGAAGAGAGCGAGGTAACGATAGCTCCCGAAGGCGACGGAACCTTCGAGAATCCCTACAATGTGGCTGGTGTGCTGCAATATATCAACACGCTGGAGGCCGGAGTAGAGTCGGACAAGGATGTCTACGTGAAAGGCGTCGTCATCTCCGTCAAGGAACCGTTCACCACACAATACGGAAACGCCACGTTCACCATGTCCGACGACGATGAAGGCAGCAACACCTTTACCTTCTATCGCGGGCTCTATTTTGGCAACAAGAAGTATTCTAAAGACACCGACGTCAACGTCGTAGAGCTCGACAAGGTGGTCATTTGTGGCAGAGTGATGAATTACGGAGGCAACACACCCGAAACAGCTCAGGGCAAGGCTTTCGTTGTCACCATCAACGGGAAGACGGTCGAGCCGACACCCGTAACGGACGGTGAAGCCAAAGGCTCCGGCACACAAGGCGACCCCTACAACGTGGCTGGCGTTTTAAAATATCTGGAAACGCTGGGAGCCGACGTTACATCGCCCAATCCCGTATACATCAAGGGAAAGGTGAAAGAAATCAAGGAACAGTTCAGTTCACAGTTCGGCAACGCTACCTTCACCATGGTCGATGAGGGCTACAATGCAGAATTCACCGCCTATCGCGTGCTCTACCTGGGCAACAAGAAGTACGAAGACGGACAGACAACGCTGAAAGAAAACGACGACGTCATTGTCTGCGGCAATGTCGTCAACTTCCGTGGAAACACGCCCGAGACCGCCCAGTACACAGGCTACCTCTACTCGCTCAACGGAAAGACCGAAGGCACGGGCGGAGGCGGCGGCGAACAGACCTCTACGAAGAAGGTTACCGTGGCTGAATTCATCGCAGCTCCCGAGAGCAACGACGTCTGGTACGAAATCACCGGAACGGTGAAGAACCTGAAGGAGGGTGACATCTACGGCAACTTCGACATTGAAGACGAGACAGGGTCAGTCTATGTCTACGGTCTGCTCTCCGAAAAGGGCGGCGAGAAGAAGCTGTTCCAAGATCTCGTCGCAGCCAAAGGCATTAAGGAAGGCAGCAAGATTACCATCGTCGGCAACCGTGGTTCGTACAACGGAAAGATTGAAGTGATGAACGCCTACTTCGTCAGCATCGAGGGTGGCGACGCTTCCAGCACCGATGTCAAGACGGTTACCATTGCCGACTTCAATGCTGCACCCGAGAGCAACGACGTGTGGTACCAACTGACGGGGAAGGTAAAGAACCTGAAGGACGGCGACATCTATGGAAACTTCGACCTTGAAGACGAGACAGGTTCCGTCTATGTCTACGGCCTGCTGTCCGAAAAGGGCGGCGCGAAGAAGCTGTTCCAGGATCTCGTCGCAGCCAAGGGCATCAAGGAAGGCAGTACACTCACACTCATCGGCAACCGCGGTTCGTACAACGGGAAGATAGAAGTGATGAACGCCTACTTCGTCAGTGTGACCAACTAACGAGCCACCTCCCCACCCTGCCTTTTCGCCCGAAAATGTTGTAAGAGCGTAAAAATCAGACAAAAAGTTTGCGCGTTCAGCAAAAAGTTCGTAACTTTGCAGCCCGAATTCAGTTCGAATAGTATTAACATCAATATTTAAACAAAGAAATGAAAAAAGGTATTCATCCCGAAAACTATCGCCCCGTCGTGTTCCGTGACATGTCCAACGGCGATATGTTCCTTACACGTTCTACATGCAAGACAACAGAGACAGTAGAATTTGAAGGCGAAACTTACCCCGTGGTTAAAGTCGAAATCTCAAGCACCTCTCACCCGTTCTATACAGGAAAGAGCAAGCTCGTGGATACAGCTGGTCGCGTTGACCGCTTCATGAGCCGCTATGCTAAGAGCACAGGCAAGAAGTAATATATATACCTTTTTATATATAATACAAAAAACGTAACTCAACAGAAGTGCGTCAGCGAGTAGTTGCATATGCTCACTGACGCACTTTGCTTTTTACCCAATCCATGACACTGCCACATGATGATGAAGAATAACTTTCTCCCTTCGCTGCTTGGCTGCCTACTGCTTGTCTTCACGGCATGCGGTAACGACGATGACGAAAACATACCGGCAGAAGACCGCAACGACAACAAAAACAACACTTCTGTCTGCCAGGAAGCATCGCGGCTGGAGTTTCCCCATCTCAAAGGAGGAAACAGCATACCCATCGTGCACCGCACCGCCGACGGAGCAGTGAACTACAGTGTGGAATGGGACATCGACCTGAAGTCGCAGCGATGGTCGTGCTATACACTTGACAAAGCCTCGCTCACAGCACGTACCAGCCGCTACTATGGGAACCCGCAATATCCTCTTGATCCAGACCTTCCGATCCGCTACTACCTCGACCGACCTTCGGCCGACTACTCTATCGGTGACTATTTTTACAGCTCAGGGTTCGACCATGGGCACATCTGTCCGTCGGCCGACCGTCTCTATTCGGCCGAAGCCAACTATCAGACGTTCTATCTCACCAACATGCAACCACAGTACAACGAATTCAACGCCAAACTGTGGGCCTCCATGGAAGACCAAGTGCGGACATGGGCTCGAGCCAGCGCCACCGAGACGCTATACGTCTGCAAAGGCGGCACCATCGACAAGGCAGAGCACCGGCTGCTGCCTATCAAGAACACGCTGCTCGTGCCACGATATTTCTTCATGGCTCTGCTCCTGAAGAATGAGCAGGGGTATCGGGCGCTGGCTTTTTGGGCTGAGAACGAAAACAGGGACCGTAGCAACGACAACCTTTCCAAATACGCCATCTCCATCGACGAACTTGAACAGCGCACTGGCATCGACTTCTTCTGTAACCTGCCAGACATGACGGAGAAGATGGTTGAGAAGAATCTGGCCTTGAACGCCTGGGGACTGAGGTGAGGTCAGAATTAAGAGTTAAGAGTTCTTTGCAAGCAAAGTGAGCAAAGCTCAAGCGAAGAGTTAAGAATTTAAGAGTTATCTTTTGAAATTGAGAATTCGTAGTTTAAGGTTCATTCTGTGGCTGCTGATCTGTATCTGGTCATCATGCACGAACAGTCCGCATGAGGTGCGCTCCATGTACTATTGGAGCACTACGTTCCGCATCGACTCTACCAAGCAGGCTTTCATCAACGAGCATCGCATCACTCGTCTCTACGTGCGCTATTTTGATGTCGTCATGAACGAACGACAAGAACCGCAGCCCAACGCTACCATTCGCTTCGAAACGGCCATGCCTGATTCCGTGGATATCATCCCAACCATTTTCATCACGCCCGACTGCATGATGCAGCCCGCCGGCGACCTCGCCGACAAGATTCTCAAACGCATCCTGCAGATGAACGAGACACACGACATCATGAACGTTCACGAAATACAGATGGACTGCGACTGGACACCCAAGAGCCGGCAACACTATTTCAACTTCCTTGCCGACCTGCGCGAGAAAGCCGAAGCCAACGGTCTGCGCCTGAGCACCACCATACGCCTGCACCAACTCTCACAGAAAGCGCCGCCAGTCGACCGCGGCGTGCTCATGATGTACAACACGGGCGACCACACCGACATACACTGCGAACGCCCCATCCTCGATACAGAGACAGCCATGCCATACATACGCCATCTCAGCAGCTACGACCTGCCATTAGCTACGGCCTACCCGCTTTATCGCTGGAACATCGTCTTTCGCAATAACAGATACGTAGGCATCCTGCACTTCGACGACGAGTTCCCCGTCATGCCCGGCGACAGCGTCGTCACCCGCGAACCTACTATCGAGGTCATCTTAGAGGCCCGGCAATTGATTAATGAAAAACGACGCCAAGCCAATGAGGAAACCATTCTCTTTGACCTGACAAACTATAACATCAACCGATTCAAACCGAATGAATATGAGAAAATTCTTTCTGACTAGCATCTTCACGCTCGCCTGTTTTGCAGGAGCATGGGCATGTGGCGGCGAATGGCCTGCCACCCACAACTGGTACATGTTCAGTATGTATCCCCACTACGGCAACACCACACCCGGTGCGGCGCAAATTGAGACATTCTGGCGCAACTACTCCGGATCCAACGATGAGTATTTCTACTTCAACGGCGAGACGATGTTGGAGAAAGCGCAGCAAAAAGGCGATACCGAGATGGTTGGCTATCTGACTCTGCTCAACCAGTATCTTGAAATCTGCCGTCAGCTACAAGAAACATGGACATACCCCACCAAAGAACAACTGGCACAGCGGCGTGCCACACTCCACGACATGGTCAATCGAGGTAAGAACTACCGGGGCAACCGCCTTCAGCCGCAGTACATGCTCCTTGCCATGCGCGCTAATATGCTGCTCGGCAATTATCAGGACAATGCCGACTATTGGAACCAACAAGCCTGCAAGATGCCCGAGAGTGCCTACCGAACCATGATGGAGGGCATCTATGCCAACGCTCTGCTTCATACGGGTCACAGGCAGGAATCCTGGGACATCTACGCTACGCTGGGCGACGTGGAGAGCCTGCGCTGGAGCGTGCGCAAGTTCCGCAACTTCGCTGGCATACAGTCCATCTACAACGAACATCCCAATGCGCCCACGCTCAGATATCTTGTGCAAGACTTCGTCAACGATCTTCAGGAAACACTCGACTGCGGCATGCAAGACTCTGGCGAGACGCAGTTCATCGAGGGGGGAAGCGTCATCACCATCGAACAGGCACGTCAGTTCATCCGTCTCGCCGACGATGCAGCACGCAACAGCAAGGTACAGACGCCGTGTCTCTGGAAGGCAGCAAGCGGACTGGTGCATCACTTGCTCGGCGAGGACAACCAGGCTCTCAACGACCTCGATGCCGCTATGCGCCTGAAGGGAACAGAACGCATGACCGACAACGCACGCTGCATACGTATGCTTGTAAAGGCTGCCAACTATGAGCAAAACAAGAAGTTCGAAAAAGAGTTCTTCAACGAAATGGAGTGGCTCGACAAGAAAATAAGCGAGGCCAGCGACGACGACTGCTACTTCGCCAACGTCAAGGACCGCATCCTGCACCACGAACTGCACAACTTCTTCAAGAAAAACGGACAGACGAACCTCAGCAACGTGCTTATGGCCAGCGGAGAGGACATCACCCGCTACGACGAGTTCTATGAAGCCCTCGACACCATCGCAGCACAAGAAGTGGTGGATATTCTGCATTACATCAAGAAGAAACCCGCCACACGCATCGAGCAACTCGCCATCAGCCGTGTCAAGGCCGATGACAACTTCTTCTACGACCTCATCGGAACGAAATTCCTCAGCGAAGGGCGCTTCAGCGAGGCCATACCATGGCTCGAGAAGGTACCACTGCAGTTCATCAAGAGCCAGAACATCAGCTGGTACATGGCCAACCGCGACTACACGAAGCCCTGTTGGGTGAAGAGCCTGCGCACCGGTTGGGAAAGCAACGTAGAAACCGACGGTCCCAATCTCGGCAACATAACGACGAATAAGAAACTCGACTTCTGTCGGGAAATGGTGCAACTCTTGTCTCAATATACCCTGCAGAGTGGCGAACAGAAACGACAGACGGCCCACCAGCTTGCCATCCGGTACTATCAAGCATCGCACTGGGGCGACTGCTGGTTCCTCGGTCGCTACGGCACATCTGTCAACCCCTTCTATAACGTATGCGACAAAACCGAGCAAGACTTCGTCGCACAAGCCATCAATTATCTTGAAGAGAGCAAGAACTCCACCAATTTCGCCACTCGCCAGGAAGCCATCTACGCTCTCGCCGTCATACCCGTCGGCGAATGGGCCAGCTACGACTGGAGTTCACAAGAACTCAAGCTCAACCGTGGTAGCCGACAATACCATGCCATGGTCGAACTTGATGCCTTCGCACGGCAAAACACGGGCAGCGTAGCACCCTTCATTACCAAATGCGACGTGCTGAGGGAGTTTCGCAAGATGAACAAATGATTGTAAAAAACAACGTTTGCGTCAGTGTGACTATATACACTGGCGCAAACGTTTTTTTCTGATTCTCCGTTCTTGAGTAAAAAGTGCTAACTGTCCAGCAGTCGCTTCACTTCGTCCAGATCTTTGCCTAATGTCTGCGCAATCTCTTCCACTGTTTTGCCAGCATCCAACAACATAGAGACAGTGGTTCGCAGCATTTTTTGCTGCTCCGTCAGTTGGGCCTTCTGCTCTGTCAGCTGGACCTTCTGCTCTGTCAGCTGAACCTTCTGCTCGGCTATAGCACGATCGCGCATCAAAATCTCAGTGTCCCGCTTCTCTA
>DEJE01000016.1 GCA_002353205.1 Prevotella sp. UBA2756 | reverse complement strand
GTGCCTCGCCGCAAGAGCAACTGGAGGCAGACGACGTGCGACGGATGCTGACCGCATCCCTCGACTTACTGAACCCCCGAGAACGGCAACTGTTCGAGATGCGCAGAATGGAAGGTCTTTCAACAGAGGACATAGCCCGGCAGACGGGCATCGCCAAGCCATCCGTCGCAGCAATGGTCTCGGCAGCCCGAAAGAAAGTATTAACCGAACTGAAAAGGAGGATGAAGCAATGACAGACAAAGACATTCAGATACTGACAGACAAATACCTCGAAGGCATGACAACGCCCGAGGAAGAGCTGACGCTGGCTCGTGAACTGCAGCGACCTGGGCTCCCCGAAGAGTGGCAGGCCATCCGCCTGATGCTGGGCGACCTTGCTTTAGGTGAGGCGGAATATGATACCATCATGGCGGAGCGCAAGCAAAAGCCGTCGGCCATCATCGTTGCCCTGCGTATGATCTCGTCGATAGCGGCCATCATGCTCATTGGCTTGTTCTTCTATCAGCAGAGTTCTGCATCTGCGCCGAATAACCCGTCGAATGAAGTACCTCATTACTATACCTCTAACCTCACCGCTGGCAGCACCCTCAAGGACGTGTACACAAGCCGTCAGCAGCGTGATCAATTCATCAGTTATACTCAATTCAGACAAATGCGTTATGAAAACAAGTAGTTATTTCGTCATAGTGGTAGGGGCTATCCTGCTTCTTACATCCTGTCAGGATAATTCCGGCGTGAAGATGCATACCATCGTCCACGAGGATGGTAGTTGCGATCGTGAGGTCAGTTACAGCACCGTCATGTCAAAGGAGAAGCGTGATTCCATGAAGCAAGGGGAAGGAGCGGTGTTGGCCCAGCCCATTCCCTCGTGCCTGAACACAAATGCTTTCATGGGAACACATTCCGAGATGGAAGGCGACACCGTCACCACCACCATCTCACGTTCGTTCCGCACCCCGGAAGATATGTGCAAAGAGACACCCTTGCAGCTGAACGGCACGCGTTTAAAGTCGGAGGCCAAGGTGGAGAAACATTTCCGTTGGTTCTATACTGAATACATCTTCACCGAGGTATTCAACTGCGTGGGCGACACCTTCAAGATTGCCCCCACGAACTATGCCGACAAGGACATCGTCAGCTATTGGTTCACGGGACAGCCGAATCTTGTTGAAGGACTGAGTGGTGCTGAGGCTTCACAGAAGATCAGCGAGATGGAACCCTTCGTCAGCAAGTGGCTCAACGACAATTTCTATCAGGTCAGCTTCGACTTTATCGTCAATCACTACGACTCCATCTCCAATCCGCCCGTCAGTCGTGAGCGATTCATAGAACTCCATGACTCTTTGGCAAATTACGTATTAGGTCATAAAGACATTCTCGAGATGGAGGCAGAGGAAGCCTTACGGTCGTTCTTCCACTCAGATGCCTATGCCATCTTCTTTAACGAAGAGACACCTTGCGGAAAGGAATTATATGAGGAATTAAGTAATCACTTGAACATTTTCTGGTTCAACGTGCAGTACACCCTTACGATGCCGGGGCGCGTGGTAGATGCAGGTACAGGAGTGGTGCGCGATGGAGTTGTTTACTATCCACTCAATGGTGAACGCCTTATTCCGCACGACTACGTTATCACTGCCACCTCGCACGTTACCAATCTTTGGGCCTATATCGTTACGCTGCTCATCATCCTCCTTGCCATTGGCAGTTTCTTCTATCGTAGGAGAAAATGAAGAGAATAAAAATTATCATTTATCATTTATCATTTAGGGGCAAAGCCCCGCAGCCCCCCGGCAGTCATTTTATTGATTTTGCTGGGGTGTTTTTTTCGCATGCGTTCAACAACATGTCGTAAAAAATGAATATCTTTGCCCTCAGATTCTATAATACAAAAAAACGGTTGGATTCCAACTTAACTTTCCGCGCCCTCATTCGCTTATATCTCAGATGACGCAAGAAGAGTTTGAACATATCGCCCCAGGACTCCGAGAGTTGATGTGCTCGGTAGGCCGCGGATTCTTCGGCAACGATGACGATGCCGAGGATGTGGCGCAGGAGGGACTGGTGGCTCTTCTGAGGTTTATCGACCGTATGGAGCCGGGCATTCGGCACGACGCCCTTGCCATCAGGGTGGCCAAGCATTGCTGCATAGATATGGTGAGGAAACGGAAAGCGAGAAACTCGGCGGTTTTTTCGCATGCGCTCAACAACACGTCACAATTTGACGATTTTGCGGTTTCGCGATTGAGGGAAACAGATGTGGGCGCTTCGCCTCACGAAGTCCTGGAAGCGAAAGAACTGCACGAAGCCGTCGGCAAGGCAGTGGAGCATCTGAAACCCAGTGAGCGACGCTTGTTCGAGATGAGGCAGATAGAAGGACTGGAACTTGATGAGATTGCAAAACGAACGCAGATAGCGAAGCCTTCAATCAAGAGCATCGTTTCTGCCGCAAGAAAGAAAGTGTTTGAAGAGATTAAAAGGTTACGGACATGACATACAAAGACACTGAAGCATTGATTCAGAAATACCTCAACGGAGAGACAACCACCGAGGAGGAAAGGCTACTGGCCATAGAGGTCTCCCGCGAAGATGTTCCCGACGACTGGAAGGTGATAGCCGAGATGCTTGGCTGCTTGACTGTCGACGAAGCACTCTTCGACCAGATCGTGGCAGAGCGCAAGCCTAAGCTGCGCATTGTTAGGCTATGGCCATGGTTGGCGGCTGCTTGTGTGGCGGCTTTACTCATCGTTTTCCTCGGTCCACCGAGAAAGGATGTTCACACACAGCCTCAGATAGCGAAGGTGGAGACAGGGCAGAAAGCCCCCTCCTACTCCCCCGAAGGGGGAGGGGCTAAGCCAACCCTCAATCCCTCTCGAAGGGAGAAGCCCAAGCCCAACCCCATTCCCGGGCTCTGCCCGCCTACCCGTAGCCTTTCCCGAAAGGTCGGGAGAATCAAAAGCCTCCCCTCTCGGGGGAGGTTGGAGGGGGCTTCCTACGGTTCTGAAGAACCGACAGAACCTGTCACAGAAAAAAACACACTCCGTCCTGTCGAGGAAGGCGACATCGTTCCCTATGAAGACCCGATGGTGCAATTCGCAGAACAGGCAAGAGCACTTCGCGAAAGAGGAAACCGCGTGATTCACCGCGTATCTATGAACTCTATTCCAACAGACAGTTATCCATTAAACGAATTATAAACAATGAAAAGAATCATCATAGCTGCAATATCAGTCATCCTGTCATTAACCATTACCGCACAAGACAGGACACCCATGGACAAGATATGGGAAGAAATAGAAAAGATAACAACTGCGCGCCAAGACGGCAAGATGAAGGTCAACCACGGAGGCGGCCAACTGCTATACGTCCACAACGGCATAGTCGGAAAGGAATTCCTTTGTTCAACCGACTGCGAAGGCGTTACAACTTCTTTTAATAATTTCACACCAGAAGAGATAGAAGCAGTCAACGAAAGAAACCGCAAAGAGGTCTTTGATAAAATCTTCGGCGCCATCCGGCACAACCTCGACTCATTAATGGCAATCTCGGAAGAGAGTTATCACTTTGAGTCTCATAGTCATGGTACAGACACCATCACCTATTCGCTTTGCCTGAGGAACGGAGAATATTCTGTTGCGAGAATCAAGGCAAACGACGGCACCATGTTTTATCCCGAAGCACTCGAAACCGTGTTTCTCAACTATACGGCAAGTCCGAAACCATGCGGTAAGCACATCAGAGGCTTCGGGACGTTAGGATATAACAAGAGACTTCCGCTGCCCGGCGGCAAGAGCTACTATTTTGACAAGCAGCCATATCTAGACAGAATCACACCAGTTCTCAAACGAAAGGACATCAAATCATGGAGTTTCAAATGGGCACAAAGTGATGACTATGACATAGATGCCCATCACGACAAGGAGATTTATTCTGCAACAAGAGTCCATCAGCCTAAAAATGCCGGACAGATGATAGGAACCATGTATTTCATTCCGCGGGAGAAAACCCGCCTGGCAGAAGAAATATTCACAGCCATCGACAGCATCACGCTCCGCTATACCGAGATTCATCCCGAACAGATGTTCATGTACATCTACAACGTTAAAAAAGAAGTGATGCAATATACTGAAAGCAGCAATATAAGCACATTGTTTGAAGGAACTACTGGCAAAGGCCATGTTTCAACGTGCGTTCTCTTTGGCATCACCCCCAAGGGTTACTACGTAGCCATCGCAGACTGCGAGAACAATGCCTGTATTCCAAAAGAATGGTCAACGCTCAAGAGCTTCTTCAACGGCGAGAAGAAATACATCCGGCAGAAATAAGTATCCGGACATACGTTAATTATTATTAATTATCGAATGTCTCCCTTGTATATATGCGGATATATTTGTTATTTTGCATTTCATAAAACATGAAACGTAAAATATGAAATTAGAGAATCCATTCCCTGAGTATGGCTACTTTGGTTCGGAATACTTCTGCGACAGGGAGCAGGAGACGGAAGAACTAATTAATGCGCTGGTCAATGGCAGCAACGTGACACTAATGGCTCCCCGCCGCATTGGTAAGACAGGACTGATTAGCCATGCCTTCGAACGGATGAAGGCAAGGGACAAAAATGTGCGCTGTTTCTATGTGGACATTTTCTCGACAAAGACCTTCAACCAGATGGTACAGTTCATAGCCAATGCAGTCATCGGGAAACTCGACTCGCCTTCACAGTCGGTCATGAGGAAACTCAACGGCTTCGTGTCTGCCCTACGTCCAACAATGAGTCAGGACCCCATCACAGGCCTGCCCACTTTCAGCGTGTCTGTAACTGCCGAAAGGGCCCGCGACACACTACAGCAGGTGTTCGAATATATGAAAGAGTCGGGGCGGCAATGCTATCTGGCTATTGATGAGTTCCAGCAAGTGAGCCACTATGCCGAGATAGGTGCCGATGCGTTCATACGCTCTATCATTCAGTTTGTTCCCAATGTACACATCATCTTTTCGGGTAGCCAGCAACACCTATTGGCCGATATGTTCATGTCGCCAGGACACCCGTTCTTCAACAGTTCACAGATGATGACGATAGGCACCATTGATGCCCATGTTTACAGAACGTTTGCCAACAGTTTTTTTGCCCATCAAAAGCGAGAAATGTCTGAGGACACATTCTTTTATTTGTACGATATGGTTGACGGTCAGACGTGGTATGTGCAAAAAATCCTCAACCGTCTTTACCGCACCCCAAAGGGTAAACTCGACCAGGAAGATGTATTCTGGGCAATCGACAAGATTCTACATGAACAGGAAATTAACTACCAGTCAAACTACAATCTGATGACCGATAACCAGGCGCAGTTGTTGACCGCCATCGCCTGCGAAGGCAAGGTAAATGCCCCCACATCGCTCGATTTCATCCTCCGCCACCACCTCCCTGCTCCCAGCAGCATCAAAATGGCACTGAAGTCGCTACAGGACAAAGAGTTCCTGTTCTACGATGCCAAACAAGGCTACATGGTTTACGACAGGTTCTTTGGCATGTGGCTAAAGAGGCTGGCTGGCCTATAGGAGTCCAACAATGGCAGATAAGGTGACGACATCCATAAAGATTTTACTCAACAAACATCAAAAAAAAGTTCAGGGAAATGCGGGATATTTCTCTGAACTTGTCGTATAACAAGTAGAGTGATACAGGAAAAGAGCGCATTGACGGAAAAGCAAATCGTGGAAGCCATCCGTGAGGGACGCGATGAGGGACAGGCCGAAATGGTCGGTCGCTATGCGGAGCGTGTCTTTGCGATCATCGTCCGTCAGGTTAACGACGAGATGGATGCCCAGGAACTGACACAGGATACGTTCCTCCGCGCCTTCAGCCATATCGACAGCTACGATGCGCGGAAAGCCTCACTCTCCACTTGGCTTTGCCGCATTGCCTACCGACTGACGCTCGACTTCCTGAAACGCCGACGACCGCCGGTCTTCCTGATGGAAGACACTTCGGCAGGAGGAACGGACATCAGCGACGAACAGCTGGAAGCGGAACTCTCCACGGGAAGCGAGGATCGCATCCATAGACTGGAACAACTGATAGACGAAATGCCCGACGAAGAACAGATGCTGCTCACGCTCTACTATTTCGATGATCTTCCGCTCGCGGAGATTGCCTACATCATGGGCACCGAAGCCGGGCCGCTGGCCAAACGATTGTACAGAATACGACGGAAACTCTATAAGAAACTGAAAGAAGATGAACGAGAAATATAAGGACACCGATCTGCGCGAGGCGCTGAGGCGCAAATATGCCGATACGCCGAAGCTGCCGGAGAACTTTATGAGAAAACCGGCCCCCTCCCTTCCTCCCCGAGGGGAGGAGAGAATCAAAAGCCTCCCCCTTCGGGGGAGGTTGGAGGGGGCTTCCTATTGGGGGAGGTTGGTGGGGGCTGCCGCCTGTCTGATCTTCATTATAGGCATCAGCTTTGCGCTGCTGCATAAAGAAGAGCCTGCAAAACCTGAGCAGATGATTGTCCAGCAAACGAAGCCCGCCGTAATTCCAATGGGAGAAACTGCGACGAAACAGGCACCAACAAAAGAACTCCCCCAACCTCTCCCGAGGGAGGGGAGTAAAAAGCCGGCCCCCTCCCTTCCTCCCCGAGGGGAGGAGAGAATCAAAAGCCTCCCCTCGGGGAGGTTGGAGGGGGTCTCTACCGGAGATTTGGAGGGGGCTTCCAACCTGCACTACGCTGCCCATGATTCGTCAGAAGACGACTCCAACTATCAGGACCCTGCCCGCGTGGATGAATTCATCGAAAAGATGGCGGCCTATCATAACGTGAAAGAGGGGCAGTTGACGTGCGCCGCGGCAAACGACAGCAACACCGTCTCGAGGGTTTATGTCTTCCCCGACAAAAAAGAAATCGACGTCTTCGGAAGGTTGTTGCAAGTGGCCTGCTGGTTTAGCGACGAGACGCCCGGCTACCACCTGAACTTCTCCCACCAGCAGTTCTTCTTCGAACTGAAAGACCAGCGCCGACAGTTGCAATACCGATGGATTGCCGAGCGCATCAGCGGCCGAATACTGCTCTACGGCACCAACGCTCCCATCGGCACAGAAACATCTTCAGCCTGCTATCAGGAGTATCGCGAAGCGCTTATGTTTGCAAAAATGTGATTGAGCGAGTGCCATGCAAACTTGTTTGCAGATGGCCGAGTGTGAACATTTTATTCAAATAGTATTCACTTAAAAACAAAAGATATATGAAAAAGCGTATCGTAACCCTTTGCCTCATTGCTATTGCCTGCCTATCGATGCAGGCACAGACAAAGCATGATGTGACGGTCTTGGCAGAGGCAGAAAACGGTGGCTATTGGATGCCGAACCCCTCGGTTGCCATCGACAAAAAGTCGAAGAAGTCGATTACCATTTGGCCTCGAACCGAAAAGGACGACTGGTTTGAGCCTTCTGGCCTGGTGGTAGAGAATGTTCCTGTCGTCAACAATCTGAGCGACCCGTTGTTTGCTAATTATGTCAGGGATGATTCAACAAAAGTCCCCATCATGGCCATGCCTTGGAAACTGACTGAAGAGAATGGCGAGACGGTGCTGCATTGCTATTTGCCGATGCCAGCCGACATCGTGGACAACTTCTGGCTGACCGATGAAGAGGGATGTATATTGGACAACGAGACCGGCATCAGTTACAGAGCCCGGCGCACAGCACCCGATTGCTACTATAAACGCTTCTCCATCAAGGGCAAGAAAGGAACTGTGCTCGACTTCAAGATATTCTTTCCCCTGCTGCCCGAGACCACTACGGATATTTCCATCTATGGCGTACCCAATTGGCGGTTGAGAGGCGAACGAGTGAAACTGAACCGCCAGCCGTCAGGTCTCGTGTATCAGGGCGTGGCAAACTACTACGACTCGGTTCCTGAGTTCCATCACCCGACCCTCGTCACCGAGGCCAAGAACTACGACAAGGACAACTTCTTTACATGGTCTGAATACAAGGACGCCCACCTCATCAAGCCCATTCCAGAGGGTACGATGGCCATGTGGCTGACCCCTGAAGCTACCTATGTCGCCATTTCCACCCACATGAACTGGCGCAGGGAATATTTCGGCCGCGGCGGCAACACCATCCTCATCGACAAGTCGGGCCATCAGTACAGGTGCAAGGACGTGATGGACTATCCCAACGACAAGTTGTTCTGGGTGCAAGGCTACTCAGCCGACTATTTCGCCATCGTGCTCGTCTTTGAGCCTCTGCCGCTCAACCTCGAAACCATCACCTATATCGTTCCTGAAGGCGAGCCCTTCAAGGCCAATTTTGCCGACTGGAGCGGCGAGGTGAAGGCCGACCTCAGCATCAAGGAACTCCGCGACAACCAGAAGCTGTTCAAGTATTTCCCAAGGCAGATGGTGGAATAGCTTATGTAAAACCGCACTACACAAGCTAATCTGGACAAACTTCAATTTTCATGATTTATTAATAACAAAAAGAACCAAGCCACTATATACGGCGGCTTGGTTCTTTTTTGTATTCTCTTATCCTGTATTAGGTGGCTTGCAGACCTTACTGTGCAAACGGGTTGAAGGTGCTGAAAGCCTCCTGCACCTTCCGCTCCAGGTCTTCACCGTCGCTTTCGGGATTCATCTCGCGCGCCGCGGCCATGTCGTCAGCGTAGCCGGCCTCGTCGCCCTGTCTCTTCCTGATGGCGGCACGCTCCACGAAAGCGTCCTGACAGAAAGGATTCTCCTCCAACACCTTATTGTAATAGGCGGCCGCTTCGTCGTCGTGACCTTTCATGGTGGCCATGCGGGCGCAGAGCAACAGCACGTCTTCGCTCTCGGGGGCAGCATCCAGCAGCCATTGCGCGTCGGCTTCGGCCTCTTCAGTGCGTCCGGCCCTCATCAACATACCCGCACGCATCAGTCTGGCCTCGCCAAAATCTTCGTTGATGCTGATGGCCTTGTCGAGCGCTTCGATGGCTTCGTCGGTCTTGCCCTGCCCGTGTTTCGCGCGAGCCAGCATGGACAGCGTCGACGGGTTCTCGGTGTCGATGGCCAAAGCCTCTTCGCAGACGGTCGCCATAGCCTCGTAGTCCTCGTTCATGAAGTGTACGTGGGCAGTGCGCAGGCGGATGTCGATGTTTTCCGGCTCGGCCTTGGTCAGGATGTCAAGTTGCTCTAACGCCGACGCCATGTCGTTGTTCATGATGTAAGCCTGCGAGAGATAGTCGCGAATCTCCAGATCCTCATGCAGCTTCAGCGCATTGTCGAAGCAGAGGATGGCATGGTCGGGTTGGCGAAGGCGCAGTGCCTTCACTCCGTCGAACTTCAGCACGTCGAACTGTCGTGCCTCTTCGTTGTGTTTCTGTTCCTCGGGGCTTTCCTGTTGCCCGCCGAAGAGAGACTTAAAGAATCCCATGACTTTGCGGCACTTCGTGCCTAAATGATAAATGACAAATGATAATGATTAATTGAGGGGGCGTCAACGCTCTTTCAGCTTCTCGTAGACGCTCGGCACCAGCACGTCGGTGCGCTCCCAGAGCGGCCAGTTGGCATCGTCGTTTTGCCACGACTTGCCCACCTTCTTCGACATGCGGAACGAGAAACGTGCGTTGATGTAGCCATCCTCACCGTCTTGTGCCACGATGTAGCAGTAAAGCATCTTCACGTATTTCGACACCTTTCCCAGCGAGCGAGTGGTCGACTCTGTCCACTCTTCCTGCGGAATGGTCGTGCTGAGCACTTTCACCGTGGGGTATTTCGCCTTGAACTCGTTGAGGCAAGCC
This sequence comes from Prevotella sp. UBA2756, assembly GCA_002353205.1. GTDB lineage: Bacteria > Bacteroidota > Bacteroidia > Bacteroidales > Bacteroidaceae > Prevotella. Next base: position 121,449 of record DEJE01000016.1, on the reverse strand, counting down.
TCCTTGAAGTCGGCTCCGTTGGGACCTTTGTAGAGGTCGGTGGTGTAGAGGTGCATGTAGCTGTGTCCGTCGATGTCCACCAATCCGTCGCCGTTCCACTCTTCCTGTACGCGGCGGCTCGATTTCTTCACCGCCTTTTTGGCTTTTGTCCAGAGGCCAGTGACGGCTTCCTCAAAGCTTTCTGAGTTCTCCTGAGCCTGTACTGGCGCTGCCAGCAGCATGGCTGCCAACGCCATCAAAACAATCTTTTTCATTCTCTTGTTCTCCTTCCTTATTATTATAGAATTAAAATATTGGTCGCAAAGGTAAGAAATATCGTCGGAACACCTGTTAAACGAAGGCTTAAAAAACAAAAATGAACGACAAAAATCGATAATTGATGCTTTCGCATAAGTACTGATTGCGAGAAAATGCTTAATTTCGCGGCAGAATGAGAAAAATATTGCTGATGATGACAATGGCCGTCTGCTCGCTCACGGCGACGGCTCAGGAGCGCTCCGACACGCTCCATGCCCCGCGGATGCGCTTCGTGGAGCCTCGGATGCCTTTGCTGACAGCCGAAGACGACTCGCTTCACCTCCCGTTGCTCAACCAGTACGGCCAGGTGCGCCCCATCGGCATGTATCCTTACCTTTGGTCGGGCTTCGACAGCTGGGATCTTCATCGCGGCCTGAACGTCAGCATGGGTGCGAGCGTGTTCTCTTCGTTCGGCAAGCATGCCCGTGGCGGCACGGGGTTTGCGCAGAACGTGGCCCTGATGTACGCCATGCCGCTCACCGACAAGCTGTCGTTATCCGTCGGAGGCTACTACAGCCATTTCAACTACGGTCGCCAATCGTTCCACGATGCCGGACTGAATGCCGTCCTGGGCTATCAGTTCAACGAGCATTGGGAGGCTTATCTCTACGCGCAGAAGTCGCTCACCGACCGCAAGCGCTTCATGCCCTTGCCCCTTTGGGAGCTGACGAACCAAGGCGACCGCATCGGAGCTGCCGTGAAATACAATTTCTCACCCTCGTTCAGCATTCAGGTGAGCATGGAGCATCGCGAATGGATGCCGTGGGAAACAGTACGATCGGTTTTCTCTCAACGAATGGCACCCTACGGATGGTGAGAAAAGCAACGAGGCACAGAGCAGCAATCGCTTGTCTGTGCCTCGTTTTGTTTGGTTCTACTTCTTCCATTTCAACCGCAGACTGTTCATCACCACGCTCACGCTCGAGAAGGCCATCAGCGCCGAGGCCCACATGGGCGTGATCTGCCATGAAAGACCGAAGAGGTAGGGCAGTCCGGCTGCCAACGGTATACATATTACATTATAGATGAAGGCCCAGAACAGGTTCTGATGAATCATGCCCACCGTCTGTTTCGACAGGCGGATGGCGTCGGGGATGCGTCGCAGGTCGGTTCCCATGAGCGTCACCTGCGCCACGTCCATCGCCACGTCCGTTCCTTTTCCCATCGCTATGCTCACGTCGGCAGCGGCCAGCGCCTGCGTGTCGTTGATGCCGTCGCCCGTCATGCCCACATGGAGCCCTTCGGCCTGCAGCTGTCTCACCATATCCTCCTTGTCCTGCGGCAGCACTTCGGCGCGGAAGTGGCCGATGCCGGCCTTCTCGGCCCAGTAGCGCGCTGCCTCCTCCTTGTCGCCGCTCATCATGTAGACCTCCACTCCCAACCGTCGCAGCTCGTCCATGGCTTCGCGCGCGTGCGGCTTCAGCTGTTCGCGCTCTTCGTAGGTCAGGTTGTCGGCTTTCGCGAAGTCTACGTTCTGGTTTGGTATGGTCAGTGTTCCGGTCTTGTCGACGACGAGGGCATTCATCTCGCGAATGTTCTCCAGTGCCGTAGCGTCCTTGATGAGGATGTTCTTCTCGGCTGCCTTGCCGATGCCCACCATCAGTGCCGTCGGAGTGGCCAGGCCGAGTGCGCACGGACAGGCGATGACGAGCACGCTGACGGCCGACAGGATGGCTCGCGGCAACTGGCTTTCGCCGCCGATGATCCACCAAAGGATGAACGTGAGCACCGACAGAGAGAGCACCGTGGGCACGAAGATGAGCGCTATCTTGTCGACAACACGCTGCACGGGAGCCTTCGAGCCCTGTGCTTGCTGCACGGCGCGAATGATGCCGGCGAGCATCGTGTCCTTGCCAACGGCCTGCGCGCGGAAGCGCAGTGTGCCTTGCTTCACGATGGTCCCTGCAAACACCTTGTCGCCGACGGACTTTGCGGCAGCGATGGGTTCGCCCGTAATCATGCTCTCGTCGATTCGCAGCTGATCGTTAGTAGCCGAGGGCTGAGCATCGTCGTCGGCTTTCGGTTGAGAGCTGGAGGAGGCGACGGTTCCGTCGACGGGAACCTTCTCACCCGGTCTTACTTCCACCAGGTCGCCGCGTTGCAGCGTGGCGATGGGCACTTCGTTGAGCGCGTCGCCTTCCACCACACGCGCCGTCTTGGGCTGCAGGCCCATCAGCGAGCGGATGGCCGAGGCTGTGCTATTCTTGGCGCGCGACTCCAAGAGTCGGCCTGTGAGCACGAAGGTGATGATCATCACCGAGGCATCGTACCACGTGTCCCACTCTATGCCGCGCGAACCCCAGAACTCTTCGCCTCGGAACGTGTTGAAGACGGAGAAGAAAAACGATATGCCTGTCGACATGGCCACGAGCGTGTCCATGTTGGCAGAGCCGTGAGTCAGTTGCCGCCAGGTGTTGACGAAGAACTGTCGGCCGCAATAGACGAGGTTGGCCAGGGCGATGATGAGCATCGTCTGGTTGGCCATGTCGCGGTTGCCCACGCTGATCCATTTCATCGAGATGGCCATCACCAGCGCGGCGAACACCCACGAGACGATCACTTTGCGCCGGAGATCGTTGTAGGCGCGGTTCTCCAGCTCGGCCACCGAGCGGTCTTCCTCGATGATGAGGTCGTAGCCGGCTTTCTGTATCTCTTCCTTCATCTTTTCGGGAGTCACCACCTGCGGGTCATACTCCACCAAGACGGTACGGGCGGCGAGGTTCACCGCCGCCTTTTCCACTCCTTCCACCTGCGACATGCGCCGCTCCACGTTGGCAGCGCAGCCCGCGCACATCATTCCAAGAACAGGAATCGTTCTTTTTTCCATCGTTTACATTTCCTTTATCTTATCGTCATATCTCGCGGGCACATCATTGGTTGCCCTCGAACAGTCCCTTTAGCGCGTTGTCGATGGCCTTGCTGACACCGCGCTGCAGCGCTTGTCCCACTTCCGAGGTGACGTCTTCAACAGCCTGGTTCAGGATGTCCTCGGCCTTCGAACCGCCCTGTTGAGTGCGAGCGGTGTCGGGTAGGGTGGTGGAGTCGGCGTCGTTGGCGATGCTTTCGTCGTCCGATGTCCCGCGGCCGATGTCGGCTCTGTCGGTGGGATCGGGCGTAGAGGTGCCGAACAGACTGCCCAGGGCCTGCGGTATCAGTCCTGCGAACGAGTCCCAAATCTTCGAGCCCTGCGCTGCGATGACCTGTTTCAGGTCGTTGCTGTCGAAGAGCACCCACACATTGTTGAGCGCACCGACCGACATGACGCGGCTCTTGCCGTCGATCTCCGTCTTGGCGATGCTCAGCACGAGGAAGTTCTGCACGTCCATGTTGCTGTCGATGGCGATATCCACCAGCTTCGATACGAACATGTTGCCCACAACGGCGGCCTGGCTCGATTGGCCCCAGCTGCCCAGATGGCTCATCAGCGACGTGGTGACGGCGGTGCTCACCTCCGAGCTGATGGCCTCGCGGTGGCGCTGCTTGTCGGGACACGTCACGGCGAAGAGCCCCACGATGGCGATGATGATGAGCATGATCCACCATTTGCGGTTGCTGCTCTTGTGAGGCTTCTCCTGCGGGGCCTCGTCGATGATGACAGCCTCCTGCGGTTCCTGCGTTGTCTGCTGACGGTTCTGCTGAGCCTCAACGCTCGGGTCGTACTTGTTGATGTTCATTTTTTCCTTTCTCTGTGTTTTAAATGAATGGGTTAGACAATCGGCCGACGGCGCTGCCGCCGACCAATTTTCTGACGCCCCCACCGGCAGATAGTTTATTTCGTTGCTGCAAAATTACCTATAAAAAATGAATTAGGCGACCCTTCCATGCGTTTTTTTCTGTCTACGACATTTTTATTCCTTTCGGAGGGAGGTGCGAGTCGTGTCTTGCAAGATTTGCCTAATTATATAAAAAGGTGAGGGCGGAGGGAATAACTCTCGCAAAAATGTTGTATATTTGCACACGTGGTTTTAACTCATTGTAATAATGACCGACATTTTCAATTACATACTGGAACGAAACGGAGCGATAGGCCGTATCCACTCATGCCCCGAACTGATGGACTGTGTACGGCAGGTCGGATTCCTTCCACTTTTAGAAAGCGGCATCCGCGGCTATGCCGCAGAGAGCCTGATGGCCGAGGAATGCCGCTTCACGCAGTTTGACGATGGTTCATGGGAGTGGCCTCTGTGGCAATGGAAAGGCACGGTGGTGCGCGAGGGTGGCTGCGTCTATGGCAAGTTCTTTGCCGGAAAGGCGGGGTTCATCAGCCGTCAGTGGTGGCCCGACTTCTGCAACTGGCGCCGCAGCCGGCATCCCATGCCTGCCGAGGGCAGCATCGAGGATGGCATCCTGGCCGTGCTGCGCGAGCATGGCAGCATGACGACTCGCGAATTGCGCGCCGCGTGCGACTTTACGGGCAAGAACATGCGCTCGAGGTTCGATGCCTACGTCGGACGTTTGCAGATGGGCACTTACATCGTGACCGAAGATTTCGTCTATCCCGTAGACAAACACGGACGCGAATATGGTTTCGGATGGTCGCTGCTCACCACGCCCGAGCGGCTGCTGGGGCGTGAGGCTTGCCTCATTGCCGGAGAAACGCCAGAGAAATCTTACGAACGCATCGTCGCACATCTTTCGCAGATGCTGCCGATGGCTACGGAGAAACAAATAAACAAGTTGATAAAATGATTCCGCCAACCCTCTCTTCCCCGGCTGATTCTCTATCATACGGAGGACCGCACGCTCGACACTCGAAAGAAAAGGTACACCGATGAAGCAAGAACGGCCTTCAAGGGGCGCGTCTGCGTTCCCGATGACCTGGAGAGAATCGTTTTGTCCGACGCTTCTTGTTCAACAGCGGCACCATCAACGATGGAGTACCACAAGGCGAAAGGCTTGTGAAGCTCAATCAGATGGCTATTCAGCAGATGCAAGTGCTAGAAGGGAACAGGGGAAGGGTTCTTCTGAAATAGCCATTCGTTTCAAGGCTGAACAGCGTTAATCTTCCAAAATCGTTTTGCTACGTCAGCATTTTTATGTATTTTTGCACACTTTCATTTATTATAAAAGAAGAATCGACAAGGAGTATGAACAAGATGAAAAGGACATTTGCTATCATTGCTGTCGTCATGATGACGGCCTTGAGCGTTCAGGCGCAGAAAATAACAGTTGTGGACGATGACGGGCACGGCATCCCGCTCGTCAGCGTATCGACCGAGGACGGCACGCTCATCGGAACCACCGATCTCAACGGCGTGCTGGCCAGCACGAAGGGAGCAGCCAAGGTGGTCGTCACCCATGTTGCCTTCAAACCGCAGGTGGTCAACGTGGCTTCGCTGACGGACGGGCGCATCCAGATGGAGGCCGTGGACTACGGTCTGGAAGAAATCGTGGTACGCCCCAAACCATACGTCTATGTGGAATACTTCTTCAGGGGCTTCAGCTATATCGATGACTCGCTCCGCACCTATGCTGCCGGCATTATTCCCGTAGCCCACGAGATCAGCAATGGCTACATAGGCAAGACGCGCAACGTCTGGTCGCATGGTGGTGCAGCCAACAAAGCCCTTGCCTGGAATGTGGCTGACCTGGCCCTGAAAGCAGAGGAAGGCGCCAAGAGAGCTTGCCGGTCTATAGAGAACCTTGTTCGCAGGAGTGAGAGATTCAAGGACTACTACAAGGTGAGCATGGAAAAGGACGGCGAGAAACGATGGATCCTCAAGAATCCAGAGGGAGAGGTGGGGCAATTCCTCCACGACGACGGAGTGTATCGTGCCACCCTTGACGGCGGCAAGATGCAGATTTACGCCAACAAAGTGAATGGCGAGGAGAAGATGCAGAAAAAAAGAGAGGAGAAGAACTACGATTATCAATACACGGAGGTGTTCAGATTAGATGACGAGGGCTTGATACAGCCTCACAACTTGGTGATGCAGCAGGGCCACTGGGAATATGATTCCTCGAAAGGCAGGAAAATCACCATCCTCTATCTCTATGCTACAGACCACAGCTATATGGACTACGATGAGTTCAAGGCACGTAGCAAGGAGTTGAACAAGGGCTATTCTGGGGATATGCCGCTCGAAGAGTTGCAGAAATATGCGCGTGCCCACAACATTCCTGACCTCGCACCTGCCCAACTGAAAGCCATACAGGAGCTGAAGCTGCAGACGGGCAGGAAGAATTAGTACCGTCAGACCCGGAAAAAGCAGAACGCAGGGAAATGAACATTGAGCCTATTGCCCATTTCCACTCGCCATTCACCGAGAAGTTCGGCATTCCGCGACAGAGCGGACTCGTGGATGAGCTCACGGGAGAGATTGTCTTCGTGAAGGAATGGCAGACGGCCGACGCCATCCGCGGTCTGGAGGACTTCGACTACCTGTGGATCATCTGGGAGTTCTCGGCCAACCGCGATGCCCGCAAGACGCCCACCGTGAGGCCGCCGCGCCTCGGCGGCAACGAGCGCATGGGCGTCTTCGCCACCCGTTCGCCCTTCAGGCCCAACAACCTGGGGCTCTCGTCTGTGCGAATCGTGGCCATCGATAGAGAAACGGAGCACGGTCCCGTCATCCGAGTGGCTGGAGCCGACCTCATGGACGGCACCCCCATCTACGACATCAAGCCCTACCTGCCGTCGGCCGACAGCCATCCCGAGGCCCGCGGCGGCTTCACCGACACCCACGAGTGGCGTCAGCTCAGCGTGGAGATTCCTCCCGACCAAGCCAGTTGGTTCACCGAGGAGCAGCTGCGCGCGCTCATTCACACGCTGGAACTCGACCCGCGACCGCACTATCAGGACGATCCCGACCGCATCTATGGCCTGATGTTCGACGGCCGCGACATCCATTTCCGCGTCAATGGCGACCGGCTGGAAGTGGTATAAAGTAGGTCTTAATTGCGCAGGCGAGCCTGGAACGTGGCGGAGCGGCGCAGATAGGCCATGAGGAGCAGCACGGTGAAGAGGGCGATGGCCAGCGCGATGGGGTAGAAGAACACGGCGAAGGCGTCGTAGAGACCGTGGAGCGTGGCGGGAACGGCCAGTGCCAGGGCGTAGAGTGAGCGTCGGTACTTGGGATATAGTCGTGCGAAGGCCGTAAAATAGCCGCAGATGCCGCTGAAGGTGGCGTGAAGGAAGGGTAGGGAGGTGAGCCTTGCGATGTTCAGCACGAAGGCGGTGGTGTAGTCGGCCTGTGTGTTCACCGTGGTCTGATACTGCACGCCCTCGAAGACGCCGAAGGCGATGCCCGACATCAGGCCGTAGTAGACCAGCGTCTGCGGCAGCAAGGGCTCCTTGGCGCGGTGGGCCAGGATGAGCAACGGTATCATCTTGGCAAATTCCTCGGTCAGTCCTACGCCGGCAATGTAGCCAATGATGCTCAGTGGGAACGGCGCGTTGGTGAAGACGTAGAAGAAGTTGAGGCTGTTCAGGCCCGAGAAGATGACGAAGACGGCCAGCTGGGTGAGGAAGAAGGTCGTGACGGTGGTCTTCACGTTCACCTGTCGGGTGCGGAAGAAGTAGTAGAAGAAGAGTCCCCAGATGACGGCGAAATAGAGCGACACCACGTAGAACACCAGATAGCCGCCGATGGGCAGGAGCATAATGACCGACAGCGACAGCCCCACCAGCGCCAGCACCAGCAGACGTTTGTCTTCAAACAGTCCGTGGCGGCTGATTTCCTCGCGCGGAAGGATGAATTCCGATCCGAGGGAGCCGAGCTGTTCGGTCAGCGTTCCGTTGTGCTTGATGCGCGGACGGATGCCCGAGCGGTCGAGGAACGTCTTGATGGTGTCCTGCTCTCCTGTATCGGTGTCGCGCGCCTTGTCGTTCAGGAGCAGTTTGCCCTCTTCCACGAAGCGGGCCACGGTGTAATCGTCGTAAGGACCATAGTCGGTCTGGTTGCGGGTAATGATGAGCATGGTTGTCGGTTGAGTGTGCAGATTTGCTTTTTCCTTTTGAAATGGCAAAATTACGGAGAATAAATGAAATATCAAAAAAAAAGTTTGCTCCATTCAATATTTTCTGTTATTTTTGTAGCCGAAAAAGATTGAAATCATCAAAATAACCTATTAATAAAAAGCAAGACTATGAAGTTAGATGGAAGAAGACAAAGCAACAATGTAGACGATCGCCGCGGCATGAGCGGCGGAACCGTGGCCGGACTGGGAATCGGCGGTATCGTCATGATAGCGCTGTTCACGTTCCTTCAGGGCGGTAATCTTGGCGACGTCATTTCCAACGTTGGCACGCAGATGGCGCAGCAGAGCCAGAACGTGGGAACGAAGGACGGACAGCGCGAGTTCACCGAGGAGGAGCAGAAGCTGGCACAGTTCTCCAGTCAGGTGCTCGCATCGACAGAAGACATCTGGGCCGAAGTGTTCAAGAAGATGGGCCGCACCTACCAGAATCCGAAGATGGTGCTCTACACCGGAAGCGTGCAGACGGCCTGCGGACAGGGCTCTGCCTCGGTGGGACCGTTCTATTGCTCGGGCGACCAGACGCTCTACATCGACCTGTCGTTCTTCACCACCATGCGCAAACAGCTCGGCATCAAGAACAAGGGCGACCTCGACTTCGCCTTCGCCTACGTCATAGCCCACGAGGTGGGGCACCATGTGGAGCAGCAGCTCGGCATCCTGCAGAGGGCACACCAGCAGATGCAGAGCACCAACAAGACGGCGGCCAACCAGATCAGCGTGCGCCTGGAACTCCTGGCCGACTACTATGCCGGCGTGTGGGGCCACTATGAGAGCGCCACTTTCCAAAGCATCGACGAGAACGACCTCGAAGAGGCCATCGAGACGGCCAAGGTTATCGGCGACAACTACCTGCAGGAGCGCGCACAGGGCTATTCCTCGCCTGAAAGCTTCACCCACGGAACGTCGGCTCAGCGCATGCGCTGGCTGAAACGGGGCTTGCAGACCGGCGACATGAACACCACCACGTTCACCGGAAGCTATGAGGACCTTTGATGGACCGGGCCATCGTCGTTCAAGGTGATACTTAACTTGAGAACGTAGAAAGAGCCCAGAGGTTCATTTGCTCAAAGAGTTGCAGACAAAGGATATTTAAGAGCGCGGAGAAATGAAGACCGGCAACCGTCGCATTCTTGGAATGGAAGCCGTATGACCTTCGTTTCTTCGCGTCTTTGTCTTTTCATTAGCTTGTCACAAAGCTCTCGTGAGGTTGTCATAAGACTCTCGTGAGGTTGTCATAAGACTCTCGTGAGGTTGTCATAAGACTCTCGTGAACCAGTCATTAGACCCTCATGAGAACTTCACAAGGCCAAGCGCTGAAGAGATACCATTTGCTATATACAAACCATGCGATTACGTGTTGAAGCCATCCTCTGCTTACTGCTTGCCGTGCTGGGACTTTCGGCACAAGCAGACGGTCCTTCCCACCCCGATGGGAACGGAGGGCATGATGTGCACATCGAGGCCGAGCGTTTGCCCGACATGAACGTGCCTCGTAGCGGACACGTATTGTTCTGGGTGAACAACGAGATCGTGGCGGTGGGTGGACATACCAAGGGCTTTGTTCCCACGGCTACAGCGGAGTACTTCAGCGGCCATCGGTGGCATCTGATGAACACCGATTACGAGCACGATGATGGTTTCGCGGTCATGTTACCATCCGGCAAGGTGCTCATCGGTGGAGGTCACAACGAACCGCTGGGAGTCGGACAATCGTTCTCGGTGGAGAGTTATGACCCCGCGGCTCATAGCTTCGAAGGCTTTGGCTGTCTTGACCGGAAAAGAGCAATCACGGCTGCCTTGGCGATAGATAGTGTCAAGGTGATGATTGCCGGCAACTGGTATGCTGACGACGGCATTGAACTCTTTGATGCGCGAAGCGGGATTTCTGAGCGAATTGACAAGCCCTTGCAACAGCGCACCTTTCCCTTCATCTTCCGCATAGCCGACGGTGATGCGATGGTGGTGAGTGGGTACGATAACCGGGGTGTCAGGCTTGATACCGTGATGGTCGACCGTTTGCGGGGAGCATCGTTCCGCGTGCCGTTGTTGGAAACCTGGCACCCGCTGACGCCTCGGGTATGTACCGACCTCAGCTTCATCGGCGACGAGAAGAAGGGAGCGTATGCCTACCTGATGCCGGTGCAAGACGAACACGGACAGGTGGCCATCATGGAGGTGCGCGATACCGTGTTCTCGCTTCTGCCCACGGATGGAAAGGTCCCGATGACGGTGCAACATACCGATGACGCCCAGCAACGGGTGGAGAGCAAGCTCATCTATAGCAGCCAGGTGCTCATCGACCGGAATCTCAACAGGGGTTATCTGGTAGGCTTCGATGCCGAATACCTGCAAGGAAAGAACGAAAACAGCCGGCTCTACGTGCTGGTGATTGACTACACGGCTCACCCAGCCACGCTTATGCTCCGCTATACCGATCACCTCCGCGATCTGGGCGACGGTTCGATTGTCCTCACTCCGCAGGGTAATCTCGTTGTGGCCGGAGGCATCCGTCAGAGCAACTATGCTCCCACGAAAGCGGTGTATCTGTTGCACCTGGGGAATGCTGACGAAATGGCATCGGCTTCACGCTGGTGGTTGTGGCTGATCGTGGCAATCCTCGTCGGTGCGGTCGCAGGGATGGTGTGGCGTCGTGTTCGTCAGGTGCAGCCTCCTGTCGTTCCCGAAGCTGCGCGTGGAGAGAGTGCTCCCGAAACAGCTTCCCTTCAGGTTGTCGGAGAGACGGCCGATGAAGCTGAGCAACGCACTGCCCCTCCTGCCGGGCGGGATGCTGAGGCCGAGGTGCTACTCATGCAACGTATCTGTCGACTGATGGAAAGCGAACAGCTCTACTTGAACAAAAGCCTGAAGCTCTCTGATTTATCCCTTCAGCTGGGCGTCAACAAGAACTATGTGTCGGCATGTATCAACAACCAGTGTGGATGTAGCTTTTCCCACTTCGTGAACACCTGTCGTGTGGAGCACGCCCAAAAGCTGTTGCGCGAGCATCCGGATATCGGACTGAGTACGTTGGCCGATCAGTCGGGCTTTTCCTCCGAGTCCTCTTTCTTCCGTGTCTTCAAGGCCGTGACGGGTAAGACACCGAGAGAGTGGATGTAGGACGTTTTACTTTCAGATGATACAAAACTACTCCCAAATCATACAAATGTTGCGTCGATGTATGATTTGGGAGTGGTTGTTTTTTCCCTTTTTGCTATCTTTGTGGCCAATATACTAACTAAAGCAAAACAATATGAAAGCAAAGATTTTACTGATGGCAGTTCTCCTGACGGGTGCTCTGAAAGGCGTAGCACAAAACGATGTGGCCATCGCCACCTTGCAACATGGTAATAACGTGAGTGTATTCAAAGGACCGGGAGCTCTGGCCAATGCACTGGCAGCAGCTGATGAAGGAGGGGGAGATGTCATCACCCTCAGCGAAGGTGTGTTTACATCAACCGATATAACCAAACCCGTTTCCATTTATGGGGCAGGATACAAGACGAACGAGGCTACAGGAACATTACAGACTGAGATTAATGGCGATCTGACTGTTGGAAGATCCGACAATGAATTATTGTCAAACGTTCATCTTGAAGGCTTGTATGTGAATGGCTGTTTATATGTTGGCGGCATATTTGCCAAAGGTCCATTGAGCAATTTCCGTGTTGAAAAGTCTCATATAAAGTCTGTGAAAGTTCGGAGTACTAACTCCAATACAAGTTTAGACCAATGTATTATTGATGGTGTTATGGATTGTGAGTCTAATGATGTTTGTTATAAAGGCATTATAGCTGATCTGTACTTCAGTAATTGTGTGATGAATGCTGGCCGTATCAGGTATTATTTTCATGTCGATAGTTCAGTTGTTTTAGACCATTGCATTTTTAATGTCTATTGCATAAGCACTAATAGTTATGGGGTTTATTGGCCATTTGAATACTCGCATGTTAGACTCTTGACACTTCGGAACACGATATATGTTGTTTCTCCGTCTTCACAACTCTCAGGCTCATATACTATATGGCCTTCAGGAAGCAAAATAAAGAACTGTATCTCTGATGATGCTAATATTGTTAATTTCGAGAACTGTTATTATGTTGGAAGAGCCGAGATTTTCAAGGATGGAGAAGACGGCTCCTACTCGTACGAACGTACCTACGAACTGAATCAACCTTCTGTTTGGTTAGATACCGATGGTAACGAGATTGGCCTTCATGGCGGCAACGGTTGGAGCAAGGTGCCCAGCACTCCTGTGGTGAAGAACCTGAGCGTTACGCCTGATGGAACAAACCTGAATGTGACCTACGAGGCAGAGGTGAGATAGTTCATAGTTCATAGTTAAAAGTTATATGGATAAGATAAGGATTCTCTTGATGGCAGTGGCTGCCATGATCAGCTTGACGGCTATGGCAGAGGATGAGAAGAGCATCGTAGAGCGGGAGTATTGGTTCGATAACGATGTCAGTACGCTCCAGACACTCGATGCTGCGACGACAGCCGTCGATATATCAACCCTTCCCCAAGGGCTGCATTCCTTCTCTCTGAGGGTAAAAGATTCGGATGGACTGTGGAGCAGCGCGATGACCAAATATTTCGTGAAGAAGCCCACGCCTACATCTACGGATGTGGCTGCCTGCGAATACTGGTTCGATAATGATGTGAAGAACCCTAAACCGTTAAGTGAGTCGGTGGCAACGGTGGAAATGAACGGTCTTGCCCAAGGACTGCATTCCTTCACCATGCGGGTGAAGAACGATGCCGGTGTGTGGAGCAGTACGATGACGAAGTATTTCATCGTGCCTGCAGGCGCATTGATAGAGGGCGGCCTGACAGTCTCGCGCTACCTGTACTGGATCGATGACGACGAGGTGGTGACGGGAACACTGTCTTCACAGAGTGACATCATCGCCATTGATATCCGAGACGTTCCCGATGGTGAGCACACCCTGACGTGGATGGTGGGCGACTCCAAGGGCGCGTGGAGCCCGCTCTACACCGCGACCTTCGAATATGTGGCCCCGGCCATCGTCACCGACATCAGCAACACCGAGGCCGACAGCACCAGTCAGAACGTCTACGACCTGCAAGGCCGTCGCGTGAACACCGTGAGGCAAGGCCTCTACATCATCAACGGCAGGGTCGTGGCGAAGTAAACGCCACCACAACGAAGTCAGGCCGTTTGGCTGATGCGCTTCATTTCCTCATCCGTCAATCCGTAGAGCTGGCCGACGCGGCGGTTGATCTCGTCATCGGTCGTGTCTATCTTGATGCAGATTTCCCGGCAGGCTTCGGCGTACTCATTGAAGTAGTCCTCCCAGTCGTCTTGCTCCGCGAGCGAGAGTTTTATCTTCTGCTTCTTCAGCTCGGCCATGAAAACCTTGAATTCCATCTTGTCGAATGTCTGCAGGGCTGTAGTTATCTTCACACCCTCGAAGTTTTCCGAAAGGCGGCGGAGGAAACGAGCGCGCTTTTCCTGCAATTGCTCATGGAGGGAGAGCATCGTGTCGGCAAGGGTTTCTAACGAAATCAGTTGTTCAGCCTTTACATTAGGCAAAGCAAGCCGCTTCCAATCATCCGGATAGATGTGGATATTACTCCTTCGCTCTGTATTCAACTCATATCTGATAAGTGATGAATTGAAGATGGCAAGCAATGCTTTATAAGAATAGCTTATAGAAATCTCTTCAAAAAGAGCCCGCTCATCGTCATTACGATAAGCCTTTGAAACGCTGTTGTTCTCCACACCTTTTAAATCAATCCAACGCTTGATTCCAATGGCACTCTCATTGAAATAACCATTTTCCGTATCAAGGAAGGTGCGGGGAAAAACACCAGGGCTTCGCATCGTCACCAATTTTGCTGAACCCTCAAACATTTCAGTAAAACCCTTGCGACGCCATTTGCTTGGAGAGCGACTGGTTCCATATTCTATATATCGCTTCCTTGACAAACGCCAACTATTGATGTCCTTGCCTTCATAATACAGTTTAGAATGGATATCGTCTTGTACTTCTGACAACAGGTCACCTACTAGGAATTCGCCCTTGAATTGCTTTTCGTCACTGTTTCCAACGATTCCTACTGACATATAGCACACATTCCCAAGTGGTATCAGCCCTTCTTTGTTTTCAATGAAGCTTTCTTTCGCGTCGATACGCAGATTATTGGGATAGCTTAAGAGTTGTTTCTCGGAATATTGATGATCGGTATTGTGAATTCTTTGTACAAAAGAAGTTGCTCCTTTCTTATCAAAGTTCACAATTACACTCTTTACTCCTACATTTTCAAACACCTCAATATCTGGGAAATAGTCTATCATCGCCAAATACTTATGGCCTTTCATGTACTCCAAACTACACTTGCCATATTCTGCATGGCAATAAGCATCAGGAATAATGAATGAGCATAAACTATATGGTTTTGACAGTTTTATTGATAACTCAAGGAAAGGTATATATAAATCCCATTTCCCCGCCAATGTTTCCCATTTTCCACAAGAGGTCATATAATTGCGGAAATCCAACGAATTGCCAGGACTATCAGCTCTCACATACGGCGGATTACCAATCACGACATCAAACCCTCCGCGCTCGAACACCTGTGGAAATTCCTTTTGCCAGTCAAAGGCTTTCTCCCCCGCAACCTCGGGATCGCTGATAAGCGAGTTTCCGCACTTGATGTTCTGATTGAGCGTGTTTAGTTTGCGGTGGGGCTTGGCAGTGCGCAGCCAGAGAGCCAGCTGGGCTATCTCCACGCTCTCCTCGTTGATGTCAACGCCGTAGAGGTTGTTCTCCAAGATGCTGTTTTCCACATCTTGAAACTGGATGGAATAACCCGACACCTTGGTTTCCATCTCGTCGATGAGCTTGTGCTCATCCATCAAGAATCGCAGGGCGGCATTCAGGAAGGCACCGCTGCCGCAGGCAGGGTCGAGGATGGTGATGCCGAGCAGCCATTCGCGATACTGCTGCAGCTGGTCGAGCAGGCGCTTCTTCGTCTGCAGCTGGCGGCGCTGGTCGCTGAAGTATTCTTCCTCGCGGATGCCCAGCTCTTGCTTCTTCTCGGCGCAGAGGCGTCCCACGGTGTTCTCCACGATGTACTTGGTGATGTATTGCGGAGTATAGAACACGCCGTCCTGCTTGCGCTTGGATGTAGAGGGTGCCTGCCCGTTGGTGATTTGCTGCGTCACGTCTTCAATCTCCGAAAGCGAGTTCTCGAAGATGTGGCCGAGGATGTTCACGTCAACGTCGCTCTTGAAGTCGTATTCCGACAGGCGGCGGCAATGGTGGGCCAGCAGATCGTCAGAGATCTTGATACGGTCGAGCACGTCGTCGGGCTTGAACAGTCCGCCGTTGTAGGCAAACACCTCGTATTTCTTCCCCTTGAAGCCTGTGTTCATATAGCCGAAATACTTCTTCACGCGATCGTAGAACGGCCGGTATTCGTCTATTTCCTTCAGCTGTTCCCATTGATCGATGATCTGCACCATCGAGTTGGGAGGCAGCAGACCGCAGTCTTCGGCAAAGAAAATGAAGAGCATACGGTCGAGCAGTTTCTGTGTCTTCTTGAAAAGCAGTAGCTGCCACTCTCGCTCGTCCGTCCCTTCGCCAGCGGGATTCTGTTTCAGGATGTCGGCAAAGAGCTCGCGCTTGAACAGCGAGTAGTCGCGATAGAGCGCATTGGTAATCTGGTCTTCCGATGACACCGATTCGCTCTTCATCTTCAGAGGCGTGCCCTTTGCTACCTGCGACCATGCCAGGCAGAGGTAGAGCTCGCGGAAGTCGTCTTCGTTGAGCGTGAACAGGTTCCACTCGCGATGCTCCACGGCGTTGTCGATGTAGAGGCGCAGTTTCTCGAAATTGGAGATCACCACAAGGCGGCATCTCGGATGCTGGCTCTTATAATTGAAGGCCTGCGGCTCCACTTTCGAGAGGTCGGTGGTCTTGTGGTCTTTCAGTTCTATCACGCCCGCCACCTCGCCGTCCATCAGTATGGCACCGTCGGCCTTCTTCGCGTTCGTCTCGTTCTTCTGCTCGGTGATAAGGTTATAGTCGGGCGAGGGGTTCAGCGTGTAGCCCAGCACCTTCACGAACAGTTCGCGCAGAAAACCCTCCTGAAACTGCTCCTCTTTCGACTGGAGGATGTTCTGCTGGATGTCCTTGTTGAGGAAATAATGTTGATAAGCCAGCCAAGGTTGTTCCGTTGTTTCGCAGGGTAACGCCAGCAAGTATTTATTGACGATCGTTTTCTGGAATAGCATTGTTATTGAGATTTTAGGTGTCAGACATACATATTATAGACTACTTCTATATAACTAACGGTTATTTCACTGCTTTGCCGTGGGAGGCGACGTGTCCTCACGTCGCAATCCAGCAGAATGTTTGTCACGTGAGACACGTAACCTCCTCACGTGACCTCCTATTTGTGTGCTGCAAAGATAGACTTTTTTCCCCATACAAACAAATTTTCAGCGTGGTATCTTCTTTCATCAGCTTCCCCGACACAGTCTTTTATTGTTGGTTGTTCCTGTTTTTCTTCTGCGTTGTACAGCCTTTCTCCGCTGCCCGCACTCTTCTGTCGGCTTGCAATATCAATTGAATTGCGCGGCAAAATAAATTAAATTGCGTGGCAACATAAATTAAATTGCACGGCAAAACAAATTGAATTGCGCGGCTGCTGATTCGTGGAGGCAGGGCAGAAACAAACTGTGGCCACGGCAAAACGAATGGGGAGACCAACGGCTTCGCATCGCGAAACGGGTTAAACTTCCTTAAAAGGGAGCGCGGGAATGACAGACACCGCGCTTTTTTGCGTATATTTGCATGTTTAATATAATGCACGCGTATAAAAACAGGATAAATATATATGTTTGAGAATTTGAGTGACAGGCTTGAACGGTCGTTCAAGATACTGAAAGGTGAAGGAAAAATCACCGAAATCAACGTTGCCGAAACGCTGAAAGACGTGCGTCGGGCCCTGCTCGATGCCGACGTGAACTTCAAGGTGGCCAAGACATTCACCGATACGGTGAAGCAGAAGGCGCTGGGCATGAACGTGCTGACAGCCATCAAGCCCGGACAGCTGATGGTGAAGATCGTTCACGACGAGCTCGCCGAGCTGATGGGCGGCGAGGCCGTGCCCCTGAAGATTGAGGGACGGCCCTCTGTTATTCTGATGTCGGGACTGCAAGGCTCGGGTAAGACGACCTTCTCGGGCAAGCTGGCCAACATGCTGAAGACCAAGCAGCACAAGAAACCGATGCTCGTGGCCTGCGACGTCTACCGTCCCGCTGCCATCGAGCAGCTGAAGGTGGTGGGCCAGACCGTCGACGTGCCCGTCTACAGCGAGGATGGCAACAAGAACGTGGTGGAGATAGCCACCCGAGGCATTCAGGAGGCCAAGGCGAAGGGCTGCGACGTGGTGATCATCGATACCGCCGGCCGTCTGGCCGTCGACGAGGAGATGATGACCGAGATTGCTACGCTCAAAGAGGCCATACAGCCGCAGGAAACGCTTTTCGTGGTCGACTCGATGACGGGTCAGGATGCCGTGAACACGGCCAAGGAGTTCAACGACCGGCTCGACTTCGACGGCGTGGTGCTGACGAAGCTCGACGGCGACACCCGCGGCGGTGCTGCTCTCTCAATACGCACGGTGGTGACCAAGCCCATCAAGTTCATCGGTACGGGCGAGAAGATGGAAGCCATCGACGTGTTCCACCCCTCGCGTATGGCCGACCGCATACTGGGCATGGGCGACGTGGTGAGCCTCGTGGAACGCGCACAGGAGCAGTACGATGAGGAAGAGGCACGTCGTCTGCAGAAGAAGATTGCGAAGAACAAGTTCGACTTCAACGATTTTTACGGCCAGATTCAGCAAATCAAGAAGATGGGTAACCTGAAGGACTTGGCTTCGATGATTCCCGGCGTGGGCAAACAGCTGAAGGACGTGGACATCGACGACAACGCTTTCAAGAACATTGAGGCCATCATACAGAGCATGACGCCCAAAGAGCGCACCAACCCGGAGATTCTGAACCAGAGCCGCCGCATGCGTATCGCCAAAGGTTCGGGCACGAACATCCAGGAGGTGAACCGCCTGATCAAGCAGTTCGACCAGACGCGCAAGATGATGCGAATGGTGACGGGCTCGGGCATGCGCAACATGATGGGAGCCATGAAGAACATGAAGGGGAGATAGTTCACAGTTCACAGTTCATAGTTCATAGTTCACAGTGCATAGTTCATAGTGCATAGTTCATAGTTTTTTTATAGAATATGACAAACAACAATATTGTTCCTCCCCTCGGGGAGGCCAGGAGGGGGTCCTCTCCCCTCGGGGAGGCCAGGAGGGGGGCTCTTATCGACGGAAAAGCTACGGCTGCAGCCATCAAGGCAGAGATAGCCGAAGAGGTGAAGCAGATTGTTGCCGCCGGAGGCAAGCAACCCCATCTGGCTGCAGTGCTCGTGGGTCACGACGGCGGCAGCGAGACCTACGTGAAGAACAAGGTGCTGGCCTGCGAGGCCTGCGGCTTCAAGAGCTCGCTCATCCGCTTCGAGGATGACGTCACCGAGGAGGAGTTGCTGACGTGCGTGAAGCGTCTGAACGACGATGACGACGTGGACGGCTTCATCGTGCAGCTGCCCCTGCCGCGACATATTGACGAGCAGAAGGTCATCATGGCCATCGACTACAGGAAAGACGTGGACGGCTTCCATCCCATCAACGTCGGGCGCATGGCCATCGGCCTGCCCTGCTTCGTGTCGGCCACGCCGCTCGGCATCATCACGCTGCTCCAGCGCTACGGCATCGAGACGAGCGGGAAGAAATGCGTCATCCTCGGGCGCTCGAACATCGTGGGCAAGCCCATGGCGCAGCTCATGATGCAGAAACAATATGGCGACGCGACGGTCACCGTGTGCCACAGCCATTCGCGGACGCTGAAGGAAGAGTGCCGCGAAGCCGACATCATCATCGCCGCCATCGGCCAACCCGACTTCGTGACCGCCGACATGGTGAAGGAGGGTGCCGTCGTCGTGGACGTGGGAACGACGCGCGTGCCCGACAGCTCGCGCAAGAGCGGATTCCGGTTGAACGGCGACGTGAAGTTCGACGAGGTGGCTCCCAAGTGCTCCTTCATCACTCCCGTCCCCGGCGGCGTCGGTCCGATGACCATCTGCTCGCTGATGAAGAACACGCTGGCTGCCGGCAAGAAAGAATTCTATCGATGACAGCAGAGGAATACTACAAGCTCGGCAACGAAAGCCGGCGCCAGGGCAGGTATGGCGAGGCCATGAGCTACTACATGGAAGCCATCGAGCTGGATCCCGACAGTCCGGCCGTGACGGCGCGGCAGATGCTTGAAGACATTATGAATTACTATTGCAAAGATATGTATAACCCTTGACTATGGCCGTCGACCCCCTTTGCGGGGCTTCGGCATTTAACTGAAATCCTTATTAATAAACCTAAAAGAAAAACATTATGGCAAAATTCAAAGGTGCCATCGTGGTCAACACCGAGCGATGCAAGGGCTGCTCCCTGTGTGCAGTGGCTTGCCCGAAGGACGTGATCGCCCTGGCAGCAAAGAAAGTGAATGTCCATGGGTATCCGTATGTGGAGGCCGTGCGTCCCGACGACTGCATCGGCTGCGCATCGTGCGCCATCGTGTGCCCCGATGGATGTATTACAGTGTACAAAAAACGTATGGAGGACTAATGCTATGGCAGAACAAGAAGCAATTTTGATGAAAGGCAACGAGGCGATAGCCCATGCTGCCATTCGTTGCGGATGCGATGGATACTTCGGATATCCCATTACGCCGCAGAGCGAAGTGATTGAAACGCTGGCTGAGCAGAAGCCGTGGGAGACAACCGGCATGGTTGTGGTCCAGGCCGAGAGCGAGCTGGCATCTATTTATATGGTCTATGGTGCCGCCGGTGCAGGAAAGAGAGCCATGACGTCGTCGTCGTCGCCGGGCATCGCGCTCATGCAGGAAGGCATCACCTACCTGGCAGGAGCTGAACTGCCGGGCGTTTTCGTGAACGTACAGCGCGGCGGTCCCGGACTGGGAACCATCCAGCCCTCGCAGGGCGACTATTTCCAGGCTACACGCGGCGGTGGTAACGGCGACTACAACGTCATCGTGCTCGCTCCCGCTTCCGTTCAGGAGATGGCCGACTTCGTCGACCTCGCCTTCGAACTGGCTTTCAAATACCGCAATCCGGCCATGATTCTCTCCGATGGCGTCATCGGACAGATGATGGAGAAGGTGGTGCTGCCGCCGTTCAAGCCCCGTCGCACCGACGAGGAGGTCATCAAGCAGTGCCCCTGGGCTTCCACGGGCAAGACGAAGAACCGCGTGCGCAACGTCATCACGTCGCTCGAGCTGAAACCTGAGGAGATGGAGAAGCGCAACCTGCACTTGCAGGAGAAGTATGCGGAGATTCGCGAGAAGGAAGTGCGCTTCGAGACACAGCAGACCGACGACGCCGAATACATGATTGTTGCTTTTGGTTCGGCAGCGCGCATCGCGCAGAAAGCCATCGAGATAGCCCGCGAGGAAGGCATCAAGGTGGGACTGTTCCGTCCCATTACCCTTTGGCCGTTCCCCTCGAAGCAGATTGCCGACATGGCACGCACGAAGAAGGGCGTGCTCGTGGTGGAGATCAACGCCGGACAGATGGTGCAAGACGTGCGTCTGGCCATCAACGGTGAGGTAAAGGTAGAACAGTTCGGCCGTCTGGGCGGTATCGTTCCCGAGCCGGAAGAGATTGTGAACGCATTGAAAACGAAAATCATGTAAGACCATGGAAAACAATCAGATCATAGCTCCTGAGAACCTGGTTTACAAGAAGCCAGCGTTGCTCAACGACAACAATATGCACTACTGTCCCGGATGTTCGCACGGCGTGGTGCACAAGCTCATCGCCGAAGTCATCGAAGAGATGGGCATGGAAGAGAAAGCCGTCGGCGTAAGTCCCGTGGGATGCGCCGTGTTTGCCTATAACTATATCGACATCGACTGGCAGGAGGCTGCCCACGGTCGTGCTCCCGCACTGGCCACGGGCATCAAGCGCGTGTGGCCCGACCGATTGGTGTTCACCTATCAGGGCGACGGCGACCTGGCCTGCATCGGAACGTGCGAGACCATCCACGCGCTGAACCGCGGTGAGAACATCACCATCATCTTCGTCAACAACGCTATCTACGGTATGACGGGCGGACAGATGGCTCCTACCACGCTCATCGGGCAGAAAACGGCCACATGTCCCTACGGTCGCGATCCCGAAATACACGGCTATCCGCTGAAGATGCCCGAGATTGCAGCCCAGCTGGAAGGTACTTGCTACGTGACACGCCAGAGCGTGGACACCGTGGCGCACATCAACAAGGCGAAGAAGGCCATCCGCAAGGCGTTCGAGGCCAATATGGCCCGCAAGGGCTCGTGTCTCGTTGAGATAACCTCTACGTGCAACAGCGGATGGAAGCTCTCGCCGGTGAAGGCCAACGAGTGGCTGCGCGAGAATATGTTCCCCTACTACCCGCAGGGTGACCTCAAAGACAAGACAAACGAATAATCAAGGAGGACAGACAACATGACAAAAGAAATCATCATATCAGGATTTGGCGGTCAGGGTGTTCTCTCAATGGGAAAAATCCTCGCCTATTCAGGACTTATGGAGGACAAGGAAGTGACGTGGATGCCGGCCTACGGGCCTGAGCAGCGCGGCGGAACGGCCAACGTGACCGTCATCGTCAGCGACGAACGCATCTCGTCGCCCATCCTCAGCAAGTATGATATCGCCATCGTGCTCAACCAGCCGTCGCTCGATAAGTTCATGCCGAAGATCAAACCCGGCGGCATTCTTATCTACGACAGCTACGGCATCATCAATCCGCCGACGCGACAGGACATCACCGTCTATCGCATTGACGCCATGGACAAGGCTGCCGAGCTGAAGAACTCGAAGGTGTTCAACATGATTGTGCTGGGCGGACTGCTGCAGGTGGCTCCCGTCGTGAGTGACAAGGGCGTTGAGAAAGCGCTGAAGAAGACTCTTCCCGAGCGCCATCACCACCTCATCCCGCTGAACATGGAGGCCATCAAGGCCGGGCGCGAGATCATTGAGAAAGTCTGAACATGCAGGCCACGGGCTCAAGGTCAGACTCCTTTATATAAATAGGTGAACCTTCAGACACCTGTGTCACAACAAATGATAATCCCGAATGAGATAGGCAAAACGCCTTTCCATTCGGGATTTTTTGTACGGAGCATCGGAAGTGAGAGGTTGATTGGGTTATTGAAAGAAAAAAGAACGTTTTTTTTGCGGTTACGGAAAATATCTTTAACTTTGTAGGCCGTAAATCAAACAAATCAAGAACCCATGAAGAGGATTCCTTTATTACTTCTTTTCAGTGTGATGACATACGTGATGAACGCGCAGAGACAGCTGTTCTTCTATTGTCCCGACGCGCGACAGGGCTTCCATGTGGCGGCTGTCGATGCTGCCGACGGCGCCTGGCACGAGGTCGGGAAGCTGTTCGACTCCGACTACGGGCCGTGGGGCGTGGAGAAACGGATGTATAATCCCTTTATCCTGAGGGCAAAAGACGGCACATGGCGCGCCGTGTTCCAAGTGAACGACACCGCTCCCTGCTTCGCCGCCGTGTATAGCGACAACCTCATCACGTGGCGGCCGCAGGACTATCCCCGCATGTCGTCGGGGCAGGGATGCTTCAGTCCCGTCATCCGTGAGACCGACCAAGGCTTCGACGTGCATTATGCCTCGGCCCATAACGGCATGCGCGTGACGACGGCAACCCACGATTTCCGTCATTTCTCCACCGACCGTAAGGCCGACATCGTGTTTAAGATAAAGAAAGATCAGGCTGTCGTCGACGGCAAGCAGCAGGAAGGACAGCTCATCACCGTCCCCGACGACGAGGTGGAACGACTGATGGAATGGCACGCCAAGCAACGCTACGAGGCCGAGCTCTACAAGGAAACGCTCCGCGAAGACCGCGAGAAGCTGTTGCCCAAGCTGCCGACCGAGAACATCGGCGGCCAGAAGGTTGCCACGGCCACGCTCTATGTGAACAGCGGTCAGGAGAAAACCATCAGCGACAAGCTCGTCGGCATCTTCTTCGAGGACATCAGCTATGCGGCCGACGGCGGACTCTATGCCGAACTTGTGCAGAACCGCGACTTCGAATACTGCGAAAAGGACTTCAACAGGGACGGGAAGAAGTGGAATGCAACGACAGCCTGGACCTGTCCCGACGGTGTCACCGTGGCTACCGACGGTCCGCTCAGCCCGAACAACCCCCATCACCTGGTGCTCTCCGACCAGACCATCATGAACAATGGTTGGGACGGCGTTGTCGTGGAGGCTGGCAAGAGCTACGACTTCTCGTTCTATGTGCGGAATATCGACAAGAAAAAGAAGTCGTTCAAGGTGTCGGTCAAGGACGGCCTGCTCCATCTGACGCCGGTCTATACCATCGAGACCCGCGGAAAAGAGTGGACCCAGTATAAGATTTCCATGCGCGCGGAGAAGAGCAGCACCAACGCAATGCTCGTCATTGAGCCCGAAGGTAAGCAGCGAGCTGCCGTCGACATGGTGAGTCTCTTCCCGCAAGACACCTACAAGGGCCACGGCCTGCGCAAAGACCTCGCCGAAGCCATCGCAGCCCTGCATCCCCGCTTCGTTCGTTTCCCCGGCGGCTGCATGAGTCACGGCCAGGGCGTCGACAATATCTACCACTGGAACCACACCGTGGGCCCGTGGCAGGACCGAAAGCCCGACTTCAACATCTGGAAGTACCACCAGACGCGCGGCCTCGGATTCTACGAATATTTCCAGTGGTGCGAGGATATGGGAGCCGAACCGCTGCCCGTGCTGGCAGCTGGCGTCCCTTGCCAGAACTCTGCCGCCAATGCCGAGGGCTATGCCGGACAGCAAGGAGGCATTGCAATGGAAGACATGCCGGACTACATTGACGAGTTGCTGCATCTCATCGAGTGGGCCAACGGCGACCCGGCCACCAGCCAATGGGCCAAGATGCGCGCCGATGCCGGCCATCCGGCTCCGTTTAACCTGAAGTACATCGGCATCGGCAACGAAGACATCATCTCGACCGACTTCGAAGAGCGTTGCCTGATGATCTGCAAGGCCATCCGCGAACGCTATCCGGAGATTCAGATCTGCGGAACGGCAGGCCCCTTCCACGATCCCTCGTCCGACTATATCGAAGGCTGGCGCTTCGCCAAGGAGCACAAATCCCTTTTCAACCTCATCGACGAGCATTACTACGAGAGCACCGGCTGGTTCCTGAACAACCAGCACTACTACGACGACTACGACCGCACGGCGCCGAAGGTCTACCTCGGCGAGTGGGCATCGCGTTCGCGCACCGTGGAGAGCGCGCTCGTCGAAGCCATGCACCTCTGTCACATCGAGCGCAACGGCGACATCGTGGAAATGACAAGCTATGCTCCGCTGCTCTGCAACGAGAAGCACCAGAACTGGAACCCCGACATGATCTATTTCACCAACAGCGGGCTGACGCTCACGCCGAGCTATCACACGCAGCGACTCTTCGGAACCTATGCCGGCGACCGCTATACACCGTCGGCTCTTGATGCCGATCCCGAGGTGACACACCGAGTGGCTTCGAGTGTGGTGCGCGACAGCAAGACCGGCCGTCGCTTCCTGCGCCTTGTCAATGCGCTGCCCGTGCCGCTCCGTCTCGATGTCGTCGACCTCAATCTCCCCGAGCATCCCTCTTTCGAAGGATTCACAGGCAAGCCTGAAAGCTTGGACATCACGCCCTTGAAGGAACTGCAGGTCGTTGGCAACGAGCTGACGATGCCTGCCTACAGCTTCGTCGTCGTGGAACTGAAATAGCGACGCTCGTTCCCAGTGGGCTTACGCAAGAATACAAGTGCCGGAATGCTTTCATCGAAGCATTCCGGCACTGCTGTTTTCAGCCCCCTTGAGGTTCAGGGTAGCAGAATCTGTTATCCGAGCCGACGCAGCTGCACGGTGAAGTGGCGCATCAGCGGAGCCTCCCATTCGATGGCCACGCCGCGCGTAATCTCGTTGCGGCGGTCGTAGACGTTCTTCAGGGCGGCGGCAATGACGTTCATGTGGTTATCGGTGTAGACGCGGCGGGCGATGCAGAGGCGCAGCAAGTCGAGCCCTCCGAAGCGGTTCTCGCGCGTCACGGGGTCGCGGTCGGCCAGGATGTAGCCGATCTCGCAGCCTCGGATGCCAGCTTCCAGATAGAGTTCGCATGTGAGCGTCTGAGCCGGAAACTCCTCCTTCGGCACGTTGCACAGCACCTTGTCGGCATCCACGAAGATGGCATGGCCTCCGACGGGGCGCTGGTAGGGTATTCCGTATTCGTCGAGCTTCGAAGCCAGGTATTGAACCTGGTGGACGCGCGTGTGGAGCATGTCATACTCGGTGTTCTCGTCGAGCCCCACGGCCAGCGCCTCCAGGTCGCGCCCGTTCATACCGCCGTAGGTGATATATCCCTCAAAGGGGATGCAGAAGAGCTTCGCACCCTCGTACCAGTCCTCGCGGTTGGTGGCAATGAAGCCGCCCATGTTCACCACGCCGTCTTTCTTGGCCGACATCGTCATCGCATCCACGTAGCTGTACATCTCGCGGGCTATCTCCTTGATGCTCTTGTCGCGGTAGCCTTCCTCGCGCGTCTTGATGAAATAGGCATTCTCGGCAAAGCGGGCCGAGTCCATGACGACGGGAACACCGTAGCGGTGGCATAGCTCGCAGGTCTCGCGGATGTTCTTCATTGACACTGGCTGGCCGCCAACGGTGTTGTTCGTCACCGTGAGCACCATGAAGGGCACGTTGCCCTTGTTCTCCACGAGCACGCGCTCCAGTTTCTCCAGCGACACGTTGCCCTTGAAAGGCACCTCCAGCTGCGTGTCCTTGGCCTCGTCGGTGGTCACGTCGATAGCTTTGGCCTTCCGGCTCTCAATGTGTCCCTTCGTCGTGTCGAAGTGTGCATTGCCGGGAATGACGTTGCCCTCTTTCACCAAATAGGAGAAGAGCACGTTCTCGGCGGCGCGTCCCTGATGGGTGGGGATGACGTAGCGGAAGCCGAAGATGCGCTGCACCACAGCCTCGAACTTGTAGAACGACGTCGCACCGGCGTAGCTCTCGTCGCCCAGCATCATCGCCGACCACTGGCGGTCGCTCATAGCGCCCGTCCCCGAGTCGGTCAGACAGTCGATATACACCTGCTCGGCCTTCAGTTGAAATACGTTGTAGTGGGCTTCCTTGAGCCACTGTTCCCTCTCTGCGCGAGTGCTCTTGCGCATGGGTTCAATCATCTTGATTTTCCAAGATTCTGCAAATGGGAGTTCCATAATTGCTTCAGTAGAATAAAAAAAGGTATTGTTGGGTTAGTAAATATCATGAACGTGCGGACTGGTAAGCGCCAGTCCCGCTCGTCGCTTCATGCTATGCGACGGTTAGAGAAGAAGCAAAAAGCGGTCGAGCTCCTTGATGTTGAGGAACTTATGCGATATCTTTGCTTTGCTGTCACACATCGTTTTCAATGGCTAATAGATGTTTTCCACTGCAAAGTTAGCAATAATTCCTGAAACCGCCATCGTTTTCCCCGAGAAAAACTGCCATCATTAAAATCTTAAGCTTGGATAACATAGGCATCATGCTATCTCACCGTTCCTGGCTCCATACTGTCGAGCAAACCACTCTTTATCAGCGTGTATGCTTTCTTCTTGCTTTGCCCGTCAATGCTGTTGTCGCTATAAGTGAACCAATTGAGAAAAGCATTAGCCCGATTGTTGGGATAGTGCGTGGCCAATGTCCGCACACCTTCCGCATCCAGCGCATCGGCCTTACGTTGTTTGCCGTCAGGAGCCTCAAATTTGAAGTGGTTAGTGATACTAACCAGTTCGATGCTCTCTTTGCGGAATTTGCCCTTCAAATATTTCCAGTAGTTACGACACTTGGTATAATCCTCTTCGTCATTGATGGCCCGCACAATGTCTGTAGCCGAAAACCACCATTTGTCGTGCTCTTCGTCCCAAACGGCGCGTACCTCACGGTCGTTAAAAGAACGAATAGACTTTTTTCACCATGATGTCACTATACTAAACTGTCCATAATGCGAATTCTATTTATAAGTTTACGCTCCATTTCTTCTGTATTATAATTTGGGTACAAATATAAAAATATGGGTGAATCATTGACGAAGTCAGGAAAACACTGGTGAGAAGATTATTCTTCCGTATATCTCAGGGGTTTCTATATCAACAAGAAATCCCACTCACGCTGTCACGTCAAATGGGATTTCTTATTTTTTCATTCGGTACCAATCTTCTCTGTCATTTCACCACAACCTTCTTGCCGCGCTGTATGTAAATGCCGCTGCGCGAAGGCTTGTTGACACGCTGTCCGCTCAGGTTGTAGTAGGTGTCATCATCGCCGTCAGCTTCCACGGTGTGCAGCGAAGTAGGCATTCCCGACTCCACGGTGATGGTGATTGTCACCTCCATGTTTCTGGTCTTCCTGTTGTCCGTGTTGTAAAAGTATGAAACGGAAGTCGGGACGAACGATGAAGTGAACAGCAGTTTTCCGTTCGACAGGGTGGGAGTCACGCTGACAGAATTCACAATAAACGAAGATACCTTCGACAAGTTGAAGTCTGCTGGCACGTCGATACTGTATTGATTCGAGCCCATCGAAGAAGCAACCACACATTTGTATTGATCACCCACAAATGTATACAGACTTTTACACTTGCTTAAATCAAGGCTCATCAGTTGATTGCTGTTGCACTCCAACCTTGTCAGCGCAGTGTTCCTCGACACATCAAGGCTTGTCAACTGATTGTTGTTGCACCACAACCATTTCAGTGCGGTGTTCTTCGACACGTCAAGTATCGTTAGCTGATTGGTGTGGCATTCCAACCAAACCAGCGCGGTGTTGTTCGACACGTCAAGGCTCGCCAGCTGATTAGTGTGGCAAAAAAACTCTGTCAGCGCGGTGTTCCTCGACACGTCAAGGTTCGTCAGCTTATTGCTGTTGCAATACAACCATCTGAGCATGGTGTTTTGCGATACATCAAGGCTCATCAGCTGATTGTTGTAACAGTCTAAAACTGTCAGATCGGTGTTCTTCGACAAGTCAAGGCTTGTCAGCTGATTGTTAAAACAATGCAACTCTGTCAGCGCAGTGTTATGCGACACGTCAAGGCTCGTCAGCTTATTGCCAGCGCAAGACAATGGGTGAAGTTCGGTGTTCTTCGACACGTCAAGGCTCGACAGCTGATTGTTGTTGCAAGATAACAATGTCAGCGCGGTGTTATGCGACACGTCAAGGCTCGTCAACTGATTATCACCGCAACACAAACATGTCAGCGCAGTGTTCCTCGACATGTCAAGGCTTGTCAATTGATTGTTGTTGCACCACAACTCCGCCAGCGTGGTGTTTCTCGACACGTCAAGGCTCGTCAGTTGGTTGTATTCGCAATGCAACGTTTTCAGCGCGATGAGATGCTCCACTCCCTTCAGGCTTGTTATACCACCATTGGCAGAAGGAGATCCACTGACGTTGATGCATGTTACAGACTTCAGCTTTTCCTCGCTCAGCGTTTCTCCTTCAGCCACACCCGTAACTTCACTAATATACGCGCGGAAGTTGGCATCCGGGAAATAGGCTTCCGTCAATGTGATGGTTTGTGTTAATGCTTGTCCGATGCTGGTCAGCAAAATGAACAAGGCGGTTAGTAATCTTTTAGTCATATCTCTTGAGTTTACAGTTTGCCTTTCGCCTATAGACACCCGGAGTCGGCGGAAAAAAGTCTCGGTTCTTAAAACGCGAAAGACGTGGGAGTCTCTACTGTCCGCTTATCCCACCGTCGGGCTCTCGCATTGCCTTGTACAAGGATAAGCAACTCGAGATAGCCCACGTCGTGAGTTATTATACGAATTGACTTCACCTTGATAAACAAAGGCGAGGTCAGGGTATAATCAACCCAAACGCGGACGTTCGGTTGCGCATCTTCTTGTACTTTGATTTGCGAGATCTGACGATAGAAGATAACGTTCGTAAACGTCCTATTCAAACAAAATTATGACCCGTGGGCCTTTAAAGGCCTCACAGAATCGCTGCAAATATACGAAAAATAATCGAATATGCAAAGAAATGGGGAAGAAAAAACGGTGACGTATAGGAATGGAGAAAGATTTTTTCTCTTTCCCTCACCAATACGGTGGCCGATGCGGTGGCTTCTCTTTTCCCGATCCTGCGGTTTTCGCCTGCCGACGCGCTGGTATGAGGGTGGCGGATGCGTGCTGGTGTGTTGCGATTGCGATTGTTTTGGTGTGCAATTTAAATTGTTTTGGTCGGCAGTTTAAATTGTATTGCTGTGCAATTTAAATTGTTTTCGTGGGCAGTTTAATTTGTTTTGCTTCTCAGTTGAAGCCAGGTTGCCATCGCAGAATGGCCTTTTGGCGGAGAGAAAAGGGCTTGTCGACATCGTGAAAACTGCCTGTGGGGAGCAGAGAGGGGCAGTCGGGGAGGCTGCCTTTTTTGCAATCGGGTTGCAAAGAACGACACTTTGGGGGCGCTTGCAACTGGGTTGCAATAGTTTTACCATACCTTTGCAGCGTCGAGAAATTAAGAATTAAGAGTTAAGAATTAAGAGTTAAGAATTAAGAGTTAAGAATTAAGAGTTAAGAATTAAGAAAAATAGCATTATGACACATCATCACGAACACGGACAGAACGAGTGCTGCGGACATGAGCACCACGAGCATCATGAGCATCACGAACATCATGCTCATCAAGAGCACGGTTGCCACTGCCACGAGCATCATCACGAACATCATCATGAACATCATGGCAACCTGAAGGGGCAGCTGACGCTGATTGGCGTCACCATCGTGCTGCTCATCGCGGCCGTCATCATCGAGAAGAACTGCCAGCTGGCCACGTGGCAACTGCTGCTGGTCTACTTGGTGCCCTATCTGCTCGTCGGCCACGGCACGCTGCGCGAGGCTGCTGAGGGCATTGCTCATGGCGACGCCTTCAACGAACACTTCCTGATGTCGGTCGCCACCATCGGTGCGCTGTGCATCGGTTTCCTGCCGGGAGCCGAGACGGAGTTTCCCGAGGCCGTTTTCGTGATGCTGTTCTTCCAGATTGGCGAGCTCTTCGAGGGCTACGCCGAGGGGAAGAGCCGCGAGAGCATCGCCCACTTGATGGATATCCGTCCCGACGTGGCCCATGTGGAGACGACAGAGGGTGTGAAAGACGTCGCGCCCGACGCCGTGGAAGTGGGTTCCACCATCGTCATCCGTCCGGGCGAGCGCGTTCCGCTCGACGGTATCGTCAGCGAGGGCGCCACATCGCTCAACACCATTGCGCTGACGGGCGAAAGCATGCCGCGCGATGCCGGTGTGGGCGACGAGGTCGTATCGGGCTGCGTGAACCTGCAGGGCGTTGTCAAGGTGCGCACCACGAAGAGTTTCGGCGAGAGCACCGTGTCGAAGATCATCCGGTTGGTGGAGAGCGCGGGCGAGAACAAGTCGAAGAGCGAGACCTTCATCAGCCGCTTCGCCCGTGTCTACACGCCCATCGTGGTCTTCGCCGCCATCGCCCTGGCCGTCGTTCCGCCGCTCCTCTCGGGCCATTTCGCTGCGGTCTTCGCCGACTGGCTCTACCGTGCGCTGATGTTCCTCGTCGTTTCGTGCCCCTGTGCGCTGGTCATCAGCGTGCCGCTGACGTTCTTCGGAGGTATCGGCGGAGCTTCGCGCAAGGGAATCCTCATCAAGGGGTCGAACTATATGGACGTGCTGGCGAAGGTGAAGACGGTGGTCTTCGACAAGACAGGCACGCTCACCGAAGGGCAGTTTGCCGTCACGGCCGTCCATCCCGACAGTTGCGACGAGCGCCGCCTGCTCCATCTGGCCGCCCACGTGGAGCATTTCTCCACCCATCCCATCGGTGCCGCGCTGCGCAATGCGTTCCCCGAGGAAGCCACCGACGGCTGCCATGTGGGCAACGTGGAAGAAATAGCGGGTCAGGGCATCCGTGCGCAGGTGGGCAATGAGACCGTCTGTGTGGGCAACATGAAGCTGATGGAGGCCGTCGGTGCCCAATGGCACGACTGCACGCACGTGGGAACCATCATCCATGTGGCCATCGACGGCGTCTATGCCGGACATATCGTCATCAACGACAAGGTGAAGGAGGACAGCGGCGAGGCCATCCGACAGCTGAACGCACTGGGCGTGAAGCGCACCGTGATGCTCACCGGCGACCGCAAGGAAGTGGGGCAGGACGTGGCCCGGCAGTTAGGACTGACCGAAGTGCACGCCGAACTGCTGCCCGCCGACAAGGTGGAGCATGTGGAACGGTTGTTGAGCGAAAAAGAAGAGGGTGGTTGTCTGGCTTTTGTGGGCGACGGCATCAACGATGCCCCTGTGCTGGCGCGTGCCGACGTGGGCATCGCCATGGGCGGTCTGGGCAGCGATGCCGCCATCGAGGCCGCCGACGTGGTGCTGATGGACGACAAACCGAGCAAGATAGCGCTGGCCATCCGCCTGGCTCGTCGCACGCTGACCATCGCGCGACAGAACGTTTGGTTCGCCATCGGCGTCAAGGTGGCTGTGCTCGTGCTGGCTGCTTTCGGCCTGGGCACCATGTGGATGGCCGTCTTTGCCGACGTAGGCGTGACGGTGCTGGCCGTGCTCAACGCCATGCGCGCGCTGCACGTCGGTGGAAAAGAGTGAGGAAAGACGAATCAGAGATACTGCATGAGGATGTCCCACACGGCCACGATGTGGCAGACGGAGCCAGCGAGGACGAAGAAATGGAACACGCTGTGCATGAAGCGGCGCTTGTTGAGGCTGTAGAAGAGGGCTCCCGTGATGTAGCACACCCCTTCGGCCACGATCCAGATGACGGCGGCGGTGCTCACACAGTCGAGCAACGGCTTGAAGGCGACGAGGATCGACAGCCCCATGCCCACGAAGCAGATGGTCTCCACGTTGCTGTGCTCCTTCAGTTTGATGAAGCTGACCACCGTTCCGGCGATGGCCGCTAACCATACGAAGCAGAAGAGCACCCATCCCCACACGCCGTGGTCGCGCATGGCGATGAGCGTGATGGGCGAATAACTGCCTGCGATGTGCCAGTAGATGGCGGCATGGTCGAACTTGCGCAACACTTCCTTAGCCTTCAGTCGGCGCGGCAGGGCGTGGTAGAGGGTTGAGGTGATGTAGGAGGCGAGCATCCCGAAGAGGTAGAGGATGACGCCGGTGCGCGCCCAGCCGTCGCCGGCGCGGAAGCACCATACCAAAAAGATGATGCCTACGACCACGCCGAGCAGGATGCCAGCGCCGTGGCTCGACGAATTGATGATTTCTTCCTTCTTGGTATACTTGATCATGATGGCGGAGCTTCGCTCTTGAATGATAAATGACAAATGCTAAATGATAAACAACAAACGGTCTATAGCGTGAACCGCTGAATGCCGCCGTAGGGAACGAGATGGCTGAAGCAGTCGGTCTCGGGGAACAGACCGGCGTAGACACCGGCGCAGATGAGCACTCCGCCGTGGGCGAAGATGGCGACACGCTCGTAGGGCTGGCGCCGCAGGTCGTCGAAGAAAGATGCCACGCGGCGGTAGAGGTCGCGATAGCTCTCGCCGTTGGTAGCTGCCAGGTTCATGTAGTCGTCGTACCACTTGCGGATGGCCGGGTCTACGCGCTCGATGTCGTCGTAGAGACGGTTCTCCCAGTCGCCCATGTTCATCTCTTTCAGACGGTCGTCGAGGGTTGGTGTGGGGTAGCCACAGGCTGCCGCCAGCTTGCGTGCACGCGTCAGCGGTGATGAGAAGACGTGGTCGAAACGCACGTCGCCCAGGTTCTTGCGTGTCGCGGCCGCCTCTTGCTCGAAGGTATCGGCCACAGGAACGTCGGTCCACCCGTAGCAGGTGCCGCGGGGAACGCCAACTGATGTGTGTCGAATGGTGTAGACTTCCATGTTGTTAGTTAAGAGTTAAGAATTAAGAATTAAGAGTTCTTTGCAAGACCTCCGCGAAGCGCCTGAGCACCTACGGAGCGCAAGAAAGCGAGCGAGCTCGAGCGAAGAATTAAGAGTTAAGAAAAACTGCTATTGCGCCTTTTTTATCTATACAACTGAGCGACCAAGGTCAGGTAGAAGCTCAGCTCGATGAGCAGACAGAGGGCACCGCAGCAGTCGCCTGTGTATCCGCGCAGCTTCCGAAGCATCAGGTAGTAGAGGAAATACATCACGATGCAGGGTACGAAGATGAGCAGGTCCCACCGCAGCGGGGCGTAGGCCGGTCCGAAATAGAGCAGTGGAGCCAGCGGCAGCATGCCCTGGATGAAAAGGCTGATGCCTGCCGGGATGCTCATCTTGCGGTAGACGGTGTGGTTCTTGGCCGTCGCTTCGGTGCGCGCATAGGGCAGGAACATGACAATCTGCGCTGCCAGCATCTTGCTGTAGGCATCGGCGGCGAACACCGCCAGCGCGGTGAAGTAGGGGAGCGACGTGTCGGCCGTGATGAGTACCGACGGTCTGTGTAGCGAGAACAGGCATGCGAAGAGGAGCGCCATGTAGAGCGTGATGCCCAGCACGCCGTAGGTTCCGATGTGCGAGTCTTTCATGATGGCCAGGATGCGTGCGCGGTCGTTGCCTCCTCCGCCGAAGCCGTCGAGGAAATCGCAGAGCCCGTCTTCGTGGAGAGCGCCGGTGATGAGCAATCGGACCACGATGGCGAGCAGAACGGCCACATAGTAGGGGAAAACCATCGAGGCGAGCACGATGGTGGCCGCCATGACGGCGCCCGTCAGCCATCCTGCCAGCGGCCAGTGCTCAACCACGGTCTGATAGCAGGCCTGTGGCGGTTGGTGCAATCGCCAGAACGGCAGTCGTGTAAAGAAGATCAGCGCCGCCCAGATGCGGTCGTACCACTTTGTGTTGTCGATATTGATTTCCATTTTTTAGTGAAGAGTGATGACTGAAGAGTGAAGAATTGAGAGTGAAGAGTGACGACTGAAGAGTGAAAAACCGAGAGTGCAGAATCAGCAGGCGATACTTTAGAAGTATTTGGTGATGTTCGCATTCTCGAAGTTGTTCATCTCGTTCATCATCCTGACGGCACTTTCGATAATGGGATATGCACAGAGCGCTCCCGTTCCTTCGCCCAGACGCATGCCGAGGCGGAGCAGCGGTTCGGCGTGCATCAGACTGAGCATGCGCTGGTGCCCGCTCTCGTCGCCACAATGGCCGAAAATCATGTAGGGCAGCACGGCCGGCGATAGCTTTGAAGCTGCCAGTGCGCAGGCCGACATGATGAATCCGTCGACCATGACGAGCATCTTCAGCTCAGCGGCACGCAGCATCGCCCCGATGGCAGTGACCATCTCGAAGCCGCCGAAATAGCGGATGATGAGCGATATCGCCTCTTGTGGAATGTTGCTGTCGCTCGCGGCGTTGCGTCGGCTGTCGTTGAGAGCTGTCCGCACGTCGGCGTGGGTTTCGAGAAACCGCCTGACGGCTGCGTGAAGCACCTCTCGCTTGTGGCCGATGCCCGGCGCGT
This sequence comes from Prevotella sp. UBA2756, assembly GCA_002353205.1. Lineage (GTDB taxonomy): Bacteria > Bacteroidota > Bacteroidia > Bacteroidales > Bacteroidaceae > Prevotella. The sequence continues at coordinate 86,538 of DEJE01000016.1, read as the reverse complement.
CGAGTCCGGCACCGGCACCGATGCACTCGTCGAGCGCGATGTTTCCAAAAAGATGCATCCAGATACTGCTCGGCGACGTGTTGGCGATGCCCATCTCGCCGATGCAGACGATGTTGCAGCCCTCGTTGTGGCACTCATCCACCAGTGCCGTACCCGTGGCGATGGCCTGACAGTATTCATCTTCGCTCATGGCGGGCTCGTGGAGGAAGTTCTTTGTTCCGCGAGCTATCTTGCGGTCGGTGATGCCTTCCACCTGACTTAGGTCGTGATCCACGCCCACATCGACGATGCGGAGCTTGAACCCGTGCTGGCGGCAGAACATGTTGACACCCCCACCGCCACGCGTGAAGTTGATCATCTGCTGCCATGTGACGTCGCGTGGCGACACGCTCACCCCTTCGCGCTCGATGCCGTGGTCGCCGCCCAGCAGCAGGTGGCAGGGATGACGCAGCTCAGGACAGAGCGTCTGCTGCACCAGGCAGACCTGCATGGCCAGCGATTCCAGTCGGCCGAGCGACCCTTTGGGCTTGTTCAGGTTGTCTGTCTTTTCTTGTATCTCTGTGCGCAACCTCTCGTCGGGTGCCACGATTTCAAATGCTCTCATCGTTTTTCGCTGTGTGCTAAGGTTGGAGAATCTTGTGAAGACTTGATCTTCACCGCAATGCCGCTCACCATCAGGATCACCTCGTCGGCCTTCGAGGCCACATATTGGTTCATCCAACCCTCCAGGTCGGTGAACTTCCGCTGAATGGCATTCTCGCTGACACCCCCGCTTCCAATCTCGTTGGTGACGAAGATGAAGGTGGCCTCTTGCTGCGTGAACTTGTCGAACTCGGCTTGCAAGGCGGCCAGGGCCTCGTCGACAGTAGGTTGCTCCCACTCGTTGGCCGTTCGGTCGAAGAAGAAGTTGGTGCACCAGAGCGTGATGCAGTCGACGACCACCACGCGGCCCGTCACATCGTGCCGGCTGAGCCATTTCTCCTCCTCGATGTTGGTCCATTGTGAGCCTCGACGTTCCTGATGGCGGGCCACACGCTGGCGGAACTCATCGTCCCAGATGTGGGCCGTTGCCATGTAGACGGGCTGCGGGCTCAGGCTCAGTGCCAGCCGTTCGGCCTGCACACTCTTTCCTGAGCGTTGTCCTCCGGTTATCAAGATGATCTTTCTCATTGCGATGGCAAAGGTAAACAAATTATTCGAGATTCGGAAAGATAGCGCGAAGATATTTCTTTTCCGCCCGATATGGCGCCCTGAAGGCTGATTGTGGAAGATCATCGGGTGCTGCGTTTCGTGGTGATGCTTTTTGTTGCGCGTTCTTTTATATTTATTACATATTATTGTTTTTCTGTGTCAAAAACGAAGTTATTCCGTTTGTTATTGTATTTTTATTAACAAAATAGTTGTAGATATAATAAAAACTGATTAACTTTGCAGCCATTATATATTTAAGGTAACAAGATTATAAAGAAATAAAGACGATGAAACATCAGTTGAGAAGTTCAGTTTGCACTGAAGGACGTCGTATGGCGGGCTCGCGAGCCCTCTGGGTGGCCACGGGCATGAAGCGCGAGCAGTTTGGTAAGCCCATCATTGCCGTGGTCAACTCGTTCACCCAGTTTGTTCCGGGACACACACACTTGCACGAAATCGGGCAGATTGTGCGCGAAGAGATAGAGAAAATGGGCTGCTATGCCGCCGAGTTCAACACCATTGCCATCGACGACGGCATCGCCATGGGGCACGACGGCATGCTCTACTCGCTGCCTTCGCGCGACATCATCGCCGACTCGGTGGAATATATGGTCAACGCTCACAAGGCCGACGCAATGATCTGCATCTCCAACTGCGACAAGGTGACGCCCGGAATGCTGATGGCTGCCATGCGTCTGAACATTCCCACGGTGTTCTGTTCGGGCGGTCCGATGGAGGCCGGACGCTGGCGCGGCGAGAATGCCGACCTGGTGACAGCCATGATCAAGGGTGCCGACCCCAGCATCAGCGACGAAGAGATGGCACAACTGGAGAATTGCGCCTGTCCTGGTTGCGGTTCGTGCTCGGGAATGTTTACCGCCAACTCGATGAACTCGCTCACCGAGGCCATCGGACTGTCGCTCCCCGGCAACGGTACCATCCTGGCCACGCATGAAAACCGCATCAAGCTCTTCCGCGATGCGGCTCGGCAGATTGTGAACAACGCCATGAAATACTACGAAGAGGGCGACGAGTCGGTGCTGCCACGCAGCATTGCTACCCGTGATGCCTTCCTCAACGCCATGACGCTCGACATCGCCATGGGCGGAAGCACCAACACCGTGCTCCACCTGCTGGCAGTGGCACAGGAGGCTGGCGTGGACTTCACGATGCAGGACATCGACAAACTGAGCCGCAAGGTGCCCTGTCTGTGCAAACTGGCGCCCAACACGCAGAAGTACAGCGTGCAGGAATGCAACCGCGCCGGTGGCATCCTTGGCATCATGAACGAGCTTTCAAAAGGCGATTTGCTCCGTCTGGACTGCCACCGCGTGGATGGCAGCACACTGGGCGAGGCCATTCGCAAATACGACATCACCGGGGAGTGCATCGACGACGAAGCCAACCGCATCTATCAGAGTGCTCCTGGCAACCGTTTCTCCACCCGTATGGGGTCGCAAAACGCCTCATGGGGCACGCTTGACACCGATCGCGCGAACGGTTGCATCCGCGCCATCGAGCATGCCTACACCAAAGACGGAGGTCTGGCCGTGCTCTTCGGCAATATAGCACAAGACGGTTGCGTGGTGAAGACAGCTGGTGTCGACGAGGAATTGTGGCACTTCCGAGGACCCGCCGTGGTGTTCGACTCGCAGGAAGACGCTTGCGAGGGCATTCTCGGCGGTCGCGTGAAGAGTGGCGACTGCGTGGTCATCACTCACGAAGGTCCCAAAGGCGGCCCCGGCATGCAGGAAATGCTTTATCCCACCTCTTATATTAAGAGCATGCACCTTGGTAAAGAGTGCGCCCTGATTACCGACGGACGCTTCTCAGGAGGCACCAGTGGCCTTTCGATCGGGCACATATCACCCGAAGCTGCTGCCGGTGGTAACATCGGAAAAATCAAGGATGGCGACATCATCGAGATTGATATTCCCAGTCGCAGCATCAATGTGCTGCTGAGCGACGACGAACTGAACGCCCGCCAGCAGCAACCGCTACGCCGGAAGCGCACGGTGAGCAAGGCCTTGAGGGCTTATGCCCAGAGCGTATCGTCGGCCGACAAGGGCGGTGTGAGAATCATAGATTAAGGACCAGCGTGCCACTCCTCGTCGCTTTGCATCGTGCTTTTCGGCGCGAGCGGCCGTGGCATTCCCGAACAACAAGGAAACGATTATATGAAGGAAAAGATAACAGGAGCGAAAGCACTCATGCGCGCCTTGAAGGCAGAGGGCGTGACAACCATCTTCGGCTATCCCGGCGGTGCCATCATGCCTGTCTACGATGCGCTCTTCGACTATACACGAGGCGAAAAGAAGTGTTTCGACCACATACTCGTGCGCCACGAGCAGGCGGCCACCCATGCTGCCGAAGGCTTTGCCCGCGTGTCGGGACAGGTGGGTGTGGCCTTGGTCACCAGCGGACCGGGAGCTACCAACACGCTGACCGGCGTGGCCGATGCGATGATGGACTCCACACCGATTGTCGTCATAGCAGGTCAGGTAGCCATTTCGTCGCTCGGCACGGATGCTTTTCAGGAGGTAGACCTTGTCGGTGTGGCTCAACCCATCTCCAAATGGAGCTACCAGATACGTCGGGCCGAGGATGTGGCATGGGCTGTGAGCCGTGCTTTCTACATCGCACGCAGCGGACGTCCCGGACCGGTGGTGCTCGACTTCGCGCGAAATGCACAGGTGGAGACCACGGAGTGGGAGCCGACGCGGGTCAACTTCGTGCGCTCCTACATTCCTTATCCGCAGCTCGACGACGATGCCGTGCGCCAAGCTGCCGACCTGATCAACAATGCCCGTCGACCGCTGGCGCTCGTCGGACAGGGCGTGGAGCTGGGAAATGCACATGAAGAGCTGAAGGCTTTCCTCGAGAAAGCCGACATTCCTGCCGGCCGCACCATGCTCGGACTGTCGGCCCTGGCGTCAGATCATCCGCTCAACGTGGGCATGCTCGGCATGCACGGCAACTATGCCGTCAACCTGAAAGAGCAGGAGTGCGACGTGCTGATAGCCATCGGCATGCGTTTCAGCGACCGTGTGACGGGCAATGTGAGCACGTATGCCAAGCAGGCGAAGATCATCCAGCTGGACATCGACCGTTCGGAAATCGACAAGAACGTGAAGACCGACGTGGCCGTAGTGGCCGACTGCAAAGAGTCGCTCCCCGCTATCACGGCGCTTCTCTATAAGAACAAGCACCGGGAGTGGCGCGAATCGTTCCGCGAACTCGACATGAAGGAGCGACAGAAGGTCATCGAACCGGCCATACATCCCTCTGAAGGACCGCTACTTATGGGCGAAGTGGTGAATGCCGTGGCCGAACAGGCTCCCGACGACACCGTACTCGTGACCGACGTTGGACAGAACCAGCTCTTCTCCACACGCTACTTCAAGTACAAACACAAGCGCAGCATCTGCACAAGCGGAGGCTTGGGCACCATGGGCTACGGCATGCCGGCCGCCATCGGAGCATCGTTTGCCACCGACCGAACGGTGTGTTGCTTCATGGGCGACGGCGGTTTCCAGATGTGCATCGAGGAACTGGGTACGATCATGGAGCAGCAGTGTGGCGTGAAACTCATCATTCTCAACAACAACTACCTGGGCAACGTGCGCCAATGGCAGGACATGTTCTGGCGCCGACGCAAGTCGTTCACGAAGATGATGAATCCTTGCTACGAGCTCATCGCACGCGGTTACGGTATCAACTACGACGTGGTGATCGAGCGCGGCAACCTTGCTGACGCCATCGCCAAGATGCTCCACACGCCGGGACCCTACATTCTGGAATGTGCCATCAAGGAAGACGACGACGTGCTGCCGATTACTCCGCCGGGAATGAACGTCAACGACATGATGCTGGAAATGTAGGTGAAGTTAAGAATCACGAGTCAAGAGTAAAGAATTACGCGTCAAGAGCTTAGCATTAACGGACTCTTGCTGCAATTTAGGATGATGATCATGGAAAAGAAACTATATACGCTGCTGGTCTACTCGGAGAATGTGGCCGGTATCCTGAACCAGATAACGGCGGTGTTCACCCGTCGTCAGGTGAACATCGAGAGTCTCAACGTGTCGGCAAGCAGCATCCCCGGGGTGCATAAATACACCATCACGGCGTGGAGCGACGAGGACCAGATAGTGAAAATCACCAAACAGATAGAGAAGAAAATCGATGTGGTGAAGGCTAACTACTACACCGATGACCAACTCTTCATCCGTGAGGTGGGACTCTACAAACTGTCGACGCCCATCGTGCTCGAGAATCCCGACATCTCGCGCATCATTCGGACCGTGGGTGGTAACGTCATGGAGGTGAACCCAACCTATGTGGCCGTCATGCTGGGCGGTATGACCGAGGAAATCACCGACCTCTACTTCGCTCTCGACAAGTTCAACTGCGTGCTTCAGTACACCCGCAGCGGTCGAGTGGCCGTCACGCGCAGCACCGTTGAGCAGGTCACCGACTTCCTGGAGAAGCAGGAGAAGAAGCATAACGAGGAAGAACAGACAAAAGAGCATAGCAAAGAGGCGTGACAGCATAAGAACTAAACGGCAGGACTTCAAAGCATAAGCACATAAAGAAGCATAATGACATAAGAACATAACGAAGAGACTTCACGACGGAAGAAGGAAAAGAGTCCGACACTGGGGCTGCGGTTGGCTGAAAGAAACGGGCTGTTGGTTGAAAGAATTTGCCTGACAGGGCTGGAACGCCTATCTTTGCAAGCAAATTCTACAAAACATGAAGTGTATGAAGAACAGAATCAACAGTCTCATAGCAGCACTCGTGCTGACGATAGCAGCACAGGCGCAGACCATGAACGTGGTGGTGGGCAGCGTCACCTACCAGTTCCCGGCAGCCCAGGCAGGCGACATGAACTACACCAACGCAACGACACTGACCATTCTCGGCAAGTCCTTTGCCGTGAACGACATCACCAAAATCTTTATCGACGAAGCAGAGGTGACCGACAACACGGTGACCGTGAGCTACAATGGCAGCGAAGCAACTGTTGTTGTGGCCGGTAACGTGGCCCAGTATGTGGAGCCGACGGTCAGCGGAGCTCATGTCGCCATCGTGCAGAGCGACGATGTGAGTGCCGACAACGTGGGCGAGATAACCTATTCGCTTTCCGGATCGTCATCCGACGGCGAGTTCTCGCTCTCTGGCAGCTACAAGTCGACCGTGGAGCTCCTCGGTCTCACGCTCACCAACCCCGCCGGAGCGGCCATGGACATCCAGAACGGCAAGCGCATCAACATCAGCGTGAAGAAAGACACCGAGAACACGCTGACCGACGGGGCCGGGCTCTCGCAGAAAGGCTGCCTCGTGGTGAAGGGGCACGCTGAGTTCAAGGGCAAGGGGACGCTCAATGTCTACGGTCAGACGGCTCATGCCATCAAGGTGGGCGAATACATGGAGATGAAAAACTGCACCATCAACGTGCTCGCGGCCGTCAAGGACGGTGTGCAATGCAAGGAATACTTCCTGATGGAGAGCGGCACGCTCAACATCAGCGGCACCGGCGACGACGGCATTCAGGTAGAAATCGACGGCACCGAGTCGACAGGCGAGACCACCGACCACGAGGACGAAGACAGCGGAAACATCTATATCATCGACGGCACGCTGAATGTCAGCACCACGGCTGCGGCGGCCAAGGGCATCAAGGGCGACGGCGACATGACCATCAGCGGCGGCAACATCACCGTGACGACGACTGGCAACGGCGCGTGGGACAGCGAAGACCTGGAGACGAAAGCCTCTGCAGGACTGAGCTGCGACGGCAACATGACCATCTCGGGCGGCACCATCACCCTCGTAAGCTCGGGTTCGGGCGGCAAAGGGGCTAAGTGCGACGGCAACCTGACCATCTCGGGCGGAACGATCGACGTGAAGACCACCGGCGGACTGTTCTACAGCAACCAGGGAAGCTCGGAGAATCATAACTTCACGGGCAACACCGACAACATCGACAGCAGTCTCTACTCATCGGCCAAGGGCATCAAGGCTGACGGCAACATCGATATCAGCGGCGGCACGATCAGCGTCAGCACGGAGGGCTACAACGCCGAGGGCATAGAGAGCAAGGCCGTGATGACCATCAGCGACGGCACAGTGACCGTCAACGCCTACGACGACGGCCTGAACTCGAAGGGCGACATGTTCATCAAGGGCGGCAACGTCACCGTAGTCGCTGCCAACAACGACGCCATCGACTCCAACGGCGACTTGACCATCTCGGGCGGAACGGTCATCGCATGTGGCAGTTCGGCTCCGGAATGCGGACTTGATGCCGCCGAAGGCTATCATCTCTACATCACCGGCGGCAACGTGCTCGGCATCGGTGGCGGCAACAACGCCGTCACGGCCACTACGGGCTCGCAATGCGTGCTCACCTCGTCGGGCAGCGTCAGCGGCGGGACGACGATATCCGTCAGCGACGGCACCTCGACCATCGCCACATTCAACGTGCCCGACAGCTACACCGGCGGTCAGCACGGCGGATTCATGGCCCCGGGAGGCCCCGGCGGTGGCGGTCCTGGCGGTGGCGATCAGGGCAGCAGCCTGCTCATCAGCTGCGCCGGCCTGACATCGGGCAACACGTACACCGTCTATAGCGGCAGCTCATCGCTCGGCGATGCCACAGCTTCCACGTCTTCGTCCGACAATATGGGCGGAGGTCCTGGCGGCGGAGGTCCCGGAGGCAGGCCATGGTAATGATTTTTCTATGTCTTTGCAATGCGTTTATCATGTCAGGATGACGCTTTTGGCAAGCCGGAACAGTGCTTTCGGCTTGCTTTTTTATTGCAACAGGATTGCATGCGCAACGTTTGAATCCTGCCATCTAAATTGAATTACTCACCAAAACAAATTAAATTGCCGTGCAAAACAAATTATATTGCTCACCAAAACAAATTGAATTGCTCTGCCAAACTGTCCGAACGGCAACTTGAAAACTACTCGCCGGCAACGCGAAGACAGCGCACGGACATGGCAGGAACGTCAAAAAAACAGCTGATTCGTTTTGTCGTTACACCGTTTTGCACTACCTTTGCACGCGAAAAAAGAAATAAACGGAGGTAAAAAAGATATGGCACTCGACAAAGTAGGAAAATATGAGTTCCTGGCAGAGCCGTTCCACTGCGACTTCAACCAGCGACTGTTCATGGGACATCTGGGCAACCACATGCTCAACGCGGCCGACTATCACAGCACCGACCGAGGTTTCGGCATGGGATGGCTCCTTTCGGTCAACAGGGCATGGGTGCTCTCGCGCCTGGCCATCGAGATGGACGACATGCCGACGATGTACACGCGCTTCAGCGTGGAGACGTGGGTGGAGAGTGCCATGCGCTATTTCACCAACCGTAACTTCCGCGTCGTGGGCGAAGGCGGCCATGTCTACGGCTACGGGCGCAGCATCTGGGCCATGATCGACACGGAGACGCGCCAGCCCTGCAACATTCTCGACATCCGCGACGGCGAACTGATGAACTGGGTGGAGAAGGACAAGGCGAACCCCATGGCCAAGCTGACGCGCGTGAAGATGGACGATCAGGCCGAGCTCGTGCGCACCATCGACACCTATTATAACGACGTGGACATCAACGGGCACATCAACTCGGTGAAATACATCGAGCACGTGTTCGACCTGTGGCCGCTCGACTGGTACCGCACGCACCGCATACATCGCTTCGACATTGCCTACGTGGCCGAATGCCATCAGGGCGACCGCCTGAGTTTCTACCGTGAGCAGACGGGCGACAACGAGTACTGCATCCGCATCTGCAAGAACGAAGCGGCCGACGACGGTCAGCAACAGACGGAAGTAGTGAGGAGCAAGGTCATCTTTGCTTAGCTTTCCTGCACAGACAGGACAAATGGGAGCGAAAAGCTACGAAATTGACAGAAAAGAAAGGGTCCTGAAAAATAAATCGTAACGAAATGCTCGTGTTTCGTTTTTATTTTGTAATTTTGCAGGCGTTTAGAATTTTAATCCCCAGCCGCTCTCTCGGGAAGGGAGCGGGATAGGCCACCTGACGGGTTCAGGCTGTCTTCGGGCAAGGCAGAACGGTTCATAGGGACATTATCAACTTTAAAACAGATGCAATTATGGCAGAAATGAATTTTGGTGGCGTCATCGAAACCGTGGTCACCAGTAAGGAATTCTCATTGGAAAAGGCACGCGAAGTGCTGAAAGACGAAACAATCGCCGTCATCGGCTACGGCATTCAGGGCCCGGGACAGGCCTGCAACCTGCGCGACAACGGCTTCAACGTCATCGTTGGCCAGCGCGAAGGCAAGACCTACGACAAGGCTGTGGCCGACGGATGGGTGCCGGGCAAGACGCTCTTCTCTATCGAAGAGGCTGCCGAGCGGGGCACCATCGTGTGCATGCTGCTCTCTGACGCCGGACAGATTCAGGTGTGGCCGAGAATCAAGAAATATCTCACCAAGGGCAAGACCCTCTACTACAGCCACGGCTTCGCCATCAACTGGAGCGACCGCACGGGCGTGATTCCTCCCGAAGACATCGACGTCATCCTCGTGGCACCGAAGGGTTCGGGCACATCGCTGCGCACCATGTTCTGCGAGGGACGCGGACTGAACTGCTCCTACGCCGTCTATCAGGATGCCAGCGGCAAGGCCGAGGAGAAGACCATCGCCTTCGGTATCGGCATCGGCGCAGGCTATCTGTTCAAGACGACCTTCGAGCGCGAAGCTACGAGCGACCTGACGGGCGAGCGCGGTTCGCTGATGGGTGCCATACAGGGACTGCTGCTGGCACAGTATGAGGTGCTGCGCGAAAACGGACACTCTCCCTCGGAGGCTTTCAACGAGACCGTGGAGGAACTGACGCAGAGCCTGGGCCCGCTCTTCGGCGAGAAGGGCATGGACTGGATGTATGCCAACTGCTCAACGACCGCTCAGCGCGGCGCTTTGGACTGGGCTCCCCGCTTCCACGATGCCATCAAGCCCGTGATGCAGCAGCTCTACGAGAGCGTAAAGAACGGCACGGAGGCACAGATCAGCATCGACTCGAACTCGAAACCCGACTATCGTGCCGGACTGGAGAAGGAGCTGGAGGCCATGCGCAATCAGGAAATGTGGCAGGCTGGCGCCGTTGTCCGCCAGTTGCGCCCGGAGAACAACTAAGTCTCATCTTATTACCATCAAGAATATTACAAGAGGTGTTGCCGATGTGATGTCGGCAACACTTTTTTTCGTTCGTTCTTCAGCAAAGGATGGCCGTTTACGGAAAGTCGGCATAAAAAACAAACAAGTTTGTTTTGTTCTGCACTCGTTTTTCCGTAACTTTGCGATAAAAATCGCGAAGTTACTCCGTCTCGGAAAAGCTCAAATAAATTTGGCTTTTCACTCGACTTTCCGTAACTTTGCGACTGAAGTCGCGAAGTTACTTGCACTCGGCATAAAAAACAAACAAGTTTGTTTTGTTCTGCGCTCGTTTTTCCGTAACTTTGCCGAGGAAAGAAGAAAAAAAGGGAAGGAAATGGGAAAGGACAAGGTGACGAGGCTCTTCAACGAAGCCTTGAAGAGATACCAGTTGATAACCGACGGCGACCGCATCTTGGTGGGACTCTCGGGCGGCAAGGACTCGATGGCTCTGCTGGAACTGCTGGCGCGGCGGGCACGCATCTTCGTGCCACGCTTCGAGGTGGAGGCCGCCTTCGTGCGCATGACCGATATTCCCTATCAGAGCGACGAGGACTATCTGAGGGCGTTTGCCGCCTCGCTCGGTGTCAGCCTGCATGTCGTGGAGACGTCGTCGCTGGATGCGACAGAGAGCGGAGTAGGGGCTGACGCAGGTCTTCCGTCAGGCGGAGAGCAGAAAAAGCCGGTCTGTTTCCAATGCTCGTGGCAACGGCGGAAGAAGCTGTTTGAAACGGCTAAGGAGCAGGGATGCAACAAGATAGCGCTGGGTCATCACCGCGACGACCTGATGCAGACGGCGCTGATGAACCTGACATTCCAGGGGCAGTTCTCCACCATGCGGCCGATGATGGCGATGGATCGCTTCCCGATGACGCTCATCCGTCCGCTCTGCCTGATCAGGGAGCGGGAGATGGAGCAATGGGCTGCGAGTCACGGCTATCAAAAACAAATCAAGAATTGTCCGTTCGAGTCGGCTTCGACGCGTTTCAACATGAAACACATCGTGGCTGAACTGGAACAGATGAACCCCGAGTTTGCCTACACGTTCTATCGGGCCATCGAGCGGACGTTCTGAAAACGTGTCGGACAGAGCGTCGGCAGACGGCGCGATGGCGCGATGGAGAGCGTGAAGGCAGACTCCTGGGTGTTGACAGGGGGCTGTCGGTGCTTATCCTAAGTTCTCAAGAGCATCTTCCTTGATGTAGCTGAGGCCTTTCTCCTTGATGGTGAGCTGGGCTTGTTCGGCGTCGTCGGTCCGGAAGATGAGAATGCCCTTGCCGTTGAAGGTGAACGAATACATATAGGTGATGGCGATGTTGGCATCGCTGAACACCTCGATGGCATCGGCGGCTCGGCCGGGCAGGTTGTCGAGCTCGATGGCGAAGACGTCTGACAGAGCCACGGCGACGCCAGCTTTCTGCAGTTCGTCGTAGGCGCGCATGGGTTCGCTGCAGATGAGCCGGTAGATGCCGTACTCGGCAGTGTCGGCAATGGTCGATGCGATGATCTGTATGTTTGCTTGCTTCAGAAGCTTGAGCACCTTGACGAGGGTTCCCGCGCGGTTCTCGATGAAGATGGATAGCTGATGTATAGTCATATTTTTAATTTATAATTAATAATTCATAATGCATAATTATTTTTTGTCGTTAGGGGGACATAGCGATCAGAACAGCTTGCGCAGGTCGTTCACGCGGACGGCCTTCTTCTCGTCGGAAGTCTTCAGCGTGCCCTTCGGAACGAGGCGCACCTTCGGCGTGACGAGGATTTCGTCTTTCAGCTGGCGGGTGATGTCGCGTTCGAGCTGTCGCAGCTGTGGGAAGTCGTCGGTGAAGAGGCTGTTCAGCTCGACGTCGATGGTCATCGTGTCGCCGTTCTCCTTCGTTTCGAGCGTGATGAGGTAGTCGGTGCTGAGCTGTTTGAACTTCAGCAGGATCTTCTCCACCTGAATGGGGAAGATGTTCACGCCCTTGAGGATGATCATATCGTCGCTGCGGCCCTGCAGACGGTCCAGACGGACGTGGTTGCGGCCGCACGGACAGCTGCCCGGCAGGATGCGTGTGAGGTCGCGCGTGCGGTAGCGCAGCAGCGGCATGGCCTCGCGGTTGATGGTTGTGAGCACGAGTTCGCCCATCTGGCCGTCGGGAACGGGCTCAAGTGTGACGGGGTCGATGATCTCCACGATGAAGTAGTCTTCCCAGATGTGCAGTCCGTTCTGTTCGGGACATTCGAAGGCTACGCCCGGTCCCATCATCTCGGAGATGCCGTAGGAGTTGTAGGCCTTCACGCCAAGGTTCTGCTCGATGCGTTTGCGCTGCTCTTCGCTGTGAGGCTCGGCTCCGATGCAGAGCACGCGCAGCTTGGTGTCCTTCTTGGGATCGACACCTTCCTCCTTCATCACTTCGTAGACGCGCGAGGCATAGCTGGGAATGGCGTGCAGGACGGTGGTTCCGAAGTCGCGGATGAACTTGATCTGGCGCGTGGTGTTGCCTGCTGCTGCCGGAACGGTGAGCATGCCCACGCGCTCGGCACCGTACTGGAATCCAAGTCCGGCTGTGAACATGCCGTAGCCGGCGGAGTTCTGGAACACATCCTCGGGTCGCGAGCCCACCATCCAGAGGCAACGGGCCACGGCTTCGGCCCATTCGTCGAGGTCGCGCTTCGTGTGCAGCACCACAGTGGGGTTGCCCGTTGTTCCGCTCGACGAGTGCAGACGGGTGCACTCTCTCAGCGGCACGCAGGCCAGGCCGAAAGGATAGTGCTCGCGCAGGTCGTCTTTCGATGTGAAAGGCAGCTTGCGCACGTCGTCGAGCGTTCGTATGTCGTCGGGAGTGATTCCCAGTTCGTTGAATTTCTGCCTGTAGAACTCGGCGTTCATGCAGTGGCGGACGGTTTTCTGCAGCCTTTCGAGCTGAAGGGCTTGCAGTTCGTCGCGTGACATCGTTTCCAATTTTGGATTCAGATAGTTTGAATATTCCATCTTGTTATTTGTTTTCAAAGCTGTTTCCTTTTTTCTAGATTCTCTAGATTTTCTAGACTTTCTATATATTCTAGATCTTCTAGATTTTCTAGATATTCTAGATCTTCTAGATTCTCTAGAATTCTCGAGAATCCGGCTGTCCTAAAGCTGACGCTTGTCGATGACGTGGGCACTCTTGCCCTGGCTGCGCTCGATGGTGTTGGGCGCTTTGAGCTGCACCTTGGCGGCAATGCTGAGCACGCTCTTCAGTCTTCCGGCCAGACGCTTCTCCAGTTCGGCGATGGCGGCGGGCGTGTCCATGGTGGCGTTGAAGTATTCCTGACGGAGTTCCACCTGCACCTGCAGCGTGTCGAGGTTGTTCACGCGGTCGACGACGAGCATATAGCGCGGTGCAAACTCCTTCATGCTGAGCACGACGCTTTCTACTTGCGACGGGAACACGTTGATACCGCGGATGATGAGCATGTCGTCGCTTCGTCCCTGGATGCGGCTCATGCGCACGTTGGTGCGTCCGCAGTCGCATTCGCCGGTCATCAGCGAGCAGAGGTCGCGTGTGCGGTAGCGCAGCACGGGCATGCCTTCCTTGGTGAGCGTGGTGAAAACCAGTTCTCCGGTCTGTCCGTTGGGCAGCTTCTCGAGCGTTACGGGGTTGATGATTTCAGGATAGAAGTGGTCTTCGCAGATATGCGAGCCGTGCTGCATGGCGCATTCGTAGCTCACACTCGGCCCCATGATTTCGCTCAGGCCATAGAGATTGAAGCCTTTCAGGCCCAGTCGATCTTGTATCTCTTCGCGCATGCGCTCTGTCCAAGGCTCTGCTCCGAAGGCTCCCACGCGCAACTTGATTTGGTCTTTCGATATTCCCATCTTGTCCATGGTCTCTGCAAGGTAGAGAGCATACGAGGGCGTGCAGGCGATGCCTGTGATTCCAAGGTCGCGGATGAGCTTCAGGTGCTTCTCGGTGTTGCCGGTAGAGGCCGGAACGACCGATGCTCCGATCATCTCCACGCCGTTGTGGGCTCCCAGTCCGCCGGTGAACAGCCCGTAGCCATAGCTCACGGAGAAGATATCGTCGCGCCCGACACCGTAAGCCGTGAGGCAGCGAGCCATGCATTCGCTCCAGATGCCGATGTCTTTGCGTGTGTAGCCCACGATGGTGGGATTGCCGGTGGTGCCGCTGGAGGCGTGGATGCGGATAATCTCGCTCTGAGGAGCTGCCTGCAAGCCGAACGGATAGTTGTCGCGAAGGTCTTTCTTCGTGGTGAACGGCAACTTCACAATGTCGTCGATGGTGCGGATGTCATCGGGCGTGATGTCCATCTCTTGCAGCTTATGCCTGTAGAACGGCACGTTGTGGTAGACGTATTTGACGATTTTGTGCAGTCTCTTTCCTTGCAGCGCGCTCATCTCGTCGCGGCTCATGCATTCCTTGTTGGGATTCCAAATCATGTTGTAAATGTCTTTTTTTATTCTTGTTACCTGCAAATCGGCACAAAGATACGTATTATTCTTATAATAATTAACAAATTTCAAATAATTAACGTCATTTTGATAGCATTTTTCTTCTTTCGCCGAACAGTTGACAGAAAAAGCAGGAGGAAATGATGCTCGGTGAAAGCAGCGGGGGAAGCGTTTCTGGGTTGGTTTCAAAGATAGAGCATGCTGTCGTTGCAACGTATCTGCTCCTCTTCGACGAGATTCTCAAGCGCCTCGTCGAGAAGCTCCGTCGGGAGGTTGAGGTTGTTGAGTTCGTAGATGGGGTGGGGCTGATGGTCGGAGAGGAAATCAAGAATGGCTTGTCTGACTTCCGACACCTTCATTTCTGGATTGTGCAGACTGCGGTGCGACAGACAGACATCGCATTGCCCGCAGTCTTTCGAACGCGTTTCGCCAAAATAGCGAAGCAACTGCCGACTGCGGCACACCGCGTCGTTGGTGGCGTAACGGATCACCTGTTCGATGCGGCTGGCGTATTGTTCTTTCCGTTCTTCGTAGACGGAGGGTGGGATAATGAGCAGTTCGCCGTCTTCACGGCTCTGCGAATAAGTGATGTAGGGCGTTTTGCGTTGGGGGATGAAGTAGAGAATACGTCGCTCCGACAGGTTCTTCAGTATCATATACACCTGTTGTTGTTGCTCCAGTCCGGCTTGCTGGGCAATGAACGACATGTCGATATAGCTGAAGTCGGAGAACAGCCCTCCGTAGTTGCGCAGCAGGGCGGTGATGACGTTCGTCTCTTTGACCGACAGTTGTTCGAGCATGTAGAGCTGGTCGCGCGAAAGCAGGAAATGCACGCGTGCCTGGGTGTCGCGCTCCTCGTCGTATTCGATGTATCCGGCGCGCATGAGGAGGTGCAGGGCGGAGTGCACCTGTACGGGGAAATGGTGGAAGGCGTGACAGAACTTGTCGATGTTGAACTCGAACGAGGCTCCGTATCCGCTGCCCACTCCCACTTGATAGAAAAAGGCGAGATGGTCGTAGACCTCCCTGATGAAGTCTTTCTCGGGGAATGTGTCGCCGATTCGTTTGCGCAGTTTGTATTCGTCGCTGTCGTTGTAGAGCAATACGGCATACGACTTCTTGCCGTCGCGGCCGGCACGTCCCGCCTCTTGGAAGTAGGCTTCGAGTGAGTCGGGGCAGTCGATGTGGATGACCAGCCGGACGTCGGGCTTGTCGATGCCCATGCCGAAGGCGTTGGTCGCCACCATGACGCGCACACGGTCGTCGTGCCATTCGCGCTGTCGCTCGTCGCGCACCACGCTGTCGAGTCCGGCATTGTAGGCCAGCGCGCTGATGTTGTGGTGCATGAGATACTCGGTAAGCTCGCGTGTGCGCTTCCTGCTGCGCACGTAGACGATGGCGCAGCCGTCTACCGATTGCAGGATATGAACCACTTGCTGGAATTTGTCGGTAGTCCTGCGAACGACGTAGGCCAGGTTCTTCCGTTCAAAGCTCATGCGGAAGACGTTCTTCTGGCTGAATTCCAGACGGTCTTGTATGTCGTCGATGACGCGGGGAGTGGCTGTTGCCGTCAGGGCAAGGATGGGGATGCGGCGCGACTTGTTGCGAAGACTGGCGGCCAGCAGGTGCCTGATCTTGGCAATCTCGAGGTAAGACGGTCTGAAATCATATCCCCACTGGCTGATGCAATGGGCTTCGTCGACGGTGATGAAGCTGACTCGCATGTGGCTCAGCTTCTTTTGGAACAGTTCGGACGAAAGACGTTCGGGCGAGATGTATAGGATCTTGATGCCGCCGAAGACCGCGTTCTCGAGTGTAGTGATGATTTCTTCGTGCGACATGCTGCTGTTGATGGCTGCCGACTGTATGCCGATCTTCCGCAGATGGCCCACTTGGTCTTTCATCAGGGCTATCAGCGGAGTGATGACGATGCAGACGCCTTCCATCGCAAGGGCTGGCACTTGGAACGTGATGCTCTTTCCACCGCCCGTCGGCATCAGTCCCAGCGTGTCGCGCCCGGCACTGATGCTTTCGATGATGTCGCGTTGTATGCCTCTGAAGTCGTGGTGGCCCCAGTATTGGCGAAGGATGGCGGTGAAGGTGTCGGTCGTCTGGCTGGTCGAAGCGATGCCAAGCCCTGCCTCTTCTTGTGGAAGAGGTGCTTGGCTCGATGTCTTGTGGTCAGTTTCCATACCTTATTATATATATAAGGTCTGAGTCTGAAAGGTTCTGCCGATGTTGCTTTGCAGCGCCGACTTATTCGGTTTCTTCCTCAGCAGGACGAATGTCTTCTATCTGCAGCTGCACGTCGTTGTGCTTGAAGATGTTTTCCTCGATGGTGTAGGCGATGTCGAAGGCTCGTTTACTCTTGATGTAGCGGGCCGAAGCACTCTGTCCGAAAGCAATGCCGTTCATCACGTTGTTCGACTTCGAATCAACCAGTTCGAGCTTGATGTGTTCCTGATCGCGTCCTACCACCTTGCTTGTGCCGAAATCGTAGACGCCCGTCGTGCAGAAAATGGGTTTCTGGTTCATCGGTCCGAAGGGTCCGAAGCGCTTCAGCTCGTTGTGCATCTTTCGTGTGATGTCCTTGAAGTCGATGTGGGCGTCGATGTTGAGCATGGCTTCTGTCTGTTCGGGCTGGATGTGCTCTTCCACGTATTTCTGGAAGCGGCGGCGGAACTCCGGAATGTCGTCCCAACGGAGTGTGAGGCCGGCGGCATAGGTGTGTCCGCCGAAGTTCACGAGCAGGTCGCGGCAGCTCTTGATGGCCGAATAGATGTCGAAGCCCGTAACCGAGCGGGCCGATCCTGTTGCAAACTCCTCGTCGCGCGTCAGTACGACCGTGGGTCTGAAGTATATTTCCGTCAGGCGCGACGCCACGATGCCGATGACACCTTTCTTCCAGTTCTCGTCGTAGAGCACGATGCTCGAATGGCGCTTCTGGCTTTCGATGCGTGCCACAATCTGGTTGGCCTCTTCGGTCATCTGCTTGTCGATGTCCTTGCGCTGCTCGTTGTAGGTGTTGATATGTCGGGCTTTGCTCAGCGCTGTGGCGAAGTCGCGTTCCACCAGCAGGTCGACGCTCTCCTTGCCGTTCTCCATGCGTCCCGAGGCGTTGATTCGCGGACCGATCTTGAAGATGATATCGCTCATCGAGATGTCGCGGTCGCTCAGTCCGCATATCTCGATGATGGCTTTCAGGCCGATGCTCGGGTTCTGGTTGAGTTGTTTCAGTCCGTGGAAAGCGAGGATGCGGTTCTCGTCGGTCACGGGGACGATGTCGGCCGCGATGCTCACCGCCACGAAATCGAGCAGCGGAATCAGCTGCGAGAAGGGAATGCCGTTGTTCTTGGCGAAGCCCTGCATGAACTTGAAGCCCACGCCGCAGCCGCACAGGTGCTTGAAGGGGTAGGCGTCGTCCTCGCGTTTGGGGTTCAGGATGGCCACTGCGGGAGGCATCACCTCGTCGGGCACGTGGTGGTCGCAGATGATGAAGTCAATGCCAAGGCTCTTGGCATAGGCTATTTCATCCACGGCTTTGATTCCGCAGTCGAGAATAATAATCAGTTTCACACCTGTTTCCTGGGCATATTCCAGTCCTTTGCGGCTCACGCCATACCCCTCGTCGTAGCGGTCGGGGATGTAGTAGTCCACGTTGGAATAGAATTGCTGCAGAAACTTGTACACCAGCGCTACGGCTGTGCATCCGTCTACATCGTAGTCGCCATACACCAGAATGCGCTCTTTGCGCCCCATGGCATCGTTCAACCGGTCGACTGCCACGTCCATGTCCTTCATCAGGAACGGATTGATCAGGTCGCCCAGCTGTGGCCGGAAGTATCGCTTGGCAGCAGGCTCTGTGGTGATGCCTCTGCGGACGAGTATCTGAGCCAGTATCGGGCTGATACTCATCTTGGCTCCGAGGGCCTCAGCTGTCTTCTTTTCTTCTGGTGTAGGTGGTACGTAATTCCATTTAAAATGCATTTATATTGTTTTTTATTTTCTTCTGGCGTAGACAGATAGATTGCGCCTATTGGCATAGGTGCACATTAATCCGCTGTAAAGTTACAGAATAAAAACGAAAAAGACGATGATTTCTGCGCAAAAATGCAGAAATCATCATCTTTTTGTCCTTTGTTAATGATTTTTAAGATTCCTCTTCCTCGTGGAATCTTTCCTCGACGGCCTTTTTCAGATGCCGAGTTTCTTGCGGATTTCCTTGGGAATGGCGTTCTTGTTGATGAGGAAGTCCATGGTGTTGGCAGCAACGAAGGCCTTGGTCATGTACCATGTGCCCTTATAGTCGCCGTATTCGCCCCACGAGTTCTTCACCATGTAATACTCCTTGCCGTTCTGATCCTTGGCCAGACCGTAGATGTGCATGCCGTGGTCGTCGGTCAGTTCCCAGTTATCGAAGCGCTCCTGGCGAAGCTGCTGTGTGGGAACGATCTCGGGAGCGGTGATGCCCAGCGAGTCGAGCTTGCTCTTCTTGTCCGATGCGCTCAGCTTCAGCCAGCGGGCTGCGTCGCTGCCGGCGAGGCTCTGGGCTTTCTTGGTGTCGTAGGCGATGCCGAGGCCCTTGCGGGTGAAGCCGTCTTCCGACACGTCGCCGCCCCATGCCACGGTGTAACCGTTAGCAAGAGCGTTGTCGATGATCTGCATCATCTCGTCCATCGGAACGTTGTACGAGCGGTCCCAGCGCCAGTTGTCCTGCACCTCCACGGGGAAAGCGGTGTAGAACGGGTGGTGCGTATAGCTGGTGATGCTCACATAGTCGTCGAGGTTCAGCCCCAGGCTGGCCATGAAGCTCTTCGGGGTGTACTTCTTTCCTTCGTAGACGAACTCCTCGGGGCACTTGCCCAGATAGGCGTCGAGGATGCCCTGCAGTCCGGCTTTCCACTGGTTGCTGATCTTCTTGGCCGTGCTCTTGGCAACAGCTCCCACGTATGGCTCCATGACGCTGAAGAACTCGTTGAAGTTGGCCAGCGAGTCGCCCTGCATAGTACCGGGCAGCGGCATCGCATTCTCGGGGCAGATGCCGTGGTTCTTCATGATGATGAGCACGTCGCCGGCGCTGCCGCCCTGTGAGAACTGGCTGTCGCCGTGCATGCGCACGGTCAGCTCGGCGCGCTCCATATAGTCTTTGTTGGCCACGAACATCTCGCAGAGGTCGTAGCTCTTGCCCGTCTTCTTCAGTATCTCGCTCTCGAAGAACGACAGGGTGGAGTAGGCCCAGCAGGTGCCCGAGCGGTTCTGGTCCTTGATGCTGGTGATGGGAAGCGACTTGATGGTTGTGAACACAGGCTTGTTCGGGTTTTCTTCCTTCTTGTCCTGTGCCATGGCGCCGGTAGCCATGGTGGCCAGCAGCGCAAGCGTTAAGATTTTCTTCATGTCTTTTTGGTTATTTTATTTTTAGGGATTCACTTGTCTCGGTTCAGCCCTTGGCCATGAAGGCCTCGATGTCCTTCGGGTGATAGGGGATGAGCTCCTTGCCCAGGAAGCGGCAGCCGTCGCTGGTGATGAGGATATCGTCTTCGATGCGTATGCCGCCGAAGTCTTTGTAGGTCTCTATCAGGTCGTAGTTCAGGAAATCCTTGTGCAGCCCCTGAGCGCGCCAGTCGTCGATGAGTGCGGGAATGAAGTAGATGCCCGGCTCGTCGGTCATCACGAAGCCTTCCTGCAGGCGCTTGCCGCAGCGCAGAGCGTTGGTGCCGAACTGTGTCGACGGCTGTATCTCGTCGTCGAAGCCCACGTAGTTCTGTCCCAGACCTTCCATGTCGTGAACGTCCATGCCCATCATGTGGCCCAGACCGTGGGGCAGGAACATGGCGTGGGCCCCGGCCCTGACGGCTTCCTCGGTGTCGCCCTTCATCAGTTCCAGCTCCTTCAGACGGTCGGTCATCAGCCGGCACACGTTCATGTGGACGTCGTACCACAGCACGCCGGGCCGTGCCACCTCGAGTGCATAGTCGTGACAGGCTTCCACGATGCTGTAGATCTCCAGCTGCCGCTGCGTGAACTTGCCGTTGACGGGGAATGTGCGCGTGTTGTCAGAGCAGTAGTTCTCGGCATTCTCGGCTCCCGCATCGCACAGGGCCAGCCGTCCGCTCTCCAGCACGCGATACGACGGCGTGCCGTGCATGATCTCGCCGTGCTGGGTGAAGATGGTGGCGAAGCTCTCGTGCTCGCCCAGCGAGTGGGCCATGCCGTCCACTTGTCCGCCCACATATTTCTCGGTCACGCCCGGACGGGTCATACGCATGGCGTGCGTGTGCATCTGATAGCCGATGGCGCAGGCCTTTTCTATCTCGGCCACCTCGATGTCGGTCTTGCACTGCCGCATCTTCACGATGGCCTTGATGAGCTCCACCGAGGCCGACTCTTTCTGCTGGTTGGGATGAATGCCCAGCAAGTCCATGATCTGAATCTTCGTGTCGTGGCGGTAGGGAGGCAGGAAGTGGATCTTACGGTTCTGGCGCAGGGCGTCGTTGCAGATCACCTGCAGCTGCTTCATCGGAGCGCTGTGCTCCACGCCCACCTGCGAGGCCAGCTCCCGAACGCTCTCCACCGAGCCGTACCACACGATGTCCTCGATGTCGATGTCGTCGCCCACGAGCGTCTCCGTGCCGTTGTCAACGTCGATCACGCCCACGAGCCCGTCGCGCCGCTGTCCGAAATAGTAGAGAAACGACGAGTCCTGGCGGAACGGATAGTAGCCGTTGTTGGGATAGTTGCACGGCGACTCGTTGTTGCCAAACAAGATGATGACGCCGCTCTCCACGAGTTGGCGCAGCTGAGCACGGCGTCCTGTGTATACTTCCTTTGCAAACATGATGTTCTGTTTTTCGTTTATTCTCTGCAAAGATACGCATTTTAATTCAATTTGCATTCGTCCAGACTATTAATTTAAAAAAAAATTGTAACTTTGCGCGAAAATAACGACACGCAGTTATGGTTATCGACAGAAATACAGGACTTGTGCTCGAAGGCGGAGGCATGCGCGGGGTGTTCACCAGCGGTGTGCTCGACGCCTTCATGAAGCACGAACTCTGGTTCCGCTATATCGTTGCCGTCAGCGCCGGGGCATGCAACGGCATGTCGTATGCAAGCCGGCAGAAACGCCGGGCACGCCTGTCGAACATCGATATGCTGGCACGCTACGACTACATCGGGCTGCGCCATCTCGTCACCCAGGGCAGCATCTTCGACCAGAAACTGCTCTACGACGATTTCCCCAACAAACTGTTGCCGTTCGACTGGGACGAATTCTTCAGCGGCGACGTGGAGTTTGAGATGGTCACGACCAACTGCCTCACCGGGACGGCCTGCTATCTGTCGGAAAAGAAGGACAGGCAGCGCGCCCTCGACATCGTCAGGGCCAGCAGCTCGCTCCCTTACGTCAGCAAGATGGTCGAGGTCGACGGCATCCCCATGCTCGACGGCGGCATCGTGGACAGCATACCCCTGCTCCGGTCGATTGAGAAAGGGCACACAACGAACGTGGTCGTGCAGACGCGCAACTATGGTTACCGCTCAACCGAGAAAGATCACAAGATTCCGCCCATCATCTACAAGGAGTACCCACGCCTGCGTGTGGCCCTGAGCCATCGCTGCGAGGCCTACAACCGGCAGTTGGAGATGGTCGAGCAGATGGAAGCTCAGGGGAAGATCGTCTGCATACGACCCCAGAAGCCGATGCAGGTCGACAGGGTCGAGAGAGACCTGGCCAAGCTGGAGCGCCTCTACGAGGAGGGCTTCGAACAGGGCGAGCGCTTCTGCCGCGAACATCTGGCCAGCGATTAGACCAGACGCATCATCAGCATCTCGAGATTCTTCTGGCGCGTGGCGTCCATAATCAGGAAGATGTCGATGAGCCACCATATACCGCAGCCGCCGCCTGTGAGCAGTTTGCCGATACCCATGCCGATGTCGCCGATGTAGAACCTGTCTACGCCCACTGTTCCTGTCAGGATGGAGAGGATGAGCGAGATGGTCGGGTCTTTCATCTGCATCAGCAGAATCTGAAGGGAGTTCTCGTCAAGGCGACTGTAGAGGATGCGGCTCTTCAGCGATTCTATGCTCATGGGGGGCAGTTTGTCTGCGTAGGCCATAAGCACCTGGTTGATTCTTTGTTCGTCCATATCTTTCTTTTTTATGTGTTCTGTCCGTGTGGCTATCACGTCGTTCAGATGTGCAAGATGTTCCTCGCTACCAGCCACACGCAATAGCTCACCACGTAGAACATCACCACATGTCTGTTCTCGGCAAAACGTTGTACCTTCTGCTGCCAGTCGCCTCGGAGGAAGAACCTTTCAACGATGAGCAGCAGAAGATAGGGAGCGGCGTAGATGAGAAACCAGTTGTAGCGCAGCGCTCCCACCACATCGCCATGCAGCAAGGCATGCACGGCACGTTGTCCGCCACAGCCTGGACACTGCAGTCCGGTCAGCAGCTTGAACGGGCATTTGGGCATCCACACACTCTCTGCGGGGTCTATCAGCAGGAGCAGTGCCAGCGCAGCGAGCAACAGGAGGCCGATGACAATCTTTTTCAACTCCGGTTACATTGAATCCATGTAGCCCTTAGCGATGGCCCAGCCATAGATTGCAATGTAGATGATCTGAATGACTAGTCCTACACCAATGCCGATGATGCTCCATTTCTTGGCTTCTGCGGCTTCAGCCATGGCAGCCTGATACTGGCCGGTGTTGTAGAGGCTGTCCACCTTTGTAGCCTTAATGATGGCATAGATGCCCAAGGGAAGGCAGCAGCAAAGGGTGGTGAAGATGGCGAGGATGAGGTTATTGTTGGGCTTCATGGGCGGCATGGCGTTGCGCTGTTGTCCGTAAGCCTGCTGCTGTCCGTAGGCTTGCTGCGGATTGTAGCCCTGTTGCGGGTTGTAGCCCTGCGGCTGCTGTGGGTTGTAGCCCTGTTGCGGGTTGTAGCCTTGCTGAGGCTGCTGCGGGTTATATCCCTGGCCATACTGGCCGTTGTTCTGGGGCGTGTAGCCCTGTCCGTTAGGATTGTTGTCCATGTCGTTGATTTTTAGAGGTTTATACTTATTTGTTTGTTTTCAGCAAATCGGGGCGCAGGCGGCGCGTCCGTTCCAGCGCCTGTTCCATTTCCCACTCCTTGATCTTCGCCTCGTGGCCGCTCAGCAGGATGTCGGGCACCCGCCAACCTTTGTATTCGGCCGGCCGGGTGTAGATGGGAGCGGCCAGCAGGTCGTCCTGGAAACAGTCGGAGAGCGCGCTCTGCTCGTCGCCCACCACGCCGGGAATGATGCGCACGATGGCGTCGGCCATGACGGCCGCAGCCAGTTCGCCGCCCGTCAGCACGTAGTCGCCGATGGAGATCTCGCGCGTGATGAGGTGGTCGCGGATGCGCTGGTCGATGCCTTTGTAGTGGCCGCACAGGATGATAATGTTCTCCAGCAGCGACAAGTCGTTGGCCACATGCTGGTTGAACTGCTCACCGTCGGGCGAGGTGAAGATCACCTCGTCGTACTCTCTTTCTGCCTTCAGGGCGGAGATGCAGCGGTCGATGGGTTCTATCTGCATCACCATACCGGCAAAGCCGCCGTAGGGATAGTCGTCCACGCGGCGCCATTTGTCGAGCGTATAGTCGCGAAGGTTGTGCAGGTGGATCTCTGCCAGCCCTTTCTTCTCAGCCCTTGCCAGGATTGATTCGTGCACGAAGCCCTCGATCATCTCCGGCAGGACGGTAATGATGTCTATTCTCATATCGCATGCAAAAATACAAAATAATTTTAAATAACGCGCCTTTTCCTACAAAATATCGCCCGTTTCGGGCGAAATCAACCGTTTCAGGCTGTGCTCTGTTCGCAACGTCTTTCATCGTTGACGGCAAACCGACCCGCCGCAGCGATGTCTTTTTCCTGCCCGAGCAACTCTCTTGCGTTGCTCGCAGAGCGCTCCTCCTTTGCAATTTCAATTGTTTTGCTCTTCAATATCAATTGTTTTCCTCAGCAAAATAAATTGTTTTCCTCAGCAAAATAAATCGTTTTGCCATTCAACAGCGCGCGGATGACAGGACGACAGCACTCGTTTGGCAGCGAGAAACCGTTCAATGGGCAGCTGAGGATGGTTGCCATGACGGCTGGGAAAAAGCGGGAACGAGGGGGAAAAGAAACATGCCAGAAAAGCGTGGTTCGCTCTTCTGGCATGCTGAGGTATGGTTTACGCTGTGCATCTGCAGCTATATGCTGTGCGGCAGATGGCTTACGCTGTGCGTAGCACGGATGTTTTTACGCTGTATGTAGCGCTGATGTGTTGCGCTGAGCGTGGAAATAGCTCTTCGGGAATCAGTGGGCAGCCTCGAATTCGCGCAGGAAGCGGACGTCGTTCTCGGAGAACATGCGGAGGTCGCTCACCTGATATTTCAGGTTGGTGATGCGCTCCACGCCCAGACCGAAGGCGTAGCCGCTGTATACCTTGCTGTCGATGCCGCAGAGCTCGAGCACGTTGGGATCCACCATGCCGCATCCGAGAATCTCCACCCATCCTGTGTGCTTGCAGAAGCCGCAGCCCTTGCCGCCGCAGATGTGGCACGAGATGTCCATCTCGGCACTCGGTTCGGTGAAGGGGAAGTAGCTTGGGCGCAGGCGTATCTTCGTGTCGGTGCCGAAGAGCTCGCGCGCGAAGCTGAGCAGCACCTGCTTGAGGTCGGTGAACGATACGTTCTTGTCGATATACAGTCCCTCAATCTGATGGAAGAAGCAGTGGGCGCGGGCTGTGATGGCCTCGTTGCGGTAGACTCGTCCGGGGCAGATGACGCGTATCGGGGGCTGCTGTGTCTCCATGACGCGTGCCTGCACCGAGCTGGTGTGCGAGCGGAGGAGAATGTTTTTCGTCACGTCGCCCGTAGCGCTCTGCTCCACGAAGAAGGTGTCTTGCATGTCGCGGGCGGGGTGGTCGGCGGCGAAGTTCATCTTGGTGAACACGTGCAGGTCGTCTTCCACCTCGGGCCCGTCGGCCAAGACGAATCCCATGCGCTGGAAGATGTCGATGATTTCGTTGCGCACGATGGTCAGCGGGTGGCGCGTTCCCAGTTCAATGGGGTAGGGTGTGCGCGTCAGGTCGAGGTCGTCGCAGCCGCTGTCGGCGACGGCTGTCTGCTCGCGCAGGGCGTTGATGCGCTCCGTGGCCGTCTGCTTCAGTTCGTTGATCTTCATGCCGACGGTCTTCTTCTGGTCGGCCGCCACGTTGCGGAACTCCTGCATCAGGGCGTTGATCTCGCCCTTCTTGCTGAGGTATTTCAGTCTGAGTGCCTCAATTTCTTCTGCATTGGAAGCCGAAAGCTGGCTTACCTCTTTCAGCAGTTCTTCTATTCTTTCGAGTATCATCTTTACGATTTGCTGATTTACTGTTATTACATGATGGCCGGCGAAAGCTGTGCCGACGCTGGTCTCACATCCTTTTGGGGTGCAAAGGTACTGATTATTTTTGAATTATCACGACTATCGGCCTACAAATTTTGCGCCTGTAGGGAGTGTGTAGCCTTTCACGGGGGCTTGGTAGCGTTTGCCGAGGGCTTTCTCGGCTTTCTTCTCGAAGGGCAGCTTGCCCTGGTCGATGCTCTTCACCACCACCTTGGTGTTCAGTCGGGCGTAGTGTTCCTTCAGATGCTTGATGTCGTTGTCGCGCAGGCGGATGCAGCCCTCGCTGTCGCGCCCCGGGACGCTGGCCTCGTTGTTCGTGCTTCCGTGGATGCCGATGCCCGAATGTCCGGGCGTGACGAGTCTCATGAACCACGCTCCATACGACGGTATGGTGCCGCGGCCGTCGTTGAAGTCGTGCTTCCACGACGATGCCGGCTGTATCTGGCTGATGGTGAAGGGCTTCGCCATGCTGCTTTCGGGCGTCTTCATGTCGCCCACGCGCTGCTTGTTGCCCGCGTTCTTCGCGTAGCAGACGGGGTAGTGGGCCACGAGGAGTGTGTCGCGGCCGGCCACTTCGTAGACATAGAGGCGGTATTCCTTTTTCGAGATGACGATGAAGCAGTTCTCGGCCGCCACGTGCGACGGTTTCTTGTAGGTGTGCCGCTTGTCGGTGTAGTTGTAGACGTGGTAGGTTTTCTTCCCCACCTGCACGTATCTCATGTCGTCGTCGGGTCTGTTGGTGCCGGCGTTTGTTGCAGAAAATGCGTTAGCGATGATGAAAAAACTTGCCACGGCAGTTGCCGTCAAGCGTCTGGACAGTTGCATACTGATTGTCATTTTGTGATTCATGAATTGCGTTGCCGAAGTGTGGCGTTGATGCCTATCCCCAGAAATAGTAGCTGAAGAGCACGGCGGCTATCATGCCGGCGAAGTCGGCGGCCAGTCCGCAGCCCACGGCGTTGCGGTATTTCTTCACGCCCACGCTGCCGAAATAGATGGCGAGGATGTAGAACGTGGTGTCGGTGCACCCTTGCAGCACGCCGGCCAGATGGCCCACGAAGGAGTCGGGGCCGTAGGTGGCCATGCACTCGAGCATCATGCCGCGGGCTCCGCTGCCGTTGAGCGGCTTCATCAGGGCCACGGGAACGGCGGCCACGAAGTCGGAATTGATGCCGCAGGCCTCAACCACGTAGGTGATGCCGTCTTGTATGAGCCCGAGGGCACCGCTGGCCTTGAACACGCCGATGGCGGCGAGGATGGCCACACAGTAGGGGATGAGGCTGACGGCGACGTCGAAGCCACCCTTGGCTCCCTGTATGAACGAGTCGTAGACGTTGAGCCGCTTGTACCATCCCGAGCAGATGAAGAGCACGATGGCTCCGATGATGAGGCAGCTGGTGAGCAGGCGGCAGAATGCCTGCACCTCGGTGTTGTCCATGCCGTGCATGGCCCAGAACAGACTGCCCACGAGGGCGGCCACAACGGCGAACATGATGAGGAATGCGCGGCGGAACAGGTTGATGCGCTGGGCGATGCTGACCACGAGGAGACCCACGAGGGTGGAGACCATCGTTGTCAGCAGCAGCGGGATGAACACGTCGGTGGGGTCGGCAGAGCCTGCCTTGGCACGGTAGGCCATGATGGACACGGGGATGATGGTGAGGCCCGAGGTGTTGAGCACGAGGAACATGATCATCGAGTTGGTGGCCGTGTCTTTCTTAGGATTCAGCTCCTGCAGCTCCTGCATGGCTTTCAGGCCGCACGGCGTGGCTGCATTGTCGAGCCCGAGCATGTTGGCAGAGATGTTCATGAAGATGCTCCCAAGGGCAGGATGGTTCCTGGGAATCTCGGGGAAGAGCTTTGACAATACGGGACTGAGACATTTGGCAAGCTTCGCCACGAGGCCGCTGTCTTCGCCAACCTTTAGGATTCCCATCCAGAGCGTCAGCGTGCCGGTGAGGCCGAGGGTCATTTCAAAAGCCATCTTCGACATCTCGAAGGTAGAGTCCATCATGGAGGGTAGGGCTTCGGTGTCTCCCATGAAAACAAGCCGGACGACTCCGACGATGGTACCGATAACAAAAAGCCCTATCCAGATATAATTGAGTGCCATAAACAATAATAATTTGATGCAAAAGTACTTATTTAAATTGATACAGCCAAATATTTTATAGATTCTTTCGTTTACTTCGAAAAAAGTGTGTAACTTTGCCACAAATTTGAGAGAAAGCTCTTTTTACGGTTAAAAAGTATGAGAAAAGGTTTTTATGTGGTTGTCTTCATCTGCGTGGGCATGCTGTTTTTCTCGACCGGATGCACCGACAAGAAGCCTGTGGCGAGCGACACGACCGACGTGGTAAAGCCTGACACAGACACGACGGCTCTTGATACGCTCGAAGAAATCATGGAGGAAACACCGATACCGAAAGCGGCCGACGAACTGTTTGATGATTTCATCTACAATTTCCTCGGCAACAGAAAATTCCAGAAAAGCCGCATCATGTGGCCACTGAGCACGACGTCGGCAGCCGGAACGAAGCTGGTGCAGGCCAAGCAGTGGAAGCAGGAGTCGCTCTTCCTGCCCCAGAGCTACTATACGCTCATACTTGATAGCCGGAAAGAACTGAAACTGTCGAAAGACACAAGCGTGAGCCACGTCGTGGTAGAGCAGATCAGGCTGGAGGAGCAGCTGGTGAAGTCGTTCCACTTCGACCGACGGGAAGGGCAGTGGAAGCTGACGAAGGTGTCGACGACATCGGTCGGACAGAACCGAAACGCCTCCTTCCTCACCTTCTATGACAAGTTCTCCACCGATTCTGCGTTCCAGGCAGAGAGCTTGGCCGAGTCGATAGCGTTCTCGGGACCCGATCCCGACGACGAATATAAGGATCTTCACACCAACATCACGCCCGATGACTGGTGGTACTACGGACCTACGGACCTTCCGCAGGGCGTCATCTACAATATTATCTACGGTGAGAAAGCAGCGGTGGGGAAGAAGAAATACTTCCTGCTGCGCGGCATTGCCAACGGTCAGGAAATGGAAATGACTTTCCAGCGCGTCGGCGAAGACTGGAAACTGACGGGGGTTGTGGAATGAAGGATCTGAGAAACTATAGCCTGAAAGATCATAACACGTTCGGCATCGAGGCCCGTTGCCGACGTTTTCTTGAATACACCAACGAGGAGGAGGCGCGACAGACGGCCGCCATCATTCGCGAGGCTGACTCTCCATATATTATAATAGGTGAAGGGAGCAACCTGTTGCTGACAAAAGATTTCGACGGCATCGTGGTGCATTCTGCCATCAAGGGCATTTCGATGGAAGACAGGTCGGACTGCTCGGTAGTGCTCTGCGGCAGTGGGGAACGATGGGACGACGTCGTGGCCTGGTGCGTGGAGCGGCAGAACGGCAGCCTTGTGAACCTCTCGCTCATCCCCGGTGACGTGGGAGCATCGGCCGTTCAGAACATCGGAGCCTATGGGGCTGAGGTAGGACAGTTCGTCGAAGAGATACATGCCGTCGACATTCCGACGGGCCAAATGGTTGCCATCGGTCGAGAAGAATGCCGGTATGGGTATCGCGACAGCCGTTTCAAGCACGACTGGCGCAACCGTTTCCTCATCACGAAGGTGTCGTACCGTCTTCCGAAAGACAGCCGTCTGAACGTGGAATACGGCAATATCCGCTCGGAACTGGAGCGGCGCGGCATCAGCCAACCGACGGCAGCAGAGCTTCGGCAGACGATTATCGACATCAGAAATGCCAAGCTTCCAGACCCGAAGGTGGAGGGCAACGCCGGCAGTTTCTTCATGAATCCCGTCGTGGACCGCGCGAAATACCAGGAACTGGCAGCGCAATACGACAACATGCCGCACTACGATGTCGACGAAGACCATGTGAAGATTCCGGCCGGATGGATGATAGAGCAATGTGGATGGAAAGGCCGTCGGCAGGGAAATGCCGGCGTTCACTCGAAACAGGCTCTTGTGTTGGTGAACAAAGGTGGTGCCACGGGCGCCGAGATTGTTGCGCTCTGCGAAGCTGTCAGGCGGGATGTGAAGGCACGCTTCGGCATCGACATCCACCCAGAGGTAAATATTATCTGACAGATGATGAAGCTCACATTCTTGGGAACGGGAACATCGGTGGGCGTGCCGGCCATCGGGTGCACCTGTAAGGTGTGCCAAAGCACTGATCAGCACGACAAGCGCCTGCGCTGTTCGGCCATGATCGAGACCGAGGACACGCGCATTCTGATTGATACAGGTCCCGATTTCCGTCAGCAGATGCTTGCTCAGACGTTCAGAAAGATCGATGCCGTGCTCCTGACACACATCCACTACGACCATGTAGGGGGCATCGACGACCTGAGGCCGTTCTGCCAGTTCGGCCAGGTGAACGTCTATTCGAACGAGGCCACGGCGCGCGGGCTGATGCAGACAGTGCCTTATTGCTTTGCCGAGAACCGATATCCGGGGGCTCCCTCCATCAATCTGCATGTGATTGCTGCCCATCGGCCGTTGCAGGTGAACGAACTGACCGTCGTGCCTTTCGTTGTGAACCATGGCAAGCTGCCCATCTTCGGCTTCCGCATCGGTCCCTTGGCTTATATCACCGACATGAAAACCATTCCCGAAGAAGAGATGCCATACGTGGAAGGAGCCGAGACACTGGTGGTGAATGCCCTGCGCTTTGCGCCCGATCACCATGCCCATCAGAACGTAGACGACGCCATCCGTTTTGCACGAAAGGTAGGGGCACGAAGAACGTGGTTGGTTCATTCGTGCCACGACATCGGACTGCACGAAGAAGTCAACCGCCAACTGCCTGCCGACATACAGCTCGCGTACGACGGGCAGGTCGTAGAAATAGCATAGAATTATTTCCTTCGCTCAAGAAGGAGGAAGGAACAAGGGGTTATTTCTTGAATTTCCGATACAGCTTCCAAGCGAGAATCAGCCCGTCGAGCACTCCTGCGCCCGTGCTCATCAGTCCCGACATGTTGAGGCCTTTGCCCTTCCTCGTGGTCAGGGCGGTGGGCTTGCTGAAGAGTTGCTGGTGCAGCTTGGTGATCTGAGTGCTGTCTTTGCGAATCTCTTTCAGCAGCTGAGCCTTCCGGTCGCTGATGGCTTCCAGGGTAGTAAACGTTGGTCGGGTCTGCTGGTTCTCTGTCATAAACGGAAACTCCTATTCTTCTGAAGGTATGTATTTGTCGATAGTTTCACCAGATTGATGCATTGTCACTCCATCAGCATGCTGGCCAGGAATCTCACCAGCGGCTTCTCTACCCAGTTCTTGCGGAATGCCAGGAACAACAGGAACACCAGCACGTAGAAAGCAGCCACAATGAGGAAGGCCACAGGGTAGCCCAGCGAGGGTGCCATGGCGTAGGCAGCGGCAAACGAAAGGTAGATGAAGATGATAATGATGATGAGGAGCGTCACGGCCACCATGACAAGCGTCGTGATCAGGCGCACCACTTTCTCGATTACATCGAGCCGCAGATATTCATTCTGCAGCCCGACGTAATGCTTCAGCGCGTCAACCAGTTGGCCGATGGTCTCTATGTTCTTGTCGTTAGAAAACATCAGAGCCATTAATCGATAACGTCCTCAACGGTTTCCTTGATGTCGTCAGCCAAATCGCCGATTTCTTTCTTCGAAAGGTTGATGTTGTGCTTCTTGCAGAAGTCGTCGATGGCGTCGGAAATCTTCACGCGAGTGTCGGTTCCCTTTTCTGGAGCCATCAGAATACCTAATGCTGCGCCGGCGATGGCACCGCCGAGGAATGCGCCAATGTAACCAATTGTCTTCATAATCGTTGTTTTATTGATTTTGTTGATAATGTTTTCTCGAAGCGCAAATTTAGTCATTTTCTGTGAAAAAACAACAAAAAGCAAGTACATTTTTTGTTAAAAAGCGACTATTTCCTTCATTTAACAAACTTTATGTGCGCTTTTCTGTCGTTTTTCCGCTATTTTGTGTAATTTCGCACAGAATTTTGTTGCATGTCAACACCCATAACAGGGAATTCAGAATAACAAGTTTAATTCTAAAATAAAGAACATCTATGAAGAAGTACATGGTAGTATGCGCAGGTTTAGCTGTTGCATTGGCATTGACAAGTTGCGGATCAAGCAAGGAAAGCGCTTATCGCAAGGCTTATGAGAAGGCTAAGGCTCAGGAGGCAGCACTCGCTCAGAACAACCCGACGACAACAGAAGAGCCTGCGGTGGTCGCTCCCGTCACCACTCGCCCTGCTACAGAGACCGTCGTTACCGATAACTACGACAATGTTTCTGTGCGCCAGGAGAGTCTGCAGGTCGTCGACGGTGCCGGTCTGAGTAACTACAGCGTCGTGGTTGGCTCTTTCTCTGTGAAGGCTAACGCCGAAGGTCTGTGCCAGCAGCTCCGCAATGCCGGCTATAACGCACAGATTGCCTACAACAGCGGAAACAACATGTTCCGTGTCATCGCTGCTACTTTCGACGATAAGGCAAGTGCCGTGCGTAGCCGTAACGAGTTCCGCAACAGATACGAAGGAGCCTGGTTGCTCTTCAACAAGCGCTAATACCCGACGGCTTGGCGAGAATCCTCTCCATCGACTACGGTAAACGACGTACAGGAATAGCAGTCACCGACCCGTTGCAGATTATTGCCAATGGGTTGGCGACTGTTTCTACGTCTGAGCTGTTCGACTTCCTGAAGCGTTACATCGCCAGCGAGAACGTGGAACGCGTCATCATCGGCCGCCCCATGCAACCTAATGGCATGCCGAGCGAGAACCTTCAACGCGTGGAGCAGTTTGTGGCGTGGTGGAAAAAAGCGGAGCCCGACGTGCCTATCGAGTATGTTGACGAGCGTTACACGTCGGTACTGGCCCATCAGGCCATGTTGGCTGGCGGCCTGCGCAAGAAAGCAAGGCAAGACAAGGCTCTCGTCGATGAAATCAGCGCCACCATTATCCTGCAGAGCTATTTGGAAAGCCGGCGGCATGCGCTGTAACGTGAGTCACCTCGGTAGTGTGGCGCTCACAGAAGTGCTCGTTTTTTACAACTGCCAGGCGACAGACCACTTGTATATGAAACACTTTTATTTCCAGAAATGATTCTACCTATTTATATATATGGACAGGGTGTGCTGCGAAAGGAGTCGCAGGACATTCCAAAGGACTATCCCGAGTTGTCGCAGCTCGTCGATAATATGTTCGAGACGCTCGACGCTTCTGAAGGAATCGGGCTGGCAGCACCACAGGTGGGGCTCAACATCCGCGTGGTGGTCATCGACCTTGACGTGCTTTCTGAAGACATGCCCGAATACAAAGGCTTCCGTAAGGCCTACATCAACCCGCATATCATCGAGCGCGACGAGGAACACACCGACACAATGGAGGAGGGATGCCTCTCGTTGCCCGGCATCCATGAGAAGGTGACACGCCCGACCCGCATCCGCGTGAAATACGAAGACATCGACCGTGTGGAGCACGACGAGTGGATCGAGGGCTATCTGGCACGTGTCATGCAGCATGAATTCGACCATCTCGACGCTCATCTCTTCATCGACCGTATCTCACCTTTGCGCCGGCAGCTCATCAAGAACAAGCTGAAGTCGCTCACGCTGGGCAAGTATCGCTGCTCATACCGTACCAAAGCGGTGCGCAGGTAAGAACAACATACGCAGGAAAGGTAGAAAAAAGGAAAAAGACTGTAGCCGAACATGGATAGAACGGTCTTCTGCAAGAATGTGTCGGGTGCGAAGAAGAGCAGATGCTCCCTTCTTCCGCGACTCGTCTTGCTCGCTTTTTTCTTGCTTTCCTGTTTTCGTTTGTCGGCACAATACAACATCGACCGCGTGCTGATGGCTGGTCGCAGTGCCCTTTATTACGAGGACTATGTCCTTTCCATGCAGTATTTCAACCAAGCCATCACAGCCAAGCCCTATCTTTATGAACCCTGGTACTTCCGAGCCATCGCGAAATACAACCTCGACGACTATGTCGGGGCAGAGAGTGATTGTACGGAAGCCATCAGCCTGAACCCATACATCGCCGGACTCTACGACCTGCGCGGCATCTGTCGCATCCGGCAGAAGAAGTTCGAGGAGGCTGCGGCCGACTACGACAAGGCTATCGTGCAAGACCCTACCAGCCAAGGTCTGTGGTTCAACCGTGCTCTGTGCCGCATCAACTACAAGGATTACGACAAGGCCAACTTTGAACTCGATTCGATGATGGTCAGGTGGAGCAAGAATGCCAAAGTGTATCAGCTGAAGTGCGAGGTCTGTCTGCAGCAGAAAGATACGGTGGCCGGTGCGAAGTATCTCGACAAGTCGCTCGAGCTGGATCCTTACGATGGTGAGGCATGGACAGTGCGCGCCATGATGAGTCTGACAAAACGCAAATGGAAGGATGCCGACCAGCAGCTCAGCCGCGCTATCCATCTGAAACCCACCGTGGCCAACAACTATGTGAACCGAGCATTAGCACGCTACAACATCAACAACCTGCGCGGTGCGATGGCCGACTATGACAAGGCCATTGAGCTGGATCCCAACAATTTCCTCGCACATTACAACCGCGGGCAGCTGCGAGTGCAGGTGGGCGACGACAACAGGGCCATCGACGACTTCGATTTCATCATCCAGCGCGAGCCCAATAACTTCATGGCCATCTTCAATCGTGCGCTTCTGCGCGACCGCACCGGCGACCTCTATGGCGCAATCAGCGACTATTCGACCGTCATCGAGCAGTTCCCGAACTTCTGGACCGGACTGCACTACAGAGCCAACTGCTACCGTCGTCTGGGCATGACGGCGAAGGCTGAGATGGACGAATTCCGCATTTTCAAGGCACAGATGGACAAACACCTGGGCCGACAGCAGCGTTGGAGCAGCAAGAAAAAGAAGGAAGTCCGCAAGATGAGCGACATCGACCTCGATAAATACAACCAGTTGGTCGAAGCCGATGAGCAGGAGGTGGAACACGAGTACAGCAGTGCTTATCGCGGCCGCGTGCAGAACAGGAAGGTGGGCGATGAGTTCATGCCGATGTATGTCATCTCTTATCGAAAGAGCGATGCCGACGTGAGTTCCTATACGGCTTTCGACAGCGAGGTGGAACATTTCAACCAGACCGCCGCTCCCCGTCATCGCATCAACATCACGTGCAATCCCAAGACGCTGTCGGAGGGTGAGACCAAAGCATATTTCTCGCTTATCGACACCCTGTCGGTGGCTATCGACGCCATCAAAAACCTGAACCGCGAGAAGGGACTGCTCGTTCAGCGCGCCATAGCCTATGCCGTGACGCAGAATTTCGATGCTGCTATCAACGACCTCACGGCCTACGTGCAGCAAGACAGCACGCTGGCCATGGCCTATTGGCAGCGAGCCGTTTGCCAGTCGCTCATCAACGAGTTCGCCCAATCGCAAGGTATCGAAAGCAAACTGAAATCACTGGGCACCCTTGACGACTTCGCCAAGGCAGCCCAGCTCAATCCCCACAATCCCTATATTCTCTACGACCGAGCCAATGTCTATGCGGCGCGTAAAGAATACAAGAAAGCCATCGACGACTATACGCGTGCCCTCGATATGGAGCCGCGCTTAGCTGAAGCCTACTATAACCGTGGGCTGGCCTTCATCAACAGCGGCCAGCTCGAAAAGGGTATCGAAGACCTCAGCAAGGCAGGCGAGTTAGGTCTTTACGATGCGTATGGCGTCATCAAGAAATACCGCACGAAGTAGGGTCGGTATTGCCGTTTCCTTATTTATATTCTTTGATTTCCTGCTGACCGGTCATGGCGCGGTATGCGTTATGAGCGAGAGCTGTCAGCTCGTCCTCGCCCGGATAGACGAAGACGGGAGCCAGATACTCTAGTCGGCGGCGCAGTTCGTCGGTGACATACTTGCTGTGGGCAATCGCTCCTGTGAGCAAGATGGCATCAATCTTGCCGCAGTTGACCGGAGCCAGCGAGCCGAGGTAACGTGCCGTCTGGTAGATCATCGCGTCGAAGACCAGCTTGGCGTGCTTGTCGCCAGCCGCAATGCGACGCTCCACTTCGATGCAGTCGTTCGTTCCCAGATGTGCGGTGAGACCACTGTGGCCGTTGAGTTTGCGCAGCATTTCCTTCTCCGTATACTTCCCGCTGTAGCAGAGCTTCACCAACTGCACCGAGGGCAGCATGCCGGCACGCGACACGCTGAAGGGACCGTCGCCGCTCAGTGCGTCGTTGCACTCCACGGTGCGCCCGTGCTTGTGCAGTCCGAACGACATGCCGCTTCCCATGTGGCACACGATGAGGTCCTGTTCCTCGTATTTCACACCGTGCTCGCGGCAGTAGCGCTTGGCAATCTCGCGCTGGTTCAGGGCGTGCCAGATGGTCTGGTGGGGCAGTTCGGGCAGACCCGTGATGCGGGCTACGTCGTCGAGCTCGTCAACCACGCCGGGATCCACCGTAAAAGCGCGGCAGCCGGGAATCTCCTTGGCAATGCTGAGCGCGATGAGCGACCCCAGGTTGCAGGCATGATGGAGTCGAGGGTGCATGGTGTCCTCGATCACTTTGTCGTTCAGTTCGTAGACGCCGCTCTCGATGGGCTTCACCAGTCCGCCGCGTCCCACCACCACATTGAAGTCCTGCATCTTGTAGCCGTCTTTCTCGAGGGCCTCGACGAGCTTCTTCTTGCGGTAGTCGAACTCATCCATGATAAAGGGGTATTGACACAATTCCTCATAGGGATGGTTCAGGGTGGAGTGCCATTCCAGGTCTTCGTTGTTGAAGACACCCACCTTTGTGGAAACCATTCCAGGATTGATAGCTAAGATTTTCATAGATATGTAAGGATTTTTAGTTGTTTCTTCTCTTCCGTTCACTCCACCTGCAGGCAGGCCATGGCGAGACTGTTGTACTTCGTCTCGGCCGAGTCGCTGCGCGAGGTGAGCGTCACTGGGCAGCTGGTGCCCTGTAGTCCCACTGCCAGCTTGGTGTCGGTGAAGGCGGTGATGGCCTTGTAGAACACGTTGCCGGCCTCGATATCGGGCATGATGATGACGTCGGCGTTGCCCTCGAGCGGACTCTTGATGCCTTTGATGTCGGCCGATTCCTTGTCGACGGCGCACTTCAGGTCGGTGGGCCCGTCAATGATGGCTTTCCCGAACTCTCCTGCGCGGCACATCTCCACCAGTTTCTCATAGTCGAGCGTGATGGGGAACTTCGGCGACACTTTCTCCGTGCAGTGCACCAGGGCGATGCGCGGCTCAGCGATACCGTAGGCGGCGCAGAGGCGTATGCTGTAGCGTATCTGTGCAATGCGCTGTTCGAGCGTGGGATTGGGAATCACGGCCGGGTCGGTCATGAACAGCAGCTTGTGATAGGTGGGAATCCTCATCGCCGAGACGTGCGAGAGCACATTGCCCACGGGCAGCAGACCTTCCTCGCGGTTGTCCTTGTTGATGATGGCGCGCAGCAGCACGTCGGTGTTCAGGATGCCCTTCATCACCACCTGAGCCTCTCCGCGGTGCACCATGCGCACGGCTTCGCGGGCCGATTCCTCGGGCGTGTCGAGATGAACCACCTTGATGTCGGCCCATCCTTCGCGCCGTGCGCGCTCGATGGCTTCTTGCGAATGGTCGTCGATGGCTTCTACGGCCACCACTTTGCACGGCTTGCGTGTCAGCAAGCGCTGCGATATTTCACTAAAGTCTTTGATTTGTTCCATGGTATCGTGCATATTTTCCGCAAATATACAGCTTTTCTCGCAATCCACCAAAACGATAAAGCATCTTTTTTACTTTTATTTCAAATTTATAGCGGATAAAGACGTTTGCCGCCGTTTCGTCGAGCGTTTCTCCCATCGGAGAGGTACGGGGCGCGCCAGTCATAATTCCACGGCATAATCAATGTCTTCATCGCCTACCATGCTGTCGTCGACATTCTGTTCTTCTATGTTTTTGAGAATGGCTCTGATGATACGCTTGTGCAGTCCCATCCGGTTTTCGCAGATAAATGTGGCGTCGAGCTCTTCACCCTCATCATCGCGATCCCAAAGCCAGTCATAGTCGCGTTCCTTGACTTCCATGTTGAACGTGGTCTCATCCATATCGTCGAGACCGTAGACGGTGTAGGTCACTTCGATGGTGTTGTCGTGGTCTGGCTCCAGTTGAGAGATTTTCGCTTCAAAGACGCTTTGCACGATATCGTAAATCTCTTTTTTGTCGGCGCGAACAGCTTTTTCCCCATCTTCTCCATGTCCGGTCTTTCGTTTCGCTTCGAGGTAGGAATCATGATTGAGTGAGACCTTTTCCATGTTGGCAGGCTTGACGGGGTCACCAAGCGCAATGTCGGCCATGGTCAGAAGCGTCAGCTCTTTTCTTGTCAGCTCTTTTTTCGAAGCCAGCCGGTTGGCTTGTGCTTCGATTGCCTTTTCAAAGAGGTTGCGCACGTAGCGTGCATTTCCGAAATCCTTGGGTTTGTCAGCCACCACGGCCGTTAATCGTTCCTGAAGATATTGTGAAGCGTCGTCGGACAGGGTGTACTCGCCTTTCTTCACTTGTAGCTTGAATATCTCGACCAGCTCTTCCGCTGTGTAGTCGTCGAAGTGGATGTAGCGGTTGAAGCGCGAGCGCAGACCCGGATTCGAGTTGATGAAGGCTTCGATTTCGTTGTTGTAGCCCGCAAGGATGACGACCAACCGATCGCGGTCGTCCTCCATCCGTTTCAGAAGGGTGGCAATGGCTTCGGGGCCGAAGTCGTTGACACCTCCACCAGCCAAGGTGTAGGCCTCGTCGATAAACAAGACGCCATCCAGAGCACTGTCTATGATCTTGTTTGTCTTCACCGCTGTCTGTCCCACATATTCGGCCACCAATCCGGAGCGGTCCGTTTCAACGAGATGTCCTTTCTTCAGCACGCCGAGGTCTTTATAGATTCCGCCCAAGAGTCGGGCCACGGTTGTCTTTCCCGTTCCTGGGTTGCCGGTGAAGACGCAGTGGTAGGATACTCTTGGCGATTTCAGCCCTTCCTCTTCCCGCTTCTTCTTCATGATGACAAAGTTGCACAAGGTGTTGATTTCGCTCTTTACCCTGCTCAGGCCTATCAGGTTGTTGAGTTCCTTGTCAGGATTCTCAACAATGTGTTCATCGTCATGGTCCGTCTCGGGCGCGCCGACGTTCATGATGCTGTCGAGCCATTTGTTTTCTTTGTTCGTCACTTCCCCGTCGGCATTGGCGATGACAGTCGCGATGCGCAGCATCTTCTTTCGGTACGAATATTCATACTCTTTGTTGTAATTGTGCAGGATGATACAGAGCCCAAAGTCGTCGAGTCCGTTGCTCGCAGTGGCCTTGACATCGGCGTTGGCATATAAGTTGAGGGCCTCGATGGCTGCGCCTCGAAGTTTCTGATTGTATGGGTCCCGTCCTATTATTGTCTCTTTTGTTTCCTCCCATGTCAGCTGTTTGTTGTCCTCAAGCTTCATCATCTGCATCACAATACAATAGAGCAGCTGTCCGCAAGCGCTGTCGTAGTCGATGCTGCACATTTTCTTTCCTCCCAGAGGATACACTTCGTAGTATGGATGTCCCAGCCGTTCGTAGCTTCTGAGAACGTCTTGTATGACGAAGAATCTCAGGCTGCCGAACATCGACACGCTGTTGTCAACCTGGTCGCTGCCTGTCTTGATGCCTAACACGTAGCTCTGGAAGTCTTTCTCCCGGCAAATGTCCATGACCATGTCGTAGGTTTCCTTCAGTTGTGAGCACATATCGTCGAAAGAGTTTTTCGCGATGAGCATCATGTCGTCGCTGACCATGTTGCTGTCGGTCGTGTTTTTGCTGGTCCCGTCGTCGGTCTTCTGTGGCGTTTCTTTCCCTTCAGCGGCAGGCTCGCTTTCGACCACCCTCCTGATCTCCTCTGGTTTCTTTTCACGGGCAGTATTCCTGGAGCCTTTGGCCTCTTTCCTTTTTTCCTTCGCCCTTCTTTTGCTGTTTTGGGTAACGCAGGCGCCAACGATGTACACTACTACTCCGACCGTCAGAATAGCTGCGACGAATTTTCCGTCGCATGTATATAAGCCAATTAAAACCAAAACGAGTGCTACAATCTTAATCAGACAACCTGGTTCTATGAATTCCGATTCGTTCTTGCTCATGTTGCAACAAGGTTAGTGGTTGATATTCTTCATGCGTGTACTGATAGTTAGGGGCGAAGCAGAACATAGTCTCCTTGCCCCTTTCTACGCTACAAAATTACACAAAAAAACTGAATAGTCTACCATTCACCTCGTTTTTTTTGACGCAAAAACAAGGAAATGATGCAATCACTTGGCCACGCTGCGCGATATCATCGAGCCGTCGGCCGTGTAGCAAACGATAATGAACATGCCGTGCCCCAATCGGCTGAGGTCTATCACGGCTTTGTCTGCTTGCTTGACGGCCTGCGAACGAAGGCACGCTCCCGTGGCGTTGACGATGTCGATGCGCGTGATGGGCTTCGGCGACTCGATGGTAGCCGTCTGTCCGTCGAACTGGAACCCTACGTCGAAGTAGTCAAGGTTGTGCACGGACGTCTCGCTGCTGCAGTCGCCCGGCAGGTTCTCGTCGAGGAATTGCAGTCGCTGGCGGAACCACTCTTTCACAATCTGTATCTCCTCGGCATACGACGACACGCGGTAGGCGGCGAAGAAGCTCGTCGGACTGCTCCAGTCGCCCCACGGGTTGTCCGACTTCAGCACCTCCTTGTATTTCGTCAGCTGGCGGTCTTTAGCCTCGTCGAGCAGGGTGGCATAGCTGTCGAGGAACAGGTTGACCGATGCTTCGCTTAGGATGGTCTGCCTGAGCTCCTGATAACGGCACCTGACGGCGTTGCGGAACGCCTCGTCTTCCAGCAGACGGCGCCACATCACCGGCGTGGGGTTGGTCTCGCAGCCCTCGTAGACCCACGACTTGACGTTGTTGGCCTTGCAGAAGTTGCAGTTGCCGTAAGCCAGGTTGAAGTCCCAAACGGGGCCGGCGAACAGCTTGCCGCGCGTGCCGTCCTTCTTGTCCTTTTCCTTATAGTAGTAGGCACTGCGCTTGAAGCCGTCGGCGTTGAGGCTCACTTCGGTGTGGATGAAGTAGTCGACGAACGAGGTGACATCGATGAACTGTGCGTAACCCTTCTCCGGATCGGCGAAGTCGGGGCCTTGAATGCTCAGTTCGGCCGTGTCGACGTAGTTCTGGATGTATGCCTGCTGTTCGGGTTGCAGGTCTTTCTTCTTCGGGTAGTAGATGGTCCAGGTGATGGGAGCCTCCGTGGTCTGCTGTCCGCCCCATCCCCATTGTTGCTGTATGCCCATCACCTTCGACTGGAAGGTGACGTCGTCGGCATCGAAGGCATCGATGCGCACGATGTAGCCGCCGGTGACGTCGCGACCCGACACGTCCTCCGGCTTCAGCTTGCTGATGTCGACGCGGTTCTTGTCGCGCTTGATGCTCTCGCAAAGGGCGTAGACGCCCATGTACTCGCCGTTCACCACAGCTTCGCACATCTGCGTGCGAGGTCCCCAGTGCCCCATCTGGTTCCACATATAGAAGGCGAACACGTCGCGCACCATCGACACGTCGTTGTAGGGAGCCAGCAGCACCCAGTCGGCCTCTTCCGGCATGCCCAGCAACGACACGGCCGTGTCGTTGTCGAGCGCGTCACGCGTCTCGATGGTGTACTTCTTCTGGTTGAAGTTGAGCGAGCTCTCGCCGCGCCATTTGATGCCGATGTAGCCGTCGTAGTCGTTGGCAGCATCGTCGATGTGGTTGATGGCACCCTCGCCGTTGTTGATGATCTTCATCGTTCCCTTCACCTTCTCGTCGGCGTTGATGGCCTGTTCGGTCTGGATGATGACGATGGGAAGGTTGGAACTGCTGAACGTCACGTCGTCGGCCAGTGCTTCCATGGCGA
The DNA here is from genome assembly GCA_002353205.1 of Prevotella sp. UBA2756. GTDB lineage: Bacteria > Bacteroidota > Bacteroidia > Bacteroidales > Bacteroidaceae > Prevotella. The sequence goes on along the minus strand of DEJE01000016.1, from coordinate 44,381 downwards.
AGAGCGACGCGCATGTCAGCGCGAAAGCCTGTTTCAAGATTGTCTTTTTCATTTTCTATTGAGTTTATGAATAGTGATTTCCTGCTTGCGTCGAACAGTCGTGATGTCGGTAGGCGAGTGCGCCCTTGCTGTCGTGTGCCGGCCGAAGCGAGTGGTCGTGAAATAGTGCTGGTCCGACGTTGCAAAATTACTTAAAAATCTTCAATCTCCTGTCCCTCTCTTGTCGCAGAAGGGTTCGTATCTGTTTCATGGCCGACGCACAGCGTTTCATTTTCGTGCTGATTTGAATGTTGGACAGCCAGTAGATGACAGCTTTCTTTATTTAATTATGGTATACTTATCTATATAATTCACCCTTCTTCTTTATATTACTCATTCTTCTTCTGTAGTCCCGACAGCTTCTTTCTGTAGCCTAAGCCACTTTTTTCTGTAGCCCCAGTTTCCTTTTCAGGCTGCCCGGGATGCGACTTTTTGTTGCCGACAGAATTACTTTGCACTTCAAAATAAATTAGATTGCGCGGCAAAACAAATTAAATTGCTCGGTAAAACAAATTAAACTGTGCGGTAAAACAAATTAAACTGTGCCGTAGCTTGAATCGAATTGCCCGACAGGATGGCTCTTTTCGCATCGCGGGAAAGGCGCTTTTGCATCGCAAGGAAATGTGATAGCGTTTTTTTTATATATTTTTTAGACACGCAACCATGCTGTTATGAAGAATATTTTATACCTTTGTAGCCGATTAGGGTTTTCCAAAACGGAAAACTTTTCCGATGCCGAAATGGAAAAAGTTTCCCAAAACGGAAAACTTCTGAGTGCGGAGAAAGAACGGAAATAACATATATCGCAATGGAAATCAAGAACTTTACCATTACCAAGCGCGACGGTTCGAAAGACCGTTTCTCGTTAGACAAGATCATGAATGCCATCGTCAAGGCGTTCGAGAGTGTTGATTGTCCTGCCGACCTGGGCACCATCTCGAAGATCCTGAGCCATCTCGACATGCACGACGACATCCGTGTGGAAGACATTCAGAACCAGGTGGAGGAAGCACTCATGCGCGAGGGCTTCTACAAGGTGGCCAAGTCGTTCATGCTCTACCGCCAGCAGCACTCCGAAGACCGCGAGACGCTGGCCAAGCTGCAGTTCCTCTCGGAGTATTGCGACTCGGTCAACGCCGCCACGGGCTCCAAATACGATGCCAATGCCAACGTGGAGCACAAGAACATTGCCACGCTCATCGGCGAACTGCCGAAGTCGAACTTCATCCGTCTGAACCGCCGCCTGCTCACCGACCGCATCAAGAAGATGTATGGCAAGCAGCTCGCCGACGAATACATCGACAAGCTGACCCACCACTTCATCTACAAGAACGACGAGACGTCGCTGGCCAACTACTGCGCCTCCATCACCATGTACCCCTGGCTCATCGGCGGGACGACGTCCATCGGCGGTAACTCCACCGCTCCCACCAACCTGAAGAGCTTCTGCGGCGGCTTCGTCAACATGGTGTTCATGGTGTCGAGCATGCTCAGCGGCGCCTGCGCCACGCCGGAGTTCCTGATGTACATGAACTACTTCATCGGCAAGGAGTACGGTACCGACTATTACAAGCGCGCCAACGACCAGGCCGACCTCAGTTTGAAGAAGCGCACCATCGACAAGGTGATTACCGACTGCTTCGAGCAGATCGTCTATACGCTCAACCAGCCGACGGGAGCACGCAACTATCAGGCCGTGTTCTGGAACGTGGCCTACTACGACCGCTATTATTTCGAGAGCATCTTCGGCGACTTCTACTTCCCCGACGGCTCCAAACCTGACTGGGAGAGCCTGTCGTGGCTGCAGAAGCGCTTCATGAAGTGGTTCAACAAGGAGCGCACGAAGACGCTCCTCACCTTCCCCGTGGAGACGATGGCCCTGCTGACGACGAAGGATGGCGAGCCGATGGATCCCGAGTGGGGCGACTTCACGGCCGAGATGTATGCCGAGGGCCACTCCTTCTTCACCTATATGAGCGACAATGCCGACTCGCTGAGCTCCTGCTGCCGTCTGCGCAACGAGATCACCGACAACGGGTTCAGCTACACGCTGGGTGCCGGCGGCGTCTCGACGGGCTCGAAGAGCGTGCTCACCATCAACCTGAACCGCTGCATACAGTATGCCGTGAACCACGATATGGACTATCTGGAGTATCTGAGCGGCATCATCGACCTCTGCCACAAGGTGCAGCTGGCCTACAACGAGAACCTGAAGGAGCTGCAGGCCCACGGCATGCTGCCCCTGTTCGACGCCGGTTACATCAACATCGCCCGCCAGTATCTCACCATCGGCATCAACGGATTGGTGGAGGCTGCCGAGTTCATGGGACTGAAGATTACGCCCAACGACGACTATCTGCATTTCGTGCAGGGCATCCTGGGGCTCATCGAGAAATACAACAAGCAGTATCGCACGAAGGAGGTGATGTTCAACTGCGAGATGATCCCCGCAGAGAACGTCGGCGTGAAACACGCCAAGTGGGACCGCGAAGACGGCTACTTCGTGCCGCGCGACTGCTATAACAGCTATTTCTACGTGGTGGAAGACGACTCGCTGAGCGTCATCGACAAGTTCAAGCTCCACGGCGCACCCTACATCGAGCACCTCACGGGCGGCTCGGCCCTGCACATGAACCTCGACGAGCACCTGAGCAAGCAGCAGTACCTGCACTTGCTGAAGGTGGCGGCGCAGGAGGGGTGCAACTATTTCACGTTCAACATTCCCAATACGGTGTGCAACGAGTGCGGACATATCGACAAGCGCTACCTGAAGGAGTGCCCCCATTGCCATTCGAAGAACGTGGACTACATGACGCGCATCATCGGCTACCTGAAGCGGGTGAGCAACTTCTCGCAACCCCGTCAGGAAGAGGCTGCACGCCGATACTATGCACATGCTTAATAAGCTCTCCACAACCCCTCCTCAAGGGAGGGGCTTCTCATGATATGACGACAAAGATGACAGCGAATCGATTTAAACGCCACTCCATCGGGGAGGGGCCGGAGGCGGGCTTATGCTGAAATACGTCAACACGGGCATTGTCTTCCAGGAGATTCCCGACGAGGTGACGCTGGCCATCAACATATCGAACTGCCCGTGCCGCTGTCCCGGATGCCACAGCAAATACCTCTGGGAAGACATCGGACTGCCGCTCAACGTGGAGGCCATCGACGACTTCGTGGAGGCTTACGGCAACGACATCACCTGCATTGCCTTCATGGGTGGCGACGCCGACCCGAAAGGGGTGGACATCCTGGCCCAGTATATCCACGAAGAGCATCCCGAGTTCAAGGTGGCCTGGTACAGCGGACGGCTGCGCATCGCGCCGACGGTAGACAAGGCGAACTTCGACTACATCAAGATAGGCCCCTACATACGGCATCTCGGACCGTTGAAGCAGCCGACGACCAACCAGCGCCTCTACAGGAAGAACGAGGATGGGACGTTCGACGACATCACGTCTCGTTTCTGGAGGAAATAATCAGCAAGTAAAAAACAATCAAATGAAGAATATGAGGAAATACCTTTTTCTGTTATTGGCTTCTGCTGCCCTGACGCTCACTGCACAGACAGCGAGGAAAGTCACGGTGAATATCACTGCTGACGGACAAGCAAACATTGTGGGCTATCTGCCCGAACATCCCACCGGCAAAGCTATCGTAGACTGTCCGGGAGGCGGATACAGCCATCTGTCGATGACCAACGAGGGCCACGACTGGGCCGAATACTTCAACAAGCAGGGCATTGCCTTCTTCGTGCTCACCTACCGCATGCCGAAAGGTGACCGCTCCATTCCCGTCTCAGATGCGCAGAACGCCATCCGGACGGTGCGCGACAGTGCCCAGGTGTGGAATATCAACCCCCGCGACGTGGGCATCATGGGCTTCTCGGCAGGCGGACACCTGGCTTCTACCGTGTCGACCCACAGCGAATTCGACTGCCGTCCCGACTTCTCCATCCTTTTCTATCCCGTCATCTCGATGAACGCGCGCGAGACACACAAGGGATCGTGTGTAGGATTCCTCGGCGAGGAGGGTATGAAGGACGAGAAACTGGTGAGGGAATACTCGAACCAGAATGCCGTGCGCCGGCATCTGACGCCTCCCGCCATCATCCTCACGGCCAACGACGACCGTGCCGTGCCGCCGGTGACCAACGGCATCGCCTATTACACTTCGATGCGGCGCGAAGGCAACGACTGCTCGCTCTATGTGTACCCCACAGGAGGCCACGGCTTCGGCTTCCGCCAGAACTTCAAATTCCATGACCAGATGCTGAACGACCTCTCGACATGGCTGCAGACGCATGCCGGACCACGACAGGACGCCGTGCGCGTGGCCTGTATCGGCAACAGCATCACCGACGGATTCGGTATAGAGATGGCCACGCTGCTGGGCTATCCTGCACAGCTGCAGCGACTGTTGGGGAGCGGCTATAACGTGAAGAATTACGGCGTCAGCAGCCGTACGATGCTCAACAAGGGCGACTATCCCTATATGAACGAGCAGGCATGGCGCGATGCGCTCGCCTTCCAGCCCGACATCGTCATCGTCAAACTCGGCACCAACGACTCGAAACCCGAAAACTGGCAGTATGGGTCAGAGCTGCAGGCCGACATGCAGCAGATGGTCGATGCCCTGCGTGCCGACGGTCGGCGCCCGCAGATATTCCTCTGCACACCCATCCCAGCCTTCAAACCTACATGGAACATCAACGATTCGGTCATCGTGAACGGCATCATTCCCGTCATCAGGAAGGTGGCCAAGAAAAACAAACTCGAGGTAATCGACCTGCACACAGCCTATGCCAACGATGGCGACAAGATGCTCAGCGACGGCATTCACCCCAACGACAAGGGTGCGCGCCGCATGGCCGAGATCATTGCAGATGTGCTGAAGAAGAAATAAGTAGGTGTCTTGATGGTTTGGTATGAAGGGTTGAAGGTCCCTTCCGATTGTGGTTGGCACGTCTTGACCATGTGCTGACGAGAAAGAAACCTTCATCCGGAACAAAAAAACGTCGGCATAGCCTCGCGACTGTGCCGACGTTGTTTTCCCAATACACTTGAGCTTTTCTGTAACCAAATGATTAAAAAGTGGTCCCGCCTCAATGATTCACGAGATTTGAATGATGGTAATTTTGAGTAAGTGTGAACCAGCGGGGCCTGTTGTCCCTATTGATCTTTTAAAAAACTCAATGCAAAAATAAGGAGAATTGTTTTTTCCTGCAATAGCTTGCACGAAATGACAAGCCTTTCGGCACACATTGACAAGAAAAAAACACGAATCGTAAAGCCTTGATCACAATTCGTCAAGGCGTCAGGACGCTTTCCATCACGCTTGGCACGTGTCTGAATGCGGGTGAAAAAGGCAAAGAACGAGTCGCGTTATGAAGCCGACTGGTTGCGGAACTCGGTAGGAGTGATGGAATACTTGGCTTTGAAATTCCTGTTGAAGGTCGGGGCGTTCTTGTAGCCCGACTGTTTCGACACGGCTTCGATGCTGAGCTCAGGGTGCTCAAGCAGCAGCTTGCAACTGTAGGACAGTCGCAGTTCGGTGACATAGGAGGTCAGCGAGTCGTACTGGCTGCCTTGTGTGAACACCTGCCCAATGCGATGGAACGACAGCTGGAACCTGTCGGAGAGTTGCTGTCGGCCGAAATCGGGGTCAAGGAACATCTTCTCGCTCTCGATGGCACGGCTGATCATGCCGAAGAGCTCGGTGTCGGTCATCGTGTCTGGGTCGATGTCTTTCTCGGGAACACCTTCTGTTAGCTCTTCGCTTTCGGTCGGTGTCGTTTCCGTCTGCAGCGCGTAGAGCTGCTTCTTGATGTTGTCGTAGGCGTCTTTGTAGTCGATGGCTTCGCGGATCTGCCGTGTCAGGACATGGTTCTTCTCTTCGATGAGGCGGCGCTGCCTGAAATTGCGCCATTGTATGTAGCCTGCCAACATGATCAGCAGCACGATGGCGAGGATGATGGCATGAAGGACGAAGAGCTGTTGCTTCTGTTGCTCGATGTCTGCCTCATGGTGCCTGATGGTCGACAGCTGTTCTATGTTTTCCTTCCTGTTGCGTGTGATGACCGAGTCGGTCACTGTGTTGATCAGCTTGGCAACGTCGAGGGCCGCTTGCCCGTTGCCCTGTGCTTCCAGCGCCTTGCATCTTGGCTTCAGGCATTGCTCCACATACATTTCGGAATACTCTTCGCCGTTGGCGCGATAGATGGAGTCGAGCCTTTCAAAGCAGGACAGAGCCTCTTTGTTGCGGTTGGTGAGCATGAGATAGTGGACTGTCAGTGTCCATACTGACAAGTCGTTCAGCCTGTTGTCGGCCATGCTCATGACGTATTGCTGCTCGGCCTCCTTGCTCATGCCTTTTTTTGCATAGATAAGCGCTTTGACGATGGCAGCATTCGACTTGTACTTGTCGGCTATGGCAGGCTGGAGGTCAGGGCAGCTGAGGAGTCTCTGCATCGACTCGTCGAGTTTCGGCAGGAGCGAGAAACCCTTCTCGGTGTAGTCGCGCCGGTAGCATCCCCGGATGAAAGAGAGATAGCCGTTGACGAGAAACTCCACCTCCGAGCTGACTCTGCTGTTCTTGGTCTCTTGGTCTATCTTGGCAATGCCCGATTTCCACTGTTCCTCAGCCTGTTCCCAATTGTCGAGCTTGGCCAGGCACTTGGCAATGAGGATCTGTGCATAGCCTTTCTCCACTGGAGGAGCCTTGACGGCCGGGTCGGCAGCATCGCGGGCCCGAAGTAGCGCAACCTCATAGACGTTTTCGTTCATGTTGATTTCGCACAGAATCTCCTTCGCAAGGAAATAGGAATAGTCTTTGCTCTTTTCAAACGATTTGTCTTTGGCCGCTTTGCGCGCATAGAACTCAGCGAACCTGTATTTGCCCAGCTTGAAATAGACCATGGCACGTGTCAGTTCGGCCTCTCTTGTCGGGAAAACGTCGTTTTTTTCCAGACTGTCGGTCAGCGTCAGGGCACTGTCGGGATTCTGTATAGAAAGAGAAGCGATGCGGTTCCTCCATTCCTCTATCTCCTTTTTGTCCGACTGCGGGCCGCTACAGCCGACAGTCAGCCATGTCAGGAGAAGGAACACAATCTGTATCAGGAGGTTATAGTGATTTGTCTTTTTCATTCTTAGGGACATTTTCTTGCTTTTCAGGGGTGGCAACCCCATGTTCGTCTTTTCTATTGAGAAGGCAAAGGTAGTCATTTTTTTTGTAATCAGAGCCAGATTGGAATATTTTCTGCATTATTTTCAGTATTCATGGGCGCGAGAAGCAATTTAGTTTTGAAAAACTTTTCTCTCTCTTTGCATGCTTCGCCATATTTTTGTACCTTTGTGGCGCGGATGCAAGAGCCGTAAGAAAACATCGAAAGAACGGAGTAATCGTAAAGAATGGACGAGAAACAGAGAATAGAGCAGCTTCGAAAAGAGTTGCACGAGCATAACTATCGCTATTATGTCCTGAACCAGCCGACAATCAGCGACCAGGATTTCGATTTCAAGATGCACGAGCTGCAGGATCTGGAGTCGCAACATCCCGAGCTGGCCGATCCCAATTCGCCTACCCAGCGCGTGGGTTCAGACCTGAACCAGGAGTTCCGGCAGGTGGCGCATAAGTATCCGATGCTGTCGCTTGCAAACACTTATAACGAGCAAGACGTGGCCGAGTGGTACAACAGCGTGAAGAAAGGCCTTGGCGGTGAAGATTTCGAAGTGTGCTGCGAAATGAAATACGACGGGTTGAGCATCTCGCTGACCTACGAGGACGGCCGGCTGGTGCGTGCCGTCACACGAGGCGACGGCGTCCATGGCGACGACGTGACCGCCAACGTGAAGACCATCCGCACCATACCACTTGTCCTCCACAAAGCCGTCGGGACCAACGACAGCGGGGCGGAACACGTTCCCCCACGTGAATTTGAAATCCGCGGCGAGATACTGATGCCCTGGAAGGTCTTCGAGCGGCTGAATGCCGAACGCGAGGCAGCCGAAGAGCCTCTGTTTGCCAATCCGCGCAATGCTGCCAGCGGCACACTGAAGAGCCAGAAATCGGAATTGGTGGCTTCCCGACAGCTCGACGCATACCTATATTATATATTAGGTGAGGAACTGCCGAGCGACGGGCATTATGAAAACCTGGAGATTGCCCGTTCGTGGGGATTCAAGATTTCCGAGGGCATGAAGAAAGTGAGGACGCTGCAAGAGATTTACGACTTCATCGGTTTCTGGGATGGCGAACGTAAAAACCTCCCCGTAGCCACCGACGGCATCGTGTTGAAGGTGAACTCCCTGCGTCAGCAACGGGCGCTGGGCTTCACGGCGAAGAGTCCGCGTTGGGCCATCGCTTATAAGTTCAAGGCCGAAAGAGCCTGCACGCGGCTGAACGAGGTGACCTATCAGGTGGGACGGACGGGTGCCATTACGCCCGTGGCCAATATGGAAGCCGTTCAGCTGGCAGGCACCACGGTGAAGCGTGCCACGCTGAACAACGAAGACTTCATCCGCTCGTTCGACCTTCATATCGGCGATTATGTGTATGTGGAGAAGGGCGGTGAGATTATCCCGAAGATTGTCGGGGTGGATATCGACCGCAGGCCCCTGATAGCCCAGCCCGTGCAGTTCGTCAAGCGTTGTCCCGAATGCGGCACGCCGTTGGTTCGCTACGAGGGCGAAGCCGCGTGGTACTGTCCCAACGATGCCGGCTGTCCACCGCAAATCAAGGGCCGCATCGAGCACTTCATCTCTCGCAAGGCCATGAATATCGACTCGTTGGGGCCGGAGACCATCGACGACTACTATCGTCACGGACTGGTGCACAACGTTGCCGATCTCTACGACATCGACGTTCAGCAAATCAACGGTGACGGTTCGCGCACGAAGTCGGCCCAGAAAATCGTCAACGGAATCAAGGCTTCCACAAAGGTTCCGTTCGAACGCGTCGTCTTTGCACTGGGCATCCGCTTCGTGGGAGAGACGTCGGCACGATTGCTCGCCCGGCATTTCAAGACGATGGATGCACTGCAGAATGCTTCGTTGCAAGACCTTCAGGAGGTTGAAGGAGTGGGCGAGGTCATCGCCAAGAGCGTCGTCGCCTATTTCCACAATCCCGTCAATCAGCAGATCCTGGAGCGTCTCAAGGGCTATGGCCTGCAGATGAGCCTTTCGGAAGAGCAGATACTGGGAGCGTCGGACAAGCTGGCAGGGCAGAGCATCGTCATCAGCGGTGTGTTCAGCCACCACAGTCGCGACGAATACAAAGCCATCATCGAGCAAAACGGCGGAAAGAATGTTGGCAGTATCAGTGGCAAGACGTCGTTTATCCTCGCCGGCGAGAACATGGGGCCGAGCAAGTTGCAGAAGGCAGAGAAGCTGGGTGTCCGCATTGTCGGCGAAGAAGAATTCTTGGAAATGATCGGATCATAGCATGAACGAGGCAGACCGTGACCTTCCGGTTTTCATAAGACACGGCATAGACGATGGTCTGCCCAAAGCAAAAAGAATATGAGAATCATCGTATCGAATGAGATAGAACGCGTGTGTCCCGGATTTGTCGGGGCTGCCGTTGAGGCCGAAGTCGTCAACAGCCAGTTCTGTGCCGAGCTGTGGGATGAAATCCACGCGCTGGAAGAGAAGTATCGTTCAGAACTGACCACTGAGTCGCTGAAAGAGCAGAGCGGTATTGCCGCAACACGGAGGGTGTACAAAGCCTGCGGTAAAGATCCTTCGCGCTACCGGCCAGCCAGTGAGCAGCTCATACGCCGCATGCTTCAAGGCAAGGAACTGTATCAGATCGACACGCTCGTCGACCTCGTGAACCTTGCGTCGATAGCCTACGGTTACAGCATAGGCGGATTCGATGCCGACAAGTTCGTCGGTGACACGCTGACGCTGGGTATCGGCAGGAAAGATGAACCCTACGAAGGCATAGGCCGAGGGATGCTCAACATTGAGGGACTGCCTGTCTATCGCGACGAAAAGGGTGGGGTGGGCACGCCAACGAGCGACAACGAACGCACGAAGATGACGCTTGCTACGACCCATCTGGTGGTGTTGATCAATGGTTACGACGGCGATGAGGAGCGCGTTGCGGCCAATGCACGCTTCATCCAGCAACTGGTCAGGAAATACTGCCAAAGCGATGGCGGCACAGTGACCCTATACAAGGCCGAGACTCCGGACAATTGAATAAGGACACAGCTTATGACAGCAGAGAAGATAAAACGCCCCGAACTGGAATTCTACCCCGTGGAGCACAACTCCGATATGTGGGTGAACATTGTCGGCATCGGCGACGTGCATGCTGGGTTCCCCTCACCTGTTGAGGATGCCTATATGAGTCAGCCCATCGACTTGAACAAGGAACTGGTGAACCACCCTGCAACGACATTCATCGTGCGTGTGGTGGGCGACTCAATGATTGAAGAGGGCATAGAACCAGGCGATCTCCTCATCGTAGACAGGTCGCTCTATCCCTCACAAAAGAACCTGACGGTGTGCATGGTCAGCGGCGAATTCTGCGTGAAGCGCATTGTACAGAAAGGCAACAAGGTGCTGCTGAAGTCGGGCAACCGCAAATATCCGCCCATCGAGGTGAACCCTGATATGGGATTCACGGTGTGGGGCGTGGTGACCTGGGTGCTGAAACGCAAAGTGAGGAGCTGATGACTCAACCCCTCACCTTGTCTTGACGGACAGACGTCGGTCAGAAATCAATCTCCGTCGTCCCTCCCCAAGCATCTTCCACGTTGACCGTGAAATTGTTCTCGCGCAGTCCGCTGTCGAAAAAGTCGCCCGAATACTGGGTGATTTTGTTGCGCTCAATGGGAACATTCTCGAAAATCTTCTCGTTCAGGTCGTTTCCGTTGGCATCCTGAGCCGTGATGGTTATCTTCAGCGGTGTCTTGTTCTCATGCTCGAAGGTGTAGACCTCGAACTGTGTGGGCTGTCCTGTCATGCTCTCCGGCACTTCGATGTTCACCGTCTGCTTCGAATTGACGTTTCCGTAGCCCGTCGTGGCGTTCAGCGATGCGCTGCCTCCAGTGTAGTAGAACTTCATGTTGCGCACGTTGTCTGGCATCGCGTCGTTGATCTTCAGGCGGAACATGGCCGTGGCGCGGTTCAGCGTCAGGTCGTAGGTGCTGGCATCGCTGCCCACGACAATCTGGCCATAGTAATAGAAGGTGTCCGACATGGGGTTCTCGAAAGCAATCTTGGCCGGATCGGTGATGGAAACCGACTTGTCGCTGCTGTGAGCGATGGCAACAACGGTGTAGGTCCCCTCGGCGAGCGACATGCTGACAGTGCCGAAGTCGGTGTCGCCGACTTTCTGGGCAAAGCTTTTCACCCTCTCACTGCCTGAAAAAACAGCAAAATTCAGGCGCGTGCAGACGTTGCTCACCGTTGTGGCTCGCGACCCGATGTTCAGTTCGTCGAACGGCATTTGTTCGAAAGCAGTGACACGGAGCGTGACGTTTCCTTGCGGATCAATGATGCTCTCCTCCTCACCCATGTAGCCTTTCTCGCATCCGGCAAGAAGGCATACAAGCAGAATAGCAAATAGTAGTTTATGCTTCATAGGTTATTATTAATTGTTGTTTTTTCAAGGCAAAGATAAATAAAACTATAAGAACGTCATACAATGCGACGACAAATTTAAGATTTATTATACAAACGACGATTATGATTCTGCACATCGATTGCAATAGCTTCTACGCTTCGTGCGAGGTGTCGCTCCGTCCAGAGCTGAAGGGGCGTCCTGTTGTGGTTGCCAACTACAACGAGGCGGGCGGTGGCATCATCCTCGCTCTTTCCAAGGAGGCAAAGGCTCTCGGACTGAAACGCGGGAACCCCGTGTTTCAGGTGAAGGAGGTGCTCCAGGAGAACCATGTCGTCGTCTTCCCCGCCAACCTTGTGAAGTATGTCGACATCTCGCGGCGCATCGTGAGCGTCGTCTTGGAGCTCGACATGGTGACCGATTTCCACCGCTACAGCGTGGATGAGTTCTTTGCCGCCATACCGCCGATCGGCAACCGTGACGACATTGTGGACTATATCGCAGTCATCAAGGAGAAGATAGAACACGGTACCGGCATCCCCGTCAGCTGTGGCATCGCTCCCACTTATACCTTGGCCAAGGTAGCCACGTGGTATGCCAAGCACTACGACGGTTACCACGGTATCTGTGTGTTGCAGAAACAGAATATAAAGAAGGCGTTGCAAGGGCTGCCCATCGGCGACGTCTGGGGAGTGGGGTGGCGTTCGGCTCCCAAGATGAAGCAGATGGGCATCCAGACGGCATGGGATTTCGTGCAGAAGCCCAAAGGGTTTGTGAACCGCGTCTTCCATCTGCCGGGTGTCCGCATGTGGATGGAGCTGCAGGGGCATGCCGCCATTGATATCAGCCGTCCGCCCAAGCAACAGACCATCATGCACTCGCGAACCTTTACATATATGATAGCCGGCAAGGAACAGCTCCTCACCTACGTCCGCGACTATGCCGTAGCCGCTGCACGCAAGCTCCGCGACCAGCATAGCGTCTGCCAGTCGGTCACTGTCTTCGCCAATACCAACCGCCACCGCGACGACTTGGAGCAGTATAGCAACAGCAGTACGGTGAGGATGGCCGTCGCGACGGCCGATACGACAACCATCGTGAAAGCTGCCGAGCAGGCTTTCGACAACTTCTTCAAACCTTATTATCAGTATAAGCGGGCGGGAGTCATTTTGGGCGATATCGTCGGCGACGAGGCAGTAGAGCAAGACCTCTTCCTCTCGTCGGCCGAAACGACGCGTAAGCAGCGTCGGCTGATGCAGGCCACCGACGACATCAACAAGCGCTTTGGCATGAATCACATCCGTCTGGCCTCGCAGATGCTTCACCAAGAGGAAAGTGGTGAAGACAAAAACACCGTGACTTTTGAGCCTTTCCGCAACGAAACCACAGACATCAACGACATCATAGAGGTGAAGTAGCCGTCTTTGTCGTCGAACAAGTCCTTTACGCTTGTCATATAGGAATAAATACGCAAAGGATAATTCAAAAGTTTTGTGGTTTCAAATATTCTTTTTACCTTTGCACCCAATTCGAATTTAAACGTTTAAACAACAGTTATGATTAATATCACTTTCCCTGACGGCTCTGTTCGCTCGTATGAACAGGGTGTAACAGGATTCCAGATTGCCGAGAGCATCTCACCCGCCTTGGCACGCAGCGTCGTGAGCTGTGGCGTGAACGGTGAGACCGTAGAGCTGAACCGGCCCATCAACGAGGATGCTACCATCGCCCTTTACAAGTTCGACGACGACGAGGGCAAGCACACCTTCTGGCATACCAGTGCCCACCTGCTGGCCGAAGCTCTTCAGGAACTCTATCCCGGCATTCAGTTCGGATTCGGACCTGCCGTGGAGAACGGTTTCTTCTACGACGTGCTGCTCCCGGGCGGCGAGGCCATCCGCGAGAGCGACTTCCCGAAGATTGAGAAGAAAATGATGGAGCTGGCTCAGAAGAAAGAGCCCGTCGTGCGCCGCGAGGTGGCCAAAGCCGATGCCCTGAAGGAATTTGCCGCTGATGGTCAGACCTACAAGTGCGAGCACATCGACCAGGATTTGGAAGACGGCACCATCACTACCTATACACAAGGTTCTTTCACCGACCTCTGCCGCGGTCCGCACCTCGTGAACACGGGGGAGATCAAGGCCGTGAAGCTCACCAGTGTGGCCGGCGCTTTCTGGCGTGGCGATGCCACTCGTGAGCAGATGCAGCGCCTCTACGGCATCTCGTTCCCGAAAAAGAAGATGCTCGATGAGTATCTCGTCATGCTTGAAGAGGCCAAGAAGCGCGACCATCGCAAGATTGGCAAGGAGATGGAACTCTTCATGTTCTCGGAGAAGGTGGGAAAGGGACTGCCCATCTGGCTGCCTAAAGGCACCGAGCTCCGCCTGCGTCTGCAAGACCATCTGCGCAAGGTGCAGAAGCGTTTCGGCTATCAGGAGGTCATCACACCGCACATTGGCTCGAAGAACCTCTATATCACCAGCGGACACTATGCCCACTATGGCAAGGATTCGTTCCAGCCTATCCATACGCCGGAAGAGGATGAGGAATACATGTTGAAGCCAATGAACTGCCCTCACCACTGTGAGATCTTTGCATCGAAGCCTCGTTCATATCGTGACCTGCCGCTGCGCATTGCTGAGTTCGGCACCGTCTATCGTTATGAGCAGTCGGGTGAGCTCCACGGACTGACCCGTGTGCGCTCGTTCACCCAGGACGATGCCCACCTGTTCTGCCGTCCCGACCAGGTGAAGCAGGAGTTCCTCAACGTGATGGACATCATCAATATCGTGCTCACTGCCTTTGGATTCAACTTCGAGGCGCAGATTTCGCTCCGCGATCCCAACGATCACGAGAAGTATGTGGGCACCGATGAAGACTGGGCACTGGCCGAGAAAGCCATCGTCGAGGCTTGTCAGGAGAAAGGTCTCCCTGCCAAGGTGGAATATGGCGAGGCTGCTTTCTATGGCCCGAAGCTCGACTTCATGATCAAGGATGCCATCGGACGCCGCTGGCAGCTGGGCACTATCCAGGTGGACTACAACCTGCCGAAGCGCTTTGAACTGGAATACACCGACGAAGACAACCAGAAGAAGACGCCCGTCATGATTCACCGCGCACCCTTTGGGTCTATGGAGCGCTTCACTGCCGTGCTTATCGAGCACACCAGCGGACACTTCCCCCTCTGGCTCACACCCGACCAGGTGGCTATCCTGCCGCTGTCGGAGAAATACAACGACTATGCCAAGGAGGTTGCCAAGCAGTTCGACATGCAAGGCGTCCGCGCCACCATCGACCTGCGCAACGAGAAGCTCGGCCGCAAGATCCGCGACAACGAGCTGAAGCGCGTACCCTACATGGTCATCGTCGGCGAGAAAGAAGCTGCCGACGGCACTGTGGCCATGCGTCAGCAGGGTGGAGGCGAGCAGGCCGTCATGACCATCCAGCAGTTCATCGACAAGATCAACGCTGAAGTGGCCGAGATGACAAAGAATTTCTAATTCATACCAAGCTGGGAGATAGGGCAAAGGAGGCGATGCGTGCCAACTGCTACCCTTGTGTAGCATGAGTGTTGACATTTTTTAAGATGTCTGCATGTTAAAAAAACGTAATTCAAAACAATAAACCTCGTGCTCCTCATCCCTAACTCCCAACTTTTCACTAACTTTGCAGCCGATTTCTGAAAAAGTTGAACTAAAACCAGTTAATGAAGAACGACAAAAAAGGACCACAGTACCGTGTGAACGAGCAGATTCGTGTCCGCGAAGTACGTATCGTGGGTGAGGGCGACTCGCAAGTGATGCCCACCCGTCAGGCTTTGGATATGGCGCGTCAGCAAGGAGTTGACCTTGTTGAGATTTCGCCCAATGCCAATCCGCCCGTATGCCGTATCATTGACTATAGCAAGTTCCTCTACCAGCAGAAGAAACGAGCCAAGGAAATGAAGGCCAAGCAGGTGAAGCAGGAAGTCAAGGAAATACGTTTCGGTCCTCAGACCGACGACCACGACTACAACTTCAAGCTCAAACATGCCAAGGAGTTCCTCGAAGAGGGCAACAAGGTGCGTGCATACGTCTTCTTCCGTGGCCGCAGTATCCTCTTCAAAGAGCAAGGCGAAGTGCTGTTGTTACGTTTCGCCAACGATTTGGAGGAATATGGCAAGGTGGAGCAGATGCCGAGCCTGGAAGGAAAGAAGATGTTCCTCTATCTCTCACCGAAGAAAGCCGGTGTGGCCAAAAAGAGCCAGCAGAAGATGGACAGGGAGCGTCGGGAGGCCGAGGCGAAGGAGTCTGTTGTACAACCAGAAGCAGAAAAGCAGACATCTGCTGCCGACAATGGCTTGTTCGCCAACATGAAAGGTGGTGAAGAGATTCTGAACAAACTCAAAAAGAACAGCCAATAAGCCCAAAGACGTGTCATTATGTCGCGTGAGCGAAGGAAGACGACGTCGTGAATAAGAAGAACAAGGTGCGCTGCGCCCGGTATATGCGTTGCCACCGCTTTATAATAACAATTAAAAATAAAAAGAAAAAATGCCAAAAGTAAAGACAAACTCCGGTGCCAAGAAGCGTTTCCGTTTCACCGGAACAGGCAAAGTGAAGCGTCATCACGCTTATCACAGCCACATCCTGACAAAGAAAACCAAGAAGCAGAAGAGAAATTTGGTTCATCAGGCTATCGTAGACAAAAGCAACATGAAGCAGGTACGCGATTTGCTCTGCCTCCGTTAATTATTAATTCAAGGAAAGGAAAGAAATTATGCCAAGATCAGTAAATCACGTTGCTTCAAGAGCAAAAAGAAAGAGAATTCTTAAGCTTACGCGTGGCTATTTCGGAGCCCGCAAGAATGTGTGGACCGTTGCCAAAAACACTTGGGAGAAAGGTCTGACCTATGCATACCGCGACCGTCGTAACAAGAAGCGCACCTTCCGTGCACTGTGGATCCAGCGCATCAACGCTGCCGCTCGTCTCGAAGGCATGAGCTACTCGCAGCTGATGGGTAACCTTCACAAGGCCGGCATCGAGATCAACCGCAAGGTGCTCGCCGACCTCGCAGTGAACAACCCCGAGGCTTTCAAGGCTATCGTAAGCAAGGTGAAGTAAAGACTTCCGCAGAGAAAAACAGATATAAAGACAGGGTGGCAGCACGTCATTGTTGCCAACCTGTCTTTATTCTGTTTTTTTCAGTACACATTTTTTATGTGTAAGTCCCGATTGTCGATACAAATATCAAGAGAATCAGCATATTATCGTTGCATTAAAAAATAATGCAAAAAAAGTTTTTCTATTCCAAAAAAAATGCGTATCTTTGCAACGGAAAATTATGCTGAGGCAGATTTATCCTGTAATCTTTGAATTACTGAGAGGAAACGTGTTGTCGTCTATAGTGGAATCTGGACAGTTCCAAATGTTCAACGATGATGAAAGCGGGCAAGCGCTTGTGGAGTCTATCTCCACGGTTGCTGTTGTACGTCAATATGGGCGTGAGCTTTGTTTATTAGTTGTAACAGGTAGTCCAGAACCTCCATTATGTAATAAGCATTTGTTCACGCCTTCCTCTCGGAACTATCTTTAGGAAGAGAATGTATGCGAGACCGGGGTAACCGGTCTTTCTTTTTTTAATAGCATCGGCCCGGACTCATTCGCGAGTCCGGGCCGATGTTGGGATACGACATGTACAATCTCCGATTATCTTATTCTTGTTCTTATTACCGCCAGCCAACGGTCAGATACCCTTCATGGTGAGGCTGATACGGTTGCGGCGACGGTCTATTTCGGTCACCTTCACCTTCACTTTCTGGTGCAGGTGAACCACCTCGTTCGGGTCGCGCACATAGCGGTTGGCCAGTTGCGACACATGTACGAGACCGTCTTGATGCACGCCGATGTCCACGAATGCCCCGAAGTTGGTGATGTTGGTCACGATGCCGGGGAGCACCATGCCCTCTTCAAGGTCGTCGATCTCCTTTACGTTCGGGTCGAACTCAAACTGTTCTATCTGTTCACGCGGATCGCGTCCCGGTTTTTCCAACTCGTTCATGATGTCGTTGAGGGTGGGAAGTCCTACGGTATCGTCTACATATCGCCCGATATCAATCTTTTCGCGCAGGCCTTTGTCGGCAATGAGCTCCCTCACTGTGCACTGTTGGTCCTTGGCCATCTGTTCCACAATGTGGTAGCTCTCTGGGTGCACGGCACTGTTGTCGAGCGGATTAGGGGCATTGGGGATGCGCAGGAATCCGGCACATTGCTCAAAGGCTGCTGGTCCGAGGCGCGACACCTTCTTCAGCTGCGAGCGTGAGGTGAAGGCACCGTTCGCCTTCCTGTATTCCACGATGTTCTTGGCCAGCGTCGGGCCGAGTCCGCTGACATACATCAGCAGGTGCTGAGAGGCCGTGTTCAGGTTCACTCCCACAGAGTTCACGCAGCTCTCCACGGTTTGGTCGAGGCTTCTCTTCAGCTTCGTCTGGTCAACGTCGTGCTGATACTGTCCCACGCCGATACTCTTCGGGTCTATCTTCACCAGTTCGGCCAGCGGATCCATCAGTCGGCGCGCAATGCTCACAGCCCCTCTCACGGTGACATCCTCGTTGGGGAACTCGTCGCGGGCCAGCTTGGATGCACTGTATACCGAGGCTCCGTCTTCGCTGACGACGAATACCGAGGGTGGGGTAGTGGATGAAGGGTTGGTGGCGAGTGCATCTTTCACAAACGACTCTGTCTCGCGGCTGGCTGTCCCGTTGCCGATGGCGATGGCCTCGATGTCGTAGTCGCTGATCATCTTCACTACGTGCATGGTGGCCTGCATGCGGTGGTTGACGGGCGGGTGGGGGAAGATGGCCTCATGGTGGAGCAGGTTGCCTTGGGCATCGAGACACACCACTTTGCAGCCGGTACGGAAACCGGGGTCGATGCCCATCACGCGTTTCTGTCCGAGAGGTGCGCCCAGGAGCAGCTGTCGCAGGTTGGCAGTGAAGACGTGGATGGCCTGTTCGTCGGCCTGTTCTTTGCTCAGGGCTGCAAATTCCGTCTCTATGCTGGGTTGCAACAGGCGTTTGTAGCCGTCTTCCACGGCCTCGGCCACCAGTTTCTGACAGGGACCGTTTCCTCGCACATAGTGACGCTTCAGCCGACCGACGGCCTCCTCGTCGTCGACGGTGATTTTCACGCGTAGAATGCCTTCTGCCTCGCCTCGCCGCATGGCGAGCAGTCGGTGACTGGAGCATCGGCGGAGCGGTTCTTCACAGTCGAAGTAGTCGCTGTATTTAGCAGCCTCGTCGGTGTCTTTCTTCGCTTTCACTACCTTGCTCTCGATGAAAGCTTCGCGGCGGAACGTCTGGCGCAGCTGGTTTCTCGACCGCTCATCCTCGGCCACAATCTCGGCGATGATGTCCTGCGCTCCTTGGATGGCCTGCTCGGGAGTCAGTGTCGTGCTCTTGGCACCGGCGTCGGCCGTCGGTGGCGGTGTGGTGAAGCGGCGGGCTGTCTTCAGTGGTGCCGGGTCTTGCTGTTTCAGCAGGATCATGGCCAGCGGTTCCAGTCCCTGCTCGCGTGCTGTCTGAGCCCGTGTGCGCCGTTTGGGCCTGTACGGTAGGTAGATATCTTCCAGCACGGTTGGCTCCCAGCAGTCGTTGATGCGCTGTTCGAGCTCGTCGGTCAGCTTCCCTTGCTCGGCAATGGTCTTCAGAATTGTTTCCTTCCGCTTGGCCAGCTCCTTCAGACGTTCGTTCATCTCGGCAATCTGCCCTATCTGCACCTCGTCAAGACCGCCGGTGCGCTCCTTACGATAACGTGCAATGAAAGGAATGGTGCATCCGTCGTCGAGGAGCACCAGCGTGTTGTCGACGCCCTTGACGGGCAGCGACAGCGCTTCAGCTATTTGTTTGGCAAAAACGTTCATATCGTTGTTTTCTTGGTTAGTCGGAATTATTGCTGTTCTCGCTGAAAAGGAAGCGGTGGTCGGCAAAGTGGATGCTGACGAGTCCGAAGCGCACCATCTTCGCCATGATGATGATAGCTTTCCTGCGGTTGATGCCCGACGCTTTGATGATGCGGTTCAGCGGGGCCTCGCCCAGTGCCTCCGTGGCGTGCAGCAGCTTGCGCTCGTCATCCGAGAAGGTCGTCATGGTCCCTGTAGGAGCTCTCTCCTGTCTCCATATCTCTATGTGCACGGGTGTGGCCACGATGTTTTCGTCGTCCACGCGGACGTAGGCTGTGCGCTTGCCGTTCTCGTCGATGGCGAACACGGGTTTCTGCGTCGAAGGCGGCACGGTCACAATGACGATGGTGCGCCCCTCGGCGTGGAGCGTCTCAAACTTGATGGCTGCTTCGGGTTTGCAGTATTTCCACGCTGCGGCGTGCATCATGAAGATTTCCTCCTCCGAGCGCACACCCGACAGGTGCCCGTCGTCGCGCACGCCGATGAGCAGCCGTCCGCCGTCGGTATTGGCGAAGGCCGACACCGAGCGGGCCAGCTTGATGGCGTCGGTCACCTTGTATTTGAAGTCCTGCTGCTGATGCTCACCCTGAGCGATGAGTTCGTGCAGCCGTCGGCTGTCGCTGTCGTACATGGTTCTGTCGTCTCGTTCACATTGTTTGCCGTCAGGGTTCAGAAGAACTTGATCTCCGTGATGAGGGTGGCTCCTGCTTCTTGGTTCAGCAGCCTGACCAGCTCTGAGCGCCGCATGCTGAGTTCCGACCGCAGGGCGGGAACGCCGAGCTTCACGAAGAGCGTCTGGTTGCGTATGAACTTCTCACCAGTGTGGCGCGCCACGGCCTTTCCCGCCACGCGCTCCCACGCGCCGATGAGTCTCACCTGGCGCATGGGCGTCTCCAGTCCGTTCTGCCGCAGACATTGGTTCACGATGTCCATCACCATCTGTTCTCTACGCTTGAACATTCCTTGCCTCCTTTTCTTTTATGTTTCCGTCGTCCACCTCGAAGATCTTGTAGTCCAGACGGCTGTCGTGCAGAATCTGGTCCAGGTGCTCGCGGTTGGTGTCGGTGATGAAAATCTGTCCGTATTCCTCGCCGGCCACGAGCCCTACAATCTGTTCCACGCGGTGGGCATCCAGCTTGTCGAAGATGTCGTCGAGGAGCAGCAGCGGCGTGGTGTGTTGTCCCGCACGTTTCAGGAAGCTGAACTGCGCCAGCTTCAGCGCGATGACGAACGTCTTGTTCTGTCCCTGGCTCCCTTCGCGCCTGATGGGGTAGCCGCCGAGCGTCATCTCCAGGTCGTCGCGGTGGACGCCATGTAGCGAATAGCCCACGGCGCGGTCTTTCTGGCGGTCGCGCCTGATGACGTCGAGCAGAGGTCCACGCTGGCAGTGCGAGCGGTATGTCAGCATCACCTCCTCCTGCCCGTCGCAGATGCTCTTGTAGATGTCTTGGAAGATGGGCGTCAGCTCGTTCACGAAAGCCTCGCGACGACGGTAGATGGCTTCACCCTCCACGGCCATCTGCTCCTCCCAGATGCCCATCAGCTCGTCGTCGGGCTCCTCGTCTTGCTTGAGCAGCATGTTGCGCTGCTGCAGCGCTTTGTTGTAGCGGTTCAGGTTGTCGATATAGCTGCGGTCGTATTGCGAGATGACCACGTCCATCAGTCGGCGGCGCTCCTCGCTGGCTCCTTCTATAAGATAGGTGTCGGCAGGCGACACCATCACCAGCGGTATCAGTCCGATGTGCTCCGACAGCCGTTTATACTCTTTCTTGTTCCGCTTGAAGTGCTTCTTCGTGCCGCGCTTCATGCTGCAATAGACGGCCTCCGCCTCGCCCCGGGCGTTCTCATACTGGCCGTCGATCATGAAGAAATCCTCGTCGTGGCGGATCACGAGCGAGTCGACCGACGTTCCCGAGCTGTGGCAGAACGACAGGAAGTATATGGCGTCGAGCAGGTTCGTCTTCCCCACGCCGTTATGGCCGATCAAGCAGTTCATCTTGGGCGAGAACAGCAGCTCGGCCTCGCGTATGTTCTTATAGTTGAGTATCGTTAATTTCTTCAGTATCATCTCTTTTCTCTACCACTGAGGCCCCTGTCAGGCCGTTTGCAGGGCAAAGATACGGCAAATCTGAGTGAAAAACGAAAAAAAAACGTTATAAATTTCAATATCTGAATTAAATTCTTTAATTTTGCATCCCAAATCCGACGTTTCGTTCAGCCTCTTGAGCAGAACGATGCTTGCAACGATTCTGTCTTGGCAAGAAAACAAAGGCCGCGATGCATGGTCGACTGTCGGACGTTGACTGAAGAAGAAATAAAAAAGACATATAAAATCATGGCAAACGTAAAGAACGTAAAAGAACAGACTGTTGAGACTATCAACACCAAGGAAGCCTTCTTCCTGAAGTACAAGAAACCCATTATCGCAGCCGTCTGCGCCCTCGTGCTTATCTTCGCAGGCGTGGTACTGTACAAGAATTTCGTGTCCGGTCCCCGCGAAGACGAGGCCAGCACCGCTCTGGGCAAGTGCCAGGAGCTCTTCACGAACCAGCAGTACAACGATGCTCTCAACGGAAACAAGAGCGGGTGTGCCGGATTCCTCAAGGTGGCTTCCGACTACAGCAGCACCCGCGCAGGCAACCTGGCCAACCTCTATGCCGGGCTCTGCTACGCCAATCTCGACAAGTGGCAGGAGGCTGCCGACTTCATCGAAAAGTATTCAGCAGGCGACGACCAGATGGTCAGCCCCTCTGCCATCGCTGCGCTGGGCAACGCCTATGCTCATCTGAAGCAGTACGACAAGGCAGTCGAAAACCTGAAGCGCGCTGCCAGCATGGCCGACAGCAAGGCTGCCGACGGTGTCAACAACAGCCTGTCGCCCATCTTCCTCATCCAGGCCGGCGAAATCCTCGAGGCACAGGGACAGAAAGCTGAGGCTTTGAAGCTCTATCAGGACATCAAGACGAAGTACGTCGCCTCCATGGCAAGCCAGGACATCGACAAGTACATCGAACGCGTATCCGAATAAGCTGCGATGGCAACTGCTCTGCACCACCTCTCCGACTACGACGCCTCCCGTGTGCCTGATGCCAGCAACATGTGCTTCGGTATCGTGGTGGCCGAATGGAACCCCGAAATCACTGGAGCGCTGCTCGACGGTGCCGTCTCCACGCTCGAGAAGCACGGAGCCCTGCCCGAGAACATACATGTGAAGACCGTTCCCGGATCATTCGAACTCATCTATGGCGCTCACCAGATGACGCTCAACGGCGGATATGATGCCATCATCATTCTCGGAAGCGTCATACGAGGCGAGACACCACATTTCGACTACATCTGTCAGGGCGTCACACAGGGCATCGCACAGCTCAACGTCAAGAGCGAGATACCCGTCGTCTACGGACTGCTCACCACCAACGACCTGCAGCAGGCGCGCGACCGCGCCGGAGGCCGCTTAGGAAACAAGGGCGACGAGTGTGCCGTCGTCGCCATCAAAATGGCGAAGTTCTGACGATAAGCAAGCTTTAATTTTTACAGAAGACAATAGGAAGTGGATAGTTTGTTACCCGGTAGCAAACTATCCACTTCCTTTTTTCCCGCTCTTCACTAAAAGTTTTTTCCACACTCCATTAAATAATACTCCTTTTCCTTTGCACTTTGCAATTTTTATCCTACTTTTGCAAGCGAATGAAAAGAACAGCGCATCTGCTCCTGATCGCCCTCCTGCTCGCCGCCTGCGGCGGGTGGCGCGGCGGCGACCGCCTGCTAAAAGAAGCCGAGAGAATAATTGAGAATTACCCCGACTCTGCCCTTCGCCTGTTGGAGAGTTTGATTGAAGAGGAGGACCAAGTGACAATGCAGAGCTTCTGGGTCAATGAACCCTACCTCGCGCACGTTTATGCAAGAAACATCTACGAATATGGAGATGCCTGGATTGACATAACAGCGACCAACCAGTATGGTTCAGACACAAAGACGGTAGAGCTCCTCGCCGGAGATGAAGGGATTGGCAGCAGGATTGCAAACCGTCATTACGACGAAGGGAACGTCCTCGTCGACATCATTAGTGGTTCCACAGGACGTGTAATCTGCAATGACGTCAGGGCTCATGACATGCCAAGGCAGAATCTCCCAATGGGCGTCTACTTACTCAAATACAAGAAAGGAAACCATATATGGAAGACAAAGAAACTGATCGTAAAATGAAGCATGGACTGATGGCTGTCGTGATGGTATCGGCCTGCATGTGCCTTGCTCCGGCAACAGCCTCAGGAGAAAACGTGATAGAACCGAAGGCAGGTGAGGACATCGTTTTGTACGACGGCGACGTGCTTCGTCTCTTCGACCACAATGTGGCGAAATGGGAACTCTACATGTACGAGGACCGTCAGGGAGCCGAAACAGGGGAGGCAACGGTCGACACCGTCCTGCAGTTCAGGATCGAGAACTACGGATTCCCGATGAAATACGATATCCCCATAGCCCCGTCTGTCAGAGAGGAAGGAAATGGGACGACTTATGAATACTTCAGATGGAAAAAATATCACCGTTTTTTCGAAGGAGATGACGTTCTCTTCAATGGCTTCCTTGTCAAGGTCTATATGGATGAGAAGACAGACACAATACCCATGTCGTTAATCGTCCTGCCGTCTATACCGCGTATATTGAGTGCCAGCTTTGAGTGCCTGTATCTGGAAGAGTATGATGAACTCTCCTATGGGAAAGCCGACTTCATGGTGAAAGCAACCCGGTTAGGAAGAGGAATCTTCCCCAACCGATATAACCGTGAAGGAGAACTTGAAAGCGAACTTAGAGTTCACTATTGGTGGCCCCAACATTATGGAGACACCATCTTCATGGAACAAATCCAGACGGACGACTGGCAATTTGACGATTATGGCATCATGCATTCACGAAACTTCTATGGTGAGGTGCTCGGTACGGACACGTTCTTCGTCAACGACTACATCGACGAAGAAGTGATGGAAAAGCACAGGCAACACACCGTCGGCATCGAAAACGCCACAAACGCCCCCGCCATCCAGATCAATGCAGGAGCAGACCGTATCATCAGGATTGAAGGAGGAACGGCCGCGCACTGGCACGCCGACATCACTTCTGCCGACGGCCGCACCGTCTTCACAGGCAACGACACCAAGCGCATCGATGCCTCACAATGGCCTCAAGGCATCTACATCATCAAGATAAGGGACGAGAAGAACAAATCAATCATAAAAAAGATCAGGCTATGAGAAAGTCAATCATCACATCGTTGTTTGCCTTACTTGCAACGGCAGCTGTTCAGGCACAAGGATATACAAACTTCTATTCAGACATTTCCAACAACCTACTCAACCAATGTCACGGGTTAACGGCAGAGCGGATTGTCAGGGGCGGCACTAAGATTGTCGTCGACTTTCAGGGTGAGTGGACGGAAGACATGAAGGGAGCATTCAACTATGCCTGCGAGATTTGGGAAGAAACGCTGCCTACCCTTCTTCCCATAAGGATTACGGCCACCCTAGGAACAGTGAGGAAGTGTGCGAAGCAGAAACCCGCAGGCAACACCACGCTGATCATGCGACATCGCTCAGCGGCGACTACACCTTATTATTATATATAGGCAACAGCTGCTACTGCGGAATCATCCACCTGTAGACGGACAACAATCATTTGAGAGAGTGAAGGCGGAGCTGACCACCAATAGTGGCTGCTCCCGCCTCTTTCGGAACAGAGTTATATAAATCCAAATAAAAGAAAGGAATTCTTATGAAGAAATTGACATTCATGATGGGGCTGCTGCTGTCCCTGCCCTTGTGCACGGTCAGCGGCCAGACGGAAGAGAAGATCATCAGGAGCGTACATGTTGACGAAGGGAGCAGCCTGAAGGTAGCCATGGGCGACGACAGGGCGCTCTTCGACTCACTCGTCGTGACCGGTTTCCTTCATCACTCCGACTTCCGAACGCTCAATGCCTTGTGCCACGAGTGCGGCGTGAGCGGCATCAACTTGGCCGACTGCAAGCTTGAAGACGATTCCATCCCCGAGTTCGCCTTCGTTGAGATGCAGCGCGGGCGGACCATGATGCTCCGGCACTTCACGTTCCCGAATGACCTGCATGGCATCGGCCGGTGTGCTTTCTCGTACACGAACCTGGAGACCATCGATTTCCCCGAGACCCTCCGCTACCTGGGAGAGCAAAGTTTCTTCCACATGGCCAACCTGAGAGGCACGCTGCGCATTCCCGAGGGTGTGCGGGAACTGCCGATGTACTGCTTCTCGCAGGCTCCACGCGTCCATACCGTCATCCTGCCCTCGACACTCGAGACGATGGGGAACTGCTGCCTGTTCGACTTCCCCGGCGTGACGGAGATTGAGCTGCCTGAAGGCCTAAAGTCCATCGGGATGGAAGTAATCTCGGGCATGATGATCACCAAGCTCCGCATTCCCGAGTCTGTCGAGAGGATCAAGAAGCTGGCGTTCTACAGCTGCAGAGAACTCGAGGAGGTATGGCTGCCCAGCCACCTGACGGAGATTCCCGTGAGCATGTTCGAGGAATGCACCAAACTGAAGACCGTGCACATGCCGGAGACCATCGAGAGCATCGGCTCGGAGGCATTCTACGGCACGGGATTTGTCAACACCCTGTTCCTGCCCGACAACATCCGTAGCATCGGCTTCGGAGCCTTCGAGAAGGTTTCCATGTCGGCCGTGGTGCTTCCTGCAAGTCTCGAGGTCGTCGAGCCGGGAGCTTTCTGGGAGTGCACCGAACTGAAGGCAGTGTATTCAAAGACGATGATACCCGCGCGTCTAGGCGTTGACGACCCGGCGAAGCAGGCAACGGCCACACCGATGTTCCCCTCCAACGAGGAGATGACGCTCTACGTGCCGCGCGGTGCGAAGGCCGCCTACGAGAGCGATCCTAACTGGCGGATGTTCACTGAGATCGTGGAGGTGGACGAGTTCCCGTCAGGTATCGGAGGCATCGAGGCCGACCATTCGGGCATCAGCCAGTATGCCAACGACGGTACTCTCGTCATCTCAGCCGACGGCCGCCAGCTCACCTCTCCTGCGAAAGGCCTGAACATCGTCAGGATGAAGGACGGGTCGGTGAGGAAGGTGATGGTCAGGTGACAGCTGATAGATGACAGCTGACAGCTGTCAGTTGATAATTGAAAGTGGAGAGTGGATAGTTTTTTGGGCAGCAAGAAACTATCCGCTCTCCTTTTTTCCTGCTCTCTGCAGAGGGAAAGCGAGGCGTTTTATTTTGCAGGATGAATGCATTTCAAACGCCATTCCATTCGTTCTTTCCCGCCATTCATCTTGATTTGTTCTGCAATGTAATTGATTTTGCTCTGCAATCTAATTTATTTTGCCGTGCAATCTAATTGATATTGCTGTGCAATCTAAATTGTTTTGCTCTGCAATTCATTTGATTTTGACGCCCGTTCCGGCTAAACAATGCGCCCCTGCGGGGCTAAATGGCAGCGGCCTGCGGCCTAAATGAAAAATGATAAATGATAAATGATAAAGCGGATTGCGCCCCTGCGAGGCTAAATGACAAATGATAAATGATAAATGATAAAGCGGATTGCGGCCCTAAATGATAAATGAAAAATGATAAATGATAAAGAATGTTTGGCCAATCGAAACAAAATCTGTATTTTTGCAGACACTAACGGTCTGCGGCAAAGCGCCCGTACCGTACAAAATGATAAATGCGCCCCAGCGGGGCTAAATGATAAAGTGAGAATGGATGGTGAAAAGAGTATGAAGCTGATCAGTTGGAACGTGAACGGGCTTCGCGCCTGTAAGGAAAAGGGTTTCGAGGAGGCTTTCCAGGAGTTGGATGCCGACTTCTTCTGCCTCCAGGAGACGAAGATGCAGGCAGGACAGCTGGACCTGCAGTTTGAGGGTTATGACTCGTATTGGAACTATGCCGAGAAGAAAGGCTATTCGGGTACGGCTGTCTACACGCGCCACAAACCGCTGAACGTCAGCTACGGCCTGGGCATTGATGAGCACGACCACGAGGGCCGTGTCATCACGCTGGAGATGGACGACTTCTTCCTGGTCACTGTGTATACGCCGAACGCGCAGGAGGGCTTGCGCCGTTTGGACTACCGCATGCGTTGGGAGGACGACTTCCGCTGCTTCCTGAAGAAGCTCGACGCGGAGAAGCCTGTCGTGGTGTGTGGCGACATGAACGTGGCGCATGAGGAGATAGACCTGAAGAACCCGAAGTCGAACCGCAGGAATGCGGGTTTCACCGACGAGGAGCGCGCTAAGTTCAGTGCCTTGCTTGCCGACGGCTTCGTGGACTCTTTCCGTTTCCTGTATCCCGATCAGACGGATGCCTATTCGTGGTGGAGCTATCGGTTCCGTGCTCGTGAGAAGAACGCGGGCTGGCGCATCGACTACTTCGTGGTCTCCGAGCGTCTTGCCCCGATGATTGAGGAGGCGAAGATTCATTCCGAGATCTTCGGCAGCGACCACTGTCCGGTGGAGTTGAGGATGAGGGGAGGAGAGTGGAAAGTGGAGAGTGGAAAGTGGAGAGTGAAAAGTGGAGAGTGAAAAGTGGAGAGTGACGAATTACTAAGCAAACAACTTGTCCGCTCGTCAACTCGTCAACTTGTCAACTTGTCAACTCGTCAACTTGTCAACTAAAAAGATATACAATGAAACTGAAAATGCTTTTGGAGTCGTTCGATTTTGAAGACTTCTTTCCTTCGGTGGCCATCATGTATCCCAATGCGCGCCGTCATAAGAAGGAGTTCCGTCAGGCTTACGATATTCTGTTGTCGATGCGTCCCACACCGTCGAACAAGAACATCCGCTACACGTTGCTGCACGATGACGTTTCGGGCAACAGCTTCTTCGGCGCTAACGACCAGAACTTCCGTTCTTCGTGGGACGTGCTGCTCGGTAAGGACGTGAAACGCGACAAAGGCGTTGATCTGACCGACGAGGAAATCTGCGCCAACTGTCTGATCAACGCCATTTTCCTTGGTAAGCATCCCAAGGCGTTCGAGGAAAGTTATATCGCGCTGACGCGATAGGTTGCTCAGACGCCGTCGTCCTCGTCGGCGGCTGTTGGGTTCTCCTGCGGGTTTTGGTTCTCCACTTCGAGTTTGTTGTCGCGCTTGTAGCCGACGTCGCCGTGGGGAGTGATGGTGATGACCATCGGTATGTACTCGTCGCTGAGCACGTCGGGCGATCCTACGCTTGCTCCGAGGAGCAGGTTGTCGCCTTCCACGTGGTCGATGACGATGCCCAGCAGTGCGCCGTCCTCTTTCGTGCGTGCATCGAGGAGGTCGGCGAAATGTGTCTTGCGGAATGTTCGGTTGAAAAATTCGCTGCCGTCGGGCCTTGTTATGCGCACGCGGATCACGTTGTCGTAGTACTTGCGTCCCTGCTCGTCCTTCACCATGGGAAGGCTGTCGGCCACGGAGCGCTTCACCTCCACGGTATAGACGCGTCCGAGCCATGTGACGGTGTCGCTGTGGGCGTAGTCGCTCATCCTGACGGGCGATGCCGGTTTGGTCTCTGTAGGTTTAGGGGCGATGATGACGTTGGTCTCTTTCTTCTCCCCACACGAAAACACGGCGGCCAGAGCCATGGAGGCCATGGCCGCTGTCAAGAGTTTCTTCATTTATCTTTTTCTTTTTGGAATGATTCCTTGTTGCCGTCGGCCGGTTTTCCCATGCGCTGGCCGTGATGTTCTTTCATCTTGGCCTCGTCTTGCTGGTACTGTTCAAACTGCTTCGGCGTCATGATCTTCGACAGCTTGGCGTCGTAGGCCTCGCGGTCGGCCTTCATCTGCTGCATCATCTCGGCACTGGGGCGCGGTCCGCGGCCTTCGCGTTGCTGGGGCTTCATGTCGGTGCGCTTCTCCTTGACGTCTCTCGGCGGGCGCTGGCCGTCGTGACGCGGTCCGCCATGACGGTGTCGCGGTCCCATCTTGCCTTCATATTCCTTGTTGAGGGCCTGTAGCTTGGCGGCCTGTTCCTGATTGAGCCCGTAGCGCTCCACCATGCGTTCGGTGCGCATCTGCACCCTCTGCTCGGAATTGGGGCGTTGGCGCTTGTTGTCCTGTTGTGTGGTCTGTGCCATGACAGCAGTGCTCATGCACAATGCTGCGGCGATAGCGATTGCAAATTGTCTCATTTTTAAATCCTTTCTTTTAAATAAACCATCTGTTTGACAGTTTTATTGCCTTGGAGATTAATAAAAATCGCGATTTTTAAAACAAATACATTCAAAATGACGTTTTTTTACCAAAATTGCATTACCTTTGCCACAAATACTAATAGAGGTAAGAGGTAAAGACCCCCCAAGCCCCCGAGGGGGATGTGGAGACCCCCCAAGCCCCCGAGGGGGATGTTGTTTAAGAAGTAAGAGGTAAGAAGTAAGAGGTAAGAGTTAAGAATTAAGAAGAAAGAATTAAAATGATGCGTAGCCATACCTTATTATTAATATGTCTGCTTGCACTGCTGTCCGCCTCGTGCAGCGAGCGCCATGAGGTGAAGAAGGCGGCTGCACCCATCGACACCATTCCGATGCTGGTGATGCAGATTCAGAAGTGCTCACGGCTCTACACGGCCGAGTATCAGGTGCATAAGATCGTGACCCACGACGACCAGATGAAGCTGCAGGGGTCGATCTTCTCGCAGCAGTTCGACATCAAGCTGCCCTTGGGCAACCGCAAGATAGCCATCCCCATCGATGCCACGCTGAAGGCCTATATCGACTTTGCGCAGTTCAGCAGCAAGAACGTGAAGCGTTCGGGGCGGAAGATAGAGATTGTCTTGCCCGACCCGAAGGTGGAGCTCACGGGCAGCCGCATCAACCACGCCGAGATCAAGAAGCAGGTGCCGCTGCTCCGTGCCAACTTCAGCGACGAGGAGATGGCCAACTACGAGAAGCAGGGCCGGGCGTCGATCCTCTCGGGAGTGCCCCGTATGGGCATCATCGAGATGGCTCGCTCGAATGCCGCCAACACGCTCATCCCGATGCTTGCCGACCTGGGCTTTGCCGAGGGCGACATCACGGTGACGTTCCGCAAGGAGTATTCGATGGACGACCTGGCAACATTGATAGACTCTAAAAGTATAGCACGATGACGAAGAAGCAGAAGACCAAACAGGTGGGCAAGCGCCGTGGGCAGGCGCAGCAGCCCAGTGGTATCGAGGTAATCGTTGACGGGCTGCTACGTCTTGTAGGGAAGATGGGCAAGGGCCTGTTCTTCACCTTGCTGGTGGTGGCCGTGCTGGTTGTCGGCGCGGGCTATTACCTCCTCAACAGAGCCACCGACATGTCGGCCTCGGTAGATGTCGACCAGCGCATCGGCATCACGCCCACGCAGATCACTGCCATGAAGCAGATCGGCGAGTGGGAGTTTCTCTCGGTGGCCGACGAAGAACTCATCGACACCCTGCGTGCCGGGTTCTTCACCGACGACGAGCTGATACGCATCTATTACGGAACACTCAGGTTGGGCATCGACATGCGCGACGTGGGCGAGGACTGGATACAGCGCGACAAGGACACCATCGTGGTGGTGCTGCCCCCGGTGAAGCTCCTCGACGAGCATTTCATCGACGAGGCCCGCACGCAGTCGTTCTTTGAGAGCGGTAAGTGGACCGACAGCGACCGCCAGGCGATGTACGAGCGGGCGCGGCAGCGGATGAAGGCCCGTGCGCTGAACTCCAGCAACATGAAGAGCGCTGAGGAGAACGCCACGCGGCAGTTCTACCAGATGCTGCGGTCGATGGGTTTCGACAATGTTCGCGTCCGCGTGCGCCACGACGGCAATTCTTAGCGTTCCTGCCGCCGCACGAGCGATATCGAAATCTGAAGAGAGAGTTTTTTTGCGAGTATTGTTTTTTTAGAGGTATAGAGATTTGGAGACACTGAACAACATACTGACAGAGGTGAGCGGCTTCCTTTGGGGGTGGCCGATGATTATCCTGCTCCTGGGGACACATCTTTTTCTCACCATCCGCCTGCGCTTTCCGCAGCGGCATATATGGACGGCTATCAAACTGAGTGTGAGCCGCGACAAAGACTCGAGCGGCGACGTGTCGCAGTTCGGCGCCCTGGCAACGGCCTTGGCGGCAACCATCGGCACGGGCAACATCATCGGCGTGGCAACAGCCGTGGCGCTGGGAGGTCCGGGAGCCGTCTTGTGGTGCTGGCTGACGGGCTTCTTCGGCATCTCGACGAAATATGCCGAGGGCCTTCTGGCCGTGAAATACCGCCGGAAGTCGAAGGAAGGCCGCATGCTGGGCGGTCCGATGTATGCCCTTGAGCACGGCCTGGGGTGGAAGTCGATGGCGGTGCTCTTCGCCCTTTTCACTGCCATCGCCGCTTTCGGCATCGGCAACACCGTTCAGGCCAACGCCATCGCTACGCTCACCTACGAGACCTACGACGTGGCACCGTGGCTGACGGGTATCGTCATCTCGCTGCTCACGGGAGCTGTGGTGCTGGGAGGCATCAAGAGCATTGCCCGTGTGTGCACGGCGCTGATCCCCTTCATGGCGATTTTCTACATTGCCGGGTGCATCGTGATCCTCTTCATGAACGGAGCCTATGTGTGGCCGGCGCTGAAGCTCATCTGCGAGAGTGCCTTCTCGTCACAGGCTGCCGGCGGCGGCTTTGCAGGAAGCACCATCATGCTGGCGGCTCGTTATGGCATCGCACGCGGACTGTTCAGCAACGAGTCGGGAATGGGGTCGGCTCCCATCGTGGCATCGGCAGCGCAGACGCGCAACCCCGTCCGTCAGGCTTTGGTGTCGTCGAGCGGCACATTCTGGGACACCGTCGTCATCTGTGCACTCACCGGACTGGTCATCGTCAGCTCGGTCATCGCCTATCCCGACATCTCCCACGAGAACGGAGCCACGCTGACGAAGATGGCCTTCAGCAAGATTCCCGTCATCGGAGCCCCGTTGCTCACCTTCGGCCTGCTCACCTTCGCCTTCAGCACCATCCTCGGCTGGGAGATTTATGGCGAACGGGCGGTGGAATATCTGAAAGGCCGACGGTGGACCATCTATTATCGCGTGCTCTACATCCTTGCCATCTTCATCGGCAGCACGATGAACCTGAGCGTGGTGTGGAACCTGGCCGACTGCATGAATGCCCTCATGGCCATTCCGAACCTGCTCAGCCTGCTCTTCCTCAGCGGCGTCATCGTCAGCGAGACGAAGCTTTACCTGTGGAGTGGACAACTGGATAAGGAGATGGAATGATTTCGTCTGCAAAATAACACTCTTTTTCCCGAAAAAGAAGTAAATCGATAAAATTATGGTAAAAATATTTGCAGATTGAAAGAAAATATGTACCTTTGCACAAAATTCATAAGAAGAATGAAGAATAACGTAGTATTTGCAGCATGGTGGTGGCGCTACTCAAGATTGAACAAGTCGTGAGCAACGTTGCCGTGTGGATACTCTGAGATACCGAAAGGCCTGCCGTTCTTGCGACAGGCCTTTTTTCTTGCAAGCCTCCCACGGTCCCGATGCCATGCTCCATCGTCAGGGTGACACCGCTCTTCCTGGCCGATGGCAGAGAAGAAAGGTAAAAGAAAATTCATGATACAAGTGCCGGGCAAACTCCCCACTATCCGTCTGGCACACCCTTCCGAGAGAAGGGGTCGGGGAGACAGAACGTATATGGAAATGAAAGAGATTCTGAACCGAATGCTGAACCACGAGGAGCTCACTCGCGAAGAGATGAAGAGCGTGCTCATCGGCATCACCCGCAGCGAGTTTCCCGAGGAACAGATCACGGCACTGCTCACCGGTCTGCAGATGCGCGGCATCACCGTCGACGAGCTGCTCGGCTTCCGCGACGGCATACTGGAAACGGGTGTCCCCGTGCCGCTGGACTGCGACCGCTATATTGACGTGGTGGGAACTGGCGGCGACCGAAAGAACACCTTCAACATCTCGACCACCTCGTGCTTCGTCATCGCAGGAGCAGGCTATAAGGTGGCCAAGCACGGTAACTATGCGGCCACATCGACAAGCGGAGCCTCGAACGTCATCGCCCACCACGGCATCAAGTTCACCGACGACATAGACCGGCTGAACCGCTCCATCAACGAGTGCGGCATCGTCTATCTGCACGCCCAGCTCTTTGCCAAGGCCATGAAGTTCGTGGGTCCCATCCGCAAAGCCCTGCAGTTTCCCACCTGCTTCAACCTCCTCGGACCCATCGTCAACCCCAGTCGGCCGCAGTGCCAGTTGCTGGGCGTGGCCAACCTCGACCAGATGCGTCTCTACAGCAATGTCTATCAGAAAATCGGTATCGACTACGGCATCGTGAACTCCATCGACGGCTACGACGAGATTTCGCTCACGGGCGACTTCAAGGTGTCGACCAACAGCTACGAGCGTATCTTCAAGCCCTCCGACCTCGGCTTCGACGTTGCCAAGCCCGAGGAACTGGTGGCCGGAGCCACCGAGGACGAGGCGGCAGCCATCTTCGACAGCGTGCTCGAGAACCGTTGTCTGCCTGCCCAGAAGAACATCGTGCTGGCCAATGCAGCCTTCGGCATACAAGTGTTGGAGCGTGGAGCAAAAAGCATTGAGGAGTGTGTGGAGATAGCGCGTGAGAGTATTGACAGCGGAAAGGCGCTGCAGACGTTCCGCAAGTTCGTGATGTTGAATTCGTGACCATTGTCAGCACCGCCGACTGTTTTTTCGCTGAAATGACGACGTAACATGGTAGAACGATATAATAAAAACAGATGAAGGACGTTTTAGAAGAGATAGTGGCGTGGAAACGCGTCGAGGTAGAGCGCTTCAAGGAGGTGCTGTCAGAGCGTGCCATTCATGTCAGGGTGGAAGAGCAGATGCAACAGGGCTTGCAGCACCCTTCCATGCGGACGGCTCTGCTTTCGTCGGAGAGCGGCATCATAGCCGAGTTCAAGCGCAAGTCGCCATCGAGGGGCTGGATCAAGGAAGAGGGCAGGGCAGGGGAGATTCCCTTGAGCTATCAGCACAACGGTGCCGCCGCCCTGAGCATCCTCACCGACGAGAAGTATTTCGGGGGCAACGACCGCTTCATCGTGGAGGCGCGGCGCTCGGGTGTCACCCTCCCCGTGCTCTACAAGAATTTCGTCATCGACGAGTACCAGCTCTTCCAGGCCCGGCTTTGCGGCGCCTCGGCCGTGCTGCTCATCGCTGCCGCCCTGCCGTTCCAGACGTGTCGCACGCTGATGCACACAGCCCAAGAGCTGGGACTGGAGGTGCTGCTCGAGATGCATGGCGAGGAAGAGCTCGACTATGCCGACATGGAGCCCGACCTTTGCGGCATCAACAACCGCAACCTCGGAACGTTCATCACCGACGTGGAGAACTCGTTCCGAATGGCCGAACGCCTCCCCCGCGAGGCCTGCAAGGTGAGCGAGAGCGGCATCTCTGCCCCCGATACGGTGCGCAGTCTGCGTCTGGCGGGCTTCCATGGCTTCCTCATCGGCGAATGCTTCATGAAAGCTGACCATCCGGGTCTCGCCCTGAAGGAGTTGATCAGATTAACCACAGAGCAAACGCCCCTGTAGGAACCACCAGCATGAAGGTGTTCTGAAGGAGAGGTTCTGACAAAAAGAATATAATGAAAATGATGATCAAAGTGTGTGGGATGCGCGACCCCGAAAACATTCGCGCCGTGGCAGCTTTAGGCATCGACCTGATGGGCTTCATCTTCTACCCCCAGAGTCCACGTTATGTGCAGATGATATCGTCGCGGGCAGGCATAATCCCCGACTATTCGGCCGAGCGACTGAACGAGGTGCGCGGGAGCAAGACTCCCGGCGACCGTCAGGAATTGCCCAGAAAGCCTTATAAGGTGGGAGTCTTCGTCGACGACATGCCGCAGAACATCGTCACCAGGGTCTACAACTACGATCTGGACTACGTTCAGCTGCACGGCAGCGAGCGTCCTGTGATGATCGAGAACCTGCGTCGCACACTTGATCCCGACATCCGCCCCGGCATCAAGATCATCAAGGCGCTGAGCATCAAGGGTAAGGACGACGTCGACCAGTGGCGCCACTATCAAGGAGTGGCCGACATGCTGCTCTTCGACACGCAGTGCCCTGGCCGTGGTGGTAGCGGTGAGCAGTTCGACTGGAGCGTCCTCGACGCCTACGACGGTGACATCCCGTTCCTGCTCAGCGGCGGTATCGGCCCCGATGATGCCGACCGCGTTCGTGCCTTTCGCCATCCGATGTGCGTTGGCATCGACCTGAACAGCCGTTTCGAGACAGAACCCGGAATAAAAGATGTTGCCCAACTGGCAACTTTCATCGATGCCGTGCGCAGAAGTTGAAATCGTGTAGCCATAACTGAAGACCCCCAAAGAAAAATGAATAGAATCAACCAACTTTTCAACGAACAGAAGCAGAGCGGCCGCAAGCTGCTGTCGCTCTATTTCTGTGCCGGTTGTCCCACACTCGAAGGCACTGCCGACGTCATCAAGACGCTCGAACGTCGCGGCATCGACATGATTGAGGTGGGCATACCGTTCAGCGACCCATTGGCCGACGGCCCCGTCATACAGAGTGCAGGCACTGTTGCGCTGAAAAACGGTATGACGCTCACCCGTCTCTTCGAGCAGCTGAAGAGCATCAAGGACGATGTGCACATCCCGCTTGTCATGATGGGCTATCTGAACGTTGTCATGCACTACGGCATTGAGCGTTTCTGCCAGAGCTGCGTCGACAGCGGCGCGTCGGGCATGATCATCCCCGACCTTCCCTTCGCCGACTATCTTGCCGACGTGAAGCCGATCGCCGACCGCTACGACCTTCGCGTCATCATGATGATCACACCCGAGACGAGTGAGGATCGCATCCGCTTCATCGACGACCACACCGACGGTTTCATCTACATGGTCAGCTCTGCCAGCATCACGGGAGCGCAGAACCGTTTCGACGAAGCCAGACAGGACTACTTCCGGCACATCAACGGCATGAACCTTCGCAACCCGCGCATGATAGGCTTCGGCATCAGCAACCGGCAGACGCTCGAGAGTGCTCAGCAGAACGCTGCCGGAGCCATCATCGGCTCGAAGTTCGTCACTCTGCTCAACGAGACTGAGGGTAATGCCGACCTGGCAATGGACCGTCTCTACGATGTTCTGAAGCAATAGTCTCCTTACTGATATTTTTTTCAATCAATCAGACCATGACATTAAAAGAATTCTTAAACAAAGGCGATGTCTTCGCAAAGAATAGTGGAGCGAGGCTCGTTGAGGTTCGTGAGGGCTATGCCATAGCAGAAATGACCGTTACAGAAGAGCATCTCAATGCCGGTGGTGTTTGTCAGGGCGGCGCTTTGTTTACATTGGCCGATTTGGCTTTTGCAGCCATCTCGAACAGCAGGGGTAAACTCACGTTCGGCTTAGAGAACACGATAACCTTCCTTCGCAGTGCTGTCGTCGGCGATCGTCTCATTGCTGAGGCCACCGAGACGCTGAACCACCATAAGATTCCTTATTGTGAGATCAAGGTACGCAATCAGAACGGCGATCTTGTATGTGTTATGACAGGCATCGCCTACCGTAAAGAGAAAGACATGGAGTTTGAGAGCCTGCAATGAGTGGATAGTGGATAGTGGAGAGTGGAGAATCACTATTAACTATCCACTATCAACTGTCCACTATGCACTGTCCACTATACACTATCCACTATACAAAAGAGAATCATGAAAGAGAGTTTCTTAGTCAACGAAAACGGATTCTACGGCGACTTCGGCGGTGCCTATGTCCCCGAGATCCTGTATAAATGTGTGGAAGACCTTCGCAAGGCCTATCTTCCCATCATCGAGAGCGACGACTTCAAACGTGAATACCACCAGTTGCTGCAAGACTATGTCGGCCGTCCCTCTCCGCTCTACTTTGCTCGCCGCATGAGCGAGAAATACGGTTGCCAGCTTTTCCTGAAGCGCGAAGACCTGAACCACACGGGCGCGCATAAGATCAACAACACCATCGGCCAGATTCTCATGGCGAAGAAGCTGGGCAAGAGGCGTATCATCGCCGAGACCGGTGCTGGCCAGCACGGCGTTGCGACGGCCACGGTCTGTGCGTTGATGGACATGCAGTGCGAGGTGTTCATGGGTGCCACCGACGTGGATCGCCAGCACACCAACGTGGAGCGTATGAAGATGCTCGGTGCCACCGTTCACCCCGTTCGCACGGGCAACATGACGCTGAGCGACGCCTGCTCGGAGGCCATCCGCGACTGGTGCTGCCATCCTCAGGACACGTTCTACATCGTGGGTTCCACCATGGGTCCTCATCCTTATCCCGACATCGTAGCGCGCATGCAGAGCGTCATTTCCGAAGAGATCAAGTGGCAGCTTCAGGAGAAGGTGGGTCGCGACTATCCCGACTACCTGATTGCCTGCATCGGTGGCGGAAGCAATGCGGCCGGCACCATCTACCACTATATCGACGACGAGCGTGTGAAGATTGTTCTGGCCGAGGCCGGAGGTCAGGGTGTCGACACCGACCGCACTGCAGCAACGATCCACCGCGGCACCGTTGGCATTCTCCACGGCTCTAAGATGCTTGTCATGCAGACTCCCGACGGGCAGATAGAGGAGGCTTTCACCATTTCGGCAGGTCTGGACTATCCCGGTGTTGGCCCGATGCACTGCAACATGGCTGTGAAGGGTCGCAGTAGGGTGCTTGCCATCAACGATGATGAGGCTATCTGCGGCGGCTATGAGCTGACGCGCCTGGAGGGGATCATCCCTGCCATCGAGAGTGCGCACGCGATTGCCGCCCTGAGCAAGCTCACGTTCCGTCCCGACGATGTGGTGGTGCTCACGGTCAGCGGCCGTGGCGACAAAGACATTGAGACGTACTTACGATATTTAGTTAAGAGTTAAGAGTTAAGAATTAAGAGTTAAGAGCCCCGGCCCCCCCTTCCGTCCCCCCGAGGGGGATGTTAGTTTAGAGTGGAAAACGGAAAGTGGAGAGTAACTTGTCTACTTGTCTACTTGTCAACTTGTTAACTTGTCAACTAAAAAAAACAATGACCTACAATTACATCACCCAAAGCAAGACCATCCTTGGCGACCTCTACACGCCCGTCGGTGTCTACATGCGCTTGCGGGATCTTTACCCTCAGAGCGTTCTGATGGAGAGTTCCGACTATCACGATTCCAGCAACAGCCGTTCCTTCATCGGCATTAACCCGATTGGCAGCGTGTCCATCAGCCACGGAGAGGCTGTCAGCACCTTCCCCGATGGATCGGTGTTGAGACATCCTGTCAGCAAAGAGTACGGCTGCGACCGCGCGATCAACGACTTCCTCGAGTGCTTCCGTGTCGAGGGTGAGTATGTCGATTATTGCGGTCTCTATGGCTACACGGCTTTCAATGCCGTTCGTTATTTCGAGGACATTGCTGTGAAAGACGAGACGATGGAGAAGAACGATGCCCCGGACATGTTCTATATCCTCTACCGCGATGTCATCGTGTTCGACCACCATAACAGTACCGTCACGCTGGTCACCCTTACAGCCCCCCTCCAACTCCCCCCGAGAGGGGGAGGTGGCCCCCACCAAACCTCCCCGAGGGGGGGAGAAGCCCCCCTCCAACTCCCCCCGAGAGGGGGAGAGCAAGCCTTTCCCGAGCACAGCTCGCCTACCCGTAGCCTTTCCCCCTCTCGGGGGGACGGAAGGGGGGCTTTCTCTTCCGTTCTCCATCCTCAGCTGGAGTGGCTTCTGAGAGCTATGAACCGTACGAACGTGAAGCCTTACGACTTCCATCCTGTCGGTGAGGTGTCGTCGCCCTTGACCGACGAGGAGCACAAGGCGAACATTCGTCGTGGCATCCGCCATTGTCTTCGTGGCGATGTGTTCCAGATAGTTCTCTCGCGTCGTTTCGTGCAGAAGTACGAGGGTGACGACTTCAAGCTCTATCGTGCGTTGCGCAGTATCAATCCCTCGCCTTATCTCTTCTATTTCGATTTCGGCGGTTTCCGCATCTTCGGTTCCTCTCCCGAGACTCACTGCCGCATAGAAAAAGAGGGTAGTGAGTTGGATGGATGTGCGTCGTATAAAGCCTACATCGACCCCATCGCGGGAACGACTCGTCGTACGGGTGATGCTGAGGAAGACAGGAAGAACGCAGAATACTTGCGCAACGATGCGAAAGAGAATGCTGAGCATGTGATGCTGGTAGACTTGGCGCGTAACGATCTCTCTCGCAATTGTCACGGTGTGAAGGTGGATTTTTATAAGGACTTGCAGTACTATAGCCACGTCATTCATCTCGTTTCGCGTGTCAGCGGCACGCTTGATGCGGGATCGGATCCTATCAAGGCATTTATTGATACATTCCCTGCTGGTACGCTTTCGGGAGCTCCGAAGGTTCGTGCGATGGAGCTGATTACGGAATACGAGCCTCATAGTCGCGGAGCATACGGTGGTTGCATCGGCTCGATTGGTTTTCGTCGCACGCTGAATCAGGCGATTACTATCCGCTCGTTTGTCAGCCGTAACGGTGAGCTGTGGTTTCAGGCTGGTGGCGGCATTGTTGCTAAGAGTAACGAAGACTACGAATTGGCTGAAGTGAACAACAAACTGGGTGCGCTTCGCCGTGCGATCCTGACTGCTGAAGCGCTGTGATGGCTGTGTGTGTTTTTTTAGTTGACGAGTTGACGAGTTGACAAGTTGACGAGTTCTTGCTTTGCAAGCGACCAAAGGTCGAGCGGACGAGTTGACAAGTTGACGAGTTGACAAGTTGACAAGTTGACGAGTTGACAAGTTGACGAGTTGACAAGTTGACGAGTTGACAAGTTACATATATAGGATATATAAGAAATCGAAGAACTCAAAACAACGAACTCTTGATACCTCATTATGAAATATAGAATAGTGATTATCGACAACTATGACTCTTTTACCTACAATCTTTCGCATCTTCTGAAAGAATTGGGTGCGGAAGTCAGTGTTTTTCGCAATGACCAGTTTGAGCTATCCGACTTGGAATGTTTCGACAAGATTGTGCTCAGTCCGGGCCCTGGCATTCCCTCGGAGGCGGGTCTGCTGCTGGACGTGATTCGTAGGTATGCGGGTCGGAAGCCCCTCCTTGGCGTGTGCCTTGGTCATCAGGCGATTGGTGAGGTTTTCGGTGCTAAGCTGGAGAATCTCTCCGATGTTTTCCATGGTGTGGCGACGTTGGGAACGGTGTTGAAGCCGGATCCTCTGTTTGCCGGTTGTCCGGAGCGTCTCACCATGGGCCGCTACCATTCGTGGGTTGTCTCTCGTGAGTGTTTTCCTGCGTGTCTGGAGGTGTTGGCCGAGAGCGATGATTGTGATGGTGATAAGGATTCAGGACCGTCTGCCGAACAGTCCCCCCGTGGTGCGGGCCAAATCATGGCCCTCCGTCATCGCGCGTACGCCATCTGGGGCATCCAGTTCCATCCCGAGAGTGTCCTGACGCCGGACGGTCGGACGATTGTTCGCAACTGGCTTCTGATGGATTGTTGAGATTTGCATTAGTTCGTAAGGAAAAATCGTGCTTTTCCTTTGCCGTTTTGCAATTTTTATCTTACTTTTGCAAGCGAATGAGAAGAACAGCGCATCTGCTCCTGCTTGCCCTGCTGCTCGCCGCTTGCGGCGGGTGGCGCGGCGGTGACCGCCTGATGAGTCGGGCGGACAGCCTGATGTACGCCCGTCCCGCCGCCGCCCTCGTCCTGCTCGACAGCATCCCCGAGGCCGCGCGTGCTCGGATGAGCAAGGGCCAGCGCATGCGCTACGAGCTGCTGCGCGCCGACGCTCAGAACAAGAACTTCGTGAAGTTCACCACCGACAGCGTGCTCAAGGCCGTCGTCAGCTACTACGACAGCCACGGCACGCCCAATGAGCGCATGCGCGCCAACTACCTCCTCGGCCGTGCCTACTACGACATGGGAGAGACACCCCTGGCCTTGAAATACTATCACGAAGCTGCTGACTGCGCCGACACCACACAGATCGACTGCGACTACAAGCTGCTCAGCCGCGTGCACGGGCAGATGGGATCGTTGTTTTTAGATTGTTGCGCACCACAAAATGCCAGAGACGAGTTCCAAAATGCAAGGTTTTATGCAGCAAAAGTCAACGATACACTATCATGGATTTCGTGCTTTAATAAAATAAGTAGTGCATTTGAGTACATGAATATGCCTGATTCAGCTCTTTATTACACGCTTCAAGCATGTGAATTGTACCAAAAATATGGTCTTAAAGACTTGGCATGCATGTCAAAAGGCTCTGTTATAGACATTCTAATAAAGCAACGTAGATTTTCAGAGGCACAGAGCGCTATCAAAGAATACGAATCAGTGCCTGGATTATTCGATTCGAATAATAGCATCCAAGAAGGTAAAGAAATCTTCTATTACTCA
Organism: Prevotella sp. UBA2756; assembly: GCA_002353205.1. Taxonomy (GTDB): domain Bacteria; phylum Bacteroidota; class Bacteroidia; order Bacteroidales; family Bacteroidaceae; genus Prevotella. The sequence continues at coordinate 2,413 of DEJE01000016.1, read as the reverse complement.
AAAGGTCTCTATTACCAAGAAACTCAAAACTATGACTCTGCCCAATACTATTACCGCAAGCTTGTTAACAACGCAAAGGATGCGAATCACTACGAATGTGGATACAAAGGTTTGAGTGAAGTCTGTAGACTGATGGGCAAAACTGACTCTGCCCTTTATTATTCCCGTTTGGCATATAATTTCAACGACTCATCCCAACTGCAAAACTCTACTGCCGAGTATCAGCACAATCAAGCAGTCTATAATTTTTCACGAAGCCAGCAGTTGGCAGACAGGAGGGAAAAAGAAGCAAGAACCAACAAGGAAAATTTAAGGGGAGCTTTGGCAATCACCATTATCTTAATCCTTTTGTTGATTGTCATTCTGATGTGGGCGTACAACAAACTTGGGAAGATACATAGATTGAAAAAAGAGGTATCAAAGTGCTATGTCAGTCTCCTGCAATCAAAGTTTGAGCTCTCGGGTCTTCTTGACGAGGCTGGTGCCCAGAAAGGATTCCATGAGGACGAAAGAACAAGTCTTAGCTTGCTGGATATAGATGATGTGTCAGGATCAGAAGACCTAAGGAATAGTTTAAAAGAAGTGATACAAAAGCTTGAGGAGACAGTTGTAGAAAAAGAGAAAAATCTTCAAGAAAGAATCCGCGAAATACAGCTCACGGTAAAAAAACAGGAAGAAGAGCTGGAGCGCTTTCGCGATAACTCATCTTTGAAGGATCGCATCCATTTTGAGTCTCTGCTGACCGACAACCCGACAGTTCACCGTTTCAAGGAGATGTGTGTACGACATGAGACCCCAGCCATTGAAGAATGGGCCGAACTACGAAAACATCTGGAAAGACAAATACCAAGCTTCGTGCCCATCATCTGCGGAGGAAAACAACCTATCAGCACTGATGAAATAAAAGTCTGCATGCTGATTCGTTTGCATTTTACTTTGCCAGAGATAAAGTATTTGATTAATAAGGATTCTGCTAACCTCACCACGATGAGAAGTAGACTGATAAAAAAGATATATGGTATAGAGGAAGGAGGCGCTCCAGATTTTGACAAGATGATTATGTCAATCTGCTAATGGTTCTAATCGTCTCGCGAGAGTGTTTACTATTGTTTACTGTTTTATTCTATTTCCCCAACATCTCCTAAACGACTTGTTATCAGCCACTAACGACAAGTGTTTAATCTTGTTTACTTATTTCTTTGGACTTGAATCAAATAAGATTTATCTTTGTGGCGTATTTTAAAAAAAATTATGAAGAAACAAGTATTTCTTTTTTTATCAGTATTGTTGATGTCTTTTACTTCAACTGATTTTGGAGGTAAAATCCAAGGATTTCAGGTTCAAATGAGCATCGTTAAGGATCATGGTCTTAATGGTGACTTTCCACGTGACCTTGTTCAGATTCCCACTGTCAGCATCGACGGCAACATCCTCTATTTCTATGACGTCTTCAGCACGACGGTTCCCGTCTTTGTCGTAGACGCAAGCGACAACGTGGTGTTCTCCGCTACTCTTTACCCAGGTGAAGACAAGAAGGTCCTCCCCACGTCCCTCTCGGGTACCTACACTCTATACATGCGCGTGGGTACTATTATGTATTCAGCTGTGATAACCATATAGCGTAAGTCGTGAACGGACGGATACACTCCCGTAAGATTCATGTGAGATAGAGACATTACTCATCATACTTTATGCAATATAAGAATCAAAATTTATGTCTAACAATTAAAAAGAAAGGATTTGTCATGAAAAAAATTACTTTCGTGTTGGGTCTTCTGCTGGTATCGCTGGCAGGCATGGCTCAGAAGAACGTGGTGAACGTCGAGACCGCAGGCACGCTGCAGCAGGTGCTTGAAGAGCAGGGCTTGACGCAGGCCGAGGAACTGACCATCACCGGTGAGCTCAACGGCGACGACATCCGCCATATCCGTTCGCTGGCAGGCGGATGCTATGAGGTGCTATGGCGCTGGTACCATGAGGATTCGGAATACCCGAAGCCGACATACACACTGAAACGGCTTGACCTGAGCGGCGCCCGTATCGTGGAAGGTGGCGGCCAGTACAACATGGGGACGAGTGTGTCGAGCTCGATGCCGGATGTGGTCCGCTATACCGAGAACGACGTGATAGGCAAGGACATGTTCGCCTTCCTGGAGACCATGGAAGAGTTCGTCCTTCCCGATGTCCTGATAAAGATCGACAACTTCGGTCTTGACGGCTGCAAGCTGACGGAGGTCAACATTCCCGAGGGTGTAGCCAGCCTTGGCGTGGGTTCCCTTGGAGAATCGACGCTGAAGAAAGTCGTGCTTCCTTCGACACTGACAGCCATCGAGAGCTCGGCCTTCTGGGGAAGCATGGACTTGAGGAGCATCACCGTCAATGCCGTAGAGCCACCCTCTGTTATCCACAGCAT